>JANJTM010000076.1 GCA_024711125.1 Rhodothermales bacterium
CAATGCCGACGCCCTCGACCTCGCCACCCAGGGCTACGGAGTCGGCAACTGGCACCTGGCGGAAGGCGACACGGCGCGCGCGCTCGACCTCTTCCGCGGCGTGCTGGAGGGCGAATACTGGGCCGCGTTCGGGTACCTGGCCGCCGAGGCCGACGTGGCGCGGCTGGACGCCGCGCGCCCGTCGGAATGACCCGCCCGGATCAGCAGATCGGGAAGTAGATCACCGTCCGTCCGCCGCCGGCCGTCTCGAGGATGCGCCAGCCGCGGGCGTCCCAGTGGTTCTCGGCCTCGTGCCGAAGGCGCCCGCGGATCGACGACGGGTCGTCGGCACCCAGGCCGTGGATCACGACGAGCGACAGTTCGCCCCGCCCGATGGCCGCATGGGCGGCCTTCGTAATGGCCTTCATGGCCTCGGTGACCGTGAGGCCGTGCACGTCGATTTCGGCTTGGGGGGGCATGATTGCGCGGATACCAGTGTAACGCGCAGCCCGCCTTGCGGCTCCGGTCGGCCGATGTCCCGGACGTCAGGGATGGATGTCCCGATCGCCCGGTTGGACGGGGGCTACCATGACCACAGGACGCCGGAGACCCTGCTCCGGCCGATGGTCATCCTGGTCAACCCGGACGCACCGATGAAAAGCCTGACCCTGGCCGCGTGCCGCAACGCGGCAACCCTCGCGCTCCTGCTGCTCCCGGCCTGTACCACGACCCGCCAGTTCACCCTGCCGCCAAACCGGGAGGAAGCCATCCAGGTGATTGCTGCGGCTGACAAGGGAGGCATCCTGGCGGCGCGGATCCGAAGACCGTCACCACCAGCCATGGATTCGTCATCCGTTCTCCCCGCGAACCCGCCGCAGTCTGCCAATCCGGGCGTTCAAAGGGCGGCCAGGGCGGCGGCCGCGCGAAGCCGCACCTTCACGGCTGGCGAGGTGCCCACGTGGACCGACGTCCGTGACGAAATCGTACAGCGGCTCCCGCCCGACCCCGGCAGCGCCCCGGAAAGTGCCTCCTCTTTTCTCGAACGGCAGCCCTGGGATCAGGTATCGGGCATCCTGGTGGAGCAGACCTCCGGAGGGGACCTGGGACAGACCATCGGGATCGCCATGCTGGGCGTGGCCGTGGGAGCCATTGCAGGAAACCTGATCGCTTCGTCGCACAAACCGGACCCGTGCGAAGGTCACGTGTTCGACGTAATAGGATGCTCTGCCGGGACTGCCATGGCGGAGCAGACTCGGCTCGCCTCGAGTACCGTGCTGGGAGCTCTTCTCGGGGGCATCGCCGGCGGAATCACAGGGGCGAGCGTCACCGTCCGACTGCGCATGATGTGGACCCGCACCGAGGTCGCGGCCGGCGATCGTTGAGCGGAATCGCAGTCCGACCGGTCTCGACGTAGCCTATCGCCGACCACCGAGCCGCATTTTCGGATTCAGCTGCCGGCAAAAGGCAAACGCCCCTCCCGATCCCGGAAGGGGCGTTCGATCAGGCGGCCGTCGACGCGGTGCCCGGAGCCAATGATCGGACTCGAACCGATGACCTGCTCATTACGAATGAGCTGCTCTACCAACTGAGCTACATTGGCCGGCAGGAGGCGGCGCTCGAAACGCCGCGTTCCAAGAACGCTGAAAATAACCCCGAAAGCCGTCCCGTGTCAATCGACCGCCTCAAGACCCGCCTCGCCCGCATCAAGGACCTGCACGCCGCGGCCGCGGTGCTGGACTGGGACCAGGAAACGTACATGCCCTCCGGCGGGACCGAAGCCCGGGCCCGCCAACTGGCCACCCTGCAGGAACTGGCGCACGAGCTGTTCACCTCGGACGAGACCGGCAGCCTGCTCGACGGCGCGCGTCCCGGGACCGAAATCGACGCCGACCTCGTGCGCGTGGTGCGGGAGGACTTCGACCGGGCGCGCCGGGTGCCGTCGGATCTCGTGGCCCGTTTCGCCCGCGAGACCTCGCTGGCGCGGGAAGGCTGGCAGAAGGCACGCAGCGACAACGATTTCAGACGGTTCGCGCCGCACCTCGGGACGATCGTGGCGCTGTGCATCGAGCGCGCCGAGGCGCTGGGGTACCCGGAGCACCGGTACGACGCGCTCGTCGAGGAGTACGAGAAGGGCATGACGACGGCCGAACTGCGCCGTGTCTTCGGCGACCTCCGCACCCGGCTCGTTCCGATCGTGCAGGCCATGGCCGCCGCGCCGCCGATCGATGACCGGGTGCTTTTCCGCGCGTACCCCGTCGACGCGCAGCGCGGGCTGACCGAGACGATCCTGGCGCAGATCGGGTACGATTTCAGTCGCGGACGGCAGGACGTGTCGGCGCACCCCTTCACGACGTCCTTCTCGATCGATGACGTGCGCGTGACCACGCGGTTCGACGGGCGCTTCTTCCCGTCGGCCTTTTTCGGAAGCCTGCACGAGGCCGGGCACGGGATGTACGAGCAGGGCATCGACCGGGCACTCGAGGGCACGCCGCTCGCCGACGGCACCTCGCTCGGCATGCACGAGTCGCAGTCCCGGCTCTGGGAGAACCTCGTCGGCCGGTCGCTGCCCTTCTGGGAGGGGCGCTTCGCCGACCTCCGGGCCGCATTCCCGGAGGCGACGTCCGACCAGACGCCGCAGTCGTTCTGGAGGGCCGTGAACCGCGTACAGCCGAGCTGCATCCGCGTGGAGGCCGACGAGGTGACCTACAATCTCCACATCATGCTGCGTTTCGAGCTCGAAACGCGGCTCGTCGAGGGCTCGCTCGCGGTGAAGGACGTGCCCGAGGCGTGGAACGCGGCGATGGAAGACTATCTCGGCATCCGGCCGCCGAACGACGCCGACGGCTGCCTGCAGGACATCCACTGGTCGAGCGGAATCCTCGGCTACTTTCCGACCTACGCGCTCGGCAACCTGGCGAGCGTCCAGCTCTGGAACGCGGCCGTGCGGGACCTGGGGGACCTCGACGACGCGGTGCGGCGGGGAGATTTCGGCCCGCTTCTCGCGTGGATGCGTGAACACGTGCACCGCTGGGGCCGTCGGCGCACGGCGGGCCGGATTCTCGAGGCATCGACCGGATCGGGTCTCGATGCCTCACCGTGGCTGGGGTACGTGCGGCGGAAGTACGGCGAACTCTACGCCACGGCGCTCTGACGGGAACCGACCTACAGCATTCCGCGACCCGGCCCGTTTGCATTCGCGGCAATCGGGCCGATCTTACGGGTAGGCTCACCAATGGAGTGCTCATGGTAGCTAACGCTTCCCCCATCGAACTTCACGAGGACGGTATCGAACTCGCCCCGGCGGTCAAGCGACGCATCGAACGGCGGGTTTCGTCCTGGATGAAGGGTCACACGGATATCACGGGTGTATCGGTCGCGGTCAAGCCGCTCGACGCGAGTCGGACGAAGCACGCGTTCCAGGCCCGTGTCGTGCTGTATCACCGCCCGAAGAACATCGCCGCCATCGCCAAGGGCGACCAGGTCGCCACGACGGTGCAGTCGGCGCTCGAAGCGGCCGAGCGGCAGTTGCGCGAGACGCGCGACGTATTCAGGGATCGCAGGAAACGGGGGGCGAACGAAGTGCCGGTACCGGGTCCGGAGGAGCACGAAGCCGAGTAGAATTCGTGGCCCATACGGCGGGCTGACGCGGCGAGGTCGCGGGCACCGGGAAACGTGGGGCGGGCACGCGGCGTACGCGGGGTCCTTTGGAGATCCGCATGCCCGAGGCCGTCCTCGCCCGCACCTGGCGTCCCGATTCGTGGCGCGAGCAGCGCGCGCTGCAGCTTCCGCCGTATCCCGATCCGGCGGCGGTCGAGGACGTGGTGCGGGAATTGCGCACCCGACCGCCTCTCGTCACCTCGTGGGAAGTCGACGCCCTGCGCGCCCATCTCGCCGATGCGGCCGCCGGTCGGCGTTTCCTGCTGCAGGGCGGAGACTGCGCCGAGCGGTTCGACGAGTGCCTGCCCGAGATCATCACGAATCGGCTGAAGGTGCTGCTGCAGATGAGCCTCGTGCTCATCCACGGGCTGCGCCTGCCCGTCGTTCGTGTCGGGCGGTTTGCCGGCCAGTACGCCAAGCCCCGCTCGGCCGACTTCGAATCGGTGGGCGGAACGGAACTGCCCTCGTACCGGGGCGATATCGTCAACGGTCCCGAGCCGCATGCCGCGGCCCGGACGCCCGATCCGCGGCGCATGCTGGAGGCCTACGGCGTTTCGGCGATGTCGCTGAACTACATGCGGGCGCTCGTGGACGGCGGATTCGCCGACCTTAGGCACCCCGAGAACTGGGACCTGGGTTTCGTTCGCCACGACGGGCTGCGCCGGGAGTACCAGGCGCTGGTCGACGGCATCCTGGACGCGCTGCGATTCATGGCGACCGTCTCGGGTACTGCGGCGGGCGCCGGCCTCGAGCGCGTCGACATGTTCACCTCGCACGAAGCGCTGCTCCTCCCGTACGAACAGGCCCTGACGCGCGCCGTGGCCGGCCGCCCGGGCACCTACAACCTGGGCACGCACTTCCCGTGGATCGGGCTGCGCACGAGCGAGCCCGAGGGCGCGCACGTCGAGTACATGCGCGGAATCGCCAATCCGATCGCGATCAAGGTGGGTCCCGACACCCAGCCGTCCACGCTGCGATCGCTGGTGCGCATTCTCGACCCGAATGCCGAACCGGGCCGGCTTACCCTGATCACGCGGTTCGGCGCATCGAAAGTGGAAGCCGCGCTTCCGCGCCTCGTGGAGACGGTCCGGGCCGAAGGGCGCACGGTGCTCTGGAGCTGTGACCCCATGCACGGCAATACCGAAACGACCGACGCGGGGCTCAAGACCCGGCGTTTCGAGGCGGTTCGCGCCGAGCTGGAACTCGCGTTCGATATCCACGAACGCCAGGGCTCCACGCTGGGCGGCGTGCACCTCGAACTGACGGGCGAGAACGTGACCGAGTGCGTGGGCGGAGCGGGCGGACTGGCCGAAAGCGACCTTACGCGAGCGTACAAGAGCCAGGTCGATCCGCGCCTGAACGCTGAACAGGCGCTCGAAATGGCGTTCGCGATCGTGCGCAAGCGTCGATCCTGAAGCGGGTTCAGGCGGCGCGCCGCGCCAGGCGTTCGGCCGCGTCGTCGTCCACGTGGTCCAGCAGGTGCTCGACCTCGCCCCTGAGCCGGTCGCTCGACTCGCGCAGCAGGCAGACCAGCGGACGAAGCCGCGGATCGCTGACCTCCTCTTCCAACACCTGGGCCAGGCCGACGACCGCCGCGAGCGGCGTGCGCAGGTCGTGGTTCAGCAGGGTGAGGGGGGTTTCCTTGGCGGAATCTTCGGGCGGCACGGGCGTGGTCGCGGGTCTACCCCGGGTATCGACACGAACGGCCCGGGCTAAACGGCAGGGCGCGTCACACGGCTTCAGACTCGACCACCCGCCGGATCCAGGCCCCTCCGAGCACGTCCTCCCCGTCGTACAGCACCACCGCCTGTCCCGGGGTCACCGCCCGCCGCGGGACGGCAAACCGCACGTCGATCGCATCCGGTCCGACCGGCGCCACGCGGCACGGCTCGTCGTGGTCCTTGTAGCGGATCTTGCCCGTCGCCTCGATTTCGCCGTCGAGACCGGCCGAACGGATCCAGTTGACGCCGTCGGCCACCAGGCGCTGCGCGAAGAGCTCGTCCGCCGGCCCGACCGTCACGGTGTTGGTGTCGGGGTCGATGCCCGTCACGTAGATCGGCTCTCCGGTCGCGAGCCCCAGCCCGTGCCGCTGCCCGATGGTGTAGAACGGGTAGCCTTCGTGCGTGCCGACGCGCGTTCCGTCCGAGCGCACGAACGGTCCGGGCCCCGCGCGCTCGGCGAGGTCCGGCACGCGGTCCCTGAGGAAGCGCCGGTAGTCGTTGTCGGGCACGAAGCAGATCTCGTACGAATCGGGCTTCGCGGCGACGTGCTCGAGCCCGAATTCGGCAGCCATGCGCCGGATTTCGGGCTTCTCGTAGGTTCCGAGCGGAAAAATGGTGCGCGCCAGGTGCTCCTGCGCCACCCCCCACAGGGCGTACGACTGGTCCTTCGACGTGTCGAGCCCCCGCATCAGCACGTGCCGACCGGCCGATGCGTCACGGCGCAGCCGCGCGTAGTGGCCGGTCGCGATGAACTCGCAGTCGAGCTGGTCGGCGCGCCGCAGCAGGGCCGCCCACTTGATGTACGTGTTGCAGAGCACGCACGGGTTGGGTGTGCGGCCGGCCATGTACTCCGACGTGAAGCGCTCGATGACCCAGTCGCCGAACTCCTCGCGGATGTCGATGATGAAGTGGGTGAACCCGTGGCGTATCCCGACCGCCCGCGCGTCGTTCATCGATTCGAGCGTGCAGCATCCGACCTGCTTTCCGCCCGCACCGCCGCTCGACGCGTAGTCCCACGTCTTCATCGTGATGCCGACCACCTCGTAGCCCTGCTCGTGCAGCAGGACGGCGGCGACCGAGGAATCCACGCCGCCGCTCATGGCGACCAGAACGCGTCCCCGGCTCATGCCCCGGTTCCTTTCTCGGCCGCTCCTCGCGGCGCGTCGTAGACTTCGGCCACCGCCAGCTGGACCGCGTTGAGAAACTCGTTGATGCGGCGGTATACCCTCGACGAGGCGTCCGGACGGCCCCTGGTGGTTTCCGGGAGCAGGATGGCCGTCTCCACGAGGTTGTCGCGGAAGAACATCGTGGCCTTCAGCGCGTCGGCCAGCTCGACGCCCGATTGCCGCGCCGTGCGGGCGTAAAGCCTTCCGATCGCGCGCGCTTCGGAGAGCAGCTCGTGCCCGTCGTCATCGTCCCGCGAGAGATACTGCATCATGAGACCGACGAGACGTCGGCCGAGCAGGCGTTTCTCCTCGCGTTCGGCCTCGCTCAGGTTCGCCATCCAGCTCTCATCGGCGTGGTGGCGGATCTCGCTTCGCGTGGCGGTGATCGCCCTTTGCTCGAGCGCGGCCGGAACCGAGCCGGGACCACCGACGGGGAGTCCGGGCCCGGAGATCGTCGAGACGGCCGAAGGCCCACCCGCCATGCGCTCTACCGCCGATTCAGGAAAGCGGCGGTGTCCGCCTGCCGTCACTCGTACCTCGATTTCCCCCTTGTCGGCCCACCTGCGAACGGTTGCCGGGTGAACACCCAGTCGCTCGGCGGCTTCGGACAGCGTGAGGAGACGCTCTTTCATCGGCGTGGGTGGATTGGGAGACTATTCAGGTTCCGCAGCAGAAAAAGTTTCGCGAAACTGTGCAATGTTGTACACAACTTGCTATCTTTCGTACACGATCTTTCGCAACGCGAGCAAGGCGCCCACGCGCCGCCTCGCGAAATATACCGAATCGCACCGAACCCGAACGTGGGTTCCTGCGAGCCCTTTCCGGTTGCTCCCGGCAGGAGAGCGTCCGGCCCTACGTGGCAGCGGGGCCGGGCGCTCTTCGTTTTTTCCGGGACCCCCGGCCGGCCGCCGCGCAGGGGCGTCTGCCGTATACTGCGCGGCGAACCGCCCCGCGCCGCGATGAAGATCCTCGTCCTGAACGGCCCCAACCTGAACCTGCTCGGCACCCGGGAACCCTCGGTCTACGGATCAGCCTCCCTCGCCGACATCGAGCGCGACCTGCAGACCGCGTTTCCGCAGGTCACCTTCTCGTTCGCGCAGTCGAACCACGAGGGAGAACTGGTCGACACGCTGCAGCGGGCACGCGTGGACGGCATCGTGTTCAACCCCGCCGCCTACGCCCACACGTCGATCGCCCTGCGCGACGCCATCGCCGCGATCCCGGTACCCGTCGTGGAGGTGCACATCTCCAACGTGTACGCCCGGGAGCGATTCCGCCACCACTCGATGACGGCGGCGGCGTGCGTCGGGCTCGTCGCCGGCCTCGGCACGGACGGATACCGGCTGGCCGTGGACCACCTGGTTCGGCGATCCCGCTGAGCCGGGTACCGGTCAGCCCGCCCCGATCCCCGCCCTCGCATGGCCAACCGCCTTCGCAAGCTCGCGTCCGAGACCGCGATCTACGGTCTCTCGTCGATCCTCGCGCGTGCGGTCAATTTCCTCCTGTTCCCGTTCTATTCGCAGGTCTTCCTGCCCGACGAATACGCGCCCGTCATCGTCATCTACGCGGCATTCGTCTTCCTCAACATCCTGTACCAATACGGGATGGAGTCGGCCTACCTGAAGTTCGCGGCCTCGGCCTCGGACGACGACGGGCGGATCCGCGTCTTCAGCACGGCCTTCTGGTCGCTGGCGGGTACCTCGCTCGTCTTTTCGGCCTTCCTCTGGTTCGGTCGGAACCTGGTCGCGCCCGGAATCGGGCTTGCCGACGTGTATTCGGGACTTCTCGGCTATGCGGCGGTCATCCTGCTTCTCGACACGCTGATCGTGGTTCCGTTCGCCGAACTTCGCCTGCAGAATCGGCCCTGGTACTTCGCCTTCGTCCGGTCGGTCAACGTCGCCGTCAACGTCGGGCTCAACGTCTGGCTGATCGTCTTCCGCGGCTGGGGTGTGGAAGCCGTACTCGTGTCGAACGTCGCGGCGTCGGCGGTCGAACTGGCCCTGCTGACGCCCGTACTCGCCGGCCGGCTGCGCGCCGCCTTCGACCGCACGGCGTGGAAGCCCATGCTGCGCTTCGCATTGCCGTTCCTCCCGGGTGGCCTGGGCTATGCGATCACCGAGAGCATAAACCGCTTCTTTCTCAAGCTGATGCCCCCGGATCAGGCGCTAGCGCTGTATGGCTCCTCGATGCCGGCCGAGACGCTGGCCGCAGCGACCGCCGGCGATCCGGACGCCGCGACCGATTTCGTGGTCGGCACGTACGGCGGCATGGTCAAGCTGGCCATCGTCATGGCCCTGGGCGCGCAGATGTTCCGCTTCGCGTGGCAGCCGTTCTTCCTGCAGCACGCGAAGGACGAGGACGCGCCACAGCTCTTTGCCCGCATCTTCCTGGTCCTGACGGCCGCCCTCGGCGCGGTGCTGCTCGCCACGAGCTTTTTCGCGGCCGAACTCGTCGCGTTTCCGCTTCCGGGTGGGCGCCGGCTCATCGCCGAGCCCTACTGGGTCGGGCTTTCGATCGTGCCGGTCGCGCTCGCCGGCTATGCGTTCCAGGCCTGGTACTACCACTTCTCGGCCGGGGCCTACATCACGAACACGACGCGATACTTCGTCCAGTGCACCCTGGCCGGCAGCGCCGTCGCGCTGATCATCAACGCGACCCTCGTTCCGACCCACGGGATGATCGCGGCGGCATGGGCGACCACGGCGGCGTATGCGGTCATGGCGCTCGTACTGCTGGCGCTGGTCCAACGCAGCTACCGGGTACCGTATGCCTGGGGCCGCGCGCTCACGCTCTCGGGCACCGCCGTCGTCGTGCTCGTCGCCTGGACCTACGTCCCCGCTCTGGCCGTCTGGCCGATCGAACTCGCGCTGCTGGCCGCGTACTGCGCCCTCGCCTGGGCGCTGGTTCGCCCGTCGGGGACTCGGCCTCAGCCCGGGTGAGCCTGGAGCTGTCGGCACTCCCTGCGCGTTCGTTCGGAGGACGCAGGCCGGGCGCAGACGGGTGCGAATTTGGAATTTCGCCCCACATTACCATGTTTTGGGCCCTGAAAGGGTGATGTCCCGGGGGGCTGGAGCGTGGTGACCGGGCAGTTGGAGGGTACGGGAAAATGCCCCGACTCCGTATTGTCCGAACGACCCCGGTTCGGGATACTTGGCCGCATCGCTGCCCCCCAGGATTCCAGACACCCCGAACCATGCCCTCCGTCTTCGGACTGCGTGCGCCCTCGCGGCGCCGCGTCGCGCCCCTGTTGCTGGCCGGCCTGCTCGCCGCGCTGCCTTCCTTGGCCCAGGTCCCGGTCTGGCGCTCCCTCGACGGGCCGTTCGGAGGTACCTACGAGAACCTGGTCGAGCTGCCCGACGGTACCCTGCTCGCTTCGGGTGGCACGCTGCTCGTCCGGTCGACGGACGACGGGCGCACCTGGACGCTGGCGAACCACTTCCTGAACACTCCGTCGCCGACCGGCATAGCCGCCAACGCGGTCTCGAGGCTGATGACCACCGCCGACGGCTCGGTCTTCCTGTTCGGACCGGGCCTGTTCCGCTCCACGGACGGCGAGAACTGGACGCAGGTCGCGGAAGTCTCGAGTCCCGGGTACCCGGGTGCGGTGGAAGAGGCCGTCGAAACCGCAGCCGGCACCTTCCTCGCCTCCACGGCCTACTCGATCTACCGTTCCGTGGACCGCGGGGCAACGTGGGTGCAACTTCCGCCGACCGACGGCGCCGGCAAGCTCTACGTGAGCGGAAACACGATCTGGGCGACCGGACGGTTGCAGAACGTGCTGCGCCGCTCCACGGACGACGGCGTCACCTGGGAGCCGCTGGCCCATCCCTTCGGCAACAGCGACGTATTTCACGTTTTCCCGAGCGGACGGCTCCTGAAGGCCGAAGGAGGCGGGCTGTCCACGTCCGACGACGGCGGCCTCACGTGGACCCTCACCTATTCGTCCCAGGTCTGGCATTCGCTCCTGGCGCTCCAGGACGGCCGGGTGATGGTCGGAAACGGTTCGGGCGGCGCACTGACCAGCGACGGAGGCACGACCTTCGCGCCGTGGCGCATCACCATGCTGCCCAGCCTTCGCCCCGCGCGGGTACTCCACCAGACCCGGACCGGCGCGATTCTCTCGGGCAACGACGGCTACGGGCTCGTGCGCTCCGACGACGGCGGAACGACCTGGCAGGAGTCGGGCACGCCGTTCTCGCAGGTCCTTTCCCTGCATGCACTCCTTGACGGCACCCTGCTCGCCGGCACGAGCGCCGGTATCCACCGGTGGAACGGCACGACGTGGACCTGGGTCAACAATCTCGCCACGTGGACCTATGATTTCGAGGAAACGGGCGGCGTGCTCCTTTCCGCGTCCGGCCCGGGCGTATACCGTTCGACCGACGGGGGTGTGACCTGGACCAAGCTGAACGGGACCGGTGTCCAGGGCGATCTGGAGCAGATCCTCGCGTCATCGGACGGTACGTGGTACAAGCGGAAGACCAACAGCGCGATCTATCGTTCCGAGAACCAAGGGGCCGCGTGGACGCGGGTGACGTCTCCGGACGGAGGCAACATCGGCGTCAACAGCCTCGTCGCGGAGCCCACGGGCAGCGTGCTGGCCGCCGGCTACAACGGGCTCTGGCGCACCGCCGACAAGGGGCAGACGTGGACGCGCATCGACAACTTCCCGACGCTCGACCCGAGATTCGCCCCTCCCACGCAACTTGCGGTCCAGCATCTCACGCGCACCACCACGGGAACCATCGTCGCGACGGTATCCAGGTTCCTGTTCCGCTCCACGGACAACGGCGTGACCTGGTCGTTCGTCGACATTCCGATCAGCCCTCGAGGAGTCCATCTCGATTCGTCCGGGACGCTCTGGATCAGCGGCGGCATCGGCCGGCTCTACCGGTCGGCAGATCTCGGAACCACGCTCGAGGAGTTCTGGACCGGTTTCCCTTCGCCCAGGGATGCCGAAGGCTTCGCCGACGGCCCCGGCGGCGCCATCTACATGCGCTCCTACACGATGGGCGTATGGATGCTCGGAACGAGCGGCGTCGCGACCGAGCGGCCCGACGTGCCGTCGGATGCGGGCCTCATCGAGGCGTGGCCGAACCCGTTCGACGCGTCGGCCGAGATCCGCTTCACCGCGCCGGCCGGGACCGCCCGCGTGGAGGTGTTCGACGTGCTCGGACGCCGCGTGGCCACCCCGTTCGACGGGACCGTGCCCGAAGGCGAGACCTCGGTCTCCGTCGAAGGCGCCGGGCTCCCGGCGGGGCCCTACTTCGTGCGGGTCTCGACGGCGACCGGGGTCTCGACCCGTGCGATCGTGCGGGCTCCGCGCTGAACGGGCGACGGCGCCGCGACGCGTCGTCGCCGGTCGGCGACTCCGGCCACCCGGCGTCATGAAACAGAAAAGGCGGCCTTCCCGCGTGGGGGGGCCGCCTTCCTGTCGATGTGGAGATGCCGGGAGTCGAACCCGGGTCCGAATGGATGTACCGTCAGGCGTCTACGTGCATAGCCGGGCTATTGGATCTCGATCCACGACCATTGCCGCTCGGCGAGGCGACCGTGGATCAAAGGCTGGTTGGTTCTTGTCGCCCGGTACTCAGCCGGTGTCGTGGCGACCAGTCCGTTAAAGATGATGCCTCGTCGCCGACCCACGGACAGGGCGCGGCGGGAGACAGACGGCGGCCTTAAGCCGCCATCGCGTACGCGTAGTCGTTCGCTTTTTCTGGTTCCTGGCAGGATTTACGAGCGTGCCAGGCATCTCGACACGCAGCCTGCGTCACAAGCCACCCGTCGAAGCCGGAACATCCCCATCGAGAGAAAGAACGCGACCGCGAAACGGTCACGGGGGATTGAATGGCCCGGGTGGTCACAAGTTTCGTCCCCGCGCGATCGATCAGCGGGCCCCCGCCCTGCGGTCCCGTTCGGCGGGCGTTCCCAGCACGACGAGACCCTCTGCGCGCATCGCAGGCGCCAGATCTCGCAGGATTTCGTTCGATAGACCGCGTCGCAGGTAGGGTACCTTGCGCCTTCCGCCGAATATCCACCGGCGATAGGGGTGCACGAGCACGCGTACGTGGCCTCCGGACAGCGGCAGCGCCTCGAGTTCGACCTCCGTCACGTACAACCCCCACGGGCGCAGGGGTCTCGGATCGGTGCGGACGAGCGCGTCGACCACCCCCGCGCGCGTGGTCCACCCGGCCGCCTCGAGCGCCCTCCGGGTGCGCCCCGGCAGGTCGAGCGTATCCCGCACCATGCCGATGCGCGACTCGAACCGCGCGTCCTCGAAGTCCCGGTACGGTGCCGTGACGACGGGGGCACAGCCCGCCCACACGAGCGCGCATGCCACGGCGAACAGCGTGGAGCGCGCGGCCAGGGAGCTATGGTCCGGACGGGGGGGCATGGCGCCGGAGGATACGACGAGGGGTCGCGCCGGGTGCCGGATCACCCAACGAACTGCAGCAGAAACGCCGTGAGCAGACGGTGGAACGCTTCGGGGTGCTCCATCATCGGCGCGTGCCCGCACCGGTCGATCCACTCGAGGCGCGCCCCTCGAATACCCGAGGCGAACGCTTCGGCGACCGCCGGCGGCGTAACCCGATCCTGCCGACCCCAGACGACGAGCGTCGGCACGGCGATCTGCCCGAGCCGATCCGTGACCGTTTCCCGCTTGACCGACCTGGCAAGCCCGAGTATCGAGAGCGCCTTCGTCCGGTCGTCGATCACGGCCACGATCTCGTCGAGCAGCCGTTCGGTGACGTGCACGGGGTCGTGGAACGTGATCTCGGCCCTCTCCCGCAGGAATGCGCGGTCCCGACGCCGAAAAGACGTGGCACCCATGTCGAGTTCGTCTATTCCGCTCGATCCCAGCAGCACGAGGCCGTCCACCCTGTGCGGGTGTTCGAGGCAGAGCAGCGTCGCGACGTGGCCCCCGAGCGAGTTGCCGACCGCGACGACGCGCTCGATGCCCATTTCGTCCAGGAAGGACGCCGTCCAGTGCGCCAACGCCACGACCGTGGCTTCGCCTGCGGCGCGCTCGAATACGGGGAGGCGCGGCACCAGCACCCTGCAGCCCGCGGCCGCCAGCGCCGAGGCCGTCGCGTCCCAATTCCCGGGGCCCCCGATCATGCCGTGCAGCAGGAGCACGCTGACGGGGGCACGCTCCCCGACCTCTGCCCCCCATTCGACGTATCGGAACGGCCCCGCGGTCTGCAGCGGCCGGGCGCTTTCCATCATGGCTCTGGAGAATCGAAAGAGCGATTCCCGGTTCGGATTTTCGGGAAGATAGGCGCGGTCTGGCATTCTTGCCGCGATCTTCAACCGTGGCTGCGGGGGGAATCGTTTGCGGCGAGGGGTTCGAAAGGGCTATATTAATTGTCTGCGGCTGACTGAACCGAAGTCTCGAACCCGGTTCGCCTCACGGTCCGCGGCGCTGCCGAACCTCCAACCCACCCTTCGAGCCCATGCCCTGCGGTCGTAAGCGCAAGCGTCACAAGATTGCGACGCACAAGCGCAAGAAGCGCCTGCGCAAGAACCGGCACAAGAAGAAGGCCCGGTAGTCTCCGCGCCCGTTCCGTCGGTCTTTCGCCAAAGCCGCCGTCGCTTCCCGCGAGGCGGCTTTTTTCTTCGGGTCGAAACTGGGATTCCGGTGTCCGGGTTCAAGGACCCGGAACATCCAATCATCCGGTGACCGAAGCCATGAGTGATTCGTCATCCCGCCGCACCGCAAGAGCCGCCGTGTGGGGAATCCTCCTGGGCGGCGCCGTAGGGTTCGTCCTGGGCCTGCTCACCGCTCCGGAGGAAGGTCGGCGCATCCGGCGCCGCGTGGCGTACCACCTCGACCGCGTGGGGGCCAAGGTGGCGTCCGTGGTCGACGACGCCCTCCACCCCGAGGCTTCGGACGAGGCTCGCCGGGACGGACAGGCGCTCGTTGCGGACGCCGAGCAGCAGGCACAGCGCATCCGGGAGGATATCGATGCGCTCATCGGCGAGATGCGCCAGACCCGCCAGGCGGGCTGACGCCCCGCTGCCTAGCCCCGCGCCGCCTCCATGCCGAATTTCGCGATTCTCCTACCCCCGGCCGAGGGAAAGATCGAGGGCGGAAATCCGTTCGCGCCGGACATGTTCGACTATCGCACGTCGAACACGTTCAACTATTTCCACGAACTGAACGCCGAGCGGCGGTCCCTCATCGATGCCCTGCACCGGGCACTCGAGGACTCCTCTACCGATCTCGAGGCACTGTTCGGCCTCAAGGAGGATGCCGCCGCCGAGGCCGTCGCCGTCAACCGTGCCGTCTACAAGGCGCCGCTCATGTCGGCCCTCGACCGCTACGGCCCGGGTGTGCTCTACAAGGCGATGGATTTCCCGGGCCTTCCCACCGGGGCCCAGCGGCGCCTGCTCGAGCAGGGCATCATCTTCTCGGGCCTTTTCGGCCTGCTCAGGCCCGACGACCTGATCCCCAATTACCGCCTGCGCATGGACGCCGTCTTGCCGGGCGTCGGCAAGGTGTCGCAGTACTGGCGGCCGAGCCTGAGCCGTGCCCTGGACGCCGCCGTGCGTGACCGCTTCGTCTGGAACCTCCTTCCCGGATCCTTCGAAGAGGCGTGGGAAAACGGAGTGACGTACGCGCGCATGGTGCGCGTGCGGTTCCTCCGCTTTTCGGAGGGCGAACTTCGGCCGGTCACGCACGGGGTGAAGCCCCTTCGCGGACGGCTCGTCAATTTCCTGGTCCGGGAAACGCTCGAGGAACTGGACCCGCTGATGGCATGGCGCCACCCGGACGGGTACGTGGTCGACCCGGAGGCCTGTTCGTACGACGAAGCGACGCGGACGCACGACATCGTGATGGTCCGGCACTGAGGCCCCGCGTGAAGTCCTGCACCGTCCTCGGAATCGCCGGCGGCTCCGGCTCGGGAAAGAGCACGGTAATGCGCCGCGTGATCGAGGCCGTCGGTGCCGACCACGTTTCGGTGCTGGACCACGATCGATACTACTACGACCTGCGGCACTTGTCCGTCGAGGAGCGGGCCCAGGTGAACTTCGATCATCCGTCGTCTCTCGAGACCCCGCTGCTCTGCCGCCATATCGACGAGCTGCTGGCGGGACGGCCCGTCGAGAAGCCGATCTACGACTTCGCGCGGCATACCCGCACGTCCGATACCGAGCGCGTGGAGCCGCGTCCGCTGCTCATCGTGGAGGGCATACTGGTTCTCGCGGAACCGGAACTCGTGCGCCGAATGGACCTGCGGGTCTTCGTGGACGCGGACGACGACATCCGGCTCGCCCGGCGCATCCGGCGTGACATCGGGGAACGGGGGCGCACGCTCGAATCGGTGCTCGTGCAGTACGAGACGACGGTTCGACCCATGCACCTCGCGTTCGTGGCTCCATCCCGGCAGGCCGCCGACCTCGTGATCCCCCGCGGCGGATTCAACGAAATCGCGATCTCGGTACTCGCAAGCCACCTGCAGGCGCGGGTGCTCACCCGTTGACCCGACCGGGGCGCGCGATACGCTGCCGTTGTCGGTTTCCGCGGCCGCTCGTACCTTGGCCGGAGTCAACCCGAAGGGCTCCATGACCACGCGCTGGACCGGATTCCTGACCGCCTCCGTCTGCCTGCTGGCCGCCTGTTCCGGCCGGGCCGACCAGGCCGCCCCACCATCGACCGATGCCACCCTCGGCGTGCCGTCGGCGTCGGCCACGGGGCTAGAACTCTTCGTGACCTACTGCCAGGGCTGCCACGGCGTCCGCGGCGAGGGCGACGGGCCGGTGGCCCCGCTGCTCAAGGTCGCTCCCCCGGATCTCACCCGCCTCGTCGAGAAATACGGGGAGTTTCCGGAAGAACTCGTCGCGTCCACGGTGGACGGCCGGGCCATGGTCGAGAGCCACGGATCGCGTGAAATGCCGGTCTGGGGCAACGTGTGGGCCAATACCGAGGACCCGCTCGCCGAGGAACGCCTGCGGGAGCAGATCTTGCGCGTGGTGGAATTCGTGCGCTCGATCCAGGTCACGAATTGAGCCCGGCCAGCACGGCCCCGCCCCGAAGCACCAGGTCAGGCACGACGAGGTCGATCAGCCCGGTTTCCCGGGCAAGCACGGACGACCATCCGCCCGTCGCCACGATCCGGCACCCGGGGCCGGCCTCGCCGCGCATCCGGTTCGCGATGCCCTCGAACGCCGAAACGAATCCGACCATGATGCCGGCCCGAAGGGCATCTACCGTGGAGCGCCCGACGACGGAGCCCGGCATCCAGGGCTCCACTTCGGGCAACTGGGCCGTTCCCGCACGCAGCGCCGCGGCAAGGAGCGTGGGGCCGGGCGCGATGGCTCCGCCCCGGTAGCGGGCTTCGCGGTCCACAAGGTCCACCGTGAGCGCCGATCCCGCATCGACGACGATCGCGGGCAGGTCATCCGCGCTGGGAGCCGGGCCGACTGCGCCCGCCGCCGCCGCGATGCGGTCGGCCCCTAGCGTATCGGGCGTCCCGTAGTCCATGCCGAACGGAAGCCGAAGCCCGGCATGGACCGTCAGCACCGGACACCCGAAGGCCCCGGCCAGCGCGTCTTCCGCGGACGCCGTGCGGGACGGCACGACCGAGACGAGGACCACCCGATGGACGCCGGCGCCGGGAATCGATTCGGGGCGAAGCGTCGTGTCCCGTCCCCTGGCGACCGGAATCGGCAATGTGCCCGCGTCCAGGACCGGCTCGCCGTACACGGCCCACTTCGTGGCCGAATTCCCGATGTCGACGACGAGAGTCCGTTCGCCCGCCATGATGCGCATCTCCGGGAACCCCGTCAGGCGGGGCGGAAGGTGACTTCACCCGCCCGGAAGGTACGCGCCTCGCCGTCGACATCGAGCACGAGCGCGCCCTGCTCGTCCACGTCGAGCATGCGTCCCTCCACGACGTCCCGGGCGCCCGGCCGGTGCAGCCGTGCCCTCTGCCCGACACCGTCCAGCCGGGCGCGGTAATCGACGAGCAGCCCGTTCCCGGGACGATCGATCGACGTGACGCGACGCTCCAGCGCGTCGCACAGGTCCGAAAGGACCGTCGCGCGGTCCCGCCCGACACCCGCCGCGAGGAAGAGCGAGGTGGCCGTCGACTCGAGTTCCGCGGGGAAGCCGGCCTGGTTGACGTTCAGGCCGATACCGAGGACGACGTGGCCTGCTCCGCCGGCGTCCAACCGGGACTCCGCAAGGATGCCCGAGACCTTCTTGCCGCCGAGACGCACGTCGTTCGGCCATTTGACTCGTACGTCGGACGCCGGAACCGCGGCTTCCACCACATCGACCACCGCCAACGCCGCCGCGAGCGGAATCCACGACCAACGGTCCGGGCCGACGGTCGGGCGCACGACCCAGGACGCGAGCAGGTTCTGCCCAGGGGGAGCGCTCCAGGACCTTCCGTGCCGCCCCCTGCCTTGCGTCTGCTCGTCGGCGACGACCAGGAAACCGTCCGGGGCGCCTTCGGCGGCCGCCCGATGGGCCTCGTCGTTCGTGGAGGTCGTGACCGGCAGATACCTCAGGAACCTGCCCCAGCTCCCGTCGCCCGGACGCCGGCGGACGCAGTCGAAAGGATGCACGTTGGTCGTTGGAGAGGACAGAACGGCGCGCCGCCTGGCGCGTTCGTCGTGAGACCCGTACCACCATGTTCCGGATCCCGCTCGCCCTGCTCCTCGTCGCCGTCCTCGCGCCGTTGACTTCGACCGGCCAGGTCGGCGTCCCGGCCCGGGGCGTTCAGCCGACGCCTCCGGTACGGGCCCGGACCCAGCGCCCCGCCGACCTGCAGCAGGACTACCATCGTGCGGCACGGGCCTGGCGAGCGGGTACGAACCTCGACGAGGCACGCGCTCGCCTCGACCGCGTGCTGGTTCGTCTGCCCGGAGACGTGGATGCCCTGCGCCTTCGCACACGGGTGCTGCTGGACCAGGGTCGGGCCGTATCGGCCCTGGACGACGCGAAGCGCCTCATCCTCCTGGATCCGGACGAAGCCTCGACCTGGTTGTTGGGCGCCGAGGCGTGGCTGGCCGCGGGCAGCCCGGATTCCGCGGCCGCGGCGCTTTCGAGTGCCGCGAGCCGGGTCGGAAACCGTTCCGACGAACACCTGCAGCTTTCGTGGCTCGCCGAGCGACTGGGCCGCTTCGACGAAGCCGAAACCTATGCCCGGGTCGGTCTTGCCGTCGCGCCCGACCGACCGGCCGCCATCTCGCGCCTCGCCCACGTATTCATGGCGCAGGGTCGATCCGGAGACGCGGCGACGCTGCTGGCGCGGGCACTGGACCGCGGGGTGTTCCGCAAGAGCCTGGTGACGGAGGATCCCGCGCTGGCGTCCCTGGAACGACACCCGGTCCTCGCAGGACGATTCTGAGCGCTCAGCGGAGCGAATCGCTGCCCGCGGGATCCGGCGACAGGACCCGGGCGTCCGCCGCCGATGCCGCACGCGTCGTATCGGTCGGTGCCGCTCCCGTGGTGTCTGCCGCCGCGCGCGGTCCAGCCGGATCGAATTCGTAGTACGTGGAGACGGTCCGGAATCGCTGGTCCCGCCGGAACGGGGTCCGGATTCGCGTATCGAACCGGCTGTTGTACGGGAGCAGCACGCTGTCGGCCACCGGTCGCATGTGCACGTAGAACCGGCTCTCCTCGCGGAAGAGCAGCGCCAGGTCGATACGCTCCAGGTACATGGCGACCAGCTCGTTGGAGGCCCGGTTCACGTAGTATCGTACCCGGCGGATATTCAGTCCGTCCCCAAGCTCGGGCCGCGCGCGTACCTCGATCACGCGGGCCTGGGTATCCCAGAGCAGCGTATCGGGTAGGGCGCGGAATTCGTATCGAGCCCTGTTGCGCGCCCTCAGGTATTCCGGGTCGTCCGAGAGCACGTACGGGGCCAGGTCGACGGGGTCCAGGTCGCCGAGCGTATTCGAGACGAACCTCCGGAAGAAGCCGAATCGGAAGTCCCCGCCCGAATCCGCCGATACGAGTTCGGTGCGCGCGCCGTCGTCTTCGCGGACGATGCGGGCCACCCGCTCCCGGAACGCCACCAGGTAGTCGTCGCCGTCGAACTGCTCGGTGCGGGTATAGCGCGTGTGCGAGTATCCGGCGAGTCGCGGAAATGCCTCGCGGAACGCGTCGTCCCGCACGCCGAGCACCACCGCGGCCAACGAATCGGGCAAACCGGCACCCGGAAGGTCCTCGACCGGGCGCCGACATCCCGAGGACACCAGCACCACGATCGCGACGGCGATCGCGGCGACGAACGAACGAACAAAGGAGGGAACCAAGGGGTACACCGGCACCACGAGTTTTCGGCCGGCGCGACACGCCGACAGGCCCGTCCCGGTCGCCAACCCCATGGCGGGCGATCGGGGACGCGCCAAGATAACGCTTCCCATGACGCAGCATTCGGTGGCGCGACGCGCGCTCGACGTCGCGATCGCCGCCGCGCTCGACGCCGGCAGGCTCATCCGGTTCGAGGCAGGCGCCGTTTCGGCCGGTCGGGTCCGGGCCAAGGGCACCAACGATTTCGTGACGGACGTGGACGAGCGGGCGCAGGCCGTCATCCTCTCCCACGTCCGCGCCGCGTTTCCCGGCCACGCCGTACTGGCCGAGGAGGACGAGTCTGCCGACATCCGGCCCGCCGCCGGCTGGCAATGGATCGTCGATCCGATCGACGGTACGACGAATTTCACGCACGGCGTGCCCCCGTACGCGGTTTCCATCGCCTTGCAGTACGATGCACGTCCCGAGGTCGGGGTCGTGTACGACGTCTCGAGGGACGAACTCTTCACCGCGCTCCGCGGTGACGGCGCGCGCGCGAACGGCCGACCGATCCGGGTCAGTACGACCGATCGGCTCGCCGACGCGCTGCTCACCACCGGCTTCCCGTACCGCTCCTTCGCGCACGTCGACGCCTACCTGCAGGTACTCCGCTCGTTTTTCGAGACGAGCCGGGGCGTGCGTCGTCCGGGCTCTGCCTCGGTCGACCTTGCGTGGGTCGCGGCCGGTCGCTTCGACGGGTTCTTCGAACTCGGCCTGTCCCCGTGGGACGTCGCGGCCGGGCGACTGCTCGTCGAGGAAGCAGGAGGGCGCGTCACCGACTTCTCCGGCTCGGGCGATCCCGTGTTCTCAGGCCAGACGCTGGCATCCAACGGCCGGATCCATGCCGATCTCGAGCGCGCGGCGCGCCCCCTGCGGTCCGTAGGCGCCTGAATCGTACCTTCCATGCCGTCTTCGGAACCCATCACGGCACGCACCCCCAATGGCTGACAAGGGACACGGACTGCTGTCCGGCAAAAGCGGCGTCATCTTCGGCGCCCTCAACGAGAGCTCGCTGGCCTGGGCGATCGCCGAGGCGATCCACCGCGAAGGGGGGCGCTTCGTACTCACGAACGCGCCGATCGCGAAGCGCCTCGGCACGGTGGACGCGCTCGCCGAGCGCACCGGAAGCCCGGTCGTCTGGGCCGACGCCACCAGTGCCGAAGATCTCGATGCGCTCTTCCGCCAGGCCAAGGAGACGTTCGGGGGCGTCGATTTCGTCGTGCACTCGATCGGCATGGGAATGAACGTGCGCAAGGACCGGCCGTACGAGGATCTCGATTACGATTGGTACCACAAGACGCTCGATATCTCCGCGATCTCGCTGCACCGGGTCGTGCACTCGGCAGAGACGACGGGCGCCCTCAACGACGGCGGCTCCATCGTTGCCCTCTCGTACATCGGAGCGCAGCGGGTCTTCTCCAAGTACAGCGAAATGGGTGACGCCAAGGCGTTGCTGGAGAGCATCGTGCGCTCCTACGGCTACCGCCTGGGACGCCGCGGAATCCGCATCAACACGATCTCGCAGAGTCCGACCCGCACGACGGCCGGGTCGGGCATCACCGGTTTCGACGGGATGTTCGACTTTGCCGACCGGCTCGCTCCCCTCGGCAATGCCGACGCCGCGTCGTGCGCCGATTACACCGTTACCCTCCTTTCGGACCTGACCCGGATGGTGACCATGCAGACGCTGTTCCACGACGGCGGGTTCAGCGCGATGGGCATTTCAGACGCCCTGATCGAACAGTTGAAGAACGCGCAGGGCTCGTGATCCGGGTTTTCGTGTCGGACATAGACGGCTGCGTCAGCGAGCCGTACCGGCCGTTCGACCTCGTCGGCATGGCACGAGTCGCCGCCTGGGTCGAACGCTCGGACCGTCGGCGCGTACCGGAAGCGAATCCGGAGTTTTCGCTCTGCACCGGGCGGGCGTACGCGTATACCGAGGCCGTGTCGCAGGCCCTGGGGCTTCGCACCCCGGTCCTGTTCGAGTCGGGCGCGGGGCTTTTCGATCCGACCTCGGCGGTCACCCGCTGGCACCCGGAGTTCACGCCGGAACTCGACCGCGAACTGGGCGAGGTGCGGGCCTGGTTGGGAACGCAGCTCGACGGGACCTCGGTCTCGGTGGATTTCGCCAAGCGCACACAGGCTGGCGTCATCGGTCCCCTGGAGGACGAGATCACCCGTCTGAAACCCGTCGTACGCGAGTACGTGTCCCGAAACCACCCGACGCTCACGGTCTTCTCGACCTGGATCTCGATCGACGTGCTGTCCTCTCGGCTGACCAAGCGCACGGGGCTCGCATGGCTCTCCGCCGAACTCGGGGTGGGCATGGAGGAATGTGCCTTCGTGGGGGACACCGAGGGCGACCTCGTGGCGCTCGGCGCCGTAGGACGGTCGTTCGCGCCGGCCAATGCATCGCCGGAGGTCGCCCGGTCGGTGCAGACCGTCACGCGCGGCCGTATCCTCGACGGGGTATTGGAAGCCTACGAAACCTGTCTCCGCGAAAACGCCGCATCCGCGGCCTGATCGAAGTGCCGAACCGCCCGACGCGCCTGCTCGTGCTTCTGCCGGTCCTCGCGGCGGCAACGGCGGGTATCGCCGCCGGCCAGGACGCGCCGTACGCGCTCGACGAGCAGGCCGTGCACTACACGCTCTCGCGGTCGACGACGCTGTACTCGGCGAGCGACTCCACGCGCCCCTACGTCGACCTCGGAATGGCCGAACCGGTTTGGGTCGTCGAGAACGGCGGCCGGTGGGCGCGGGTCCGCACCAGGGACGGGGCGCACGGCCAGGTGCGCTCGCACGAGATCTCCAACGTCTGGATGCGCATCTCGAAGTCGCGCCAGACCCTGTTCGTATACCGGGGGGGCGATCTCATGACCCGGCTCCCGATCGACATGGGGTACAACTTCTTCGCCGACAAGGAGAAGCGGGGGAATCCGAACGACCCGGACCACTGGCGCACGCCCGAAGGCACGTTCCGGGTCGTGTCGAAGAATCCGCGCAGCCAATTCTACAAGGCCTTCGTGCTCAACTACCCGACGGAGGAGGACGCCGAACGCGGTCTGGCCGACGGCCTCATCTCGGCGGACGAGTTCCGTTCGATCGTACAGGCCAACCGCACGTTCGCCGTCCCCCCGATGGGTACGCTGCTCGGCGGTTGGATCGAGGTGCACGGCAACGGCACCGGACAGCGCTCCAACTGGACCCAGGGGTGCGTCGCGATCACCGATGGGGAGATGGACGCGCTCTGGGACCTGGTCCACGTGGGCACGCCGGTGGTGATCGAGCGCTGAGTCCGTGAATCACGGCCGCGAAACGGGCGTACCAACCGCAAGCACCGACAGGCGATCCCCATGCGTCACGCGCTGCGCGTTTTCGCGACCCTCCTCCTCCTTTCCGGACCCGCGGCCGTTTCCGCCCAGGACGCGCCTCCCGATTCCGTCCGCACGCCGGCTCGGCCTGCCTGGGCCGAGGGCGTGGGGGACGGACCCGTCTTCGTCGTGGACATCGAGGGCACCGTGGACAACGGTCTCGCCGTATACGTCGAGCGCGCCCTGCGGGAGGCCACGGAGAGCGGCGCCGCTGCCGTCGTGTTCCACATGGACACGTTCGGAGGACTCGTGACTTCGGCCGACGAGATCCGCAAGGCGATACTCGATGCGCCCATGCTCACCATCGCGTTCGTCGATCGCAACGCGGCGTCGGCCGGCGCGCTCATTTCGTACGCGGCCGACCGGATCCTCATGGCACCGGGCTCCTCGATCGGCGCGGCGACGGTGGTGGAAGGCACGACCGGAGAGGCCGCCCCGGACAAGTACCAGAGCTACATGCGCGCCCAGATGCGTGCGACGGCCGAAGCCAACGGCCGCGATCCGGACATCGCCGAGGCGATGGTCGACGCATCCATCGAGATTCCCGGGATCTCCGAGGCCGGCAAGGTCCTCACCCTCTCGGCCGAGGAAGCGGTTCGCCATGGCGTTGCCGACGCCATCGTCGACGATCTCGATGCGGTGACGGCCGGTCTCGGCAGCGATCCGGGACGCACGACCGCCTTCCGATCGAACACGGTCGAGGGCATCATACGGTTCTTCGGATCTCCCGTCGTCCAGTCGATCCTCATGCTGATGATGCTGGGGGGACTCTATTTCGAGCTGCAGACACCGGGGGTCGGGTTTCCGGGGCTCATGGCGCTCGTCGGCGCCGCGCTGTTCTTCGGGCCCAACTACCTGGGTGGGCTGGTCGAGTCGTGGGAGATCGTCGTGTTCGTGATCGGGCTGGTGCTGTTGTTCGTGGAGGTATTCGTCACCCCGGGCTTCGGGGCGGCCGGAATCACCGGCCTCGTACTCGTGGTCTTCTCTCTCCTGATGTCGCTCATGGGAAACGTCGGGTTTTCCTTCCCGTCCTCCCACGACGTGATGGCCGCCGTCACCACGCTGGCCACGACGCTCGTCCTGTTCGTCGTGCTTGCGTTTTCTCTCGGACGTTGGCTGCCACGGAGCGAGCGCTTCGGACAGCTGGTCCTTGTACCCGACCTCGCCAGCGCGGTCGGCTACACGTCGGCCGATACCCACGACGAGTGGGTCGGAAGGACCGGCACGGCCCTGACCCCCCTCCGGCCCTCGGGCGCCGCCGATATCGACGGAACCCGCGTCGATGTCGTCACGGCCGGCGACTACATCGAGGCCGGGGCGGCGATCCGCGTGGTCGGCGTGCGGGGCGCGAGGGTCGAGGTCAGACGGGCGCCCGGCAATGACGCACACGAAACATCCCAGGCCTGAGCCGTAGACCCAACGAAGGATCCGACCGCGTGGAAATCCTCATCCCCATAGCCTTGATCGCCGCCGGGCTGCTGCTGATCGCGGCCGAGGTCTACCTGATACCCGGACTGAACGTCGTGGGGGTGGTCGGCCTCGTGCTCATTACCTTCGCGGTCGGCTACGCTTTCTCGGAAAGCGGCCCCGTGGGGGGCCTGGCGGCACTGTCCGGTGCGGCGGGGGCCGGCGGCCTGATGTTCTGGTGGATGTGGCAGTCGGGGGCGTGGAACAGGTTCGTGCTGTCGACTCACCTGGGCCGGGACCGCGAGACCACCGCCCGGGAAAGCGAACAGCGCGCGCGCTGGCTCGGCAGGGTCGGGGTCGCGATCACGCCTCTGCGTCCGACCGGCATCGTCGAAATCGACGGAACGCGGATCGAGGTGGCGACCGAAGGAGAGTTCATTGCCGCCGGATCCCGCATTCGCGTGGTCGCCATGGACCGGCGCCGCCATTTCGTGCGACTCGATTCGGGAGACCCAACGGCGCCGACGGCATGAGACGGACCGGCACGGGGTCGTCCCGCTCGATCGTCCTGGTCGCGGCGGTTTCGGCCGCACTCTTCTGCGGCTGCGCACGCGAACCCTCCGTTCCGCTGGACGCGCCGGAAGGATGGGCTACGGATGACCGGGGCCGATGGTGGAGGGCCGGGGTCGACACCGCCCTCGCGTTCCGGGACCTGTCCACGTTCGAGGGCATGGGCGTACGCGTGCCGGACGCGCTGTACCGGGCGGGAGAGCCTCTTTCGGCCCAGCAGGACGTCGCGCGGGACCGCATGGTGAGCGCCGTGCAGAGGGAACTCGCGCCGTTGTACCGAAACCGCCCCGAGACCGTGGACTCCCTGTTCTGGCAGGTCGTGGAGCCGACGATCGAAGCGGCGAGGCCCGACCGGGAACCCGACGCACAGGTCGCCGCCTACGAGCGCGATGCGTACCGACGCATCATGCGGCACTTCCGGGCGCCCGGAGCGCTGAAACAGATCGGCACCGACATCCCCGTGTCGATTCCCGACTCGCTGCGCGGTCCGGCGTCCGATCGCGTGGTCTCATTCCAGGTGTACGTCGGGCCGGACGGCTCGGCCGGCGCCGTTCGACAGCTCGAGGGCGTACACCCGGTCCTCGACCGCATCGCGCTGCGCGCGCTGGTCCAGGTGCCGTGGCAGCCGGCCTACGTGCTGCGCACTACGCGCAGCGTTCCCGTCGACGGCTGGGTCCGGTTCGGCGTGCGGTTCCCCACGCAGCCGGATCCCGACGACAGGCCCTGAAATCAGCCGGTGATGGCACCGGCGATCGTGGCCGTCATCATGTTGGCGAGCGTCCCGGCAAGCACCGCACGCAGACCGAGCGAGGCCAGTTCCGAGGTGCGGGTGGGTGCGAGCGGACCGATACCGCCCAGCTGGATCGCGATGGACGACAGGTTGGCGAACCCGCACAGGGCGAAAGTTGCCATGACGATCGCCTTCGGAGACAGGGAGCCGGCCGCTATCGACGACGAAAGGTTCAGGTAGGCGACGAACTCGTTCACGACCACCTTCGTGCCCAGCAGCGCACCGAAATGCACGGCATCGGCCCACGGCACTCCGATTGCCCAGGCGACGGGAGCGACGACCCAGCCGAGCAGCTGCTCGAGCGTCAGCGTGGCTCCGAAAAGACCCGCACCCCATCCCAGGATGTAATTGACCATCGCCAGGAGTGCCAGGAAGGCGATCAGCATGGCGCCCACGTTGAGCGCCAGTTTGAGCCCGTCACCCGCACCGGAGGCCGCCGCGTCGATCACGTTGGCCCCGGTTGCCGGAGTCTCGATGCGCACGATGCCGCGCGTCGCCGGTTCGCCCGTCTCGGGAATCATGATCTTCGCCAGCAGCAGGGCGGCCGGGGCGGCCATGACGCTCGCGCCGAGCAGCTGCTCGGCGAACAGGAGTCGGCCCGCATCGAGCGAGAGTCCGTTGGCCTGGGCGAACGGATCGCCCAGCATCTGGATGTAGGCCGCCATGACGCCGCCCGCGATCGTGGCCATTCCGCCCACCATGACGGCCATCAGCTCGCTGTAGGTCATCTTCTCGAGGTAGGGCTTGATGACCAGCGGAGCCTCGGTCTGCCCGACGAAGATGTTGGCCGTCACCGAAAGGGACTCGGCCCCCGACGTGCCGAGGAACCGGGAGACGAGCCACGCCATGCCCTGCACCACCCGCTGCATTACGCCCAGGTGGTACAGCACCGCCATGAGTGAGCCGAAGAACACGATGGTCGGAAGCACCTGGAACGCGAAGAAGAAACCCATCGACCCCTCGGTACCCTGGGCCTTCGCGAGGTCTCCGAAGACGAAGGACGCCCCGGCGGTGGTGAAATTGAGCACCAGCACGAAGAACGAGCTGACCCAGGAGAAGAACAGCCTCGGCCACTCGAGCGGGGCGAACCACGCGCCCATGGCCGAACCCTTGAGCAGAAAGATCGCCAATACGAGCTGGAGCGACAGGCCTGCCGCCACCGTGCGCCAGCTGACCTGCCGGCGATCGTTCGACACCAGGAGCGCGATACCGAGGATAACCGCGATGCCGAACAGTCCGCGGAGCAGGGATTCCAGGTTCATGGCGGAACGGGACGGTGGGGAGGACCGGTGGGCGGCGAATATACGGGACGACCGCGAACGAATCGGGGCGAGGTGCGTCTATCGAGGCTACCCCCTGCCACGGCCCGATGCAGACCTACCGACTGGCCCCGGACGACCGGGCCAAGCCCGCCTCCTCTCCGCCCGCCGCCGATGAAGTGCTGTCCGGGCTCAACCCCGAGCAGCGCGAAGCCGCCGCGGCAACCGACGGGCCCGTCCTCATCATCGCCGGCCCCGGATCGGGCAAGACCCGGGCACTGACGCACCGCATCGCCTACCTCGTGGCGACCGGCAAGGCTCGGCCTTCCCAGGTGCTGGCCATCACGTTCACGAACAAGGCCGCGCGCGAGATGAGGGAGCGCGTGGACCGCCTGGTCGGGGGAGACATTTCCCGCTACATGACGATCGGGACGTTCCACGCGACCTTCGCCCGCGTCCTGCGCCGCGAAGCCGAGGCGCTGGGTTACACGCCGGACTTCTCGATCTACGATACCGACGACTCCCAGCGGGCCGTGCGCCAGCTGATGGAGTCCTATCACATCGATCCGAAGCAGTTCACGCCGCGGGCGATGCTCGGGCTCATCTCGTCGGCAAAGAACCGGCTCGTCGGGCCTTCCGAATACGCGCGCCTCGCCGTGGGCGCAGCCCAGGAGAAGGCGGCCAAGCTGTACCCGGCGTACCAGGACCTGCTGCGCAAGTCCAACGCGATGGACTTCGACGACCTGCTGCTCCGGCCGATAGACCTCTTCCGCAATCATCCCGAGGTGCTCGACCGATACCGCGAGCGCTGGCGCTTCGTGCACGTGGACGAATACCAGGACACGAACCACGCCCAGTACGTGCTCACCAAGCTGCTCGCGGACGGCCACCGCAACCTGTGCGTGGTGGGAGATGACGCGCAGTCGATCTACGCCTTTCGCGGGGCGGATATCTCGAACATCCTCTCGTTCCAACGGGACTACCCGGAAGCCACCACGGTCCGGCTCGAGCAGAACTACCGCTCGTCGAAATCCATCGTGCGGCTCGCGGACGGCATCATCCGCAACAACACGAAGCAGCTCGAGAAAAACCTCTGGACCGACAACGACGAGGGCGAGCCCATCCTCGTCCTGGAGGCGCTTTCGGAAAAGGACGAGGCACAGAAGGTGGAACGGCGCATCCGCGACCTGTGTGTGCGCCGGGGCCTGCGGTACCGCGACATCGCCGTACTCTATCGGACGAACGCCCAATCCCGCTCGATGGAAGAGGCCTTGCGGCGCGAGGACGTACCCTACCGGATCGTCGGGGGCGTTTCGTTCTACCAGCGCCGCGAGATCAAGGATGCCCTCGCCTACATGCGCCTGGCGGTGAACCCTCACGACTCGGGCAGCCTGCGGCGCATCATGAACGTGCCCGTGCGCGGTATCGGCGACAAGTCCCAGGACCTCCTGTTCGCGTGGGCGGAACGGGCAGGGCTCTCCGCCTGGGAAGCGCTGCAGCGCATCGACGAGGTGTCGGACCTCGGCTCGCGGGCCGTCAGGACGATGACGGCCTTCCGCGACCTGGTGGCAGGCTTCATCGAGGCGGCACCGACGGCGCCGGCCGGCGACCTCGCGCGCCGCATCGTGAACGAAACGGGCCTGATGCACGAACTGCTGCGCGAGCAGACGCTCGAGAACCTCGTGCGCCGGGAAAACCTCGAGGAGCTCGTTTCGGCGATCCAGTCGTTCACCGAGGATCCGGACACGGAGTCCACGCTGAGCGCCTTCCTGCAGGAGGTCTCGCTCCTGACCGACGCCGACGAGCGTGGAACGGGCGACGACAAGGTGACCCTGATGACGCTGCACGCGTCGAAGGGACTCGAATTCGCCGCCGTCTTCGTCACCGGGCTCGAGGAAGGACTCTTCCCGCTTTCCGGCGCCGCCCAGAATCCCGAGGATCTCGAGGAGGAACGTCGACTGTTCTACGTCGGCACTACCCGCGCGGAGCGACTGCTCTACCTGACGTACGCCCGCAGCCGGTACCGGTACGGCGAGCAGGAATCCGCCGTCCGATCGCGTTTCCTGGACGAACTGGACCCCTCGCTGCTCCGCACCGAGACCGGCGATCCGTTTGCCTCCCGGCCGGACCGCTTCGCCCCCCGACCGGCCGTGAAGTACGACACGCTGGCGCCGGATTACTTCCGCGCCAGCCTGCGTCCCGAACCGGGTGTCGGGGCTCGAAAGCCCGGCGCCCCGCCGACGTTCGGGCGCGGCACGCCCGGGCTTGGCGCGGGTGCGCTTCGTGGGCCCGCACCGGCTCCGAGGCGGCTGCCCGAGGAAGAGCGTCCGCGCCGGGACGCCTACGACGAGGACGAAACACGCCGCATCGTATACGACGAGGAACCGCCGTCGGCGCTGGCGACCGGGATGCGGGTGGAACACTCGCTGTTCGGAGAAGGCAAGATCATCGCGATGGAGGGTTCCGGCGCCCAGGCCAAGGCGACGGTCTTCTTTCCCGAGGTGGGCCAGAAGAAACTGATGCTTCGCCTGGCCAACCTGCGTCGTATCGGGTGAAACGTCTGCCTCCGCCGCGGAACCAAGCCATACACACTTCCAGCCCGAGGGGTCTGTCATGCCGAACCGAATGTCCCACCCTGCCGTCGCAGTCCTGGTCGCCGCGTCGGTACTCGGCGCCTGCGGAGGTTCGGCATCGAAACAGCGCCTCGTCGTCTACTCGCCGCACGGCAAGGAAATGCTGACCGAGGTTGAAACGGCGTTCGAAGCCGCCAACCCGGCGATCGACGTGCAGTGGATGGACATGGGAGGACAGGACGCCTACGACCGGATCCGCACCGAGCGGTCGAATCCGCAGGCCGATCTCTGGTGGGGCGGTGATTCGCCCACGTTCGCGCGCGCGGCGTCCGAGGGCCTGCTCGCGCCGTACCGGCCGACGTGGGCCGACGCCGTGGACCCGGCCGACCGCGACTCGCTCGACCGGTGGTACTCGACGTACCGCACGCCCGAGGTCATCCTCTTCAACGCGCGGTCCGTCACCGAAGACGAGCGTCCGGGCGACTGGGACGACCTGCTCGACCCGCGCTGGAAGGACCGGATCATCATCCGCTACCCGCTGGCCTCGTCCACCATGCGGACGATCTGGGCCGCCCTGATCCTCCGGCAGCCGACGGTGGAGGACGGATACGCCTGGCTCGCCCGCCTCGACATGAACACGGCGACCTACGCGGCCGACCCCACCCAGTTGTACCTGAAAGTCGCCCGCGAGGAGGGGGACGTCTCGCTCTGGAATCTGCCCGATACCGAGATCCAGGCGCAGCGCAACGGCTATCCGTTCGGATTTACCATTCCGGCGAGCGGAACTCCGCTCCTGAACGACGGCATCGCCATCGTGGCCGGCGGGCGCAATCCCGACGCGGCCCGTGCCTTCTACGAGTTCGTGACGACCGATTCGGCCCTGGTGCACCAGGCCGAAGCCTATTTCCGCATTCCCGCCCGCACCGATATCGACACGGCCCGGCTTCCCGAGTGGATGCGGACCCCGATTCCGGCCATGAAGCTCGACTGGACGCGCATCCAGGCCGAAGGAACGGCCTGGATGCAGTTCTGGGACGAGCGCCTCAAGGGCCGCGGCGCCGACTACCTC
>JANJTM010000036.1 GCA_024711125.1 Rhodothermales bacterium
GTCGAAGGCATCGGGGTGCAGGGCGGCCTTCTGCCGGATCTTGCGGCGCAGGGTGCGCAGGAATCGGCGCAGGTAATGACGGTTGGAGGGCCGCTCCAGGTGGAGCGAACTCGCCCGGAGATCGGTCGGAACCGAGAACGCGACGGCCGCCGCGATGCGGTGGCGTTCGGCTTCACCCAGGTACTTGAGCACCAGGTTGCCGCCGAGGCTGAACCCGACGAGTGCTACGGTGTCGTAATCTCCGGCGGTGTGATCCACGACGGCTTCGAGGTCCTCGGTCGCGCCGGAGTGGTAGGACCGTGGCAACCGGTTCGGCTCTCCCCCGCATCCGCGGTAGTTCCAGCATACCACGTCCCAGCCGGCCGCGGAAAGCGCCGAGGCCATGCCCCGCATGTACGGTCGGTGCGCATGGCCCTCCAGGCCGTGACAGACCACGGCGACGCGCCGATGACCGCCTCGCACGCGGAAGAGGTCGAGGAAATCCCCGTCGGGCAGTTCGATACGCTCTTCCGAATAGCCCGGGTCGGCAGCGCGCCGCGCGAGGCCTGCCCACGCCGTGTGCAGGTGGGCATTGCGCAGCCCGGCGGGAGCGCGGTATCCGCTGGTTTCCAGGATCGGCATGGAGCGTCGGTCGGGGCCCTGAATATCGTATCCGGCTGCTATTTTGCCGTCAAACCCGCCGGAATCCATGCTGCTCGCACTCGACCAGGGCACGACGTCCTCACGGGCCATCGTCTTCGACGAAACCGGCCGGATTCGCTCGGTCGCGCAGAAGGAGTTCAGGCAGCACTATCCTCGGCCAGGCTGGGTCGAGCACGACGCCCAGGAGATCCTCGATTCGCAGCTCGAGGTTGCATGGGCGGCGCTACGGGGCGTCGATGGGCCCGTGGCGGCCGTCGGCATCACCAATCAGCGCGAGACCGTCGTCGTGTGGGACCGGACGACGGGACGCGCCATCCACCGCGCCCTCGTCTGGCAGGATCGGCGCACGGCCGCCGTTTGCGAGCGCCTGCGCGCCGGGGGACACGAGGCCCTCGTGCGGTCCCGGACCGGGCTCGTGCTCGACCCGTATTTCTCGGCCGCCAAGATCGCGTGGATCCTCGACGCCGTCCCCGGGGCACGGGACCGCGCCCGGAGGGGGGAACTGGCGGCCGGCACGGTCGACTCCTGGCTCGCCTGGCATCTGACGGGGGGGCGGGTCCACGTCACCGACGCATCCAACGCGAGCCGCACCTCGCTGTACGACCTGCACCATGGCGCGTGGGATGCCGAGCTGTGTGCCCTGTTCGACGTTCCGCCCGCGATCCTTCCCGACGTCGTGGCGTCGGCCGGAACGGCCGGCGTGGTCACGGGAGGCCTGCCGGGGGCCGGCCTTCCGATCGCCGGCATGGCCGGTGACCAGCAGGCCGCGCTATTCGGACAGGCCTGTTTCACCCCGGGCCAGGTCAAGAACACCTATGGAACGGGGTGTTTCCTGCTGATGCAGACGGGCGACACCCCCGCCGCCTCGACCAACGGGCTGCTCACGACCGTCGCCTGGCAGATAGGCGACCACCGGAGCTATGCCCTCGAGGGCAGCGTCTTCATCGCCGGAGCCGTCGTGCAGTGGCTTCGCGACGGCCTGGGCATCATCGAGCGTTCGTCTGACATCGAGGCGCTCGCGGCCTCGGTGCCGGATTCCGAGGGCGTCGTGTTCGTCCCGGCCTTCACGGGCCTCGGGGCCCCGTGGTGGGATCCGCACGCCCGGGGAACGATGGTCGGAGTGAGCCGGGGGACGACGCGCGCCCACATCGCGCGCGCCGCGCTCGAGAGCATCGCCTTCCAGGTGCACGACGTCGCCGAGGCCATGGCGACCGACGCCGGCGCGCCGCTCGTCGACCTGCGCGTGGACGGCGGCGCATCAGCCAACGATCTCCTGATGGGAATGCAGGCTGACCTTCTCGGAATCCCGGTGGTGCGTCCGGCGGTCACCGAAACCACGGCCCTGGGCGCGGCGCTTCTCGCCGGCCTCGGGGTCGGCGTCTACGGTTCGCTGGAGGACATCGAAGCTCTCTGGGGCGCCGATCGCCGTTTCGAACCCCGCCTGTCCCGACGGGAATCCGGGGCCCGTGTCGCGCAGTGGCGTCGGGCGGTGGAACGGTCGCGCGGGTGGACGGCCTGACCGCGGTCAGGACCTTTCGGCGCGCCGACCCGGGTTTCGAAGGGCGAAGATCAGACCGGCCCGCGGGGTACCCGTGACCATGTCGACTCCGGCCAGGAAGAAGGCCCGTCCGAATCCCGCCGCCAGACCCGCTTCGACCGACATCGCCGAGGTCGTGGCCCCCGAGTGGTCCTCTACGCGCACGCCGAGGCCGGCCATCGGCATGACCGGACCCGCGATCGGGCGCCCGATTCCGCTGATCCCGAACCGCAGGCGTTCGTCGGCTCCTCCCGTCAGGACGTCCGGATCGACGGCCGCGTGCACGAGATATCCCCCGCGCCACGTGATGCGGCCGGCCGCCAGTCCGTAGGGCGCATCACCCCACCCCGCCGGACCGACCGACCCGCCGATGAAGACCATCGCAACCACGGCGGCCGCGCCGGCGATCGCCGGGACGAGCAGGTCGTTCGTGTCGTCGTCGTCATCCTTGTCCTTCTTCCGATCGCCGAACAGCCCGTCCAGCGGGCCGGCACCGTCCGCGGGCTTCTTTTCGCGCCCACCGCGGGTAACCTCGCGCGTTACCGGGGCGCGTCCCGACTCGCCACCGCGGGGTTTGGAGGGCACGCGGACCGTGCGCACCGGCGGCCTGTGTCCCTCGGTGAGGATGACCCAGTCCACGTAGATGCCCGGATCGGGCACGTACACGGTGCGCCGCCCCCGGACGTGAACCACCGCAGGGACATCCCGTCCCGCGGCGGTTTCGACCGATGCCTCGACGAACGTCACGCGCAGTACATCGAGATTCTCGAGACGGAATCCGGACCGGAATGCGGCCCTCGCAGCCATCGAGTCCACGTCGGCAAACAGACCGTCCCATCCCACTCCGGCGGTCTCGAACGCGTACGCTGCCGTATCGGGGAGGAGCGCCATGCCGTCGAGACGGACCTGGAGGTACCCGATCGTTCCGCCGTCCGATACGACGGACGCCTGGAGGTCGATCGCTTCCAGGAGGATACCATCGGGCAGACTCTCGGGCCCTGCGGGTTCACCGTCGACGATGCCGCCGAAGCCCCGGTACCACGCGAGATCGAACCGGATCACGGGCATCCCCGACGTCCCGTCCCAGGCGTAATCCAGTACGAGGGAATCCACGGCGGGCAGCAGGTCGAGCGATCCGTACTGCTCGGCCGCGCGGGCAAAGGGCACGTCCATCGCACCCTGGGTCTCGTAGAGCATGTCCGGGAAGTGCGGACGCACGACCCTCCCCTGCCCCGATTGCCGGGCAAGGGTGTCCAGCGGCGTGGTCAGCATGACGAGCGCGATGGTCACGGCGAAGAGCGTCGGGCGCCCTGTATGCCATGCGATGCCGGTCGAATCGGGAATCGGGGTCATGTTGACGAGCGTGCGGTGGGGCACGATCCTTTACTTCAAACGCAGTGCCATCCTCGGTTCCGCATGGAACACGGGGCCGGGTCGGGTTTTGCATCGGTTCACCCAACCGGTTCGCCATGCGATTCCTCCTCCTGGCCTCCCTGCTCCTCGCGGGTTGCGCGGCACCCGAGACCCCCTCCGCTCCGGCCTCCGACACCCCTTCGGCCGCCATTGACCGGCCCAATGCCCAGAACCCCGGCGGCAATGCCGAGGGCGAAGTGCCGCCCGGATGGCTCGCCCGCTTCGACCACGAGGGCGAGTACGTCATCGGCTCGAATGCCGACTCCTCGGACGTCTTCTTCGTGACCATGACGCCCGGCTGGCACATCACCGCCAAGCCGGCCGGAATCTACTGGCATCCGGCATCGACCGCCGAGGGCGAGTTCTCGGCCGTTGCCCAGATACACCTCTTCGACCCCGGCGAACGCAACGAGGCCTACGGACTGTTCGTGGGCGGAAGCGACCTCCAGGGTCCGAACCAGGCCTACCTGTACTTCCTGGTCCGCCGCTCCGGCGAGTTCCTCGTCAAGCGCCGCGCGGGCGGGGAGACGGTGAACGTGATCGACTGGACGGCCCATCCCGCGATCGTTCCGTACACGGCCGAGACCCAGGGAACCGCCGAGAACACGCTCAAGCTGACGGTTTCGGGCGGAACCATCGCCTTCTCGATCAACGGGACCGAAGTCGCGACGGTACCGGCGGACGGGCTCGTGACCGACGGAATCGTCGGCCTTCGCGTGAACCACGGTCTTAACCTGCACGTGGAGAACCTCGCGGTCGAGCCCGTGCCGGCGATGTGATCGTCAGCGGGACTGCCCGACGAGGTACAGCCGCTCCTGTCTCGGATCGATATACCACACGCTGGAGCCGTCGAAGAAGGCGTCCTCCTCGAGCATGATGCGCACGTCCTGCCCGTTCCACTCGGGAACCGAGACGGTCGCGTTCAGCTCGATCGAGTGCGCCGTGTTGGCGTGGAGCGGAAAGTCCCCCGTACCGACCACGCGGCCCTGGTTGTCCCACATCCCGATCGCGGGACCTGCCGCGTGGCCGTGGAAACCGATCGGGTGCGTGTAGATGGACGGGCGGATGCCCTCGGCCTTCGCCGCGGCCAGCGCGCCCGCCAGGATCTCGTTGCCCGTTCGACCCACCGCGAATTCGCGCGTGAGCAGGTCCTGCAGGCGGTTTCCGACCGACAGCGCCTTCTTCAGCCCCTCGGGCGCGTCGGTTTCGCCCGGCTTCAGCACGTACGCGTGCTGCTGCGTATCGGTGTTGAGGCGCAGGTACGTGATACCGAAGTCCACGTGCAGGAGGTCGCCGGGCTGGATGACCGACGCCGGGGGCCTTGACGAAAAGTCGTCGCCCCGCGTCAAGCCTTCGGCCCGCTGCACGTCGACGCTGGGATGGAACCACGTGTCGAGTCGCAGCTCCCGGATCCGGTCGCGGTACCACCACACCACGTCGTCGGTGGTCGTGACTCCCGGCTGGATCACCCGGTCGGACAGTCCTTCGCGGATGATGGTGCGCGCGATGCGAACGATCTGCGGATAGACCGCCATTTCCTCGGGAATGCGGGTTTCCAGCCAGCCGACCGCCAGCCGCTCGGCCGATGCCACGCGGCCGGCCAGTGCCGGGCCGAGGGCCTCGAGCAGCGCCTCGTGCTCGGTATGGGTGATGCCGTCGGCATGCCCGAACGTGGTCGACGTATTCACGGCGATGCGCTTCGGATCGCGCTCGCGGACGAGTTCGGCCAGTCGCGCCCACTGGTCGGGTTGCGCCTCCGGATCCCACGCGGCCTCGAACGAACGGCCCACGGCGTACCGCGCCACGGCGAGGCGCTCGATGCGGTCGCCCCGGTCGAAGAAGACCAGGATCGTCCGGCGACGCGCGGCGAACCAGGTCGCGGGCAGCAGCGTGCGGATCACCGGGTCCTCGTTGTACTCGCGCGCGGCGACGATCCAGCAGTCGATGCCTTCCCTGCGCATGAGGGCAGGAACGACGGTCTCCATGCGACGCTCGAGCCATGCATCCACCACCGCCGCCTGCTCGCGGCTCGACAGGATGCGGGGCATCTCCGGAACGTCCTGGGCGGCGACCGGCGCGACGAAGGAAAGGAGCAGGAAGGGAAGAATGCGTCTCATGGATCCTGGAATTGGGTGCGGAACGGGTGCCCGATCGGCTCGCGCCTCCCTGCCGTCAGCCGGAGATGCCCAACGAATCGGGCACGTCGTTTCGCTGCGGCTGCGGGTTGACGAGTGCGCCCGTGAGCGGAGTATCGAAGGCCGTCACGAAATGCGCCACCGTGGCGAACCAGAAATCCTGCTGGAACTCGAAAAAGTCCTCGTCGAAGCCGTGGCGGTCTCCTCGATGCCCGACGATATCCAGGTAGAACGTGCGCGGCCAATCGGGATAGCGCTCCTGCGCTTCCCTCACGAGCGAGAATACGGCCCGGGCGGCGTCCTCGAACGAATCGTCCGGCGATACCACGTGCCGGATGGACACCGTATTGTCGAAGTGCATGGCGATGCCGGGCTCTTCGGGTTTGCGGTATTCGGGCACGAATTCGGGTTCCATGTCTCACGGAAGGGATGGGGGGATCGGAGCGTGCGGACCGCGCACGCGGGTCGATGAGCCAACGCGGGTGGGCCACTCCCGTTTCGAGGCTCCAGGCACGACCGGAATTCGATTGGGCTTGACTTTTTCACGTCGTTTCCATAAAGACGTGTGCCCCCCCATCCAATCGTGCTACCCCCATGACTCCGTTCGCCATCCGGCGCGGTGCACAGGTGGTTCTTTGCCTGGTTGTACTGCTCGCCTGCCGGCCCGCCTCGGGCCAGGTGCCTCCGACGCTCTCGCTTCAGGCCTCGGCCCTGGCCGCCGGTGGCGGTGCCCTGCCCGACGGACCCCATTCGGCCGTATTCGGCATCTACGACGTGGCGACCGGCGGTACGCCGCTGTGGACGGAGACGCAGACCGTCACGGTATCCGGAGGGATCTTCAGCGTGTTGCTCGGATCGACCACGCCACTGACCGTGGCGTTCGACGGGCCGCGCTGGCTCGGCGTGGCCCTGGATGGAGCGGCCGAAGGCTCGCCGCGCCTGCCGTTCAGTTCGGTACCCTACGCGCGGACGAGCTTCGAGGTACTCGGATCCACCAACGTCTTCCCGGCCACCGGGGCCGTCGGCATCGGTACCGGGGGATCCTCGAGCCCGGGCGATCCGGTCGCACTGCTCGACGTGCGGGGAGACCTCGCACTCGGCGACGTGCCGGCATCGGGCGCACCGGGAACGGCCCGCCTGCTGGTCCAGGATTCGGGAGACCCCATGGTGCGGCACCTGTCGCAGGATGCTTTCGTCGCGCTGGGTCTCGCGGGGCCGCCCGGACCGGCGGGTCCCGCCGGTCCCGCGGGGGCAGCCGGTGCGGCAGGGCCGGCCGGTCCCGTGGGTCCGTCGGGGCCTGTCGGGCCCGCGGGTCCGCAGGGCCCCCCGGGCGAAGCCTTCGACGGAATCCTCGAGGACACGCCGCTCGTCCTGCTCGACGAGAACGGCGACGAGGTCTTCCGGGTGAATCCGGACGGTACGTCGTTCCATGCCGGGCACGAGACGTTCGCCGGCGGCATCACGGTCGACGACGACGGGTCGGGGGACGGCGGCATCCTCGTTCGTGACGACCAGGGCAACTCGGTCGGGGAGGTCGGCGCCTACGGAATCGGCTTCCTGTCTCCGGCCGGCGACCTTCTGATCGGCATGACACCGGATGACGGGTTGTTCGTGGAGAACGAGCAGGGAGAGGTGCTTTTCCAGGTCGCGCCCGACGGCACGTCCTTCCACGCGGGGCACGAGACCTTCGCCGGCGGCATCACGGTGGAGGACGACGGCTCGCCGACGGGCGGGCTCCGGGTGGAGACGGAAGAGGGCAATCTCGCCGGTCTCATCAACTCCGACGAAATGGGATTCGTATCGGCGAACGGTGAGGTGATCATCGGCATGTCGGGCGAGGACGGGCTGTTCGTCCTGAACCAGGAGGGGGAGGTTCTCTTCCAGGTTGCGCCGGACGGAACCTCTTTCCACGCCGGGCTGGAGGAATTCGCGGGAGGAATCAAGCTCGCCGACGGCACGGAAATCCACGGGGCGGACGACCTCGGCTCCGGGACCGGAGGAACGTTCGACGGCACGCTCGAGAATCAGCCTCTCGTGGTCAAGGACGCGGAGGGAAACGAGGTCTTCCGTGTGGATACCGACGGAACCTCGACGCACGTCGGGCACGAGACCTTCGAAGGCGGTATCACGGTCGAGGATGATGGTTCGATCGAAGGCGGCATCGTGATCGAGGACACCAATGGAGATGCCGTGGCCGAAGTAGGCGCTTTCGGAATAGGGTACACGACACCGGACGGCACCATCACGCTCGGAATGACTCCGGACCTGGGTTTCGTCATTCTCGACGAGAACCTGCAACCCGTCTTCCAGGTGGAGCCCGACGGCACATCCTACCATAAGGGTCACGAGACCTTCGACGGGGGCATCACCCTCGGCACGGGAGCGACGCTCACGTTCGGCGACGGCTCGTCGATGTCGACGGCACCGGGCGGGGGAGGCTCGTTCGACGGCATCCTGCAGGACTCCCCGCTCATCGTCAGGAATCTGGGGGGCGACGACGTGTTCACCGTCAACACCAACGGATCAACCTCCCAGGCCGGTCCCGGCGTGATGGTCGGCTTGACGAATACCGGTCCGTTGACGCAGGACGGGTTGGCGACCTTCGGTCCTCCGGGCATCGACAACCCCGGACCGTTCTCGCAGGGAGGCGACCTCACGGTGGCGGGGGATGCGCTGTTCCAGAACGGCCTGGACGTTCTGGGCTCCGTCCCCATCCAGATCGAGGCGATGGGCCTGGGTTCGGCTCCACCCGGGGGTTCGACGATCCCGGACGGATCGGACATCCTCCAGATCGTGCCCGAGAACATGGAGCAGCCGAATTCCCTGTACCCGGTCCTGTTCGGCTGCCCGGGCTGTCCCCCGGTCAACGTGCGCCAGTTCGAGGGGTACTTCTACGTCAATATCCTCCAGGCCGACCAGCTGCAGGTCTTCGGGCCGAAGTCCTTCCGGATCGACCATCCGCTGGAGCCGGACCGTTACCTGCAGCACGCCGCGATCGAGAGCGACCGCGTGATGAACCTCTACGACGGGGTCGTGACGCTCGATGCCGCCGGCGAGGCCACCGTTACCCTGCCCGAGTGGTTCGAGGCGGTCAACCGGGACTTCCGGTACCAGCTGACCGCCCTCGGCGCTCCGGCGCCGGGCCTGTACATCGCGCGCGAGCTCGCGGACGGTTCGTTCTCGATCGCCGGTGGCCCACCGGGCGGGCGCGTCTCGTGGCAGGTTTCGGGAGAGCGGAACGACGCGTACATGCAGGAGAACCCGTTCGTGCTCGAGCCCCTCAAGTCCGACTCCCCGCCGGGGAACCGGCCATGACGCGGCCGACCCTCACGGCCATCGCGCTCGTCGCCGCAGGCATGGCCTTGGCGGCTCCGGACGGACGGGCCCAGCCCCGCCTGGATTCGGCGGGATTCGTCGCCGCCGGGGGCGCCACGGCCGCTATCCCGGCACCTGGGCTGGGCGTCTCGGCGGGCAGCATCGTGGTGGGTCGTAGCGGGACGGTGGATTTCGGGCTGGGTGCCGCGTTGTTCGGCGGCCCTTCGCGGGGCACGTCGAACGAAGGCCCCCCGGGGGAATCGTCGATTCCCGAACGCTTCGTCGTCCATCCGAACTACCCCAACCCGTTCAACCCCGCCACGCGGTTCGTCGTCGAACTGCCCGAACCGGCCGATCTGCGCATCGAGTTGTTCGACGTCATGGGCCGGCTACGCCAGGTGGCGATCGATCGCCGATTCGAGGCGGGGCGTCACGATGTCGTGCTGACGGTGGGCGACCTGCCGAGCGGCGTATACGTGGTGCGCGTCGACGCGGGGGGTCGTTCGGTCAGCCGAAGGATGGTGCTGCAGCGGTGAGCGCTCGCTGCCGCCGGCGCACGCATCACGCCGGGTCGACGGCTCCGTTCGCCGGATTCGCTTCGAAGTCGTCCTCCTCTTCCTGGGGCTCGTCCTCGGCCGATCCCGACTCGTCGTCGTCTCCCGCAAACGCATCCAGGTCGATCGCGAACTCGTCGGCGTGGCCTTCGTAGCCCGCCTCTCGTTCCAGTTCGACGGCCAGGTACCGGCCGGTGAACGTGTCGGTCCCGGCGACGGCCTCCGGCGTACCCTCGGCCGTGATCCATCCGCCCGCGTCCCCACCGTCGGGCCCGAGGTCGACGACGTGGTCGGCGACCTTCACCACGTCCAGGTTGTGTTCGATCACCAGGACGGTATTACCCTTTCGGACGAGCGCCTGGAGGACCGCGATGAGGTGCCGGATGTCCTCGAAATGCAGGCCGGTGGTGGGTTCGTCGAGGATGTAGACGGTGCGGCCGGTCCCCGGGCGGGAAAGCTCGCGCGCCAGCTTGACGCGCTGCGCCTCTCCGCCCGACAGCGTCGTCGCCTGTTGGCCGAGGCGGATGTACCCGAGTCCGACCGACGCCAGCGTGCGCAGCTTGCGCTCGATCCGGGGCACGTTCTCGAAGAACTCCAGCGCCTCGCTCACGCTCATTTCGAGCGCTTCGGCGATGGAGCGGCCCTTGAACCGCACGTCGAGCGTCTCGGCGTTGTAGCGCCGCCCGCGGCAGGTTTCGCACGCCACGTACACGTCGGGGAGGAAGTTCATCTCGAGCTTCACGATGCCCGCGCCCTTGCAGGTTTCGCAGCGCCCGCCCTTGACATTGAAGGAGAACCGTCCCGGCTTGTAGCCGCGGATCTTCGCTTCGGGCATCTCGGCGAAGAGATCCCGGATGTGGGAGAACAGGCCGGTGTAGGTCGCAGGATTCGAGCGCGGTGTCCTTCCGATCGGCCCCTGGTCGATGTCGATGACCTTGTCCACGTGCTCCAGCCCTGACACCGTGTCGTAGGCGAGCGGAATGAGCCTGGCCTGGTGGAAGTGGTTTGCCAGAACCGGGTAGAGGGTCTGGTTGACCAGGCTGGACTTGCCCGAACCGGAGACCCCGGTGATACAGGTGAGCGTGCCTAGCGGAATCCGCAGCGTCACGTTCTTCAGGTTGTGCCCACGCGCACCCCCGAGCGAAAGGAACTCGCCGTTTCCGGTCCGACGCTCCTTCGGCATGGGGATGCGGCGGCGACCGGTCAGGTAGGCCCGTGTCAGGCTCTCCATGCCCCCCGTCGAATCGGGCAGGTCGTCGGGCGGGGCCGCGCCGAGAACGAATCCTCCGTGCTCGCCGGCGCCGGGCCCGAGATCCACCACGAAATCGGCCGATTCGATCATCTCGCGATCGTGTTCGACGACCAGGACCGAGTTCTCGAGGTCGCGTAGCTGCTTCAGGGAGTCGATCAGCCGGCTGTTGTCGCGCGCGTGCAGACCGATCGAGGGCTCATCGAGCACGTAGAGGACACCCGTCAACTGGGTGCCGATCTGCGTCGCGAGGCGGATTCGCTGGCTTTCCCCACCCGACAGCGTTCGCGCCGACCGGTCGAGGGAGAGGTAGCCGACGCCGACGCCGAGCATGAAATCGAGCCGTTCGGTGATCTCCTTGACGATCTGCCGGGCGATGACCCACTGCCGCTCCCGCCACGGTACGCCGTCGAAGAAGGCCCGCAGCGAGCGCAGGTCCAATCGGACGAGGTCGGCGATCGAACGGCCGCCGATCCGGTACGACAGGCTTTCGGGCTTGAGGCGCCCGCCACCGCAGTCCGGGCACGGCATGTTCCGCATGAACGCTTCGGCCCACGTGCGCGAACCGCCAGACGACGTATTCTCGTACGTGTGCCAGACGTGCCCGTTGACGCCTCCGAACCGGTGCTGGTACTTGACCTCGCGGTCCTTGTACCGGTAGACGATGTCGAACTGCTCGTCGCCGGCACCTTCGAGCACGACGCGGCGCTGCTCTTCGGTCAGGCTCGCGAGCGGCGCGTCGAAATCGATCGCGTATCGATCGGCCACCGCGCGCAGCTGGCTGAAGATCCAGACGTCCCTCGGTTTTCCGAGCGGGGCCAGCCCGCCTTCGGCGATCGATCGGGAGGGATCGGGAACCACGAGCGCCGGATCGATCTCCCGCCGCGCGCCGAGACCGTTGCACGCGGGGCACGCGCCGTACGGAGAGTTGAACGAGAACGTGTTCGGAGAGGGGTCCTCGTACGAGATCCCGTCTTCCGGAGAGAACAGGTGGCGCGAGAACAGCCGGTCTCCCTCGGGAGCCGGCCCCCCGACGACGGCCGCAACCAGCGTGCCGCCTCCCATTCCGAGGGCCGTGTCCACCGACTGGGATACGCGGGAGCGGGCGTCGGCCTGGATGACGACCCGGTCGACCACCACCTCGATATCGTGCGTCTTGTACCGGTCGAGCTTCAGCCCGGGCCCCAGCTCGCTCAATTCCCCGTCGACGCGCACCCGCTCGAATCCCTGCCGGGCGATCTGCTCGAACAGTTCCCGGTAATGGCCCTTCCGCCCTTTCACCAGCGGAGCCAGCAGCAGCACCCGGGTACCCTCGCCCAGCGCCATGACCCCGTCGACGATTTCGTCGTCGGTCTGCTTGCGCATGGGGGCTCCGGACACGTACGAATACGCGTCGCCCGCGCGTGCGAAGAGCAGGCGGAGGAAGTCGTAGATCTCGGTGACCGTCCCGACCGTGGATCGCGGGTTTCGGCTGACCGTCTTCTGCTCGATCGCGATTACCGGCGAAAGCCCGTCGATGAAGTCGACGTCGGGCCGCTCCATCATGCCCAGGAACTGCCGCGCGTAGGCGCTGAGGCTCTCCATGTAGCGCCGCTGGCCTTCCGCATAGATCGTGTCGAAGGCCAGCGACGACTTTCCCGAGCCCGACAGGCCGGTGATCACGACCAGCCTGCCCCGCGGAATGTCTAGGTCGACATTCTTCAGGTTGTGCTCCCGCGCACCCCGTATGACGATCTGGTCATGCATGGAATCGGTACCCGACCCGGCTCAGAGAATGCCGGGCACGAGGGCACGCCTGTGTGCCGGATAGCGATCGAACGTTTCGTGGTACCACCGGTGGTGGGCGACGGCTCGAGGCGCCAGGTTGGCGATCGTCCAGACGGCAAACGACAGCGCGGGCAGATTCCACGCCGCGATCGCGAAGCCGATCCACTGCACGATTTCGCCGAGGTAGTTGGGGCAGGAAATCCATTCGAAGAGCCCTCCGCGCGGAACTTCGTAGCCGTCGTCTGCCCGAGCCCTGAGCCGGAACAGGATCCGGTCGGAATGCAGGTTGACCGCCGCCCCGAGTCCGAATACCCCGACGCCGATCCAGAATCGAACCGATCCGTCGACAGGGTCCGCGAGCGCCCATCCGTTCAGCGTACCGTTGACGACATTGAACACCACCGCGCTCACTGCCACCACCAGGGGCATCCGTCGCCCGGCCCAGCGTGCGCGCATCGGATAGATGACGGCACGGTTCGCGTAGTGGAGCAGCCAGAGCCCGACCAGGAGCGCCGCGTGGAAGCCGGATCCGCCGGCGATGGCAAGAGGAACGAGGAGCGCGATCGGAGACACGGTCTCCATCACGATCCATCCGACGCGATGGGGAATCGTCGGCCCCCACCCGGGGCGCGCGTGCCGGCCGTACGGCGCGACCACCCGCAGCAGGAGCACCGCCGTACCCACGGCGATTCCCATCCAGACCAGGGAGACGATGGAGAGCGCGCTCACGTTCGGCTACCGGCCGACGGAGCGCGTCAGAACAGCTCTTCTTCCTCGCCGATACCCGCGTCGCGGTAGTACACCTCGCCGCCGAGGAACTGACCGATGGCCATCTCGGTGGCCTCGGGCCGCATCTCGTACTCCTTCGAAACCTTCTCCTGCTCCTCCTGGAACCGCGGATCCTCGACTTCCTGCTCGAAGCCCTCGAAATACGCCAGCTTCTCGTCCAGCTCCGCCTTCGTGTGCATGGCCACCTGGCGGGCGCGCTTGGAGAGAATCGCGACACTCTCGTAGATGTTGCCGGTCATCGTCGCCAGCGTATCCATGTCGACGGTCTTGATGGACATATCGTTTCCTGCGCGTGCTGGGTTATCCGTACGGGTCGGTCGAGCACGGTCCTATGCCATATACCCACCTCCTGGTTTCCGGTGCCGGCAAGAATTCACAATCGAAACCCGCCCGGCCGGCCCCAGGCCCGGGACCCTTAAGCCGGCCGGCGGCGCGACGATACTCGACGCATACCGAACCGCGAATTCCGCCATGCCACGCCCGTTCCGCCCATTTCTTCCGCTTGTCCTCGTCCTTGCCCTCGCCTGGGCCGGTTGCGACGCAGCCTCGGACGACGATACCAGCGGCGTGGTCACGCTGCAGGGGCAGGTCCTCAACAACCTGACCAACAATCCCGTCACCGGGGCCTACGTGCGGGTGCTCCCGCTCGACCTGCTCTTCCCGGCCGACGACGAGGGACGGTTCGACTTCGAGGTCGAAATTGATTCGACCATGGATCTCCAGGTAGTGGCTTCTGCCGACGGGTACTCCCAGAGCACGGTCACCGTGCTGGCGCTCGCCGGGCGGGTGATACCCGTTCCGCCCCTGCGTCTCACGCAGACCGTGGACGAGCGGCCCGTTTCGGGGCGCGCGTGGAGCATCCTGCTCCTGGACCAGTCGTCCGAAGCCATCGGCGTGCGCGAAAGCGGATCCACCGAGGTTGCGAGCCTGACCTTCATGGTGGCCGACTCGGTCGGTCGTCCGGTGGTCCTCGACAACTCGGCCCTCATCCGGTTCGAGTTCGGCGGACGGCCCGGCGGCGGCGAGTCGCTGGCGCCGGCCGAGAGCCCGACCGACAACAACGGCCAGGCGACGGTGACGCTTTCTTCCGGCACGAAGGCCGGGCACGTCCAGGTCATCGCCTCGACCACGGTCGCCGGCCGCGTGATCCGGTCGCAACCGGTCGCGCTGTCGATCCACGGCGGCCTTCCGGACCAGGCCCATTTCTCCATCGGCCCGTCGGTCTTCAACTTCCCCGGGCTCAACGTCTACGGGCTCGAGAACGAGATGTCGGTCATCGTGGGCGACCAGTACGCCAACCCCGTGCGACCGGGTACCTCGGTGTATTTCACCACGACCCACGGCGTGATCGAGGGATCGACGGCGACCGATGCCCGCGGGCAGGGTTCGGTCACGCTGCTCTCGGCCAATCCGCTGCCTGACGACGGAATCGGCGTCATCACCGCGACGACCAGCGATCGCAACCAGGCCCAGGTCATCGGCCGCACGCCCGTGATCTTCTCGGGCTTCCCGGTCCTCACCGTATCGCCGACATCGGTCGACGTGGGCCAGACGTACCAGATGACGGTGACCGACCAGAACGGCAATCCGCTCGCGGGCGGAACCACCATCACGGTCGCCGTCGAGGGGACCGCCGTCAAGGGCGTCGGCGCTACCAGCGTCACGCTCGCCGACTACGGCTTCGCCGGCGGAATGACCTACCAGCACGTCGTGCGTGGGCCGGGCGTCACCGAATTCGTCTTCCGCGCCGTGCCCGACATCGATCCGAACGCGCTCAATCCCGAGACCCCGGTGGTCGAGGCCATCACGATCACGGTCGAGGGCCCCAACGGCGGCCTGGTCGTCGTGCTCGGCGGCGCCGGCAAGCGTCGGGGCATCACGGCCAGCGAAGGCGCGGTGATCACCGAGCTGCCCGACGGCCGCTTCGAGATCCGCGCCCCGGATCCGAGGCGCTGACCGGGCGCATGCCGGCCGCGAAGACTCCGCTCAACGAAAAGGGCCCCGCCGCACACGCGACGGGGCCCTTTCCCGTTCACCCGGAGGGCAGGCTGCTACGCCGTCCGATCAGTTGAACTTGTACTTGATGCCGAACTGCGCCTGCCAGCGCGAGCCGAGGTCCGCGTTGTCGCGGAACGACTCGATGGTGCGGGCGACGTTCGGGTCGTTGGCGTTACCGCCCTCGGTCGCGACCGGGAAGTTGTTCGGGCGGAACGAGAACACGGGCTTGTTGTCGGTCGCGTTGTACGACCGGTAGACGATCGGCTGGGTATCGTTGGTCGTCTGCTGCACGCCCCAGTCCGAGTTGATCATGTTGCCCGCGTTGACCACGCTGAAGGAAATCTCCAGCGTGTTCTTCTGGCCGCCGGCGTTGATCGTGAACTCCTGCGAGACGCCGAGGTCGAAACGGTTCGTCCACGGGGCGACGGCACCGCCGCGCTCGGCGTACTGGCCGCGGCGGGTCGACAGGTACGGATCCTGCTCGATGAACTCGTCGAGCTGGGCCCAGATCTGGTCGACCGTCCGGGTGTCGGTGTAGCGCACGCCGCCGACCGTCGACGCCGAAAGCGTCGTGAGCGAGATCTCGTCCTGCGATGCCGGCACGTAGATCAGGTCGTTGCCCGAGATCAGGTCGCCGTTCATGTCGCCGGCGTAGGTGTACGAGTAGTTGAAGCCCGAACCGCCTACGTACACGAGATTGACCTTCGTCCCGGCCAGGTCGAGGTAATCGAGCCCGTACGACAGCATGCCGACGATGCGGTGCTGCTGGTGGTTGGACGCGAATCCGAGGACCGGGTCGTTGGGGCTCGTGTAGACCTGGTTACCCGTCCACGAGGTATTGGCGATCGCCGAAATCGAGCTGGTCAGGTCCTTCGCCGTGCCGTACGTGTAGGCGATCGAGCCGTCGAGGCCGAAATCGAACGCCTTGCGCAGCTGGCCGGTCACGAAGTACTGGTAGCCCTTGTCGGTGTTGTCGAGCACGATCGCGCCCGACTGCGCCGTGTTCACGCGCGTCGTCGCCGTCGTGCCACCGAAACGCGGCCGGTCGTCGGCGCCGTCGAACGTCCCGACCTGGGCCGCGAAGTTCGCGTTGCGGTGGAATACCGCGTTGAGGTCCTTCGTGTAGATGCCCTCGAGCGTTCCGATCACGCCGAACGGAAGCTCGGCGTCCACGGCGAGGTTCGTGCGCCACACCTGCGGAAACTTGAAGTCGGGGTCGGTGACGTTCAGGAGCAGGTTGCTGGTCGGCGGCGTGCCGCTGGCCGGACGGTACACGAACGGATCCGGATTGAAGACGATCGGCGCGCCGCCGTTCACGTTGGCGTTCGTCAGCGGCGTCGTGCTGGTCGCCGAGCTGGGCGCCGTGATCGACGCGTAAAGCGACCACACGCCGTTGTTCGACGCCTGGTTCGACAGCCACACGAACGGAATCTTGCCGGTGAAGACGCCCGTGCCGCCGCGCAGCTGGAGCGACCGGTCACCCTTCACGTCGTAATTGAACCCGAGACGCGGCGACCAGAGCGGCGTCGCGCCCGGGAGCTTCGACACGTCGAGCGTCTCGCCGTCGGCCCAGGTGAGCCCTTCGACGAACTCGTTGCGCGGCAGGTCCGTCTCGTCGGTCGTGTAGATCGGCATGTCCATGCGGAGGCCGACCGTCAGCTTGAGCCGATCGATCGGCTCGAACTCGTCCTGTACGTACACGCTGGCCTGGGTCGCGCTGATGTTCGCGAGCCACGGGTCGGCCTCGGTGATCGGGTACTGCACCGTGTAGAACGACGGCTGCGGCACGCCCGCGGCGGCCGGATTCGGCGCCGTCACGTGCGCGATGAAGTCGTCGAGCGAGCGGAAACGGTACGAACCGTAGTAGTCCGGCGTGAAGCCGTTCGAGAACGCGTACGACTCGATGCCGACGCCGGCCGTGACCGTGTGGCCGCCGAGGTAGGCCGTGAAGTTGTTCGACAGCTGGAAGATGTCCGTGTCGAGCAGGTTGTTCGCGGTGAACTTCTCGTAACCGACCGTGGTCATGGTCGAGCCCGCGCCGTTCTCGATGTCGACGAGCGGGAAGATGCCTCCGCCCGAGGAACGGCTGTCGCGAAGGGCCGTGTAGCCGATCACGAACGTGTTCGCGTACTTGTTGCCGATCGTCGAGTTGAGCTGACCGATCACCGAGTACACGTCGTTGTTGATGCGGTAGTTCGAGTTCGCGAAGGGCATGCGGGTGGCGCTGTTCTGGCGGCCGCCCGTGGCGCCCGAATTGGACAGCGGCACGTCGCGGTACGAGTTCAGGTAGTTGAACCGCACGTTGAAGCGGTGCGCCTGCGACAGGTTGACGTCGAAGCGGGCCGTCAGGTTGTCGCTGTAGGTCTCGAGCGAGTAGTCCTGGTACGGGCCCGGGTCATACCCGAACTCGTCCCGCAGCACCTGCGACAGGCGGTCGAGGTCGCTCTGGAGCACGCTCGACACGTCGGGGCCGGTCTCTCCGCCCGTATTCGCGCGGAACGCGGCGCCCGGATCGTCGCGACGTCCGAGCTCGGCGTTCACGAAGAAGAACGCCTTGTTCTTCTTGATCGGGCCGCCGATCGTGAAGCCGGTGGTCGACTGCGAGAAGTCGGCGTTCGTCACGTCCTGACCGGCAACCGAGCCCGAAATGAGCCCCTCGTTCCGGCGGTACGTGTAGAGCGAGCCCTGGAACTGGTTCGTTCCCGCCTTGGTGATCACCGAGATGCCCGCTCCCGTGAACTGGCCCTGGCGCACATCGTACGGCGCGGTCGCGACCTGGACCTCTTCGACGGCGTCGAACGAGATCGGCTTCGCGTTGGTCTGGCCTCCCACTTCCGAAGCGAGCCCGAAGACGTTGTTGAAGACCGAGCCGTCGATCGAGATGTTGTTGTAGAGGTTGTTGCGACCCGCGAACGAGTTGAAGCCCGTCGAGCGGGGATCGAGACGCACGAGGTCAGACAGCGAGCGGTTCACGGTCGGAAGGCTTTCGATCGTCTCGCGGCTGATCTGCGTCGCGGCGCCCGTGCGGTCGGCATTCATCAGGTCGTCGGTGACACCCGTCACCACGATGTCGCCCAGCTGGGCGGTCTCCTCGACCAGCTCGAAGTTCAGCGTCAGCGACTGGCCGAGCGAGATCGAGCCGACGGACTCGGTCTTCGTGCGGAAGCCGACGAACGTCACGGTAAAAGCGTACGGGCCGCCGACGCGGACCGCAGGAAACGTGTAGCGGCCGTCGGCACGGGCCGCGGCACCGTACTGCGTGCCGGACGGCTGGTGCACGGCGACGACGTTGGCGCCGGCGAGAGGCTCTCCGTTCACGTCGGTGATGCGACCGGCCACGGCGGCCGTCGTGACGCCCTGCGCGTACGCAGAACCGGCCATCACGAGCGTGAGCACGAAGAGACCCAGCAGGGACTTGAGGATTTCCCGCATGGAGGTGTGGATTTGGGGTACGGGGTGGGTGAAGGAGAAAGGCGGCGAAAGTTGCGATTCCCCCTGTCGGCCCACAATATCCCGACTGTGAACAATGCAATTTCCAGCGGTCCCGAAGTGCCCTTTTTCGACCCATCCGAGCCGGTTTGCAGGCATTTCACACGCGGAAGGGCTTTCAACTTCCGCCGCGGTCGACCGGCTGCACCTCGTACGCCCCGAAAAGGCCCGGATCGTACCGGTCGAAGTGGAACCGGTGCTCCGACCGCGCTTCCCGGAAGGGGATCACGAAGGCCCGGGATGGCAGGGCCCATGCATCCCGAAGCGCGCTTCGCACGGCCTCGGCGACCGGAGCGGGGGAAAGCAGGGCCCAGTCCACCCCATGGAAGGCTGCTTCGGTCCAGAAGACCACGCAGCCCGACAGCGCGAGATCGAGACGCGGCCCCCGGCCTGAAGGACCGGATTCGGCCAGGGCCTCGAGGCAGCGGACGGCGAGCGCATCGTCGGGCGGATGCGAGCCGGCCACCAGCAGGGTACCGGCTGCCCTTTCGAGGAATCGGCGCGGGTTCTCCACCGCCACGACCTGCCCGGACGGCCCGACGCCGGACACCGTCCACCAGCCGAGATCCGGGAAGACGCGCGTGAGCGGAATCGACCAGGCCTCCGGGCGCGCGATGCCCGTCGCACCCGAAATCCCGCGCCCCGGTTCGCTCGCCGACAGGTAGCCGCGGTATACTCGCGGGCGAGCCAGGAAGGCGTCCAGCGCCTCGCGAGCCCCTTCCGAACCCGGCGACGGCATCTCGGCCCCGCTTTCCCAGGCGGCGGGCTCCTCGTGGAAGTACTTGACGACGATCACGCGTGGCAACCGTCTTCGCACCGCTCACCGCGTAACCCTTCGAGCCCTTCCCGAATCAGCCACGGCACCATGGCCAGCGCGGCGACCGGATCGGCCCACCACCACCCGAGCCACGAGTTGAGCCCGAGCCCCACCAGGAGCGTCAGCGAGAGCATCGAGCAGGCGAGCGTCTCCTTCGCCTCGGCCCGCAGCGAGCGACTGCCCAACCGGTCGGCCACCCGGAGTTTGCTCCAGGCCACGACCGGCATGATCACCAGCGACAGGGTGGCCAGGGCCAGGCCCACGGGGCTCTCGGAGGGGGCTTCCGATCGGAACAGCGTCGTCGCCGCCTCGAATACGACGTAGGCGGCCAGCAGCAGGAAGGTGAAACCGACGAAACGCAGCACCCGCACTTCGGTCCGCTCGACCGTCTCGTGGTCGGCGCCGCGGGCCTCGACTCCCAGCCGCCACAGCAGCACGGCCGCCGCGGCGAACTCGATGACCGCGTCGAAGCCGAATCCGACGAGGGCAATCGAGCCGGCCGCGAAACCGGCCCAGGTGGCTACCCCCGCCTCGACCACGTTGTAGGCCATCGTCAGGCGCACTAGGCCGAGGCCACGGCGCAGCAGCCGTGCCCTTTCGCCGACGTCCGGCGTCGCCGACTGTCCCTTCGTCGGCGCACGGTCCGCGACGACGGGCGGTTCTTCGGTGTCGTTTCGATGCATTCCGAAAGATAGGGACCCTGCCCGGGGGCTGGTTTGTATTGATCGCCATGATGTCGACCCTCCGCTCCGCCTGGGCCTGGCTGGCCATCACGCTGCTCATCCTCGTGTGGGCACCCATCATGGCCATGGTCCATCTCCTCGACCGCGAGCCTGCCAAGTACCGCACGGGGCTCTGGTTCCGGAGACTGGGCCGCGCCATGGTCGCGGTGAATCCCGCGTGGCGCGTGGTGTTGACCGGCACCCTGCCCTCCGATCCGCGCCGTCCGTACGTCGTGGTGGGCAACCACCAGTCGTTGGCCGACATCCCGATCATCAGCCGGTTGCCGTGGGACATGAAGTGGCTCGGAAAGGCGTCGCTCTTCCGCATTCCCGTGCTGGGGTGGTACATGCGACTCTCGAGGGACCTGTCCGTGGAGCGCGACGACCGGCGCAGCCGGGTCGAGGTGATGATCCAGGCCCGCGAGCGGCTCGAGCAGAAGGTCTCGGTGATGATCTTCCCCGAGGGCACGCGTACGCGCGACGGACGCGTGCTGCCGTTCAGCGACGGGGCGTTCCGGCTGGCGATCGCGACCGGATGTCCGGTGCTTCCGATCGCCATCGACGGGTCGTTCGACGCGCTTCCGAGCGACGGGTGGCGGTTCGGACCCCCGCTGACCGTGCGGCTGCACGTGTTCGACCCGGTGCCGGTGGACGGCCTCGTCGCGACGGATGCGCGCGACCTGTGCGAGCGTGTGCGCACGCTGATCGTGGAGCGGATCGCCGGATGGCGCGGGGTGGAGCCGGCCGAAGCGGCTGCCGCGCGGGACTGAGTTTCGGCCCGAGGGCGGGCATCCGAGGGCCGGGCAAGGGGGTATTCGGTCGCCCGGGTGTACCTTGGGCAGATCGCACCGTACCGAGGGAATTGCCATGTTCGCACGAATTCCTGTCCTGGTCCGTTGGAGCGGGGTAGTCCTCTGCCTGCTCTCCGCCCGCCCGGTCGCCGCGCAGCCGCTCTGGCATACCGTGACCGGCAAAGCGGTGGCGGAATGCGCTTCCGAAGCCGGTGCCTCGCTTGTCCCGGTGGCCTGCGTCGTGCCCGACCTCGGCGTCGTGCGGCGCCTCCTCTCCGACGGGGTCGGCTCGGAAGTCGATCCGGGCGGGTCCGCCGGCCGGTTCGTCGTCGACCGGGTGCTGCAAAGGGCGGACGGGGGGTCGCTCGCCGCGGCCGGATCGGTCGATCCCCGGCGGCGGTTCCAGGCGACGCTGCACGGTGAACATTTTACCGCCTGGGTGCAGGACCACGGCGCGACGCACGAGGTCAGGCCGGGTGCGGGCGGGATGCACGCACTCTACCGGGTCGTGGAGGGCGCGGTTCGGCTCGTCGAACCGCCGGCTGTGCCGGATGTCGGTGCACTGTTCGACGGTGACCCTGCGTCGTCGTCGGAGCCGGCTGCGGAGGGTTCGACGGCCTTCCTTTCGCCGTCCGCCGCGGAGGTAACCATCCTCGTCGCGTACACGACCGCCGTCAAGAACCGGCTGGGCACGAGCGGACTCGCAAGCCGCGTCCAGTCGCTCCAGGACTGGCTCAACCAGGCATTCGTCAACAGCGGGCATCCGGAAATCACGGCCCGCGTCGTCGGCACCGTCGAGACGACCTACACCCCGTCGACCAGCATGTCCACGGACGTCGACCGCCTTCTCAACCCGTCGGACGGCTTCCTGGATGATCTGCACCCGCAGCGTGTGTCGGCCGGCGCCGACCTGCTGCACCTGCTCATCCCCGACCAGACCGATGCGTGCGGCATCGCCTACGTGCCCCACGACCTGCGACCGGACCTCGGTGTCGGCCTGTCGGCGGCGAGTTGCCCGCTCTCGACGTTTGCCCACGAGATCGGGCACAACTTCGGCATGGGCCACGACTCCTACGTATCCGCCAGCGATGCCTGGTGGCCGTGGGCGTACGGATACGTCGACCCGGATTTCCGATTCCGGACGATCATGGCCTACTCGAACCAGTGTTCGGCGGCGGGACGCACGTGCCCCGAGGTCCAGTACTTCAGCGATCCGGACCGGACGTACCAGGGCTATCCGCTCGGCATTCCGTTCGTGCAGGGCGGGCGCTCGGCCGACAATGTCAGGGTGCTCGAGGACATGGTCGGCAACGTCGCCGACAACAGCCGGTACCTGCATCCCGCGTGCGACTGGACGCTGCGGTCCATGTCGGTCTCGCCGAACACGCTGTCGTCGTCCACGGTCTCGAACTTCCGCGCGACGCTCGAGGCCGGTTCCGGCGGCTGCTCTCTCGAGCGCGTGCGCCTGGAATTCGCGCCCGCGGGCTCGGGGTCGTCGGCCCCTACGTATCCGGCGGGTTCGCACGAGATCACCGCGTCGGCCGGGCAACAGATCCAGCTCTCGTCGTCGTTCACCGTCAACTCGGCGGGACTTCCGGCCGGCTCGTTCCAACCGCGCGTGTTGATCGTGCGTCGCGGATATTACTGGTATATCAACACCAACACGACCGTGACGTCCGGAGTGGCGGTGGAGCCGGACGCGGTTCTGCCGGCCGATCCCGGCCTGTCGGCGCCCTGGCCGAATCCGGCCGTGGACCGGGTGCACGTGCGCCTGCAAAGCGGCGGCGCGGCCTCCCGATCCCTCCGGATCTTCGACGCGCTCGGACGCCCGGCCCTGGCCGTCGAGGTGGCAGCCGGAGAGAACGACGTGGCAGTCGACGTCAGCGGATTGCCGAGGGGCGTGTACTTCCTGCGGGTGTCGGGCGAGGCCGGCGCGCGGGTGATCAGCGTCGTGCGGTGAACCTACCGCGCGGTCGAAAAAGCGTCGAAGTCGCCCCTGTCCTCGGCGATCGGCGTATCTTTCGGATCCTGTGGCGTCGTCGCGGGTTCGTGCGCCCATTGCGGCGCAACCGCAACGCCCATACTGCCCTATAGCTCAATTGGCAGAGCGCCTGACTCTGGATCAGGAGGTTTCAGGTTCGAATCCTGGTAGGGCAACCACTCGAAACGCCCCGTAATCGCCGATTCTGAGCGATGCGGGGCGTTTTGCGTTGGTGCCTGATGGGCCGGTTCTACACATGTTCTACACGGGATGCGCAGGGAAATGCACCTGTGCGCAGGGATTTGTAGAACATGTGTAGAAACTCTGGACGACCTTACTTGCCCATGCCGGCCTTTGGGCAGGCACCAACCGACCTTCACGCGCCCTCACGGGCCGTGTCCCCGATATCCCGGCGCCGTGTCCAAACGTCGTGCATATCTATCAACCTCCCTGGCCAATCGACCGGTATGGGAGTCGGCTTCCACCTGTTGCGTGTGCGAGGATTGTCGCCGTCCTTTCCAGATCCATCATGGGGACGGGAACTCCGCCAACAACGACCCGGACAACCTGTTCGTACTCTGCTCGCTCTGTCATTCTCGAGCGCACCAGTATGGTGCATTCGGAAGAGACCTAACCCCCTCCCTGCTAAGGTTGCACAGGACGAAGTGGCTTGATCAGTTCACGTCGAGCGAGACGACTTCTTCGTCGATCACGTTCCAAGCGCAACCGGGTCGGGTCTGACGCAGCGTGTACAAGGTCTCGATAACTCCGGACCTCGTGGTGCTGGTAACGGCCACCCGGCGCATCCCTTCCGACAAATCGGCGGAAAGTCCGACTCGCAGAACGGCCGCTCCGTCCACCAGCTCGGCACATCCGGTTGGCTTTCCGTCCCAGACGACAGTTCCGCGCGCCTCGCCGGACTCCCACGCCGTCCACGAGCATGCGATTCGGAATGAATCCTCGTCCCCGGGGTCCAGTCCGAGCGCCTGGATCACTCTTGCCCGGGCCCGCTCCATGATCCCGAGAACGGCCATCCGCATCCGATCGGCACTGTCGAGGTGCGCCCAGTCGGTACGTGACGATCCATCCGGCGACGGAGCCGTCGTGGGAAGTCTGGGGTCGACTCGAACCTCCCGGGTCCTCGGTACGGCGATGTGTCTCAACACCGCCGAAAAGAGGTCCAGTTCGAGCGATATCGATGTCGAATCGACTGCGTTCCGTTCACCTACGACGCACTCGGTCGACGCCCCGATACCGATGGTCACCAGACACTGGGCCGCGGCGGGTACCGAGCATGCCGGCATCCAGAGGCCGGCAATGAGCCACAGTGCGGGTCGGACCAGACCCGCTCGGGTATGCACGACGACTACAGCCAATCTGCTCCACACGCTATGTTCGATGTGGTCTGCGTCCCATCGCCGGATACGTGCTGGTCATTTCGATTGAGGTAGTGTTCGCCCTCGTGGGCCAGCGCCCAGGTCAGCGTGAGCCGATTTTTGGAAGGCAGCATCGGCCCTCCGGTCGGATACCACTCATCCAGGGTCTCGATGCGAATGCCGATCATGACAACTCCGCCGCTGAATGACTTGACTACTCCCATTTCGGAGGTTCTGTTCAGCATGCCATATGGAAAAATCGCATGTGTCCGGCGTCGAGTACAGACCTCGCTTTCGCGGCAATGGCAGCACACGTCGACGATCGTGCCGCTATGTCATCGAGGGCGGCAGACACACGTTCAAACGCCCATCCTGCGAACCGGGGATTCAGACCTTCGCAGAATACCCTGGCTCGATCACTTATCCACGTTCCGGGTAGGCTGCAGTCAGGCAGGGGCTCGCTGTCCGCCAGATCCACTTCCGCGTCGTTCGGCGAGGTCGGCTGACCGTACCCGGCTGTGCCGCCCCCCGCCCCCCGAGGGCGGTCCCACGTATTCCGGCATATCCGAATAGATCGTGGCGTCCCCCTCCACATGGAACACCACCCAGTCCTCGTCCGCGGTCACGGTGATCTCATCCAGGGAGCACCCCCCGTCAAGGCCGTTGGGACAGGTGATCTCGGACTCTGATCCCTTGCCTGCCGTCGGCCGATCGTTCGCTGCCGAGCCGGGAACTGCAGCCGAGCGGTCCAACCTCCGGGCCACCCAGGTCAGCGCTTCCTCCGTCGCGGGAACCACGCACCAACCACGCCGGAGAAGATCCCCCTGTGGGGTGCGGAGCGAATGATACAGGGAAGTCGTCCGGTCAGGCGAACCCACATCGACCTGGTTCATCGGGATCGGAATGCGAACGGTGCGCCGTGCGAAGATCGCGGAACCGTCGGCGCGTGGAACCCGCATCACGAGCGAGCACGTCGCGACATGTCGAGTCCCTTTGCCGGCGGCCTCCAAGGTCGCGGGCCCATCGGACACGTGGTCACCCACGTTGGAGTCACACCCTGCGCCGATCATACATATCAGGGCAGCGATGAACGAGAGTGATCGGACGGACTGAAGCATGGTGTCGATTCTCGGGGTCGGTCTCATCACGAAGAGCGTAGAGTCCTGCCTTGATGCGACACGCCGGAACGACGGCTCGAAACCGCACCGCCCCCTCCCGTGTGCCGTCACTTCCCGGAGCACGAGCCGGGCGCATGCGCGCCGGCCAAGAGGATCATGACGCCGCGGCAAGCGCCTCGGCCAGATCGTCGATGAGGTCCTTCGGGTCCTCGATACCCACCGAGTAGCGGATCAGCGACTCCGGGATTCCCATCGCGGCGCGCTCTGCCGGCGTGCACTCGACGTGGCTCGTCGTCGCCGGCGGCCCGACCACCGTCTCGACCGCGCCGAGGTTGGCCGCCGGATGCGCGTACCGCAGGTTCGGAATGAACCGCCGGACCGCGTCGAACGACGGATCGGCCAGGGCGAACGAGAGCAGCCCGCCAAATCCCCGCATCTGCTGCGCCGCGACCTTGTGCCCCTTGTCTCTTGCGAGGCCGGTGTAGTGCACGGTCGCGACGGCCGGATGGGCCTCCGGGTAGCTTGCGACCGCGAGCGCGTTCGTATTCTGCCGCTCGATCCGGAGAGTCAGGGTCTTCATGCCGCGCAGCAGCAGGTACGCCGCTTCGGGATGCAGCGACGCGCCGTGGATCTCGCGGAAACCGTAGACCTTTCGCACGAGGTCTTCCCGGCGGCAGAGGGCTCGGTTCACCAACTGCCGTCTCCGCGATCGGCCAAAACACAACAGATCATGTCTTCAACACCTGAGAAACGCGAGATCGACGCGAAGAAGTACATCGCAATGAAGCTCGCCAGAATTGATGGCCCGGTTGTGCTCAGTTCCAAAGAACTTGAGCAGCTCGGTATGATCCTGAATCCGGACACTTGGAGTATCTCCGCAATTTCCACCGCGGAAAAGTGGATCGGCGGGGGTTCCCTGCTTTCCGGCAAGGACAGTCTTCAGACTATTGCCGCTATGAACGGCGTCCGGGCCGCCCTCGGTGCCGCTCCGAGGCGTCGCCTTGGCACAGCTCCGAGACGTCGCATTGGTGATGGGGAACCTGATCAATCGGAGGAATAGTTCGTTGTTAGCCAGTTTGCGGACCTGCAGCCGGCCTCCGTGCAGAACATGCGTGGAAGCGCGCTCGAGTCCGTGATGCCCATGACGCTGTAAGCTGTTGCCCGCCCTTACCTTACGGTCTCCTTCACAATACAACATGCCCTGACTCTGGATCAGGCGGTTTCAGGTTCGACACGAGCGAGCGCAGCGAGCGACTGATGGAGGCCGCGCAGCGGCCGGAATAATCCTGGTAGGGCAACTTGGGAAGCCGGCGTGGCCTGACGGACTGCGCCGGCTTCTCACATTTTGCCTGGACGCGAACCGTCTTGCGGTGCGGCACGCGATTCGCACTCACGGCCCCAACGCCGCCGCAGGCATTACCGACACCCCGTCCGGACGCCGATAGCCATATCCGCCAGGAACGATCACGCCAAGGGCCGTGGGCGGTCCGATCCGCGACGTATCGACTCGATCGGCGAACCGCAGCAGAGTGGCAGCGGCCTCGTCGATGTACGCGGCTCCAAGCTTGACCTCGAAGGCGGCCCAGCGTCCATCCGCTCCTTCGACGACCGCATCGACCTCCAGCCCGGTGTTATCGCGGTACTGCAGTACACGCGCGCCTGCGGCCTGGGAGAAGATCCTCAGATCCCGGATCACCAGCGACTCGAACAGGAAACCGGCCGTCTTGAGGTCGGAGAGCAGCCCTTGAGGCATGGCGCCCATCGCGGCCGCCGCCAGGGACGGGTCCGCGAAGTGCCTCTTTGCGGCCGATCGAAGCCGGGACCGGGATCGCAGATGGGGCGCCCACGCGGGTTGGTCCTCGACAATCATCAGTCGATCCAGGGCCTGGAGATAATCCGAAACGGTCTCGGGATGCGGCTCCACATCGGCGCCCGCTGCATCGGCCGAGATGGTGGCGACCGATGCATACGTGGCGGTGTGTCGTGCACAGGATCGCAAGACGCGCTCCACTCTGATCGGGTCTCTGTCCACGCCATCCACGCGGCGAATATCGGCGCGTCTCACTTCCTCGAGGTAGTCGCGCACATACTGATAGGCGACTTCGGCCGGCTCCGTGACGGTGGCAGGCCAGCCGCCTCGACAGATCCAGGACAGGACATCGCCAATGGGGATGGAGTGGTCGGCCGCCGCGAGCGGCTTCCCGTCAAGGACCTCCGTGAACGATATGTCTCCCGATGACCAACCTGCTTCTGAAAGCGACATGGGACGCATTCGTAGCCTTGCGATGCGTCCGGCCCCCGTGTGCCGCACGATGTCGTCCGTTGGCACCGCAGAGCCCGCCAGGATGAACTGCCCCTTCGCCTTCCGCTCGTCGATGGCGCGCCGGACGTGGTTCCAGATTCCCGGCTCGATCTGCCATTCGTCGATGAGCCGCGGAACGGCCCCGGCAAGCACGATCTCGGGCGCCACGCGCGCGGCCTGTCGGGCGCCTTCATCGGCGTCGAGCCGTACGGAGCTCGCGGCCTTCTGCAGGCCCGTCTCGGTCTTCCCGCATGCTTTCGGACCCTCGATGACCACGGCACCGGCCGACCGCAGGCGGCGGCTGAGTTCGTCGTCGACGATGCGTGGGAGATAGGCCATCGGATCGTTGTCTAAACGGTGGTATCAGAGCTCTTTCATCATCGCTCCGTCTTGTGCAATGTAATCACTCCGTCGTTTGCAATCCGTGTGTTCCGCCAAATGCAATTTCCTTGTTCCGTCGTCGGCAAGATGGTACCGGCATTCCCAACGGGCTGTAAGCGCCCCTTCGGGCGGTCAGGCTGGCCGCGCAAGAGGAATGATCACGCCCTCAGAAACGCCGCCGGAACCACCGCGATTCCGTCGGTCCGTCGATACCCGCGGCTGCCCGTGTGCTCGACGATTCCGACCAGGAAATCGGGTCCCATCCGCTCACGCAGCCAGAGCGGATGGCGCAGATCGCCGGCTTCCACCGTCGAGCCGAGCTTTGCTTCGAGGGCCACGACGTTCCGATCCGCCCGCTCCACGACGAGGTCGATTTCCCGGCGACCGTCCTTGGCTCGCAGGTGCCCCACGCCGGCCTCGTCGTGCTGCGCGTACGCCCGCGCTTTGGGTCACCAGCGATTCCAGGAGATAGTCGAGCAGCGTGCCGTCTCGTGGGATGACCGGACCCTCGACCTTCCCTGCAAGGAGTGCATCGACCCCGACGCCAAGGAGGGCCGCTGCCAAGGCGGGTTCCGCCAGGTGGCAGCGTCGACGGGAGTCGCCGAACGGGTCAGCGGGACGCTCGTCGGAGACGTGTCGTCCGGGGCGTGAGGTGGCCGTGAGCGGGTTTCCGCTCATCCCCGGGAAGGCGCTCAGCGGGTCAGCACCATGCGCCTCGACCGGACGGCGTCGCCTGCCGAGAACTGCACGACGTAGACGCCGCTCGCCAGATCGTTCGCTCTGAAGGCGACCGCGTATCGCCCGGCCGCGCGTACTTCGTCCACCAGGGTTTCGACGAGGCGTCCCATCATGTCGAAGACTACCAGCCGAGCGTGGGCAGACTCCCTCAGGTCATATCCGATCTGCGTCACCCCACTGAACGGATTCGGGTAGTTCTGATGCAATTCAAAACGCTCCGGTACGTCGCTCGATTCGATGCCCGTTCCGTTGGGTAGACCGGAAACCGCCAGGGTATCGGCGCGGCAGCACCAGTCGTTCGCGTCGGTCGACGGGTCGTACGGTCCCCTGAGGACTACGGCGATCTCTGCAGACGGGCCACCCGCGAAGGTGAGCGCGACCGTCGCGCTGCTTCCTACCGAGAGGGGCGTCGAGAAGCCGAAAAACGTAGGACTGACGAATACCCCCGGAGTAAGCGAGAAGATGGTCAGACCGGCGGCCGGGCCCGGACCCATATTCTCGACGGTCAGCTCGTAGATCGGATTGGCCTGTGTACCGCTGACGTCGAGGTGCACGTACTGGCATGTCGCCGGGGCGTTACCGAAATCCAGGTTCGAGACTACCTGCCCCGCGTTGACATAGACCGGAGCATGGACCCCGGAAGCGGGGAAGGTCTGGTAGGAACCCGCCGGAACCGTCTCCGCCACCGAATACATGCCCGGAGGCACCTCGAAGGCATACGAACCGTCGGGGTTCGTCCAGAAGGTCTGCTGCTGCCCGTTCGCCAGGTTCGTGAGCGTGATCAGAACACCTCCTTCACCGGCTTCGCCGGTCGCCAGGTCCCAGGTGCCGTCTCCGTCCTCGTCGTCGAACTTCGAACCCGTGATGAACCCGTTTCCGGAACAGCAAACGTGGTCCTGGAAAAAGACCCCGGGGCCCGAGACGGTCCCCACGACATTCAGGCCGGTCCAGCCTCGCGGCGCAACGTTGACCACGTCCACTTCCAGTGCGTAATCCGCGGTCGGAGCGAAGGTCCAGGTGACGGTCTGGGCGACGGCTGTAGGCGTGTTGAACCCGGCGACCGGCGGCGCGAAGTCGAAGAAGCGTACCCCGGCCTCGGAAAGATGCAGTGTCGCGCTTTCGTCAGCCAGGACCCTGAGATCGAAGCTCAGCGCCTCCACGGTGTCGGTCACGCAGAACTTGAATCGATACGTGTAGAGGCCGACGGTGTCGAAGTTGAAGTCGTACGGCAGCTGACCAGGGCCCGTACCCACGAGGGGCGGTATCAGCGTTGTCCGACCGCCGATCCACGAACTCGGTACCGATCCGGGCACGGACAGCTGGGCCGGCGCCCAGTTTTCCCATTGCGTGGGCGGTGCGAAGGGCGGTATGGGCGAAATCACATCGGCCGGCTGTGGAGGAGTCCAGCCCGGCTCGGGGTTCGCCGCGATCGTCCAGAACGCGTCCTGCGTGGATACGGAGTTCGTGCCGTCGTTCGTGCTCGGCGGACCGTAGACCTGCCCGCTGACGTGATCGAACCCTGTATTCACGACGAGCGCCTCCGTGGCGCCGCAGCCGTTTCCGAAGTGGAGTCCGGTGATGCTCTGGCCCTCGGAGACGGTGACCTGGTAGACGCCTCCGGACGTCGTAGGGAAGCACTGGATCCAGCCGTCCTGCGGCTCTTCGAAGACCAGGTACTGCCCCGGCGGAACGTCCTCGAAGCAGTATGCCCCCTGTGCGTCCGTGACCGCGGTGGCAACCACCGCCATATTCTGGCTGAGGTGGATGGTCCATCCGGCGAGTGGAGGGTCGGTCCCCGGGTCATACTCATGGTCCAGGTCCGTGTCGTCGAACTTGATCCCGCACACTTCGGTCGATTCGCTCGCCTCGTACGCCCCCATGTCAACCCTCTGACCTTGAATTCGGTCGGCCTTTGCAAGGTCGAACGGAATCCCCTCGGACACATCCAGGTCGCCGTCCAGATCGTCGAGGTCCGCGACAAGGTCCGCGTCATGCCCTGCATCGATGGCGGGAGAACCGGGTGACGGAATGAAATCGACGCCGAGGTCCGGGTCCACGTCGATGTTCTGGCAGGTTCCGGGCGAGCCGTCGGTGCCGATCGCAGGGTTCCAGGCACCCGATCCGCCGCTTCCTGATACGAGCGAACACACGAAGGTCGCGTTGGGCTGCGACATGGAGATGACCGGATCGCCTGCATCCCAGAGGATGCTGTTCGTGAACGTGGGGAAAGCTGCCCAATAATGGATGTCGGCTGAACCCTGGTCGACCGTCTCGTTGTTCATGAAGGTGACATTGACGACGACTGGGTGGCCATCGCTGTCCATGTACCAGGCGGATCCGGCCTTGGCCGTGTTCTCGGCCACCAGGCTGTTCGAAACGCGCGGATTTCCGCCTCGTGTATACAGGCCGCCCCCCTGTTGATCTGCGTTGTTCTGCCGGATCACGAGGTTGTTGAGCCGGACGGGCGACCCCTCCGAATAGACTCCGCCACCCCAGTTCGGATTCGTGAAGTGCAGCGGGTCTTGTGTCCCCTGCGCAAACCCGTGCTGAATCACGAAGCCGTCCAGCACGGTGTTCTGGTCTGCCCCGCCCGCGTTCACCACGTGGAGACTGTTGTCGGTGGCCGTGCCGGGATCTCCGATTTCGCCGCTCAGGATCGTCGGGTGAGCGTGCCAGTTGCGGAGATGCCTGTCGTACTCGCCATCGAAACCGCCGTATATCGCAACGCCGGGCTCCAGCATGAAGGACTCGGCGCGAGCCGTGGTGGACGTCGAGAGAATGCCCGCCAACGGCGTGTAGACGCATAGATCGCCCCGGCCGGCAACCCAGATCTCGTCGCCGGGCTCGGCGATCTGCAGCGCCCGTTGAAGGGTCCGGAGAGCCCCGTTGGGACCGGGTGTCCACGTCATGCCCGAGCTGGCATCGCTGCCCACCAGGCAGTCGACGAGCAACCGGAGGGATTGAACCTCGACGGCCCCGACGTCGCAGTTTCCTCCCGGCGGCTGGGGCCGCGGCTCGGCCCGTTGGTCGCCCTGCGGACAATTCGCCGCCGGAATGGCATTGAGTGCGGGACTTCCGACCAGGGGCTCGTGGGTTTGTGTGGGTCCGCCGTTGTCTGCCAGCGGTCCCAGGAGAACGATCTGCCCGGTCAGGTCGCCTGTGCCGTTCAGCGTTTCCGAGGTATCGCCGATCCGGTTGTATGCCGTGGTGCCGAACGAGCCCTTGAGGTCGGTCGGGAGATTATTCGCGACGATGCTGTTCGTCAGCCTGCCGCCCGGCGCCGTGAAGGACCCCGAATAGTTCCACAGCCCACCGCCCTCGTCATGCGCGCTGTTGCCGACTACGGTCACATGATGCATGTCGACGGTCCCGTACCGGTTGAAAAGGCCACCGCCGTTCAGAGCGCTATTGCCCGAAATCGTGCTGTTTATCACGGTGAGCGTCGAGTCGATATTGTAGATGCCTCCGCCACGTCCTTGCGTCCCGTTGCCCGCCATGTTGCCTGAGACGGTGGATCCGGTTATCTCCAGGTGACCCTCGTTCAGTATTCCGCCGCCGCCGGCCGCCGCCGTCGACCCAATCGTCCGGTTGCCTCGAACCGTGGACTCGAGAATCGACAATGTCACAGGGGCCGCGTTGTAGGTCCCGAGATTATGTATCCCTCCGCCCCAGTTGTACGCCCGGTTCTTCTCGATGAGAACGCGCCGCAATGCGAGGGAACCCCTGTTCAGTATCCCACCACCATCTCCCAATCCGTCGGTGACGGCGAGATCCTGGATCACGACCAGGCCGGGCGGGAATACATCGAACACCCGATCCAGGCTGGCGGCATCCACCCTCGTCAACAGGGGTCCGGAGCCGGAGATCGTCAGCTCTCCAAGGATGTCCAGGTCGCCGAGCGCGGCGTTGTCCTCGTTGACGCCCTGGATCGCGAGAACGAACGATCCGGCCGGCAGCGTGATGCTGCCGGGACCTGGAACGACATTCGCCTGCATGACGGCGGCCCGGAGCGTACAGGATCCGTCCGCGGCTGCACAGATACCGTCGCCGGGATCGGCATCGGGCATATCAGCAACGCTTGTGACAACGAAATTCTGGGCCGTGACGCCGAATACAACCGTCAGATTCAGGACGGCCGAAGCGATGATTGATATGGCCACATTCGGAAACTCCGTCGGATAGCGCGCATCAGCGGAGCCTGCTTTCCTACCCATTATTTTTCTCGGGTGCGGGGCAGGGCGAGTGGTCGCGCGCTCTCGAATGGGCGCCCGGCTCCTGCAGCCGGAAACCCGGGGAAGCTGATCGCCGAGCTCCAGTGGATGTGACTGCGCCTCTGCGGCATCGAGGACAGACGAATCCGGGTCGTGCAGGCCGGCCGCAGGGAAATTCTTCGCACGTTACCCGCGGAGTCGTTTCCGCGGTACCGGGAGACCTGTGATCTTCGCGTAGGACCGCGTCGCACCGATTGACGATTTCGTAGGGATGGGTCCTTCAGCGGGGCAAGGCATGGATCCCGATGGGCGGCATGCACTTGGGCCGCGGGAGCGGCGAGTCGGATGATCGCGGAGTTCACCGGGGGCCGGCAGATACCCGTGCCGCCGGTCGTCTTCCGAAGGCTTCCTGCGTCTACCCAGCCTCCTGCATTCGTGCATCACCTCCCACGGGCGCGGCTGCGTGGCGACTCGTACACTGGGCCACGAACCTTCCGCATCCATGCAGATCCTCCACGCCGCCGCCACCTGGGCCATGCTGGGCGTCATCCTGACCGTCCAGTGGGTCGTCTATCCGCAGTTCCTGCGCGTGGGTCCCGACGAGTTCATCGCGTATCACCGCGAGCACACGCGCCGCATCACGTGGGTCGTCGGGCCGCTGATGCTGGCGGAACTCGGGGCCGCGGTGGGCCTCGTCGTGCTTCATTCCGCATCCCCGGTCGCGTGGGCCGGCATCGCCTGCCTCGCCGGGATCTGGAGTTCGACCGTGTTCGTGCAGGTTCCGCTCCACGATCGGCTCGCCGGAGGGTTCGACCGGGACCTCGCGACGCGGCTGATCCGCACGAACGCACTGCGCACGGGATTGTGGGCCGTGAGGGCGGGTCTGGCGGTGTGGTGGCTGGCGTGACGGCGCGGCACTTGCGCCGTTGGCGCCCCGCGCCCGATCATCCGCCATGCTCGACTACCTCTCCCCCCACTACACGGGCGCCCCGTTCGATCTCTTCGGGCCGGGACACCTCCTCGCGCTCGCGTTCGTCGCGACGGCCGCTACCTGGCTGTTGCGCACGGGGTTGCGGGCCGACGAGGCGCAGCGCGCGACCATCCGCCGGATTTTCGGCGCCTCCCTGATCCTCGACGAGTTGCTCCTGAACGTATGGCGACTCACGCACGGCACGTGGGAGCTGCACCTGCACCTTCCGCTCCAGATGTGCGGCGCGATGCTGTACCTGACCGGGTTCACGTTCCTCTTCGGATTCCGGCGGACGTACCCGTTCGTCTACTTTTTCGGAATCGCCGGGGCGATCCAGGGGGTACTGACACCTGACGCCGGGGCGTACGGCCTGCCGCACTACGTGGCGATCGAGACGATCTTTTCCCACTCGGCGCTCGTCACGGCGGGGCTCTGGGTCGCGATCGTGGAGGGCTTCCGCCCGCAATTCCGGCAGTTCTTGATGGTGTTCGGAACGCTGAATCTCGCCGCCCTCGTGATGTTTTTCGTCAACCTGGCGCTGGGGTCGAACTACCTGTACGTGAACGCCAAGCCGGCGACCGCGTCGATCGTGGACCTGCTGCCGCCGTGGCCGACGTACATCCTGTACCTCGAGGGCGTGGCGCTCGCGCTGTTTTTCCTCCTGTACCTGCCGTTCGCGATCCGGCGCGGGAGGTCAGCCGAGGC
>JANJTM010000042.1 GCA_024711125.1 Rhodothermales bacterium
ACTCTACCTGGCCGGTGCGCTGGTCGACCAGTTCGTGACGGACGCGAACGGAGTCGTCGACTTCACCGTCTCGGGTGTATCGACCGAGACCCTGCCGACTGCCGATTTCCGGGTCGGCGCGCCGTGGCCGAACCCCGCGGCCGGCGTGACGCGAATCCCGGTCTCGCTGGATGCGGCGGCCCGCGTGGAGGCGCACCTCTTCGACCTGCTCGGCCGCCGCGTCGCGATGCTCGAACACGACCTGTCGGCAGGCTCGCACGTCCTCGAAATCGACGCGGCAGGCCTCGCCAGAGGCCTCTATCTCGTGTCGCTCGCCAAGCCGGGTTCGCCGCCTCGAACCGCGTCCTTCGTGGTGGCGGGCCGGGTCGCGGACTCCGCCGGTGGCATGGAGATCGCCTCCCTGGCATGGTCGGAATCGGCACAGGTCGAACACCCCGCCCCGGAACCGGTCGCCTGGGTCGATGGAACCGCGACCGTGCTGATTCCGCCCGCCCACGCAGCGAAGGGTCCGGCAGCCGGCGAGTACGAACTCCGCGCCTCGGCCCCCGGTCACCTCGACGGCACCTTTTACGTGGACGTGCGCCAGACCACGAGCGCCGTCATCCGGCTCTTCCCGGGGTTCGTGAACGCCGCCGGATCCCAGATGCTCGAAGTGCCGCCCGGGGTGTTCGTGATGGGCTCGAACGTGAACGGCCACGTGGAATACCCGGCCCATCCCGTGGCCATCACCAGACCGTTCTGGCTCGGCCGGTACGAGGTTCGCGCCGAGGAGTATCGCGCGGTAACCGGCAAGGTCCCGCTCAACATGGACGCCTGGGGTAACCGCGCGGCCGGACTCTCGTGGTTGGAGGGGATCGCGTTCCTCAACGAACTCTCGGTGCGCGAGGGGCTGGCCCGCTGCTACACCCCGCTCGGCGTTCCCGAGATGGATCTCCTCCAGTGCCCGGGGTATCGGTATCCGACGGAAGCCGAGTGGGAATACGCCCTGCGCGCCGGCACGACGACCCGGTATTTCTTCGGAGACCGGTCGATCGATCTCCCGCTGTACGCCCGCTTCGTGGTGTCGTCCTCGAGCACGCCGTCCGAATACACCGTGCAGCCGGTCGGAGCGCTGCTTCCGAACCCGTGGGGCTTTCACGACATCCTGGGGAACGCCGGAGAGTTCGTCGAGGACCTGTACGGGCGGACCGCGTACCTCGACGCCGGGGCCTGGGAGGATCCGCGCGGAGAGGCCACCGGGACGAACCGGGTCCAGCGAGGCGGCCCCATATCCAGCCAGTACGACGCAGCAGATGCCCGCAGCTCGTATCGCGCATCGAAGAGCCCGACCAATCGGGATTCCCGGAACGGCATGCGGATCGCCCGGTCGGTCCCGACGAGCGCACCGTCGAACCGTCCCCCGGATGCACCGACCGCCCCCTCCCCGGCCGACGGCTCGACCGTACCACCCGGATTCCCTCTGTGGGCGGAAGCGAGCGATCCGGACGGCGATCCGCTGCAGGTCGCCGTGCTCCTTTATGACCAGGCGGGTCAACTGGTGGTCGAGACCGACCTGCCATCCGCGGGCTGGCCCACCACCAGCCTCACGGCGGGTCGCACCTACCGTTGGCGCCTGGCGGTGCACGACGGACGGCGAATCACCCTGGGCCCGGAATGGTCGGTATCGATGTCGCAGCGCGATCCGGCCCCGTTCGAGACCCTCGCCAATGCGTCGGGCATCGAGATGACCCACCTTCCCGCGGGCCGGTTCGTCATGGGCGCCGACTTCGGGCACTCCAGTCATCGACCCGCGCGGGAGGTCACGCTCACCCGCCCCTTCTGGATTTCGATCTTCGAGATCAGGGCCGGAGACTTCTACCCGCTCGCGTCGCCTACCAGCACGGTCAACCCGACCGACTTCCGCCTGCCCGTTACCGGCGCCAGCCGCCAGAACATCGCGCGCCTCGCCAATGCGGTCTCGGCCGCTGAGGGCCTCGATCCGTGCTACGACGCGAGCGGAACCCTGCTCGGAAATCCGTACGAGTGCCGTGGCTATCGCCTGCCCACCGAGGCCGAGTGGGAATACGCGGCCCGCGCGGGCACTACCACCAACTATTCGTTCGGAGACGACCTCTCGGTCGCCCCGGAGTACGCGTGGTACTCTCCCGTTTCAGGCGGAAATGCGCACCCGACCGGAGTCCTGAAGCCCAATCCCTGGGGACTCTACGACATGCATGGCAATGCCGCAGAGATCGTCCAGGACTGGTATGACCCGGAGTACTACGGCTCGGCCCCGGAGGTAGACCCGGTAGGACCGCAAACCGGTTCGCAGGGCCTGGCGCGCGGAGGCAGCTTCGCGGCCACCCTCGGGTACGCGACTTCGTACCTGCGCCTGATAACCTCGGGCGCTGCTGGCATCCGGCTGGTCAGGAGCGACTTCTGAGCGCCGCGTCCGCCGAGGCGCCCCCTACAGCCTCGCCCCAAACGGTCGCTGGCGAACGACCGCGAACTTGAGCACCCTCTCGCCGATGCCCGGCACCTCGATGTGGACGAGGTACACCCCGTTCCCGATCACCAGGGCGTTGTCGGTCTCGAGATTCCAGCGCAGAATCGAGTCCGGGCCGTTCTTGAACAGGGTCCGGATCAGGGTTCCGCTCAGCGTGAAAATGCGGACGGTGGCGACGTCGGGCATGTTCGTGAACCGCACTTCGCCGACGCGACCGTCCACCTCGTAGGCCGACGCGCCGCGGTAGGGATTCGGCACGATGCCTATCGCATCCAGCGCCTCGGCAGCTGCCAGGGAGCCCTTGAGGGTCGGAACCGCCGTGACCCGCGTCGCCGTGCCACGCCAGACGTGCGGGGTGGATCGGGCACCATACGCGTACGCGCGCACCCCGAAGTGGTAGAGTTGGTGATTCGCCAGGCCCTCGAACACGTGGCTCGAAGCGATCCCCGCGTCGGTGCCCTCGGCCGCGACGTACTGCAAGTCGCCCACCGCCGTCTCCATCACGCGCCGCACGCCGTTCACGCGGTCGTAGACCGCCACCACCCTCCCGACCGCGTCCCCTGCCTCGCGATACCGCAGCACCTCGTACCCCTCCAGTTCATACGACGCACCTGCTACGAACGGATCCGTCTGGCGATACGAATCGAGGTAGTTGTTCGACTCCGGGGAGTAGGACCACTGCAATTTCACCCGCCCGTCGCCTTCGATGACCGTCACCTCCGGGGGGTCGGGCGCTCGCCCCACGTCGAATTTCGCCGCGTACAGGTTGTCGGCCTCTCGATCGGCTTCGCGCAGTGCCCTCACCGAGTCGAAATTGTCGGCGCCCCGCGCCCAGACGACCGCGAACACGATTTCCTGCTCGTCACCGGGCTGCATCCCGAACGGCCCGGCCGAGAGGTAGAACCGGTTGTCGCCCGGCGAGAGGCTCGTCCCGAGGCCATCGGAATTCCGCATCGACCAGAAGGCGTTGGTGATCGGATCTCCCGGGAAGACATAGCGGGTCGGCGTCGTGGAGAAATCGAAGCCGCGGCCGCCGTACGTGATAGGATCACCGTTGATGAAGTGACCCGTGAGATTTCGATAGTATCCCTCGGCGCTGACAGGCTCGCCGTAGTATCCGCTGCTCTTCAGATGATACAGGAGGGCCGCGTCGAGATTCCGGTGGCCGGGGATCACGTGGCCCTTCTGCCGCGCCGTATCGCCCGGGGAGGGCACCATCGGGGCCTGGAGCAGATCGAATCCGATGGCGGGCGGAGGCGTGCCGTAGCCCTCCCCGCCCCCGTCCTCGTTGTCGTAATTGTACATGAACGCGAGGCCCAGAGTCGAGTCGGTGCCTACCCAGTCGTCGCCGAAATCGCCCAGGTCCACGTCGGCATACACCCCGACGTAGGCCTCGGTGAGCGGCGCCTCGCCCCGGTACAGGATCCGGTACCGGTAGAAGGTCGTGTTTTCCGTGTGCCCTACCCGGTCGAACGCAAAAGCCTCGCCGTGCACTTCCAGGCCCACCGGGGCCGAAC
>JANJTM010000060.1 GCA_024711125.1 Rhodothermales bacterium
GTCTTGTCGCCCATGGCTCGAATCGCGTCCGGCGGCGGCCCGATGAACGTGATGCCGGCCGACGCGCACGCCTCGGCGAACGATGCGTTCTCGGACAGGAACCCGTACCCCGGGTGGATCGCGTCGGCTCCGGAACGGCGCGCCACCTCGAGGATGCGCTCCTGCACGAGGTACGACTGGGACGACGCTGCCGGACCTATGGCGTACGCCTCGTCGGCGAACCGGACGTGGGGAGCGGATCGGTCGGGTTCGCTGAACACTGCGACCGTCGGAATCGAGCGTTCACGGCAGGTCCGCATCACGCGCAGCGCGATTTCTCCGCGGTTGGCGACCAGGACTTTCCGGATGGACATGGGACGGCACGTTTCGGCGACTCGTTCGTATGATAACCAATGCCCGACACCGATCGGAATGGCGGCGCGCAAGGATTACTACGAGACCCTCGGCGTGAGCGAGAAGGCGACGGCCGACGAGATCAAGGCGGCCTATCGCAAGCTCGCGCGCACGCACCATCCGGACCGCAATGCGGGCGACCGGGGTGCCGAGGAACGCTTCAAGCGGGTCCAGGAGGCCTACGAAACGCTCGGCGACGAAGCGAAGCGCAGGGCGTACGACCGTTCGCGCCGCCCTGGTTTCGGCGGCGAGCCGTTCGAGACGTCGGCCGGAGGGCGGTATTACCGTGCCCCGGACGGCACGTTCGTGCGCTACGGGCAGGCGCCCGAAGCCGATGACGATTCGATTCTCGGCGGCCTGGGGGACCTGTTCGGCCGCATGTTCGGCGGTGCCGACGAGCCGCCCCGGGGGCCGAGAGCGGTCAGCCCCGAGATCGACGTCAGGCTTTCGTTCGACGAGATGCTGGAGGGGGGCGAGGCCGAGGTCAACCTTCCGGACGGGCGCCGCGTTCGGGTGCCCTTCCCGCGCGGTGTCAAGGAAGGCTACCGTGTGCGGGTGCGCTCACGATCCCAAGGAGGGTCGGCGGCCCTGTACGTGCGCTTTCACGTCACGCCACACCCGGAATTCGAGAGGGACGGCACGAATCTGCGCACTTCGGTCCGGGTGAACGCGCTCGAGGCGATCCTCGGCACCTCGCGCAGCGTGACGACTCCATACGGAAAGACGCTCCGCCTGTCGATTCCACGCGGCGCGCAGCCGGGCGAGATCCTCCGCCTGAAGGGCCAGGGCCTGCTCACCGACGAGGGCACGGGCGACCTGATGGTGACGATCCTCGTCACGGTTCCGCGCGATCTGTCGCCGGAAGCCGAAACGGCGTTGCGCGAGGCGGCGACGAGGGCAGGCCTGCTTTAAGCCCCCGGGGACCGGACGATACCGGGAGGGATAATCCCATCCGACCGTGAACAGGCTTTTCCTGGCGCTTCTCCTGCTGACCGCCGTGCCGACCGCGGTCGGCCAGGTGCGTTGGCTGCCGGCCGACGGCCCGTACGGAGGCACGTCGGTCGGTGCGCTCGTCGCGCACGGGGACTGGTACGCCGGCACGCCGGGCGGCCTGTTCGTCTCGACGGACGGCGGGCGCACGTGGCAGCGGGACGATACCGACGGCGCGGCCGCGGTGATCGACGTCACGGCGTTCCTTTCGCTTCCCGACGGCACGCTGCTGGCAGGTACGCAGTTCGGCTCGATCCATCGCCTGACGCCCGGGGGGTGGATCCAGATCGACCGCCGGGGCACGGTGTCGACCCTCGTGCGGTCCACGAACGGGGTGCTGTACGCCGGAGAGCGATCCGGCCTCGGGATCTCGACGGACGGAGGCCAGACCTGGCGCACCCAGGTCTCCGGCGGAAAGCGGCAGCAGACCTATGCCCTGGTCGCCTACGGCGATACCGTCCTCACGGCCACACCCCTGGGCATCCATCGTTCTCCGAACCGGGGAGGCACCTGGGAGCTCGCCTCGCTCGGGCTCGCCGACCTCAACGTGCGCGCCCTGCTTCGCACGCCGAACGGAACCCTGTTTGCCGGCCTGGTGCCCGTGAACGGGACCTGCTCCCTCTACCGCTCGCGCTCCGAGGGCAGGCTCTGGACGTGCGTCGAGCCGCGCGAAGCACCGCTGCGCATCGACGCGCTCACGCAGGATTCCGCGGGACGGATCTACGCGGCGGCCTACCGCCGCATCCTCTACACCGACGACGAGGGCGTCACCTGGCACACGGCGGCCGCGGCGCCCACGGTGCTGACGGCCGTTCATGCTTCCGGCAACACGGTGCTCGTCGGAACGACGGGTCGCGGCATCCTGCTGTCCGGCAACCGGGGACTTTCGTACGAGGCCTCGAACCAGGGCCTGACGAGTTCCGTCGCCGACCTGGCGATCACGTCGTCCGGCCAGGCCTACGTGGCCACTGCCGGTGGGGTGTTCCGCGGAGACCGGCAGGCCGGAACGTGGGAACTGCTCGACGATCCGGGAGCCTCGGTGACCGCGACGCGAAGTGTGCTCGTGGACACCGACGGATCGCTGCTCGCCGCCACGGCGGCCGGCCTCCGGAAGTATTCCGGCGGCGCATGGCAGGAACTCGGGCCGCCGGGTCTGCCCGGAGTGCGCGACCTGGCCAAGGGCGCCGACGGATCCGTGTACATGGGCTACTGGGGAGGGGTCTGGCGCCTTCGCGCAGGCCAGTGGACCTCGCTCGCCATCGAGGGGGACGACGGGGCGTCGCGGGATGTCCTCTCCCTGCTGGTCGACGGTGATCGCCTCTTCGCGGGCGGCGCCTGGGACTCGTACGTCTGGTCCGGAGGCACGTGGTCGATGCTGGTCGGCGCCACCGTTTCCTGGTTTGACGCCGGGGTGTTCGCGAAGGGGCCCGACGGGTCCCTCTGGGCGGGTACCCGCTATGCCGGCGTACTGCGATCCACCGACAACGGCGCGCTCTGGCACGGGGTCGGCTCGGGACTCATGGGATCGGAGGACGTGCGCGCCATCGCGTTCGATCCCGCCGGCCGGCCGTGGATCGCGACGTTCGGAAGCGGCGCCTACCGGTACGACGGTTCGACCTGGATCCCCGAGAACCTGGGACTCGCCGGTGCGCTGCGACTCACGTCCCTGGGTTTCGACGACGAAGGCGTAGCCTGGGCGGGATCGGACGGCGGAGGGCTCTTCCGCTACGATCCCCGGTCCTCGACGCGGTCCGAGGCCCCGGAATCGCCCCTTCCCTCGTTTTCGGTGTCGGCGCCGTACCCGAACCCCAGCGCGGGCGCGGCCTTCGTCCGAATCGACACGGATCGGGATTCGGTACTTCGCGTGGACCTCTACGACCTGCTCGGTCGCCGGGTCGCAACGCACGAGAGCCCGCCCCGCAGCGCGGGACGGGCCCTCGAACTGGAGTTGCCCACGCAGGGACTCCCGACGGGTGCATACCTGGTGCGCGTCACCGCCGGGAACCGGGCGGCGAGCACGACGCTGGTCGTCGGGCGCTAGAACCCGAAGTGCCAGCCCAGGCGGATGTAGGGATAAACGGGGATCTGCTCGAGGTCGTCCCGGGCATCCTGGAGCTCCGCGTCGAGGTCGGCGCGGAACGACGGATCGGAAGCGATCGGACCGGTGGCCCGCGCATCCAGTTCCGGAGTAGCGAGCGCAGCGCCGAGGAGGAAGTTGAATCCGCGACCGGTCACGCCGAGCGCGAACGCGGGCTGCGTGGATCCGTACTCGAACTCGCCGATCAGCGAGCCTACCTGCGCCGCCGAGTAGGAACTGCCGTTGATGTCGAACGTCGCGCCGGAGCCCGAATCGAGGGAGATCGTGCCGTCCGCGGCGAGGCCGCCCTGCATGAGCCCGCCCCCGATCGCGAACTTGCCGCCGCCGGGATGCAGCATGACGAGGATCATGCCGCCTCCGAGCGTCGGCTCGACCACGAACCGGTTGCTGAAGCCCTCGCGTTCGAAGGTCGAGAGCGGCGCGAAATTGTACTCGGCCGACACCCCGACGAGCCGGAGCAGCCGGACCTCGCCCGAGAGCCCGACACCGAGCGTGGACACGTGCGGGCCGACCGAGATCGAGACCTGGGCCACGGCGGGGCGGCCCGCGAACAGCGCGACGACCAGCGCAACGGCCGGCATCACGCGACGGATCGAAATCGTGTGGTGCATGGCGTCCTCAGAACACGATGGGGGTTACGGAGGTCTCGAATTCGGCGACCCGGACCGTCACCTGGATCCCGGCGACTTCAGCGCCCGGGTTCGAAACGGTGACCGTGAGCGTCAGATCGAGCGAATTGGGGGAGTTGGTGCCGCCGCTCGGCGTCATCACGATGGAGGTCAGCTGGTTCAGGTACGCTTCCTGCGTGATCTCGATCGGAAAGAGGCCCTGGAGGGCAGCCACGTCGGTCGTGGTGTATCCGCACGACGCGGCGGTCGCGGCGCATCCGGCGGCGCGCGTGAACGTCACGGGCGCGCCGGAGACGATCGGGTTGCCCGAGGGCGTGGAAAGGCCCGCGGCGCCCTGGTGCGTGGCGTCCTCGATGAGCCAGTCCAGCGCCCAGCCCGTCACCGAAACGGTCGCGGGCAGCGAGGCGGCCGAACCCCGGACGAGCGTCATACCGACGTTGCCCGTCAGGACGGCGAGGCCGAGGGTCGTCGTGAGTTCGGTGATCTCGGAGAAATCGCCCGCGTCGACGTCGTCGAACGTTCTCGAGAGCGACAGTGCCGCGGTGGCCTCGATGTCGGAAGCCTTGCCGGCCGCCGAGAATGTCCCGGTGGCCTCGGCGCCCTGGTCGCCGTTCAGCCCGAAGACGCCGTCCGAGACGGGAAAGCTCGGGACGGCTTCGTTGAGTTGGTCATCGATCAGGCTGCAACCGGCGAGAAGCGTCAGCGCTACGCACAGACCGGCGGTGCGTGCGAATCTGGGAAACATCGTTTACCTCACGGGGATGATGGGAACCGCAAGGTACTCCATCATGCGCCGCGTGGGATCCGTCCGGCCGCAGGACCGCAAAAAGTGCCCCGTACCGTCCCATCCGCCGGTCAGAGGGCCCGGGATCACTCGGAAGCCGTGACCGTGCCCATGCGCTTGCGCTCGTTCGCGTCGAGGTACCGCTTGCGAAGCCGGATCGATTTGGGGGTCACCTCGATGAGTTCGTCGTCGCGGATGAACTCGATGCACTCCTCGAGCGAGAACCGGCGGGGGGGAATCAGCTTCTCGAACGAGTCGGCCGACGCGGCGCGCATGTTCGTGAGCTTCTTCTCCTTCGTGATGTTGACCTCGAGATCCACGTCGCGGCTGTTCTCGCCGACGATCATGCCCATGTACGTGTCGTCCTGGGGCGCGACGAACAGCTCCCCGCGCTCCTGCAGGTTCAGCACGGCGTAGCCGGTGACGCGACCCGTGCGGTCGGCCACCAGGGCGCCGGTGGCGCGGTGGTCGATTTCGCCGGCCCACGGACGGTAGGTATCGAAGAGGTGGGTCAGGATACCCGTGCCCTTCGTGTCGGTCATGAACTCGGTCCGGTAGCCGATGAGGCCTCGGCTGGGCACCTGGAACTCGAGGCGCACGCGGCCCGAGCCGTGGTTGACCATCTTGGTCATCTGGCCCTTGCGAAGGCCCATCTTCTGCACGACCGCGCCGACATAGGCCTCGGCGACGTCGATGAGGGCGATCTCGTACGGTTCGTGCACGGCCCCGTCGACGCGCTTGGTGATGACCTGGGGCTTGCCCACGCAGAACTCGTAGTTCTCGCGGCGCATCTGCTCGATGAGGATCGCCATCTGGAGCTCGCCGCGGCCGTACACCAGGTACCGGTCGGGCGAGTCGGTCTCCTCGATGCGCATCGCGAGGTTGGTCTCGCCTTCCTTGAGCAGGCGGTCGCGCAGGTTGCGGCTGGTGACGTACTTGCCCTCGCGACCCGAGAACGGCCCGTCGTTGATGCGGAATTCCATCGACATCGTCGGCTCGTCCACGCGCAGCGCGGGCAGCGGGTGCGGGTCCAACGCATCGGCGATGGACTCGCCAAGCCCGATGCCGGCCATTCCGCCCACGGCCACGATGTCGCCGGGGCCGACTTCGGCGGCCGTGACGCGCTCCAGCCCCTCGTACGTGAACAGCGACGAAACCGAGGTCGCCGTGCGGCGCCCGTCCCGGTGACAGAGCAGGACCTGCTGGCGCTCCTTCAGGGTCCCGTTCACCACGCGTCCGATCGCGAGCGGGCCGAGGTACGAATCCGGCACCACGTTGGTCACGAGGACCTGCACCGAGGCGCTCTCGTCGCCGACCGGAGCCGGAAGGTGGCTCACGATCGTCTCGAACAGGGGCCCGAGGTCCGTGAGGGGCTGCGAAAGGTCGGTCGTGCACTGGCCGTCCCGCGCGACGGCATACAGCACGGGGAACTCGATCTGCTCCTCGTGGGCGTCGAGGTCGATGAACAGATCGTAGACCTCGTTCAGGACTTCCTGCGGACGGGCGTCGCTCCGGTCGATCTTGTTGATGACCACGATCGCGGGCAGGCCGAGCGCCAGCGCCTTCGAGAGCACGAACCGGGTCTGCGGAAGCGGCCCTTCGGCCGCATCCACGAGCAGCATGATGCCGTCGACCATGCGCAGGGTACGCTCCACCTCCCCGCCGAAATCGGCGTGCCCGGGCGTGTCGACGATGTTGATCTTGGTGCCCTTGTACGACACGGCCGTGTTCTTGGCCATGATCGTGATGCCCTTCTCGCGCTCGAGGTCCATGGAGTCCATGACCCGCTCGCGCACTTCCTGGTTGGCGCGGAAGGTGCCGCTCTGCCACAGCAGGGCGTCCACGAGGGTGGTCTTGCCATGGTCGACGTGGGCGACGATGGCGATGTTGCGGATCGGACGGGACATGGCTTGGGGCCTTCGGATAGGGTATAGCCCATTCCGAACGCCGCCGAGGCGTCCCGGATCACCCGATTTCGTGAACTCTCGGGAGAGACTGCGTCCCGGGCGGCTACCGCACGAGCACGAACGGGCGGGGTGCCGACAGCCGATCCGGCGTGCGGAGGAGGTACAGCCCCGGGGCCGCACCCTCCAGGTCGGCCTCGATCGTCTGCCCCGGTCCGTCGGCCACGCCGGAGCGTACGCGGCGTCCGAGCAGGTCCACGATCTCCCAGCGCACGGTTTCCGGGGCGGAAACCCGGAACCGGATGCCGGCGCGGGTCGGATTCGGCCACGGGGCCTCCAGCAGCGGCGCTTCGTAGGCCTGCGGGCTCTCGACGGAGGTGGGTGCAGGGCCGGAGGCCCACCGCCAGATCCCGCTCGCCGCGTTGAAGCACTGCGTGGTCACGACGAGATGGGTCGGCGTGGCGACCGGCGTGCCGGCGCACGGAAGCCCGCCCTGGCCGACCGGGTACCCGGTCATGATGGGCTGCGCCGTCGCTCCCCGGTCGGTCGACACGAAGAACTGGCTCTGCGACCCGGTCGTCCACGGAAACCACGTCGCCCCGTTCGGTGACGGAACGACCGACAGGAAGGCCGTCTGGTTGAAGGTGGGCAGCGAGCTCCACGTCGAGCCCTGGTCGTTCGACTCCAGGATGTCGCCCACGAGCGCATGGGCGTACAGACGATCCCCGACGTTCCACAATCCGTGCACGAGGTTGAAGGGCGGCACCGTCAGCTGCGTCCACGTGGCTCCCAGGTCTGCCGAACGGAGGATGGCACCGATGCCCGACACCACGAACACGGCCTGCGACGTGGCGAGCACGGCGCCGCCCGACGGCGAGCCGGCGAGCATCGACCAGGTCTGGCCGTCGTCCTGGGACCGGGCGACCGTATTGGTAGTGATCGCGAAATGCGTCGTTCCGATCCGGGCCATGCCCCGGGGGCTGGCGATACCCGGTGCGACGACTTCCCGCCAGGTGGCGCCGCCGTCGTCCGAGAACAGGAAGATGGCCGCCGTACCCGGCCCGTTCATGGCGCCGGCCGCCAGCCGGCCGCCGAGCGACGAGACGAAGAGCGGAAGCGAGGAATAGGATCCGAACGCCGACGCCTCGGTCCACGTGGTCCCGGAGTCCGTCGAGCGGAAGGCACGCGCGACAAAGGGCGGTCCCTGCAGCACGAATTGGACCAGCGAGCCGGAATCCCAGCCGCCGATGGAGGCCGCGTAGGGGCCACCGAGCGGAATGTTCTGGTCGATGCGCTGCCACTGTGCGGCGGCGGGCAGCGAGGTGCACAGAACGAGCGCCGCGACGAGGGCGGGGGAGGCGGAACGCATGGCTGCGGGAGGGCTGGGCGGTGAACCGTCCGCTCGCCCGGCCGAAAAAAGCCGGGAACGGAGGAAAAAGAGCGGTTGGAAGCGGGGGCAGCGACCTATTGTTCCCGCAGCGCGAGGCGGATGAGCGCCTCGACGGAGGTCTCCTCCGGGTGCTTCTTCTCGACCGCGCGCAGCACCTTTTCGGCGGCCGCGGCGCCGAATCCCAACGCCTCCAGCGCCGCGAGCGCGTCGGCGCGTGCGCCGCGCGGGCTGCCGCCGGCGGCGGCGTCCGAGCCCAGGTCGAGACGCGTCATGCGGTCGCGCAACTCCACGACGAGGCGCTCGGCGGTCTTCCGCCCGATACCGGGGATGCGCACGAGAAAGCCGACGTCGCCCGACATGAGGTGCGACCGGATCTCGCCCGGGCGCATGGCCGAAAGCGCCGCGAGGGCGAGTTTCGGACCCACCCCGGTCACCGAGAGCAGCTCGAGGAAGACCGAGCGCTCGGCACGGGTCGCGAACCCGAAGAGCTGCATCGCGTCCTCGCGCACGTGAAGATGCGTATACAGGCGGGCCGAAGCGCCCACCGAGGGAAGCGCCTCGTACGTGGAGGTGGGCACCAGGACGTCGTAGCCGACGCCGTGGACGTCCAGGACGACCTGGGTCGGATGTTTCTCGAGCAGCGTGCCGGCGAGCTGGGCGATCATCGGGATGGGTCCGGGTCGGTCAGGACGGGCGCCCGTTGCGGGTGCGGCGCATGACGATGGGCAGGCGGCGCCCGATGCCGAACGCCTTGGAGCTGACGCGAAGACCGGGGGCGGCCTGGCGGCGCTTGTATTCGCTGAGGTCGACCAACCGCAGGATCCGCGCCACGAAGGCCTCGTCGTGGCCCGTCTCCGAAACGATGGCCTCGAGGTCCTCCTGCCGCTCGACGTAGCGGCGCAGGATGTCGTCGAGCACGTCGTACGGCGGGAGCGAGTCGGTGTCCTTCTGGTCGGGGCGCAGTTCGGCCGAGGGGGGCTTCTCGATCGTGGAGCGCGGAATCACGCTGCGTCCATGACGGGCGTTGATGTGCTCCGCCAGCCGGTACACGTCGGTCTTGAAGACGTCGGCGATCACCGCGAGGCCGCCCGACATGTCGCCGTAGAGCGTGGCGTACCCGACCGAGAGCTCGCTCTTGTTGCCGGTCGTGAGCAACAGGTAGTCGAACTTGTTCGAGACGGCCATGAGCGTCACGCCCCGGGCGCGCGCCTGGAGGTTCTCTTCGGCCACTCCGAACGGCGTGCCGGCGAAGAGCGGCTGCAGCATGCCCTCGAACGCGTCGACCGCGGGGCCGATCGGGATCTCGTGGAACCCGATGCCGAGCGAGCGGGCGAGGGCGAGCGAGTCGTCGACCGAGCCGCTTGAGGAGAAGCGGGAGGGCATCGTGACCCCGACGACGCGGTCGGGGCCGAGAGCCGCCACCGCCAGCGCCGCCGTGACGGCCGAATCGATTCCGCCCGAGAGCCCGACCAGGGTCTTTCGGAAGGCCCCGGTCTTGTTCACGTAATCGCGGATGCCCATCACGAGGGCGTCGTGCAGGTCGGCGAGGTCGTCGCGCGGCACCGCGGTACGCGCTTGCGCAGACGGATCGGCCGCGGGTACCGCGGCGACGGTCGTGGGGCCGCCGTCGGCGGCCGGATGGACATCGACGAGGACCAGCGCTTCCTCGAACGACGGGGCGCAGGCGACGAGGGTGCCGTCGGCGGCGTGCGCGCGGCTGTCCCCGTCGAAGAGGACCTCGGTGTTGGCCCCGACCTGGTTCACGAGCAGGAACGGGATGCCGTGCTCGGTGCAGATTTCCGACAGGACCCGGTTGCGCAGCACGTGCTTGCCGACGGCGAACGGGGAGGCCGACAGGTTCACGAAGACGTCGATGCCGAGCGCGGCGAGTTCGTCGATCGGATTGGCCTCGTAGAGGTGGTAGGGAGCCTGCTCCTCGTTGTTCCACATGTCCTCGCAGACGTGCAGTCCGAGTCGCAGGCCCCGGAAGGACACGACGTCGCGATGCGTTCCGGGCTCGAAATACCGGTACTCGTCGAAGATGTCGTAGGTCGGAAGCAGGGCCTTGACCACCCGGGCCGTTTCGCGTCCGTCCTCGAGGACGATGGCCACGTTCTGCAGCCGCTTTCCGACGCGGGCGGGGTTTCTGACCGGGGCGCCGATGATCACGCCGAGACGGGACGGGACGTCGGCCGCGATGCGCGAGATCGTGCGCTCGACGTCATCGACGAATGCGTGGTTTTCCAGGAGGTCCAGCGGAGGATACCCGGTCACGCACAGTTCGGGAAATACCACGAGATCGGCACCGAGCGAGGCGGCTTCCCGGCTGCGCTCCACGACCAGGCGGGCGTTACCCTCGAGGTCTCCGACGATGGGATTGATCTGGGCGAGCGCGAAAAGCATGGGGTCGGGGCGATGGCCCTCGAACGCGCCGGACCGGGTCAGGTGCCGGCCGCCCGAAGCCCGATGAGTCCCATCATGCGCCCGGTGATGCCCCGTTGGGCCCGGTGCGAGAAAAACCGGTCGGGATCCGACGCCGTGCAACGACCGTCGGCCGACACCGCCGACGGATCCAGGCCTGCCCCGAGGAGTCTTCGCACGATCGCTCCCGCAAGGTCCACGTGGGGTCGACCGTCTCCGGGAACGGTGCGGATGTCGGCCGGATCGAAGCGCTCGGCGACCTCGGGTCCCACCTGGAAGGCCTGCCAGCCGATGCACGGGCTGACCCATGCGGCCACGCGGGAACGGTCGGCTCCGAGCACGGCCATCGCGTCCAGGGTATGCTCCACTACCCCGCCGACCGCGCCGCGCCAGCCGGCATGACAGGCGCCGATCACCCGCGCGACGGGATCGGCGAGCAGGACCGCGGCGCAATCGGCCGCCACGATGGCGAGGAGTACGCCCGCGCGGTCGGTGACGAGTCCGTCTCGTCCCGGGAAGAGCCCTCCGGCAACGACCGTTTCGACCTCGGCGCCGTGTACCTGCCCGGCCACGGCGAGATCCTCCGTGCCGAAACCGAGGGCCTGGGTGACCAGGCGGCGGTTTTCGACCACCGATTCCCGGTCATCCTCGGTTCCCGACCCGAGGTTGAGCGACCCGTAAGGAGCCCGACTGACGCCGCCGGCCCGCGTCGTGAACGTCGCCGTGATGCCATCGAGTCCGGCGAAGGAAACGGGTCGGATCCAGTCTGCGCTCATGGGTGATCGAGCGCGTTCTCGGCGGCGCGCCGCGCGACCTCCCGGGGCATTTCGGATCCGGTCCAGCGCGAGAAGGCGGCGGCCGCCTGTTCGACGAGCATGGGCAGACCGCCCACGGTGACGGCCCCGCGGGCTCTCGCGTCCAGGAGGAATCGAGTCTGGCGGGGTCGATAGACCAGGTCGTACGCGATCTGTCCCGGTCGGAAGACGTCCGGAGGGCACGGTGAGACGCCATCCCCAGGGACCATCCCCAGCGGCGTGGTATTGACGATGAGGTCGGCCGACGCCGCGTACCGGGCCGCGTCATCGAGCCTCCCGGGGTGGATCGCCTCACCCTCGGGTACGGTCAGCGCGAGGGAGTCGGTGAGCGCCCTCGCCTGCTCCGGCCGGCGGGACAGCAGCACGATGCGCACGGGCACGGGCGAGAGAAGCAGGCCGTACACCACGGCGCGCGCCGCGCCGCCGGCGCCGAGCACCAACGCCTCGCGTACCCGCACCCCGTGGCGCGACATGGCCTCGTGCAGCGGCGCGAGGAACCCGTTCACGTCGGTGTTGTCGCCCTCCAGCTCGCCGTCGAGAAGGGTCACGGTGTTCACGGCTCCGACCGCGATCGCCCGCTCGGTGGGTCGCTCGACGAGCCGGAGTACGGCTTCCTTGTGCGGAAGGGTGACGTTGATGCCGCCAAAGCCGCCCGCGGCGAGACCGCGAAGAAAGGTCTCGAGCGAAGCGGGGGCGACGTCGAAGGCCTCGTACGTCCGGGCCATGCCGAGGGCCCGGAACGCGGCGTTGTGCAGTGCCGGCGAGAGGCTGTGCGCGATGGGATGCCCGATGACGCCGAACCGGACCGGCCTGGTTCCCCGGTCAGCCGAGTTCGAGTTCATGCTCGGCGTAGCTGGTCTCGGTCTCGTGCATCCGCGCCACGATGCGCCGGATGCCCAGTTCCCTGAGCCGTTCGGCCTTCGTCGCGGCGAGCCACTCGGTGGCGTATCGGCAGAGGTTCTCGGCGGTAGTGTCGAAGGGGAGCACCGCGTGTTTCCATCCCCGGGATCTGACCACGTCCAGCAGATCCCCGTCCCTCTCGTCCACGATCGTGGCGTGGTCCCACGCCTGGACGAGGGGCGTCAGCCATTCCTTCAATTCCTTGAAATCGACCAGCAGTCCCCGGGAATCGGGTCGGCCGGTGATCTCCACGAACATGCGGTACGAATGGCCGTGGAGGTGGCAGCAGGCTCCCTCGTGCCACGGCAACCGGTGTGCGGCTTCCCACCGGAAAAGCTTGGCGACTTTCATGGAACGCGGCTCCGGGGACGCGACGTTGCCGTGGCCGTGGGGGGAGGAGGCGGGGGCGGAGGTACGACGGTGATGAGGATCGACTGCCGCACCAGGTTCTCGACGTCGGCCTCGAGCCGTGCGGCAAGCGAGTCCAGGTCGCCTTCGGTCAGGACACCGAGCGATTCGAGGCGGCGCAGGCTGGCCAGCCCGGCGAGCGTGGCCCGGATGGCCACCGTGTCGACGTTCATCGTGGCACCGGAGTCCGGCTTGGACAGCGTGAACGACATCAGTTTCGTCGCACGGGCCATCTGGCGTTCGCGGTCGGCCTGTGTGGCGTCTTCGAAGTGGGCCCGCCACGACACGGCGCGGTCCTCGATGAGTGCCTTGGCGGCCTCGGCTTCGGCGAAGCGTTCGCGATAACGATCGTCCACGACCACCCGCATTCCGTCCTGGGCATAGAACCGGAGACCGACCGAGCGCGCCGAATCGGCCGGGATGTCGCTGCGCACGTGGCGATAGAACGCCACCATCGGTTCCAGCCGTTCTCCCAGCGCTTCCCATGCGTCCGCCGCCACCTCGGGTTTCGGAGGCGGCGGGCGCCGCTGCACGTCTTTCGGAACGGGCAGCGCCGTAGGGTCCTGCAGGGCGATGCGGACCACGAGTTCCGCGTCGGCGGCGTCGAGCGGCTCTCCGGCACTGGCGAGGTTCATGACGCTCGCCGCAAAGCGCTCCACCTGCTCGGGGGTGACTTCCTGTGTCTCCACCTTCCGCCGGAAATCGACGAGCGAGGATTCCACGCGCTCGCGCCCCTCGGCTTCGGGTACGAGGGAGAGAAGGTGCTGGGACAGGGTGTCGAGCGACTGGGCGACGATGTCGACGGGATTCCGCGAGAGCCACAGGTAGCCCGAGATCGCGGCGACCATCAGGACGCCGATGACGCCGTATTCACGCCAGACGGTACTCATGGATTCCTAGGGTGATGCCCCGGACCGGAGGAAGCGGGGGCCGGATCGTCCACAGGATACGTTCGACGGTGTGGATGTTTCCCGTGAGTAACGCCCCGGATCGCCGTCTATTGCCACCGAGGGCACAAAAAACAGCGTCCGGTCCACCCACCATGGACCGGACGCTCCCCGTGAAACGGACGTCGTTGGAAAGACGTCCTGAGGTGCTCGTTGCCGGAGGTCAGCCGCAGCCGCTGGTGTTTCCGCAGTTCGGGCAGGAGTAGCAGGATCCGGCCCGGACCGTGATCGAGCCGCAGTTGGAGCACGGCGGCGCGTCCTCCTGGTTCTGGAATCCCGTCGCGTGCGGGTCGGCCTCGGTTTTCACGGCGCCTGCGGACTGCCCTTGCAGGAAGGCCTCGACCGTGGTTCCGACGAGCTTGTCGACCGGCTGCGGGGGAGCCGAGAAGATGTCGATCTGTTCGGAGTCCGTGGCCGGCGCAACCAGCTTGGCGGTCTGCGTGTGGACGTGCGCATCATCCGCATCGTGCGGACGGGCCCCTCCCAGGAACTTGAGCGACAGGTACCGGAAGATGTAGTCCATGATCGACTTGGCGATCGGGATCTGCCGGTTGTTGGTGAAGCCGGAGGGCTCGAAACGCATGTGGCTGAACTTGTTGGTCAGGTCCTCGAGCGGAACCTGCCACTGCAGTGCGATCGAGATCGACGTCGCGAACGCGTCCATGAGGCCGGAAATGGTGGAGCCTTCCTTGGCCATCGTGATGAAGATCTCCCCCGGCATCCGCGTATCGGGGTAGAGCCCGATATGCAGGTAGCCCTCGTGGCCCGCGATCGAGAACTTGTGCGTGATCGACGGGCGCTCGTCGGGAAGGCGCTTGCGTTCGGCGCGGTGAACGACCCGCTCCACGACCCGTTCGACGATGCGCTCGACGATTTCCGGCTCCGGCGTCGACATGCCGTCGCCGGACGCGACCTCGACCTTCGCGCCCTTCGTATTCCCGTTGCGCGTGGTGGACAGGGGCTGCGAGCGCTTGGAGTTCTCCCGGTAGATGGCAACCGCCTTCAGGCCGAGCTTCCAGCCCTGCAGATAAGCGTCGGCAATGTCTGCGACCGACGAATCCTCGGGCATGTTCACCGTCTTGGAGATGGCGCCGGAGATGAACGGCTGGCAGGCCGCCATCATGCGGATATGCCCGTTGTGGTGGATCGAGCGCGTGCCCTTGTGGGGCTTGAACGCGCAGTCGAACACGGGCAGATGCTCCTCCCTGAGGTGCGGAGCATCCTCGATCGTGTCGTTCTCCTCCACGTAGGCGAGGATTTCGGCGCGCTGGGTCTCGTCGTATCCCAGCACCGCGAGGGCCTCGGGCACGGTGCGGTTGACGATCTTCATGATGCCGTCGCCCTTGCCGGCGAGCAGCTTGTACTTGACGAGCGCGATGTCGGGTTCGATACCCGTGGTGTCGCAGTCCATCATGAAGGCGATGGTGCCGGTCGGCGCGAGCACCGTGGCCTGGGCGTTGCGGTACCCGTAGGATTCACCCAGCGCAACCATCATGTCGGCCGAATTCGCGGCGGCCGTGAGCAGGTAGACCGGGCACGAGGGATGGATGTCAGACACCGCGGCGCGGTGCATCTGCATCACCTCGAGGAACGGCTTGCGGTTTGCCTTGAAGCCATCGAAGGGCCCGATCTTCGGATTGGCGGCGATCTCGGCACTGCGTGCGTACGCTTCGCAATGCTCGATGGCCATCAGGGCCCCGGCCACCGCGCGACCCGCGTCGGAGTCGTAGGGGATGCCCATCGACATCAGGAGTGCCCCGAGGTTGGCGAACCCGAGTCCCAGCGGGCGATAGGCGTGGCTGTTCTCGGCGATTCGCGCCGACGGATAACCCGCGTTGTCGACCAGGATCTCCATGGCGGTGATGAAGATCCTGGAGGCCGCCCTGTAGCGCAGTACGTCGAACCGACCGTTCTCGTCCTGGAACTTGCGCAGGTTGAGCGACGCAAGGTTACAGGCCGAATTGTCCACGAACATGTACTCGCTGCACGGGTTGCTCGAGTTGATCGGACCCGTGTTCTTGCAGGTATGCCAGCGCTGGATGGTGTCCTCGTACTGCAGTCCGGGATCGCCGCAGATCCAGGTCCCCTCGGCGATCTTGCCGAGCACGTCGGCGGCCTGCACGTTCTCGATCACGCGCCCGTCGGTCACGGCCGTGAGCGGGAACTGCGCTTCGTCCTCGGCAGCCTGCATGAAGGCGTCGGTGACCCGCACCGACTGGTTGACGTTCTGGAACGCGACGCTGCCGTAAGCCGGACCGTTGAAGGAGCCGTCGTACCCCTGTTCGATGAGGGCCCAGGCTTTCTTCTCCTCCTCCTGCTTCGCCTCGACGAACTCCATCAGGTCGGGGTGCGTGCACTTGAGCGTCTGCATGATCGCCGCCCGACGGGTCTTGCCCCCCGACTTGATGGTCGAGCCGGTGGAATCCTGCACGCGCATGAAGGACACGGGCCCGGACGGGACGCCCCCGCCCGAAAGCCGCTCGCGCGAGGACCGCAATCTCGACCAGTCGGCTCCCACGCCCGAACCGAACTTGAAGAGGCGTGCGCTCTCTGACATCAGCTGCCAGATGTCGTCGATGGAGTCCTCGACCGAGATGATGAAGCACGCCGAGGCCTGCGGGCGCTCGTACGGATCGACCGGCACGGCCTTGCGCTTCTTCTCGTCCCAGCCGTGGATCGTCTTGTTCCCGGTGTCGGTGATACCGTACTGGTGGTGGAGCCCGACGTTGAACCAGACGGGGCTGTTGAACGAGCCGTACTGGTTGACGAGCAGCCACGTCAGCTCGTCGTAGAAGCGTTCGGCATCGGCCGCCGTGGCGAAATACTGCTGTTCGCTCCCCCAATCCGCGATCGTACGGCTGACGCGGTGCACGAGCTGGCGAAGGCTGTGCTCACGGCCGCCCTCGGCGGGATCCTCGCCGGAGCGCTCCACTTCGCCGTAGAAATACTTGCTGGCCACGACGTTGGTGGCAAGCTGGCTCCACGACACGGGGAATTCCACGCCCTTCTGCTCGAAGATGGCCTTGCCGCCCTGGTTCCGGATGACGGCATCCCGCGTCTCCCACGTGACCGAATCGAACGGACTGGTGCCCTCGGTGGAAAAGATGCGCGGAATGGTGAGCCCGTTTTCGGGCTCCTGGACGACGAGGGGATCGGTCTCGAGCGTGAAGAGCGAGGAATGCCTGGGGACGGACATGGCACGAATCGGAATGGAGCGGTACGAACGAACAGCCGGTGGCCGGGCGGCGAACCGGACGGTAGCGGCACGACGACCCCGGGGAGGTCACCCGGAGCAGGGGCCGCGGAACGCGGAGTGTGGGCGGCACCTCGGATAACGGTCGTAGCCGTGGGGCACGAGCCGGGTGGGGAGAGGGGCCGCCGGGCAAGGACCAAGTAACAGACGGGCCGGCACCTTTCGCAAGCGTGCACGTCGGCGCACGGTCCGTTTTTACCCACACGTTATCCCCCGCAAGCCGGAGGACAGGAAATGCGCGAAAAACGACGGAAATGGCCCTGTATCCCCATCTTCCGGGTCACCGTTCCGACCCTCGTCCGAACGGGATGCGAGACGGCACCAGGTCGCGAAGGGGGCGCGCCGGGCCTATCAGGGGCCCTCGATCCGGCATGCCGGGCGGTGTTCCGGCCCCGGCGTCCCCGTGGCGCCCTGCGAAGCCCAATAACGGATCACCCGGTGGAACAATAACGGATTCCGACGACGGGTTTCGCCCGCGGGTCAGCCTCCCAGGGTGACCGGCCCGGCCGCGAGCAGCGCAGCCGACACCACCAGGCCCGCCAGGAGGAGTCGCGCGACCGTGCCGACTTCAACCGTGCCGAGGTCCTCGGCGGACCGACGGGCCGCAGGAAGGGCGGCCGCCATCCAGACGGCGACCGCTGCCGCATACAGCAGGTAGACGGCCAGCGGCACCGCCGGCTCGCTCTCGACGAAGACCTGCCAGGCGACGATGAGGCCGGGATAGCTCACGGCTCCGAGCACGCTTCGCGAGAGGGGCCACGGAACGTTCGGTGCGGAAAGCCCGCAGCTGCGAAGCAGGCGTGCGTCGGCCCACAGCCATACGCCGGCGACCGGCAGTCCCACGACAACGGCGGCCCATCCCGGAAGGCCCAACCCGAAGAGCGCCCCGACATCCCCCCACGGCACCAGGAGCGCCGTGAGCAGGTAAAGCCCGTTGAGCATCCCCGAACAGGCCACGAACGACCAGGCGAGGAGGCTCGAAAGCGAACCCGGTACGCGACGCAGGGCGACGGGCACCGCCGCTCCTCCGACGACGATCCCGGTGAGCATTCCGCCCGCGAGGATCCAGGCACGGCCCGTGTCGCCGAGCCGGGACCAGTCGTCCATCCACACGTACGACACCGAGAACGGGTGTACGAGCAGCTCCCAGCGCCGGGCGCCTGCCCCCGAAACGAGCAGGGAAGCGAGGAAATGGCCGCCTTCGTGGACGAACACCGCGAGATTGTAGGCGACGGCGAACGCGCCGAAGAGGGCGAGCGGCGCCAGGAGGGAGCGACGGGGCATCGGGAAAGCGGGCAGGTGCCGGCACATGATAGCGCCTGCGGGCGCAAGAACCCCGTGCCGGTTCGCGAGTTACACCCGGCTACGATTCACCGCGGTTCCGCACGAGGGCACGAACTCCCGCCATGGATTTCAACGAGCGCAGCGCTTATCCCCACCCCGACGAGTTCCGCGTCATGCGGCCGGAGTACGTCGATCTCGAGGACGGCTACTTCCAGGCTTCCATCATCATCACCCCGTTCAAGGTGACGGGGAAGAGCGTGTCGAAGCCGGGCGCACGCCGGGCGGCCATCTACGAGGCCTCGAAGACGTATCGCTCGTACCATCCGTCGTATCGCGTCGAGAACCCGTACCCGGCCGAGTTCGTCGATCAGGACGGGCAGACGTGGAAGGCGTTGTCGGGACTGATGCGCGAGAAGAACGGCGACTACGTCTTCACGTCCGAGGACGGCGAGGAGGACTACGCCGACATCGAGCAGATGCTCGCCTGGGACGTGCGTCCCCAGGACGAGGACTGAGTCGGGTCAGGATTCTTCCGCCGGTTCTTCGGCGCGTACCCGCAGCAGCCACTCCACGGCCGCCTCGTCGTCGTCCGGCAGTTCGGCCACGGTGACGGCCTCCTTGATCGGGCCGATCGGAATCGCGCCCTGGCCCCGGTACTCGGGCCGGCGCAGACGGCGCATCGCCTCTTCGAACAACCGGCCCCGGCGCATCGCGTCGTCCTTCACGCGCAGCATGAACGCGAACGCCGGATCGTGCTCGTTGGGAATCTCCCCGTCGAGAATGGCCTCCCGGATCGCGGTCTTGACGATTCCGACCGCGAGTCCCTCCCCGATGCCGAGGGTCTCCATGATCTCGTGGCCGTCGACCGGGGGCTGGAAGTTGCGCAGGCGGTCCTTCTCCTCCACCTCGACGATCTTCTCGTCCACGCGGTCGAACGCGCCGAGGTAGCGCCGCACCTTCGCCGGGTTTTTCGAGGTGATGTCGGCCCGTACGAGGGTCATGAGGTCCTCGACCAGGTCGCCGGCGTCGAATACGAGCCGGCGAACGGCCGAATCCGTCACGGATTCGTCCACGAGCGAGACCGGGCGATGGTGCAGGCGCACGAGACGCTCGGTTTCCTCCATCCGCTCGTCGGTCGGAAGACGCAGCCGCTCGAAAACGCGCCGCACCATGCGTGCCGAGACCTCCTCGTGTCCGTGGAAGGTCCAGCCCGTACCCTGGACGAAGCGTTTCGTGCGTGGTTTTCCGACATCGTGCAGCAGCGCGGCCCACCGAAGCCAGAGCGTGTCGGCGGGATCGCGGTTCCAGACCGCGTCCACGAGGTTGTCGACGACCTGCAGCGTGTGGTAGAAATTGTCCTTGTGCCGATGGCCGTCGACCGCCTCGACGCCGCGCAGCGCCGACAGTTCGGGAAGGATGTGACGCAGGATCCCGGTCTCCTCGAGCGGCCTGAGGCCGACCGAGGGACGGCGCGAGAGCAGGATCTTCTGCAGCTCCTCGGTGACGCGCTCGACGCTTACGATGCGGATCCGATCGGCCCGCCCGCGCATCGCGTCCAGCGCGTCCGGGTGGATGGCGAATCCGAGCTGTGCGGCAAACCGTGCCGCCCGCACCATGCGCAGCGGGTCGTCGTCGAAAGTCCGGACCGGATCGAGCGGAGTGCGCAGGATGCCGTCGGCCAGGTCCTGAACGCCGCCGAACGGGTCAACCAGTTCTCCGTACCTCGTGGGACGCAGGTCCAGGGCCATGGCGTTGACCGTGAAATCGCGTCGGGCCAGGTCTTCGTCGCGGCCGGCGGGCTCGACGTCCGGATTTCGCGAGTCGGTCCGGTAGGATTCGCGTCGGGCGGTCACGAACTCGAAGACGGTTTCGCCCGACGGGCCCTGAAGTCTGACGGCGGCGGTGCCGAACGTCTCGTACACGTGGATCGTGGATCCGCCCGTCGCTCGGGCGACCGCGGCGGCGAGGCGTGCCCCGGTTCCCTTTCCGATCGTGACGAAATCCACGTCGCTGGTCTCGCGACCCAGCATGAGGTCTCGAACGAATCCTCCGACCGCGTAGGCTTCGATACCGATACGGTCGGCCGCCCGGGAGACCGTGCGCAGCAGGTCGGCGTGCGGATGGGACGCGAGGCGTGCCTGCAGGGGATCCATGGACTCAGGGACGCAGCGAGTTCCGGATACGCTCCGTGATGCGGAGGGACTCGAGCGCGTCCTGCAGGGCCACGCCCGACGTCGACCGACGCGAGATCGCATGCATGAACGCGGCGGCCTCCGAGGCCACGAAGGCGTCGGCCACGGGCAAGGGCACGGGCTGGAGCGACACCGCGCGACGAACACCGCCTCCGCCGGCGGCGACCAGGCTGAAGCGCGCCGGTCCGTCACCGAAGGACAGGAGGATCTGGGCCAGTGCCCCATTCTGGAACCGGACCGAAACGGCAACGGCCGAGAGGTTTCCGTCCGGGTCCAACGCCGACTCGACTTCGGACCGCTGGAGGCTCGTTTCGCCGAAAAGGGCCACACAGGCGTCCAGCAGGTCACCCAGCAGGGCCTCCGCGTCGCCGCGGGACTCCAACCCGAGGTCCACGGCCAGCGTGAGAATCGTGGCACGCCCGGCCGACGCGACGCCGGCGAACTCGGGAACACGCCGGAGAGGGCGGATGAGCGCAACCTGCCGGCCGGCTTCTTCGGCCAGGGTCACCAGGCGTTCGGCAAATCGAAGGCCCAGGGCGCCGGGCCACCGCATGAGCACGTTCCACCCGGCGCGCAGGGCCTCTTCGGCCTCCACGATGCCGGTAAGGCTTTCTTCCAGGGAGATCCACGCAGCCGCGACGTCGCGGGGAACCGGTGAGCCCGGTTCCGCCGGGCGGGCCCCGAGCGACTGCAGGGCGGCGCGCACGGCCTGCCCGCGGGATCCGGTGCCCGAAACGTGGAAGATCATGTCCGGCAGGGGGTGGGAACGGGCTGACAACGGGACGACCCCCGTCCGCGTTCCTCGGGTATTCCGGAACCTCGGCCCGGCCGCCCGATTGGAAATGATCCTCCCCAAACCCGACAGGCCATGAAGCCACGCGTCATCGTCGTCCTCGCGGCGGTTCTGCTCGCCGCGACGTCCTTCGTGCTCACCCGGAACCGAGCGGCGGTTCCCGAACTCCCCGTCACCGCGCCGATGTCGTCCGACGGTGGGTCCACGCTCGTGGTCTACAAATCACCGTCGTGCGGATGCTGCGGGGATTGGATCGACCACATGAAGGAATCGGGCTTTGCCGTGGAAGTGCACGACGTACAGGACGTCAGCCCGATCAAGCGGGAGTTGGGCGTGGGGCAGTCCCTGTGGTCGTGCCACACCGCGAAGATCGGCGGCTACGTACTCGAAGGGCACGTTCCGGCCGAGCAGGTCGTCCGTCTGCTCGCCGAGAAGCCGGCAATCCGGGGCATCGCGGTACCCGGCATGCCGATCGGTTCGCCCGGCATGGACGAGGGATACGACCGGTCGACCTGGCAGGACTACGACGTGGTGGCATTCGACGCGCAGGGAGCGACGTCGGTCTACGCCCACGTGAAGCACTCGGGCGAATGAACACCTCCCGGACCGTCGCCCGCATCGCGACCTTCGCCGTGCTTTCCGCTCTCGCCGGCGCGTGCAAGCCTGCCGCGCCTCCGGCGCCCCCGGCATTCGGCGCCGTCGAGCGCATCGCTCCCGGACTCGACGACGTAATTCCCCAAGGCGCGACGATAGAGGTCCTGGCCGAGGGCTTCGCGTGGAGCGAGGGTCCGGTCTGGCAGGGATCGCGGCTGCTCTTCTCGGACGTTCCGAACAACCGGATCCACGCCTGGAGCGATGCGGAAGGTCTTTCGACGTGGCTCGAGCCCTCCGGACACACCGGGGACGGGTCCACCGGGTCCAACGGGGGTTCCAACGGGCTCCTGCTCGATTCCGAGGGCCGCCTGGTTCTCTGCCAGCACGGCGACCGGCGGGTCGCCCGTCTGGACGCCCCGCTCGATGCGCCGGAGCCCCGGTTCACGACGATGGCCGGGGAGTACGAAGGCCGGCGGTTGAACAGCCCCAACGACGCCGCCTTCGCCCCGGACGGCTCGCTGTGGTTCACCGACCCTCCGTACGGGCTTCCGGCCGGAGACGGGGATCCGGCCAAGGAACTCGATTCCAACGGGGTCTACGCGCTTCGCCCTGACGGCCGGGTCGATCTCGTCGTGGACAGCCTCGCGCGGCCCAACGGAATCGCGTTCTCGCCCGACGGTGCCACGGTCTATGTCGCGCAGTCGCAGCCCGGGGCCGCCTGGATCCTCGCGTACGACGTGACCGCAGACGGCATGGCAGCGAACGGACGGGTGCTCTTCGACGCGAACCCGTTGTCGGCCCCGGAAAACCCCGGGCTTCCCGACGGCTTGAAGGTCTCCCGCGGCGGCACGCTGTTCGCGACCGGTCCGGGCGGCGTGCTCGTCCTCTCGCCCGCGGGGGAGCACCTCGGCACGATCCGCACGGTGGACGCCGCGGCCAACGTAGCCTTCGGGCCGGACGAGGACGCGCTCTACGTCACGGCCTCGTCCCGGCTCCTGCGCATCCGGCTGTCGCGCTGATCCCCGCGGTCAGAGCGGCTTGATGCGGATGTTCCGCAGCCAGACCGGCTCGTGGTCGCCCTGGAAGGCGATATGGCCTTCCGGTTCGCGTCCGTAATCCGGGTTGTCGGCCCACTTGCTGGCGGCCACGGCCGCGTCCCAATCGGGCGTCATCAGTTCGTACTCGACGACCTTGACGCCGTTCAGCCAGTGCTCGACGTGCGTACCCTGGACGAGGATGCGGCCACTGTTCCACTCGCCCACGGGGCGAACGGCCGCCGGATCGGTCGGGTGTACGTCGTAGTTGGCGCCGGCCATGCGGTCCGGTCCTTCGAGCCGGTCCGGATGCCCATCGTTGTCGAGCAGCTGGTATTCCGGGCCGGTCACCCAGGGATGGTCGTGGTCCTCGCTCACGCGGAACATGACCCCGCTGTTGCCGCCGGCCTCGAGTCTCCATTCAAACTCGAGGTCGAAGTCGCGGAACCGCTCACGGGTCACGATATCCCCCTCTCCGCTCGGGCGGGCCTGGTGCAGGGCACCGTCCACGATCTCCCAGCCCGGCGCCATACCGTCCTGGTCAAACCCGCGGAAGGCGTCCATCGACGTGCCGTCGAAAAGCACGATCCAGTCGGTTCCGAGCGTCGCCGACGTGGGCGTCGGTTCGGGAGCCGGCGTGTCCGGGGAGCCGCCGCAAGCGGCCGCGGCGAGAAGGAGGAGGGGCATGAAGCGTCGTGCCATGGCAGGTGGGCCCGAAGGCCGCGATTGGGCGCCCGGATGGGCGCGGTGAGTCTGGAAGTTCAGGAATACTCGGGTGCGAGCTTCTCCCGGACACGCCCGAGCAAGGCGATCGTCGCGCGGATGCCGTCGGGTTCCGAAAGCGTATTGCCTTCGTACTCGACGTCGATGTAGCCGCGGTAGCCCGAATCGAGCACGATGCGCAGCATGCGATCGTAATCCGTGTGGATCTCGTTGCCCTCGGCGTCGAAGTCGTGGGATTTCGCCGAGACACCCTTCGCGAACGGCATCAGCTCGGATATGCCCAGGTATCGGTCGTACGACGTGCCGTCCCCGAGGTTGAAATTGCCGAAATCGGGCAGGGTGCCGATGCGCGGGTGGTCCACCGCGCGCATTACGCCCGCGAGCCAGCTTCCGTCGCTCGAGAGGCCCCCGTGGTTCTCGACGATGACGTTGATTCCGGATGCCTCGCCGATCTCTGCGAGGCGCCGCAGACCGTCGGCGGCCCGGGCCGTCTGCTCCTCGCGGCTGCCCGAAGACTGCGCGTTGACGCGGATGGAGTGGCAACCCAGGAAAACCGCGGCGTCGATCCACGGACGGTGGTTCTCGACGGCCTTCAGGCGCGCGGCCTCGTCGGCGTCGCCCAGTTCACCCAGCCCGTCGCACATGATGAGCAGGCTCCGGACGCCCTCGCCGTCGCACCGCGCCTTGAGTTCACCCAGGTATTCGGGGTCGGTGCGCCGGTCGGTGAAGAGCTGGTTGACGTATTCCACGGCGTCGAGGCCGTAGTCGCGCCGGGCCACGACGGGGAAATCGAGCGGGTCGAGCGTGCCCCCGCGGATGGCACGGTGCAGCGACCACTGGGCCAGCGAGATGCGGAAGATCGGGTCGGCCACGGGTGCAGCGGTTTCCGCCGCCCCGGGCTGCTTCGCGCAGCCCAGCGGCAGGATCGTGGCGCCGGCGGCGAGGCCCGCCGCCCGGCGAAGGAAGGTGCGTCGTTTCATCGGAGGACTCGTTCACGCCCCTCGGGAATGGCCCGCGGGGCCGGATTCAGGGAGCGGTGTCCACGCGGTCGCGGAACGCCAGCGCGAAAAAGACCAGGATCGCGCCGGCGAAGGCCGCGGGGAGGAACCAGAAGGTCTGCCACTGGGAGGCCGTCATTTCGGCTCCGCCCAGCGCCGTGAAGAGGTTGCCGGCCACCTGGGCGCCGATCAGCATGCCCACGCCGTTCGTCAGCAGCACGAAGAGCCCCTGGGCCTGGCCGCGGATGGCCGCCGTCGACTTCTTGTCCATGTAGATGTACCCGGTCACGAAGAAGAAGTCGTAGCAGATGCCGTGCAGGAGGATGCCGACGGTGATCATCCAGAAGATCGAGCCGGGGACGGCGAGCGCGAACAGCGCATAGCGCAGCACCCAGGCCGCCATTCCGACCAGGATCATCCACTTCACGCCGAGCCGCCGGAAGAAGAGCGGCATCAGCAGCATGAAGACCACCTCGGACATCTGCCCGAGCGACATCGTGGCCTCGACGTTCGAGAAGCCGACGTTCTTCACGAGGATCGGAGAGAAATTGTAGTACGCGGCGAGCGGAATGCAGATCAGGAGGCTCGAGACCACGAAGACGTAGAACGAGGGGGAGCCCAGCGTCTTCAGCGCGTCGATTCCGGCGATGGAGCGCAGGGAGACCTTCTGGCCGGCCGCGTGGGGCGGCGTGTGGGGCAGCGTGAAGGCATAGAGCCCGACCGCGATGCCCGCGATGCCGGCCGTGTAGATCGGAAGCGCGGTCTCGTTGGCCTGCACGGACCCCGACAGCGCGCCGAGCACGAACGAGATGAAGAGGCCGGCCGCGATCCACCCGATCGTTCCGAACACGCGAATGAGCGGAAACTGTCTTTCCTGGTCCTCGATGTTGTGGAAGGACAGCGAGTTCGCGAGCCCGATCGTGGGCATGTAGCACAGGTTGTGCAGGAGCAGCAGGCCGATGAAGAGCGTAGGATTGCCCGTCGCCTGCGGGACGAGCAGCATGGCGACGCCGCCCAGCAGGTGCAGCACGCCCAGTACCCGCTCGGTCGAGAAATACCGGTCGGCGACGAGCCCCAGGAAGAACGGCGACACGATCGCGGCCAGCGGGTTGACCGTGTACGGCCAGTGCGTCAGGTCGCCCATGCCGTGGGCGATCATGTAGTTGCCGATCGTGACGTACCAGGCTCCCCAGACGAAGAACTGGAGGAACATCATGACGCCCAGTCGGACGCCCACGGAGAAACGGCTCATGGGGGATCGTGCGGAGTAAACCCCCTATTTAGCCCGCGCCGGCCGGAATCTCAAGTCGCCGGCCCGCCCGTTCAGCGGAGGAAGGTGTAGGCGTACTTGAGCAGGACCGTGCGCGTCGACGAGACCGGGAGGGTCGGCACGCTGCCGTACCGGTCCGTGTGGAAGCCCTCGTTGTAGACGAGGTAGAAGTCGTTGCCTTCCCTCGGGTTGAAGCGGAAGCGCACGTTGGCCGAGAGGGCGTCGGCGGCCGAGTTGTACTGGACGAGCGCCGACAGCGTGATGCGGGTGCTGACGGTCAGTTCGGTCGTCGTGCGCAGCAGGATCGACTCGAAGGTCTGTCCCCGGTCGGGGAATTCGATGCGTTCCGCGCCCCATCCCCCCGTGATCCTGAGGTGGGGCGACGGGCTCCACCGCGGCGTCAACATCATGCCGACGCGCCGACCGTCGAAGAAGCTGCCGACGTTCACGGTCGCGGTCGTCGAGACCGGCCAGCTCGACGGCAGGTTGATCTCGCCGCGGAGCGCCGCGTAGTCGTACCGTCCGGCCGGCACGCCGCTGTCGTCCGAGAGGTCGAAGCCCTCGAGCAGGTCCTCCCGGGTGAAGAGCCCGGTCGCGGTGAAGACCCAGTTCCGCCGGAGGCCGACCATGTACCCGGCCTCGATCCCGGCCGTCTCGAGCGACCGGTCGGCGTTGCGCCAGTACAGGTTCGATTCGATCGATCCGCCGTGGTTCGCGACCGGGGACGGTTCGCCCGGACGCGCGCTCCAGCCGAGCACGCCGCGGGCCTGCGTATAGTCCTCGCGCGACTGGAACCCGATGCCCGGCTCGTAATCGCGCCCCGCGCGGTTGAAGCCCGCCTCGTACCGGAACCCGATCTCGCGCGCCCGCACGAGCTGGACCCTCAGGCGGTGGTTCGCGGCGCCGAGCGCGGCGTTCGCCAGGCCGTCGGCGTAGGTCTGGGCCCAGGCGAACTGCAGGTAGTCGTCCCCGGCCACGTTGACGAGCGCGTCGGCGCCGACGGCCGTGTTCCAGCCTGAGCCCAGGTTCTCCTCCCGGCGCGACGTGACGGCGGCACCCACGTACGAATTGGCGTTCCAGACCTGCTTCTTGAGTCGCAGCACGCCGAAATGGGTGGACGGAATGCGGGGGTCGCACGCTGCGCCGTCCTCGCACGGCCGGTGCCGGTGCCGCGCCGACTGCATGGTGAGCAGGCCCACGTCGAGCCCGCCGATGCGCCCGACCAGGCGCGCCCCGCCGAGGATCGGCACCTCGCCTCCGCCCGAAATGCCGATGCGGCGGGAGTAGAAGAGGCCGTCGTTCTCGCCGAACGAGAACGTGAAGTTCGACGTGCGCTCGAGGAAGAACTGCCGCTTCTCCGGGAAGAAGAGCGAGAACCGCGTCAGGTTCACCTGCTGGTCGTCGGCCTCGACCTGCGCGAAGTCCGTGTTCACCGTGGCGTCGAACGTGAGGTTGGAGGTGAGGCCCACCTTGACGTCGAATCCGAGGTCGCGCGTGATCTCGTCCTCGCGCTCGTACCCCGTCCCCGCGGCGTTCGCGTTCCACGCCTGGCCGAGACCGGCCGTGGCGTACGGCGTGAAATAGATCGGACGCGAGGACCTGAGGCCCGAAAACGCGTGGCGTTCCCCCTTGGAAGGCTTCATGAAGCTCCAGAAGCCCCAGTCGGGCGGAACGTCCGGGTACACCATGAGGGATTGCGTACGCGCCAGGTACCGGTACGCGTTGACCCCCATCACGACCTCTCCGCCCGGACCGGGCTCGAAGCGCAGGCTGGATATCGGGATGCGGAGCTCGGCGCTCCACCCGTCCGCGTCGCGGTCGGTGCGCCCGTCCCAGAACGTGTTCCAGTCCACGTTGGCGTCCTCCATCTGGCGGGCGTCGTTCGCCATCATGGCATCGATGCGCGCACCCGTCGAATAGAGCACGAAGACGACCATGGTCTCCCGGTCGTTGAACGTGTCGAGGCCGAACGCGACCTGGTCGTCGTTGTCCGACCAGTTGTCCCGCCGGAAGGTCGTTTCGATCGGAGGCCGATCGTCGAGGCACCGCACGCCGACGTAGACGAACTCGTCGTCGTACAGGAAGCGGAAGTCGGTCTCGACCGGAAGGGCGCCGCCGTAGGTGGGGGTCTGCTGCACCAGCGGCAGCGGCCTCGCGGCCGCCCAGGCCGCTTCGTCCGGGCGACCGTCGAGCTCGATGGGACCGGACGCGCGCACGGCGACCGCGGGCGCCGACGGCCCCCCGGCGGTCGCGAGGCCCTGGGCGGCCGCGCCGCGGGCGGCGACGAGCAGCAGGAGAAACAGGGCGGCTCGGAGCACGGCGCGACGGGGACCGGCGGCCGGACGGGCAGCCTCGGCCGGCGGGATCGGGGAGCGGAGTCGGGCCACGGTCAGCGCCGCGCCCCGCCGAGGTAGTCGAGCGCCACGTTCAGCAGGGACTGCATGCCGGTGCGCATACCGGCCTCGTCCACGACGAAATCCGGGGTGTGATGGGACGGCGCATCCTCGGTCCGCATGCCGCGGGGCATTCCGCCAACGAACCAGTAGAGGCCCGGGACCTCGTTGGCGAAGAACGAGAAGTCCTCGGCGCCGGTCTCGGCCTCGACGAGGCGCACGTTGTCCTCTCCCGCGGCCCGCTGCAGCGACGGCAGCATGCGGGCCGTCAGCGCGGGGTCGTTGTACGTCACCGGGTAGCTCGCGCTCATCGGGATCTCGACCGTCACGCGCGCGCCGTTCGAGGCGGCCGTGTGCTCGGCGATCTCCCGGATGCGGCGGTGCACGATCTCCCGCATGCCGTCGTCGAACGTGCGGATGGTTCCGACCATCTCCACCTGCTCGGGGATGATGTTCGAGCGCACGCCGCCCTCGATCTTGCCCACGGTGACGACTGCCGCGGCCCTGGTGAGGCGGCTCGACCGGGACACGACCGTCTGGAGGTTGTTGATGATCTGGGCCGCCGTCACGATCGGGTCGATGCCGTCCCAGGGCGTGGACCCGTGGGCCTGCCTTCCGTGCACGAGGATGCGGAAGTCCTGCACGCTCGCCATGATGCCCTCGGGGCGGTAGTTGATGCGCCCGACCTCGAGCTGCGCGTCGATGTGCAGCCCGAACACGGCCTCCACGTCGGGATCGCGCAGCACGCCCTCCTCGACCATGAGCTCGGCCCCGCCGCGTTCGCCCGGCGGCGCGCCCTCCTCGGCGGGCTGGAAGATGAACTTGATCGTACCCGCCAGGTCCTCCTTCCGCCCCGCGAGGATCTCGGCGACGCCCATGAGCATCGCGACGTGCGTGTCGTGCCCGCAGGCGTGCATCACATCGACCGTTTCCCCCCGGTATTCCCCCTTCGCGATCGAGCGGAAGGGCAGGTCGTTGCGCTCGGCGACCGGGAGCGCGTCCATGTCGGCGCGCAGCGCGATGACGGGGCCTGGCCGGCCACCGCGCAGGATGCCGATCACGCCGGTGTGCGCGACGCCGGTCGTCACCTCCATGCCGAGCGAGCGCAGGTGCTCGGCCACGATGCCGGCCGTGCGGAATTCCCGGTTCGAAAGCTCGGGATTCCGGTGGAAATCGCGCCTCCACTCGATGACGCGCGGTTCGACGGTGAGCACGTCCTGGGTGACGGTCGACGGCAGCGGGGACGCGTCCTGGGCCGCGGCGGGCAGGGCGCAGGCCGCCAGGACGGCCGCGCCGAACAGGCGATGGATCATGGGGGTTGGGCAGTGGAGCGCGCGAAGATAACGGAATCCGGGAAAACCGGACGCTCCGCGCTCAGCCCCGGAAGGTGTCGCAAGTCTCGACGGTCCCGCTCTCCAGACCCCGTCGGAACCACGCCGCGCGGTCGGCCGCCGATCCGTGCGTGAACGATTCCGGCTGCACCCTTCGCCCCGCGGCCCGCTGCAGGCGGTCGTCGCCCACCGCGGCCGCCGCCGCGAGGCCCTCCTCCAGGTCTCCGCTCTCGAGGAATCCCGCGTCCTGCCGCGCCGAGTGCGCCCAGATGCCCGCGAAACAGTCGGCCTGGAGCTCGAGGCGCACCGAGACGGCGTTGGCTTCGGTCGCCGAGGCCCCGCTCATGGCGCGGCGGGCCTCCTGCTCGATGCCGAGCAGATTCTGGATGTGGTGTCCGACCTCGTGGGCGATGACGTAGGCGAACGCGAAGTCGCCCGGGGCACCCAACCGTTCGAGTTCCGACAGGAAGCCCAGGTCGATGTAGATGCGGTCGTCGCCCGGGCAGTAGAAGGGCCCGGTGGCCGCGGTCGAGTAGCCGCAGGCCGATTCGACCTCGTCGGTGTACAGCACGAGGCGCGGCGGGCGGTACTCGGCGCCCGCCTCCTCGAATAGCGGGATCCACGCGTCCTCGGTGGATCCGAGCACGACGGCCACGAACTGGGCGTCCTCGTCCGAAGGATCGATGTCGCCGGAACCCGCCGTTCCCGGATCGAGGCCGGCCGAAGGATCCAGGCCACCGCCGCCCGCGAGCAGGCCGAGCAGGTTCGTCGGGTCCACCCCCAGCAGGAGGGCGACCAGCAACGCCACGATCGCCATGCCGCCCCCGATCCGAACCCCGGGTCGTCGGCCCGGCGCGCCGCGCTGATCGTCCACGTTCTCGGACGCCCGACGTCCTTTCCATTTCATGACGGATTCCCTCCGGCCCCGACGCGCCGGGAGGCGAGCCACGCGTCGACCGAGTAGCGGCCAGGGTGGATCAGCACGAGTCCGGCCGCGACGGCGAGATTCTTGAACGCGTGGGCCGGGCTGCCCTGTCCCGAGAAAACGTGTCCGAGCCACGCGACGAGCATCGTGATGGCGAGGAGTGAAGACGCCCACCGGGTATAGAGCCCGGCGGCGATCAGCAGGCCGCATACCGATTCGGCGAAGGCCGCGGCGAATCCCCAGGCGACCGGAAGGAACGTGATTCCGTACCGCTCCAGCGCGCCGCCGAGCCCGGCCCACTGCTCCGGGCCTCCCATGAGCTTGGCCCAACCGTGGTACCAGAGGAAACCGAGTCCGAAGCCGAGCCGCAGCACGAGCAGGCCGAGGTCGGTTAGCCGGGAGCGCGACGCATCGTTCATGGGAGGGCGGTATCCGGTGGGATCTTGAAGATAGCGCGGAGCCCACCCGTCGCCCACACGGATCGGAGCGACCTATTTCTCCCAGCTCTTCGGCGACCACGGCAACCGGGTGAACACCGACGGATCTTCGGCTTCGAAGCCGCGGGCCAGCGCCCGTCCGAAGGCGAGCCGCGCTTCTTCGGCCGTCCGGACGTCCTTGAGGTCCGAATACACCTCGTCGGCGACGGGCGTCAGCGCGAGACGGTCCCCTTCGCGGTCCACGAAGAGGAAAAGCCAGCCCTCGGGATCGGCCGTGCATTCCATGCACCGGATATTGGCGATCGAGCGACGCTCGACTTCGGTCAGGAACACCCGGTACCGGGACGTGTCGGCAGGGATGCGGATCTCGCCCTGCGATTCGGTCCCGTAGTACTCGACGTAGTACTGGAATCCGTCGAAGGGCAGCACGAGCATCCGATCGTACGGAGGGGAGGCCTCCGGGTCCCGCGCTTCCCACAGGCCGAAGAGCGTCGTGTCGACCGGGACCGACGGAGGGTCGGACAGCGGTACGGGCGAGGTGGAGCACGCCGAGCCGGCGATCACGGCGAGGACCGGAAGGACGACGGAGAGGATCCCGGGACGTTTCGACATGGAGCAGGCGGCAGGCTTGTTGGTGGGAAAGCCGCACGTCCGGCCCGGCAGGTAACCGGAGACCGCCGGGCGATCGTTTCCGCGCCTTCAGACCGGCTCGAACCGCGCGCTGAAGTGGCGCAGCCGCTGCGGCTGTTCGACGATGCGCACGCCCCGGATCCCGTCCCGGCGCGCCGACAGGTCCCGGAAAACGTCCACCACGTAGTCGATCTGGCTCTTCGTGTAGACGCGGCGTGGAATCGCGAGGCGCACGAGTTCGAACCGGGCCGGCAATTCCGCGCCGGTCTCGGTATCCCGCTTTCCGAACATGACCGAGCCGATCTCGACGGTGCGGATACCGCCCTCCCGGTACAATTCGATCACGAGCGCCTGGCCGGGGTACAGCGAGGCGGGAATGTGCGGAAGCATGGAACCCGCGTCCACGTAGATCGCGTGGCCCCCGGGTGGCTGCACCACGGGAATGCCGGCGGCGACGATGTTTTCGCCGAGGTAGGATGTCGACGAGGCCCGGTATTCCTGGTAGGGCAGGTCCAGCGCTTCGTACAGCCCGATCGCGATAGCCTCGAGGTCGCGCCCGGCAAGGCCCCCGTACGTAGGGAAGCCCTCGGTCAGGATGAGCAGTTCCTCTTCCTGCCGGGTCAGCGCGTCGTCGTTCGAGCAGAGGAATCCGCCGATGTTGACCAATCCGTCCTTCTTGGCGCTCATGGTGCACCCGTCGGCGTAGGAAAACATCTCGCGGGCGATCTCGAGCAGCGGCGTTTCCCGGTATCCCGGCTCACGCGTGCGTATGAAGAAGGCGTTCTCGGCGAAGCGGCAGGCATCGAGGTAGAACGGGACGCCGTGCCGGCGACAGATCGCCGACGCTTCGCGAATGTTCGCCATGGACACCGGTTGGCCACCCCCACCGTTGTTGGTCACGGTAATCATCGCAAAGGGCACGTGCCCCTGGAACTTGTGCAGCGTGCGGTCGAGGGCCTCCAGGTGGATGTTGCCCTTGAAGTCGCCCGGGGCGAAGAGGTCGCGGGATTCGTCACACGGCAGGTCGAGCGCCGTGGCGCCGACGGCCTCGATGTTGGCACGCGTGGTGTCGAAGTGGGTGTTGTTCGGCACCACGTCGCCGGCCTTGACGAGCGTGGAGGCCAGGATGCGCTCGGCGGCGCGCCCCTGGTGGGTCGGAATCACGTGGCGGAAGCCCGTGATATCCTTGACGGCGGCCTCGAACCGCTCGAAGGACGGGCTGCCCGCGTAGGATTCGTCGCCGCGCATCACGCCCGCCCACTGCTGCGCGCTCATCGCGCCGGTCCCGGAATCGGTCAGGAGGTCGATGATGACCGATTCCGACGGGACCTTGAACAGGTTGAAACCCGCGGCTCGCAGCACGGCCTCACGCTCTTCCGGCTCGGTGAACCGGATCGGTTCGACGACCTTGATGCGGAACGGCTCGATGATGCGGCGCATGACGGCGAAAGGACTCGTGGCGGTTCGATCGGCAGGGCGCACGACCGTGGCGGCGAATATAGCCGGGCCGCCGGGGCGCGGAAGTAGGGCGAACGCCGCGTCGCAGCCGGGAAAAATGGAAAGGGCGCGGACCCCGGGATCCGCGCCCTTCCGGGATGCGATGCTTGTCGGCTCAGTTGACCGGCCAGACCACGGTCGGATGACCGACCTCGACCGTGCCGATATGGCGGAGCCTGTGGTCGAGCAGGACGGCGCCGATCGTCTGTTTCACCGCCGGGCAGTCCTCGAACCGGTAGCTGCGGGCCAGGAAGTCGATGCCCCAGTGGTCATCGACGGCGTTCAAGGCAACGACGGCGAGGCGGCGCATATTGTCGTTCCTGTCCTCCCGGTAGATGCGCGCCATCTCGATCACGTCCCCGCGGTCAAGGCCGAGGTTGGGCGCGTACTGGATGGTCATGCGCAGCGCGGTAACGCGCACGCCGAGGTTGTCAGAAACGAGGGCGTCCGAAATCCGGTCGCCGTACGCCTGCCATTCGACGGCAGTCATCAGGGCGGCGCGATCGGGCGTCAGTTCGAGGCCCGGCGGATCGGCGACGACGGTCGACGCGGACCCGGCGAGCAGGAGAGCGACGAACAGGGCGAGGGTTCTACACATGGCGGTACCTCCGTGGGTCACGCGTTGGGGGCTGTTGCGGAGGTCCGGACACACCTCTTCCACGGTTCCTCTCGGCGTTCTTCGACCGGCGGAGCGCGCGGGGGGATGCGACCTGTCTCCGGGTCTCGACCTTCGGGGGCTCGAGGCCTTTGTGGAGGGTTACGGAGAGGATGATGCGAAGTTGAGCCCCTGACCCCGATATTCGGGTAGGGGATCGTAGCAATTCCTGCGCGGACCGGTGCCTACCCCCGTGAGCGTATCGCGCCGGTCTGCCCGGGGTCCCGCCGAATGCGGGGCGGTCCTGCGTGCCCCAGGTCCCGTATCCCGTCGGTGCTGCCCACGGAGCCTGCGTCCAATGGAAACCTACTTCACATGGGATTATGCCGGCACTCCGTTCGAACTGTTCGGACCGGCCCACATCGCCTCTCTCGTCGTATTCGCGGTACTGGGGTGGCTCGTCCTTCGCGCCGGGGACGCCGCCGACGACACGAGACGCCAAGCGCTTCGCCGGGGCATGGTGGCGGTGCTCGTCGGTAACGAGGCAGCCTGGCATACCTGGAACCTCTGGCACGGGCACTGGGATCTCGAAACCATGCTGCCTCTCCACGCCTGCAGCTTCATGGTATGGTGGTCGGCGTGGTCGCTCTGGTTCGATCGTCGCTGGATGCACGCGCCGATCTACTTCATGGGTATCGCCGGAGCGATGCAGGCGCTGATCACGCCCGACGCGGGGGTATACGGGTTTCCGCATTTCCGATTCTTCCAGACCATGATCGCGCACGCGGTGCTGGTGCTGGGCGGGATCTGGGTGGCGCGCGTGGACGGGTTCCGACCGACGCTCCGGAACGGGGCGGTGGTGCTCGCCGCGCTGAACGGGTACGCTCTGCTGGTCTACTTCGTGAACCTGGCGGTGGGGTCGAACTACCTCTACGTGAACGGAAAACCCGAGGTCCCCTCGCTCATCGACGCGATGCCGGCCTGGCCGTGGTACATACCGATCCTGGAGTTGCTCGCGGTGTTCTTCTTCGTCCTGCTCTGGCTTCCCTACCGGCGTACCCCGCCGCCCGCCCCCGCGGGGGCACCGCTCGCCCCCGAAATCGTACGGATCGATTCCTAGTTGCAACGAGCATTCGACGGCGTCGCCTACGTTGCGAACGCCCCCAAAGCCGTGCTTCCCCATGAAACTGCGACTCTGCCTCGCCGCGCTTCTCCTTGTCGCGGCGTGTGACTCCAATACCGTCGAGCCGGACACCGGCGGCAACGGGGGCGGAGGAGGCGGAGGCGGCGGCGACGACGGCGTCTCGTTTTCGTCTGCGGTCCTGCCCATCTTCCAGTCCTCGTGCTCCGGTTCGGGGTGTCACGCGCCGGGCGGAACGAGCGGGGTGAACCTCTCGACCTGGGGCGACGTCACGGGTTCGGAGGGCGCGCAGTACGGAACGAGGGTCGTCGTGGCGGGCAGCGCAGCGGCGAGTCCGCTCGTGGAAAAGCTGGGCGCTTCACCCCGGTTCGGCTCGCGCATGCCGCTCGGCGCTTCTCCGCTTTCGAGCGCCCAGGTGACCACCATCCGGACCTGGATCGATGAAGGCGCGAAAAACAACTGAGCGCCTTCTCGTCCTCGCCACGCTGGCGGCGTTCGTTGCGCCCGCGTCGTACGCGCAGGTCTTCGCGACCGAAAGCGGCCGGGCCGAGTTCACCTCGTCGGTGCCCCTGCACTCGTTCACCGGGACGAGCGACCGTCTCGTCGGACGTATCGACCTGGCCACCGACTCGGTCGACTTCTATCTCGACCTCGAGACGCTCGACACCGGGATCGGCAAGCGGGACAAGGACATGCGGAAGACGCTCGACACCGCGCGCTTCCCCTTCGCCGAGTTTCTCGGTCGCCTGGAGACACCGGTGAACCCGGCCGCCGCCGGGGCGCAACGCGTCCGTGTGCGGGGCACGTTCACCATCCACGGGGTCTCGCGCGCCCTGGTGGTCGACGGCACCCTCACCCGCGAGGGCACCGGACTGCGGCTCGAAGCGGCCTGGGAGCTTCGGCTCGACGAGTATGACATCGAGCCGCCGAGACTCCTGATCGTCAAGGTCGATCCCGTGCAGAAGATCGCGATCCGCGCGCTCCTCAACCCTTCGCCCCGATGAACGTCATGCCCCGCCTGCTGCCGGCCCTCGTCCTTGCCGTCCTGCTCGTCGCGCCCGCGTCCGCGCAGGTGGAACGTCGCCGCGCCGTGACCGGCGGCCCGGTCGAGGAGCTGTTCTGGGCCCCTACGGTCATCTCGACCGCATCGGTGACCAACCTGCCCCGTGGGAACGCCAACTTCACCATCCTGCACTCCTTCGGCCCGGTGTCGGGCGGAATCGGCCAGCTCTGGGGCCTCGACGGTGCGGCGAACATCCGGTTCGGCCTCGACTACGGGATCAGCGACCGGGTTTCGGTCGGAATCGGTCGCTCGCGCCTCGACAAGGTGCTGGACTTCCGCACGAAAGTGAACGTGCTTCGCCAGACGACGGACGGCCGCGTGCCGCTGGAACTGGCGGTGAAGGGCGACCTCGGCATCACGACCGAGGAGAACGGTTTCGCGTTCGGCGACCGTATCTCGGGCCTCGTGTCGGTACTCGTCGCGCGCCGGGTGTCGGATCGGGTCTCGCTCCAGGTGACGCCCATGTGGTCGCACTTCAACGCGGTGGTGCCGTATTTCGTAGGGGGAGAGCGAATCGTGCCCGAGGCCGACCACGTCGCGATCGGGGTCGCCGGTCGCTATGTCCTCTCTGACCGGCTGGCGATCCTGGCCGAGTTCGTGCCCGTCGTCGGGTCGCGCACCGAGGGTACGAAGGACAATCTCGCGCTAGGCCTCGACATCGAGACGGGCGGGCACGTCTTCCAGCTCTTCGTCGCGACCTCGCACTGGTTGACGGAGCAGCACGCGATCGCCCGCAATACGGAGGACTTCTTCGCGGGCGATTTCCGGCTCGGGTTCAACGTGAACCGGGTGTTCGGGGTCGGGAAGTAGCGTCCTCGGCCGTCACCGCCTCGGCTTCGCCCGCGCCGTCGGCTCGGCCTCGAGCGGGTTCTCGGGCCACCAGTGCTTGGGATATCGCCCGCGCAGGTCCTTGCGCACGTCGAAATAGGCGTCCTTCCAGAAACTCGCGAGGTCGCGCGTGACCTGGACCGGGCGGTGGGCCGGGCTCAGCAGGTGCAGGGTGAGCGGGACCCCGTCGACCGTCGGCGATTCGGTGAGGCCGAAGACCTCCTGGAGACGCACTGCGAGCACGGGGGCTTCGGGGTCGGAATAGTCGATCGGAATGCGGGAGCCGCTCGGCACCTCCACGTGGGTCGGGGCCCTGCGATCCAGTTCCCGCTGCCGCGCGTAATCGAGGCCCGAGAGCAGCACGGCCGTGAGATCGACGCGCGCAAGGTCGCTCCAGCGGGTCATGCCCGAAAGGAACGGGAGCAGGCGGTCGCCGTCGACGAGCGCTGCGTCGCTTGCGTCGGGCCAGTCGGCGTGTCGCCGAGCCAGGAATACGAGCCGCTGCTGCAATTGCCGGGCCACCTTCGACCAGGGCAGTTGCGAAGTGCCGCGCTCGCGCACCGCCTCGAGCAGCGTTTTCGCAATGCTGTGGGGGTCCGGGTCGGGCCACGGGGCCGCGCGAAGCACCACCGCGCCGATGCGCACCTCGCGGACGGCCTCGACGCGTTCCGCGGCATCGTTCCAGCGCACCTCCTCTACCGTGCGCAGCCGCCCCGAAAGGGTCTTTTCGAGGTCTTCCCGGGTCGCCGGCGCGGCGCGGAAGATGCGCGGGCGCACGCCCGTTCCGCCCAGATCGGCCACGACGACGAAGGGCTCGTCGGCGAGGGGATCCGAGGGGTCGATCTCGGCATTGCGGCCGTTGGACAGGCGGAAGCGACCTTCCCCGATGCGCTGCGCTACCCGGTCGGGGTAGGCATGCGCCAGGAGGAAGCCGGCGGCGGCCGGGTCGCCGGGGCGGTCGGCGGCCCGCGCCTCGTTTCGAAGTCGGGCCGATTCGCGGCGCACGCGCTCGACGGCGCCTCGCGCAGGGCCGCCGGCGCGCAGGGCGTGCAGTTCGTCGCGCAGGTCCGATGCGCGTCGCCGGTCGGCGTCGCCCGCGCCCAGGACCGCGACGTCTTCGAGCAGGGCGGCGAGATCGCAGGCTGTCGCGGTGAGCGCCGCGGGGGCCGCAAGGATCATGTGGGCGAGTCTCGGATGGGCGGCGAACCGGGCCATGGCCCTCCCGTGGGCGGTGACCGCGCCTTCGTCGCCCAATGCCCCGAGATCCCGCAGCAATTCGGTGGCCTGCGTCCACGCCGGCGCGGGCGGCGGGTCCAGCCACCGCAGCGCGAGCGGATCCCGCACGCCCCATGCCGCGAGGTCGAGCGCGAGCGGGGCGAGGTCGGCCTTCGTGATCTCCGGGGCTGCGAACGCCGCGCGGTGGTCATGCTCGAAGCGCGTCCAGAGCCGGTGGCACCGGCCGCGTCCCAGGCGCCCCGCGCGGCCGCGGCGCTGGTCGGCCGACGCGACCGGGCAGGGCACGGTGACGAGGCGGGTCATTCCGCTCGCCGGCGAGAATTCGGGCTCGCGCGCCAGCCCGGAGTCGACGACGACGCGAACGCCTTCGATCGTGAGGCTGGTCTCCGCGATGTCGGTGGCGAGCACGACCTTCCGCCGCCCGGCCGGAGACGGTGCGATCGCGGCGTCCTGTTCCTCGGCGGTCAGCGCGCCGTAGAGCGGGCGCACGTCGATGTGCGGCGGCAGGCCCGCCAGGAGATCGGCCGCGCGGCGGATCTCGGCCTGTCCCGGCAGGAAGACCAGGAAGTCACCCTCGGTTTCGCCGAGGAGGCGACGCACGACCGACGCCGCGGCGGCCTCGATGCGCTCGCGCGGCGCATGGGCCTCCCACGTGGTGTCGACGTCGAACATACGCCCCTCGCTGCGCGCGATACGGGCCCCTCCCAGGAGGGCCGAGACCGGATCGGCGGCGAGCGTGGCCGACATCACGACCAGGCGAAGGTCTTCGCGGAACGCTTCTCGTGCGTCGAGCGCGAGCGCGAGCCCGAGATCGGCCTGCAGGGAGCGCTCGTGGAACTCATCGAAGACCAGGCACCCGACGCCCTCCAGCGCCGGGTCGTCCTGCAGCATCCGGACCAGCACGCCCTCGGTGACGACCTCGAGCCTCGTGCGCGACGAGACCCGCGTGTCGTCCCGCATGCGCCATCCTACCGTCTGCCCCACCGCCTCGCCCATCGCGCGCGCCATGAAGCGCGCGGCGGCACGCGCGGCGAGCCGTCGCGGCTCGAGCAGCACGAGCCGCTTTCCGACCATCCACGGCTCCTCCAGCAGGGCGGGCGGAATGCGGGTGGTCTTGCCGGCGCCGGGCGGCGCGTGCACGACGACGTCGGTTCCGGAGCGCAGGGCGTCGCGAATGGCGGGCAGCGCCGAGTCGACGGGAAGAGGGAGGGACACGGGGGTTCTTCTCAGGCCCGGAGCATCAGGTGGTGGGGAACGTCCGGGCCATTTCGGGCGCTCTGACCACGGCGTCCATTCGGATTGCAGTCGTTCGGCTCGGGCGGGAGGGTGGTCATCGGTGCACGGCGGTATGGCTTGCGCCGTCCCCGTACGGCTTCCACTTCGACATCGAATTCCGCCCGCGTTTTCCTCCGGATCGGGCCGCCAAGTGGAATTATCGCCCCCGATTCCACTTCCGGGCCCGAAAAATCGACGCGGAAGTGGAATAATCGCCCCGATTCCACTTCCGGGTCCGAAAAACCGACGCGGAAGTGGAATATCGGCCATGTTTTCCACTACACCCCCCGGCGGCACGGCGAAATGATGCGACCGGCCATCGACGCTGACCCGCCGAAGGGAGTGTGATCATCCCCTGGTCACGGGCTCGGCGGGAATTCGCGATCCGGGACGAGTTCCACCGATTCGACCTCGAAACCGTGGGTTCCGTCCCGTTCCTCTGGCGCGAAATGCTCTCGCCCGACCGCGAATTGCACGCCGTCGAGGGTCGCCAGGTCGGGCGCTGCGGCGTCGCCTGAAGCCCTGAACCGGTAGGGCGGAAACGCCGGGTACGGCCGCGGCAAAAGGAACAGGTCGCTGCGGCGTAGCGAGGCCACCGGGATCTCGTAGGTTTTCCACTCGGGTGTCGTGTCCACGACCGCGCTCCAGGCCGACCCGTCGGCGAGCGTGATCGCGACTTCCAGTCGGTCGCGCTCGCGCCCGGCCGAACGCGCCACGACGCGCAGCACGGCCTCCGGACCGAACGCGGCCAGGCGCCCGAGTGGGGGCCCGGAAAGATGGGCGCGCGCGGCGAAATGGTGCGGCTCCGGCCCGAAATCGGGCACCTCGGCGCGGAAGGCGAGGTCGCCCGCCGTGCGGCCCTCCACGACGTCCGACCGGAACCGCACGTAGGCGAACCACGACGGAAGGAGCATCCGGTGACGGTCGCGCGCGGCGTCGAAAAGTGCCAGCGGGTGTCGGGCCTCGACGACGGGCACCGTGAACGTGCCCTGCCCGGTGAAGTCCCAGTCCCACGGCACGCCCGGGGCGCCGCCGGGAAAACTCGTCGCGCGTCCGCCTGCGAAGACCGTCACGCGGTATTCGGCGAGGCCCGGGCGCCGCGCGGGCAGCTCCCCGGTGTACACGGGCCCGCCCGACGAAGCGAGCCGCACGGGCGGCATCCAGCCTCCGGGTCCCTGGCCGCCGACGAAGAACACCACGACCGAGTCGGGGCGCTCGGCCGACGAGACGGTTACGCGGACCGGCGTCGGGCGGCCGGATTCGGCCTCGGCGGGAGGCGTGTGCACGATGCGCGGCGCCCCGGCAGTGGCCGCGGGAGCATGGAATTCGGCGCGCACGTCGGACGGCTTGGCGACACCCGGGCGCGTCAGCAGGTATACGCCCGGTCGAACGGCGAACGCTCCGCCCTCGACGCGCGGGATGTGCCCGTTGCCCTCGTCGACGGGCGCGGCCGAGAATTCGGGGCCGAGGTCCGGCAGGTCGATGGTCATCGGCCGTTCCGCCCACTGGATCTCGACGGCGCGGCGGTCGAGGCTGCCGCGCGTGAAGGGATCCTCGACCCACACGGCGTCGGGATAGACCTCCAGGCGCCACGCTCCGGGAGCCAGACGGTCCAGGAAATAGGCCCCCGTTCCGGCGTAGCGCACAACAGGCGAGGAGCCGACTCCGGCGACGTGGCGCAGGGCGCCGCGGTCCACCGGCTCGGTGGCGGTCGTGTTCGAATGGTAGAAAAGCGTGTCGGCCGACATTTCCGACAGATCCTCCCCGTACGAAACGCGGAAAACGGCCCCGCCCGCCTCGAACCGCGCGCTGGCCGGGTAGGCCGGAAACGAAGCCCGCCGCGGTACGCGGCGGAAGGCCTCGGCCGCGATCAGGAGGCTGATCGCCTTTCCCGGCGCATGCACCAGGTTCACGAAGTGCGTCTGGTACTCCGTGTTGTAGGCCGCCATCGCCATCGGGTCGTAGGCGAACTGGGCCGCGATCTGCACGCCCGCGCCGCGGAAGCTGCGCGTCATCGCGGGGTACATATGGGAGCCCGCGACATCGGCCGCGTCGAACTCGTAGACGAGGCGGGCCTTCTTTTCGCAGCCCGGAAAGGCGTCGAAAGGCGTCGGGTAGCGGTCCACGTTGGGCAGCATGTTTCCGCCCAGGGAGCGGCCACGAACCAGCGACGTCGGGTACCACTGCATCGTGACACCCTGCACCGACGACGCGCACACGGCGCGCCCGTGACCCGGGGTGTACGTCTCGGCGATGTTGTAGAACAGCGGTTTCGTCCACCCGGCCCGGCGCGCGACGCGCACCAGGCGGTCGATGTAGCCGCGCGTGACGGTCGTGTCCGGGTGGTTCGGCTCGTTCACGAACTCCAGCGCGACCACGGCCGGGTCGTCCTTGTAGGCGAGTCCGCGGTACGGGTTGACGTGCCGCACCCACTGGTCGAAGTACCGCTCCTGCGCGGCAAGTGCGGCCGGGTTGAACGCCAGGTCGGTCTTGGAAAAGGGGTCGATCCATGATCCGGTGTCCTTTGCCGGCTCGGGATAGCCGGTGGGCCACCAGGCCACCGGGGTCAGCACCGTGCGGATGCCCCGCTCGGCGAGGCGCGCCACGAGGTAGTCGTAGAGGTCGAGGTGGTCGTTCGAGAGCAGGTTTCCGAGCGAATCCGACACTTCCCGTTCCCAGACGTGCACGCGGAAGACGTCGAATCCGAGCCGGTCGAAGTGGGCCACGTCGGCGTCGATGGCGGCCTTGCGGTCGACGCCGAGCCGCCCGTGGGCCCGGTAGGCGTGGGCGAAGGGCGTCGTGTAGTTCACGCCGAAGAGGGCCACCTCTTCGCGGCTGTCGGTCCAGCGCAGCACGCCCCGGTCGTCGACCCAGGTCGGATCCTGCGCGGCGGCGGCGGACACGGCGGCGATGGACAGGAGCGCAGGGAGAAGGACACGCATGGCCTGACGGTATTACCTTTCGTCAAAACTACGCGTCGGCCGATCTCCGGGACAGCGGTGCCGCACGGGCGCCGGTCAGACCGGGGTGTGAAGACGGCCGGCATCGCACCCATGCCTGCCTACGACTACAAATGCCGCTCCTGCGGCGCACCGTTCGAAGTCCGGCGCACCGTCGCCGAGCATACCGCCGGCACGGCGGTTTCCTGTCCCCTCTGCGAGTCGAGGGACACCGAGCGGGTGTTCACTCCGATCGCCATCGGTGCAGCTTCGGGAGGCGGCGCGTCCCGCGAGTCCATGCCGACCGGGCCGTCGTGCGGACCCGGTTGCGGCTGCCATTCGAACTGAACGACAGGCCGCGCACCCGCCCGGCACCGGCCGGCCGATCGACGAGGTATCGCGGGGCCGGTGCTTGAGGCCGCCCTGCCCGCGGCGGGCACAAATCGCGCTCGGGGCGTGACCCTTTGCCGGGCATGCCGTACCATGCGCCAGCTTTCGTGGAGCGCCCGGACCCCCGGCGCACGGGAGCGTCGCGACCCCCGGAACCAGCCAGCCCTTCGGCCTGATGGACGTCAAATCCCTTTTCCGCCGCAAGATTTCCAGCGAAGCATCGGGCGAGGGTCCGAAGCTCAGCCGTGTCATGGGTCTCTTCCAGTTGACCCTGCTCGGCATCGGGGCCATGGTCGGCACCGGCATCTTCGTCACCGCGGGCACGGCCGCGGCCGGCGGCGCGAACCACGTCGGCGCCGGTCCCGCGCTCATGGTGAGCTTCTTCATCACCGCCGTGGCCTGCGGCTTCGCGGCCCTCTGTTATGCGGAATTCGCGGCGATGATACCCGTCGCCGGCTCGGCCTATACCTACGCCTACGCGTCCTTCGGCGAAATCGTCGCGTGGATCATCGGGTGGGACCTGGTGCTCGAGTACGCGGTGGGCAACGTGGCCGTAGCGATCGGGTGGGCGGGGTACTTCAACGGGCTACTGCGCGGCATGGGCATCCACATGCCCGATTGGCTGACGATGAACCCCATGAACGCGACCCCCGAGGTGCTGGCGGCGGCGCCGCACCTGGCGGGCATTCCGATCGTGTTCAACCTGCCCGCCATCGCGGTGGTGCTCGGGGTGACGGTGCTGCTCTGCATCGGGATCCGCGAGAGCGTGCGCGCGAACACGCTCTTCGTGATCATCAACCTCTCGATGATCCTGCTCTTCATCGTCGTCGGGATCTTCTACGTGGAGCCGCAGAACTGGACGCCCTTCGCCCCGAACGGGTGGAACGGCATCATGACGGGCGCGGCGCTCATCTTCTTCGCGTTCATCGGGTTCGACGCCATCTCGACCGCATCGGAGGAGACGAAGGACCCGCACCGGAACGTACCCCGCGCGATCCTCATCAGCCTTGCGGTATGCGCCGTCCTCTACTCCACCGTAGCCGCCATCCTGACCGGACTGGTGCCGGTCTCGCAGCTCGGGCTGCCGGAGGCGGTCGAGCAGCCGGTGGCCTACGCGATGCGGGCGATCGGCCAACCGTGGGTTGCGGGCGTGCTTTCGGCAGGAGCCATCGTGGCCATGACCAGCGTGCTGCTGGTATGGCAGTTCGGCCAGACACGCATCCTCTACGTGATGAGCCGCGACGGGCTGCTTCCCGAACGCATGAGCAAGGTCGATCCCTCCCGGCACACGCCGATCGCCCCGACGGTCATCGCGGGCGTCGTGGTCGCCGTGGCGGCAGGATTCCTGGACATCAGCGTGGCCGTCGAACTGACCAACATCGGAACGCTCTTCGCCTTCGTGCTGGTTTCGGCCGGCGTGCTGATCCTGCGCGTGATCGAACCGGACCGTCCGCGCCCGTTCAGGGTGAAATTCGTACCGTTGGTGCCGCTTCTGGCCATCGGATGCTGTCTCTACCTGATGGCGAGCCTTCCGCTCGTGACCTGGGAGCGGTTCGGCATCTGGCTCGTCGTGGGACTTGTGCTCTATTTCGTGTTCAGCCGCGGCCACAGCGTGCGGGGGCAGCAGAGCGCGTGACGGTCAGCCGGCGAGCGTGAGCCGGAATTCCGCGCAGCCGATCGATGCCCCGTTGACGAGTACCTCGACCCGGTGCACGCCCGGGTAGTATCGCCGGGTGGTCACGGCGCGGAAGGAGTGCTCCCGTTCGAGGCGGACCGGCACGTCGGCGGTCACGCGGCGCGTGGTCCACTTGAAGACCTTCGCGGTCGTCGATCCGTTGGCGCGCACGTGGTGCACGGCGTAGTCGACGAGCAGGGCCGCGTCGTGCGAGGCCGTCAGTTCGACGGCGAACGACAGCGCCTCCCCCAACCGGACGTCCGGCGTCCGTACCTCGACGCGGCCCGAGACGCGGGCGCCTTCGAACCCGAACAGCCCCAGCGCCCCGGAATGCCCGGCCTTGACGAGCGTGCGCAGCGCCCGCTTCAGGAGCCGGACCCGCTCCGGGGAAGCGTCGACCATCCAGGTCTTCGCCAGGTCCACGACCCGCTCCGGGTGGTCCTTCGCGATGTCGTTCAGGTTGTTGGCCACGCTGCGCCGCACGTACTCCTCCGGATCGTCGCGCAGTCTTTCGAGGAGTGCGATCACGGGCTCCGGGTCCCGCACGAATTCCGAGAGTCGCATGCCCCAGGGAAGGCGCGGCCTCGTTCCCTCCGAGACCAACCGGCGCACGTGCGGGTCGGGGTCCCGGGTCCACCCGGCCAGTACGGAGAGCGTTTCGGCGGGCCGTCTGGCCAGGTAGGGCCGAACAGCGAACTCGCAGCTGAACCTGCGTGTCAGATCGTGCATGGCGCGGACCGAAAGATCCGGGTGGTCCAGGCCGTAGGACTCGACGAACTGGCACACCGGCCACCATTCCATGGCTTCCGTCACGCCCTCCGTGTCGTCCTGGGGTGGGGGAAGCGAGCGCAGCAGCCGCGCCAGCGCATCAGGATAGGCGGGCTCCAGGTAGTCGCGCAGGCACGCGGCGACATGCCGCACGCGGTCCTTCAATTCGAGCCCGTCCAGCGGCGCGAGGCAGGCGGTGCGGAACGGAATCGTGTCGAATGGGCCGGTCGCGGCGAGGCGGTCGGCGAGGCGGTCGATGGCCGCGCTCCCGATGAGGTTCTTGAACGGTTCGGGCATGGTCGGGCGGCGTGAGGGTGGGCGCGCGAACGGAATATCGTTCGCGCGCCCACCGACGTCACGTCGCCGTGGGACGGGGGCGTTCGGCCGGGAATTCGGCCGGCCGCCCGGATCAGAACGATCCGCCCATGACGATCCAGAGGAAACCGCTGATCAGGACGAGAAGAACGACCAGCAGGGCGCCGAGGAGAATCCCGGCGTTCTTTCCCGCGCGGGCGGGATCATCGTGGGTGGCGTGCGCGCCGACAGAACGCGCCGACGCCTTTTTTGCCTGGCTCATGCGTAATGGGGCGGCCCTGAGGCCGCGTCGAGGATTCCGGAATCCCGGCCGCCGGGCCGGGGTGATTCGAGCGGAAATCCTCAGAGCCGAAGCGGAAACGGGCCGGCTTCGCCCGAACGGGCGCAGGAAGCGCCGGAACGATCCGGCAATGCGCGTTCGCCACGCGGCGGTGGCGGCGCCGACGCGTCCACTGCGCGCCGTGCGGTCGTCACGTCGGGAGCGGCGCCGGGAGCCGACGGCGCGGGCGCGATGCTCACGGGTCCCGGCGGAAGCAGGCCCTCGAAGACCTTGGACGACGCCCGTTCGAATCCCCGGCCCGTATCGGTGCCGCCATCGGACGACACCGCGTGGGCCGGGTTCGCGAATGCGAGGCAGGCGAGCGCCAGGAAGGCGACGAGAAAAGCGCGCACGGTGAGGAGGGGTCGGGACTGAAACGCCGGGACGCAAAACGGATCCCGGCCGGTTCCGCGCCGAATCGACTTCCACCTCGCGAATGGGGCCTCGGTGCCGGCGTGTTGGCCGTCAACCCTCCCGGTTGAGTCGCGCGGCCTCGTCGACCAGGCGCAGGAACTCTGCGCGCCAGCCGTGCGCATCGCGGCCGAGGGCGCCGGATGCCCATCGGTGCACGTCGGCCAGCGTGGCGTCGCCGCGGAATTCCGAACCGCGCAGGATCATGCCGAACGCGGCTACGGAGGCCGAGAACCGGAAATCTTCGCTGGTGTCGGCGAACCGCTCGATGCCGAGCGCCGGAACCGGGGTCTCGAGCAGGCGGCTGCGGTCTCCGCCGGGATCCTTGTAGCGGAGCGCGAGGTGCATGAGTTCACCCGAGGCGGCGGCGGACGTGAGGCTCCCGGACCGGTACCGAAGGTCGCCTGCCGACGATACGACTGTCGTCGACCGGCTTCCGACCGGGATGATCTCGTAGAGCGCCGTGACCGAGTGACCCGCACCGAGTTCGCCCGCGTCCTTGCGGTCGTCGGAGAAATCCTCGGGAGCCAGGAGACGGTTCTCGTAGCCGATCAGGCGATAGGCCTCGACCAGGGCCGGATTGAACTCGATCTGCAGCTTGACGTCCTTCGCGATCGTGTGCAGTGTGCCTCCGAGTTCCGAAACGAGCACCTTGCGCGCCTCGAGTTCCGAGTCGATGTAGTAGTAGTTGCCGTTGCCGTGGTCGGCGAGCAGCTCCATCTTGTTGTCCTTGATGTTGCCGGTCCCGAAGCCCAACACCGTCAGGAAAACGCCGGATTTGCGCTCCGATTCGATGATCTGCAGCAGTTCGGCATCGGAAGAGACCCCCACGTTGAAGTCGCCGTCGGTGGCGAGGACCACGCGGTTGATCCCGCCCTGCGTGAACCCGCGGCGCGCGGTTTCGTAGGCGAGACGGATGCCGTCGGCTCCCGCGGTCGATCCTCCCGCCTGCAGGCGTTCCAGGGCCGCCAGTATGGCCTCGGACCGGTCACCGCGCGTCGGTTCCAGCACGAGACCGGCCGCCCCCGCGTACACCACGATCGAGACACGATCGTTTTCCGACAGTTCTCCGGCGAGCATGCGGAAGGCCTTCTTCAGCAACGGAAGCTTGTCCGGCTCGTCCATCGATCCCGAGACGTCGAGCAGGAAGACGAGGTTCGACGCCGGCCGCCCCGCCAGGTCCATCCGCCGACCCTGGAGGCCGACGTGCACGAGCCGGTGGGCAGGGTTCCACGGAGCCGGTCCCGTTTCGGTTACGATCGCGAACGGCGCGCTCCCCTCCGGATCGGGGTAATCGTAATCGAAATAGTTGACGAGTTCCTCGATGCGCACGGCGTCCTTCGGGGGCGCCATTCCGTCCCGGATGAAGCGTCTCACGTTGGCGTAGGACGCTGCGTCCACGTCTATCGAAAAGGTGGAAAGCGGGTGGTCGGTCACCCGGCGAAATCCGGATTCGGCGATCGGGGCGTAGTCCTCGGTGTTCCACGCGGGCTGCCCGGGGTGCCCTGCGACGCCCAACGCCTTCGACCCGACCCGAGAGGAGGCGGCGGGCTCACGCGAGACCGCGAATTCGTCCAGGACGGAAGCCGCGTTGCCTCCCGCGTCGTCGGGGATACGGGCGGATCGATCGTTGTCGGGCCGGGTCTGGACGCACCCGATGAAGAGGGTCGCGAGGGCGAATCCGGCGAGAATCGGGCGCAGCGTGCGTGGCATGGCAGGGCACCGGTCTGGACCGCGGCGCGCGGCGGCCGATCGTCGGCAGCGTGCGGTCCGCTCCGAGCAGGAACGCGTTCGGCCGGGCCTTATTGCGCCGCGGCCCCGGGACCCGACCGGGAGCGCGTTGTCCCGAGGTTCACGGCCTGCGTCAGGGAGACAGGCCCCGGGGCCGGCCGTCGACGATTTCGGTTCGTGCCCGTTCGAGGAATCGCTTTCGGGTGAGCCTCACGACGTACTCGAACCGGGTGCGGTGCCGGGCCCGGTATTCGCAGGGAGTGAGTCCGGGCAGGTGGCGGGACAGCGCCTCGAAATGGGTCTGCCCTCCATGGGGGGTGACGGAAGAGACCACCACGTCCGCGGCACCGGCACGGTAGGCGGCCTCGAGGTCCGGGTCCCCGGTTGCCGATCGCGGCTCGGGCCTCCCGACCACCGCTGCAGCGAGCCGGACCGCGTCTGTCGGCTCGGGCTCCTCGAACGCGGATTCCCGCAACGGCACGGAACCACGCACGATGGACGCCCGCAGGCAGATCGCCGCGGTCACGATCGGCACGCGAGGTTCGAATTCCGGAAGCGCACGCAGGGTCTCGACCACGTTGCGCAGCAGGTCCCGGGCACGCAACGAAGTCGCGGCGCCGCAGAGCAGCGCCTCGAAGACCTCGAACGGGATCTCCGGCCGCCGCCGACCGCCTTCCTCTGCCAGCCGAATCCACAGGAGCCCCCGGGATCGTACCACCCGCGTGTCGGAGCTCGCGGCCGCGGCTCGCTTGAGTCCCCGGATCACGCGGGCCAGCGAGGGATCCGATTCCTGCAATTGGCGAAACAACCCGTCGTCGACCTTTCGTGCCACCATGCGCCGCACTTCGGCGAACAGGGTGGCAGGGTCCATCATGGCAGCGGCGGCCGGGTCGATGCGACGACGCAGCTCTACGAATCGGCCGCGCGGGTCCCTGCGGAACAGGTCCGCGATGCACTCCAGGGCCAGGTCGTTCTCGGTGAGCGGCGACACGTGGTAGCGGAACGAGTGCCGTCGGTCGCGCAGGCGAAGGTAGACAACCGCCACGCGCACCATCTCGTGTACGACCTGCTCCACGGATTGACGTCCGGGGCTTTCGGAAAGCGTATCGAGCAGCGCTGCACGAAGTCCTGCACGCGGAGCGGGGCCGGGTGGGTGATCGAACATGGCGGTGGGATGCCGGCACCGTGCATGGCGGCCGCGGCCTGGTTCCGCGGTCCCGGCAGGGTTGGCCGGCTGCGGGGAGTATCGCGGCAAGCGGTGAATCCTCCTGCCCGGCATTCCCCTACGTGAGTGGGTAACAATTCGAAACAGCGGTCTCGCGCCGGCCGATGCGACGGGTGTTTCGAGATTGTTTCGGGAATCCGGTCCGACGGAAATTGCTCGTTTCGGGGATGCGGGGGGGCTTTTCTGCCGGGCGGGTCCGCGATACCTTCGATCGGGCCCGATCCTGCGGGTCCGTGATCGACAGCCCGCGGCCTTGCCCTCTCGTCCGTGACACGTCCGCTTCCGTTCGTTCTCGCGGCGTTCCTGCTCGCCGTTGCGCCGCCGGCCGAGGCCCAGGCGCCGCTCTGCGTGCACCACCAGGTGGGTTGTTCGCCGGAAACGGGCAACATACCCGAGCTCGGCACGCCGGTCGGCACCCACGGGACGTCACGTGTCTATATCGCCGACGACCGTGTGCGCATCGTCGACCTGGAAACCCTCGCGGTTCGCGAAATCCCCCTCCAACCGTTCGTCCACCTGTGGGACAGCCTGACCGTTCCGCTGCGTTCGATGGGCGTCGGAGGTCCAGGCCCGTCGGCCTGGATCTGGGACGCCAGCGGGGGCACCCCGATGCGACTACCCCTTCGGGAAGGGGAGCGGGCGCACGTCTATCCCCGGCGAAGCTGGTACGCGCTCTTCGGCCACGCGCCCGGAATCCGGCCGGAAACAGGAAATCCGGTGCTCTACGGCGGATACGGATACTACCGGGCGCAGGACTTCCTGCTGGAGTTCGACCCGGAGGCAGACACGTGGCGAGAACTCCCCGCCCGCTTCGGATCGCCCACGCCCGGGCCGAGGAACGCGGCCTGGCTGCTGACCGGGTGGGACGCCCGACGCATCCTCCTGTTGGGCGGGAGCGTCGCCCTGTCCGGCCAATCCCCTCCGGTGTATTCCGAGGAACTCCGGGACGCATGGGTATACGATCCCGCCGACAGCACGTGGAGCGAGATCGATGTCGATCCGGGCCTGGTCTGCTCCCTGAAGCAGTGGATCTACACCAAGGTTTCGGTCGCGACGCATCCATCCACCGGATCCGTGGCATTTCCGGTTACCTGCCCAACGGCAGCGTTCCCGGATCGGACCGTGGTCCAGTGGAGGCCGCTCGCCGGTACCGTCGACGTGCTCGGGGTGCTGCCACGGGATTTTGCGCTGCAGCAGGTTCCCCTCGGCACGTACATCGTGCCGGGCTCTGACAGCGTCACCGCGATGTTCTGGCAGGTGCGTCGCGGTCGCCCGCCCGTCGAGTGGACCGTCCATCGATTCCGCTTTCCGCTGCGAGCCGAATACGGTCCGGCCGGAGCGGGGGACGGCACTTGGCCCGGTGTGTGGCTGCCTTGGCTGGCAGGTCTGTTTCTCGCGGCCGCTGCGGGCGCAATCGTCTTCGCGCGAAGGCGGCAACGCCTGCCCGAAGGAACCGGTCCCGACCGACGAGTGATCCAGGTGGAGGTCGCGGTGGGGCAGGGTACGATCCGACTCTCCGACGGGACCGGCGAACATCGCCTCGATCTGTCCGTCCACGCCGCGGAGCTGTTGGCCTTCGTGGCGCGGCGTCAGGCGGACGTCGGGCAGATACTCGACGCGGAGGAGGTGAACGACCTGTTCCTGTCCCGCTACCGTGACCCGGACACGGCCCGAGTCACGAAGAACCGGGCGCTGGACCAGCTCAACGGGGCCTTCACGCGACGCTACGGAAGGCCTCTTCTCGAGCGGCGCCGAAGCCCGGCCGACCGGCGGCGGGTGGAGTACGTGATCCGATTCGCCCTCCGGGCCGGGTCGGGTCAGGACTGTTGAAGCCGGTCGGGGCGCTGCTCCGGGTTTCGCGAACGCCTCGCATCAGGGGCCGAAGCGTGCCGTGCAGCGCCGGGCAGGAAGGTATTGAGCAGCGGTCCGAACCCCTGGACGGGATTCATGGACCGCATGGTGTCGCGGATGACGAAGACCGTGCGCAGAGGCGGACGCTCGACGGGTTGGGTCACGCGGCCGAGGAGGAGCCAACCAAGGAAACGAAGCGCAAACCCGAGCACGAATAGTGCCTTCAAGCCCTCGAGGAAGGACCAACCGAAGATCGGAGCCGATGCCGTGAGCGCGGCGGCCACCGTGCCGCCCATGATCGGTCCGACCGCACCGGTCGCGCCCCCGGCGGCGGCCGCAAGCGCGAAATAGGAGGTCTTGCCCCGGTCAGGGGCAAGTCGCATGGTCAGATTGCCCGTGGCGAGCGTCAGCCCACCCCAGGCGAAGCCGCCCGTGATGCTGAGTACCGGCATCAGGTAGTACCCGGGACCGGACGCGGCGGTGAACAGCCACCAGACCGGCTGAAGCGCGACCGAAAGACCGGTCATGCGCATCACCTGGAGATCGCCGTGCCGGTCGCAGAGCGGGCCCCAGACGCGCTGGCCGAGGAGGTTCGACACGATTCCGCCCGCCGAAAACATCATCACGGACGCGACGCCCACTTCGACCTGGGTCAGCATGTAGACGGCGAAGAACGGGGCGACGAACCACACGCCGAAATTCCAGGCCCCGAGGTAGGCCAGGAAGGGTCGGAAGGTCCGGTCGGTGAGCGGCTCGCGGATATGGGCCGAGAATCCTCCCGGCAGCGATGCGGCGGGTTCGGGCTCGGGGTGGCGCGACAGGAAGTGGATCGATACCAGCCGGAACGCGATGCCCAGGCCGATGAGCGCGAGAAATACGGGAATCGGTTCCTCGGCCGCGCGCACCGCATGGCCGGCCGTCGCCGCGGTGGCGGCTCCGAACGCGTTGCAGACGAAATTTCGGGTGCCGAAGAAACGTCCCCGAAGGCGATCCGGTACGAGGTCGCTGATCCAACTCGTCCATGCGGCCGTCGCGATCGCCGCGAAGGCCTGTTGCGCCAGCAGCACCACGAGCACCACCGTGAGTGCCTGCCCGGGCTCGAACCACGCAACGGCCGCCAGCGTCGCGGCCCATGCCAGCGCGTCGACCGTGGACGAAACCAGGAGAACGTCCCGCCGCCATCCCCCCCGCCGGCGGATGATCTCGGCCCCGAGAGGTTGGGCGAGACCCCCGAGGAGAGGAAGGGAAGCCGCCAGGCCGACTTCGAACGAGCCGGCGCCGATCGCGACGAGAAAGGCCGTCAGGAACGGCCCGGCGGTGAGCGTCGAATACTGTACCGCGAAGACACCGTCCGAGATGCTGAGGCGCATCACGCGTCGCGTGTCCGGCGACGGATGGTCGTTTCGCGCGGGAGAGCGATCAGGTGCCCGCGAGGGGTCCGGCAACGGGATGTCGTCGATGGGTGGCACCCGAAAACGTAAGCGCCACCGCCGCCGAGGATCCCGACCCCATGCCTGCAGGCTGGAATTTCGCATCGCAATGAGCCAATCGAATTATTCAACCAATCAGTTGAATTATGCGGTTGAATATCGTAGACTCTCCACCGAACCCGCTGCCACAGCCCACCCGTGGACGAAACAGGACGTCGAAACGAGGAAATGAACAAGGACGGCGACACCGAGGATCGGATCTTCGAGGCGGCCCAGGCCGCTTTCCACGAGCACGGCTTCGACGGGGCTCGCATGGCCGACATCGCGCGGCGGGCGTCGATCAACCAGTCGATGCTCCACTACTACTTCCGCACGAAGGAGCAGCTCTTCGACGCCGTCTTCAGAAAGGCCATCCTCGCGGTGTTGCCTCCTGCCATCGCGATCCTGGGGGAGGATGGGCCGCTCCTTGCCAAACTCGAGCGCTTCGCGCACCGGTATGTGGGCATCCTGCAGGCAAATCCGCATATCCCGGCCTTCATCCTGTTCGAACTGCGTCGCAATCCCGAAGCGATCGGTCGCCTGGCCGGCGAAACGGCCGGTCCGGTCTTCGCGCGCTTCCGAGGTGACGTCGAGCGGGCCGTGCGCGAAGGCGACATCCGGCCGATCGAGCCGTCGCACCTGCTGGCGAACGTGGTCGGTCTGTGTGTCTTTCCGTTCGTTGCCCGACCCATGCTGCAGGGTGGTCTCGGCATGGGGAACGAGGCGTACGACGGCCTGCTGCGCACGCGCGCCGATCACGTCGCCGATTTCCTGCGCCACGCGCTACGCCCATGACGCCGATTCTCCTCCTCATCCTGCTCTCCCTGCCGCAGCCGGCCGACACCCTGCGGCTCGACCACGCCTACCGCGCCGCGGAAATGCGGTTTGCCCGCACGCGCGAGGTGGCGATCGCCGAACGGACCCTCGCGCTGCGGGAGAAGAACCTCGACACGCGCTTCCTTCCGACGCTGACGGCCTCCAGCCAGGCGACGTACGTGAGCGACGTGGCCGAGATCGGGATCTCCATGCCCGGTTTCACGCCCCCGGCGATCGCGAAGGACCAATACAAGGTCGCGATCACGGCCGAGCAGCTGGTCTACGACGGCGGTGCCACCGCCGCGCAGCGCGCCCTGGAGCGGGTGCAGGCGGCCTGGGCGGCGGGTGAAGTGGCCGTTGCGGCCTTCGCACTGCGGACGGAGGTGCACGCCGCGTGGTACGCCGCCCTCGCGGCCGAAGCCGAGGTGGCCGTGCTCTCGGTGCTGGAGGGGGAGCTGACCGCACGGCGGGACCAGGTCCTCGCGGCGTTCGCCCGCGGAGCCGCCACCCGGGCGCAGGCCGACGTGTTCGAGGCGGAACGCATCCGCGTGGTCCAGCAGCGCACCGCCGCCGGGGAACGCCGGCGAGGCGCCCTCGACGCCCTCGGGGAACTGACCGGCTGGGCCCTGCCCGATGCCGTCCGGCTTCCCACCGAGGCCGACCCGCCGGTCGCCGGGGACGGCGTGCGCCCCGAGTTCCGCCAGTTCGACCTGGCGAGGGAACGCCTCGATGCCCAGTCGCGGCTGCTGGCGCGGCGCTCCCGGCCCAGGGTAGGCGCGTTCGCCGACGTGGCGGCCGGCCGTCCGCAGGGCATGAACTTCTTCGAGGACGAGTTCGGGCCGTTCTTCTCGGTCGGCATCAAGGCGACCTGGACTCCCTGGGACTGGCACGCCACGGACCGCGACCGGGAGGCGGTCGCGCTGCAGGCCGAGGCCGTGGACGCGCAGGAAGAGGCCTTCAGGCAGGCCCTCCGCGTGCGCAGGGCACGACTGCTCCGCGACGCGGCGGCGCTGGAGCGCCAGCTGGAGGCCGACGCCGAACTCGTGGCGCTGCGCACGCGCATCACGGCCGACGCGGCCTCCCGCCTCGAGAACGCAACCCGGCCGCCCACCGAATTCCTGGTCGAACGAGGCAACCACGAACGCGCCGAGCTGGCCCAGCGCCAGCGGCGCATCCAGCTCGCCCTGGTGCGGGCCGCCCTCGAACTGCTGAACCCGAACG
>JANJTM010000064.1 GCA_024711125.1 Rhodothermales bacterium
TCGGAATTCCGCATCGACCAGAAGGCGTTGGTGATCGGATCTCCCGGGAAGACGTAGCGGGTCGGCGTCGTGGAGAAACCGAACCCCCGGCCCCCGAACGTGATGGGAGTTCCGTTGACGAATCGACCCGTGAGGTTCCGGTAATACTCCTCGCCACTTTGCGGTTCGGCATACGCTCCTCCGCTCTTCAGATGGTACAGAAGGGCAGCCTTGAGATTCCCGTGGTCTGGGATCGCACGGCCCCACTGCCTCGCCGAGTCGCCCCGCGAAGGCATGATCGGCCCCTGCAGCAGGTCGAAGCCGACAGCCGGAGGAGGCGTGCCGTAGCCTTCTCCTCCGCCGTCATCATTGTCGTAGTTGTACATGAACGCCAAGCCCAGCGTCGAGTCCGTTCCTACCCAATCGTCACCGAAATCTCCCAGATCGACGTCGGCATACACCCCCACGTAGGCTTCGGTCAGCGGTTCCGCGCCCCGGTACAAGATCCGGTACCGGTAGAAGGTCGTGTTTCCCGTATGCCCCACCCGGTCGAAAGCGAACGCTTCGCCGTGCACTTCCAGACCCACCGGGGACGACTCCGTCTCCTCGTGCACGTTGCCGACATCGTTCATGACCCACCAGACGGTCTGGTCGCCGGTGAGGTCAGGGCGCTCGCCGGCCGTGAGGTCGATGACCCGATCTACCCGGGCCGTGAGCGGAACGTCCGCCAGTTCGATACGCTCACCACGCGCGTCGAGCGTCGGCGCGCCGAGACCCGTCGGCCACTCGGCGAGGTCAGGCGTCGCGACCCCTGTCCGCTCGAATTCCTGGACGTCGTCCCGGTAGACGGACCAGATCCGGTCGAAACGACTGCAATCGGTCGGCGGAGCCCCTTCTTCATCCAAGGGTCCGGCCCAGAATTCGTACGGCCCGTACTTGGTGGCCGCAATACGCAGATCGCCGCCCACCATTCCGCCGATCCAGAAACTGCTCGCGAAGATCGCGTTCGACTTCGTCCCTTTCGGCACGTTGTAGACGTGCGGCTCGCCGCGGTAAAACAGGTTGCCATTGTTTAGGATGCGCGCCCGCACGTTGCCGACGTCGAGATACGCATTGGCCATCGCGGGCGAACACGTGCCGACCGTTTGGGCTACGGCAACCGTCGCCACCGCCGCCCCGAGCAGGAGCCCGATGAGAGCGCCTTTCATTTGAGCAGCACCACCGATTTAACGTCCAGTCTGCCCCCTGCCACCAGCCTCACGAAATACACCCCACTGGCGAGCCGCGATCCGTCGAACTGCACGCTGTGCCACCCCGCCGCCCGCCGACCGCCCGCCTCCAGAACCGCAACCCGCCGCCCGATCACGTCCACGACATCGACCGTCGCGACCGCATCGGCCGGCAGCCCGAATCGAATGGTAGCCAATGGGTTGAAGGGGTTCGGCCAGATCGCGTCGAGCGCAAAGGAGGTCGGAAGCTCACCGCCCGCCTCGACGGCCGTCGCGGGCAGCACGTGCAGCGACCATGCTTCCGACCAACCGAGCGTCTCGCTCCCCACGCGCCACCACCACGTGCCTGGCGTCAGAACCACGGATTCATCGTTAGTCTGCACATCGAGCAGGGCCACATCCGGCGAGACGAACGACGGGTCGCTCGAAACCTGCAGGCCGGACCGAAGCTCGGGCGCGTCCTGCCAGAACAGCCGGATCCCATCGGCAGGAACCGCGGCGCCGTTCGCCGGGGCGAGGAGAGCCGGCACCGGTGGCCGGCCGGTCACGATGCGGAAGACGGTCCCGATTTCCGGATACTCTGCCGGGTACGGGGCCGCCGAACCGCAGTTGAAGCAGACCAGAACCTGGCGTGCCATGATTTCCCGTGCGCCCCCTGTGCCCGCGAAAAAGGCCTCGTACCCGACCTGTCCGGGCGATGTATCGTCCGGAAGCAGCCAGTCCACCCAGTCGGTCGTCGGGTCGTTGGTTCCGCCCGAGATCGAATGGTCGCCGCCGATGTCGAATCGGTTCGGAGCGGTCCCCGCCCTGCAGGTCTGCTCGCAGACCACCGGTACGAGCCGGACATCGTCCGAAGGGTCGTTTGGGGTGCCGATGCCCGTCCGCCACAACTCGAACGGGACATCCATCACGTCTCCGCCATCGTAGGCCCGCTTGGCCTTTCCGCCGGCTGCCGTGAACCGCCATTCGTAATCGTAGGGCAGAAGGACCCCGACCGACCCTGTGGCCTCGCGCGAACCCCAAGAGCGCCCCAGGTAGGTCGATTTGTCCGTCGCGGGTCCGAACGGTATCGACGCGTTGCCCGCATGGATCGCCCAAACCAGGTCGGTGGTCGCCTGTTGGTTCGCCGATGGTCGATCGGCCGCGCAGGCGGCATTCGGGAAGCCGGATTCGTTCATCGCCAGCGCTCCGCACTCCGGTGGATGGATCGGTCCAGCCGCGTTGGCAACGGTCTGAAAGTCGCGGATCGGCTGCTCGAACACCTCGCCACCGGTGGTGAAGGAGCGTACCGCAGACCAGGGACCCGGCACTTCGGCGCGGCCGACGCCGCGGGAGCGCCACCAGTACGAACGTTGGGGTTCCACGGGCGCCGCGAACGTCCCCTGGTGCGAGTAGAAGACAGGCGAGCCGAACCCTGGATCGTCGTCCACCTGCGTCTCGCAATACAGGGCATCCTCGGTGCAACCCCGTTGGAGAGTCACCGAAGGCGCCCTGGCGATCACGCCGTCTGCCGGCGAAACGAGTTCGGGCACTCCTGTCGGCGCCGCCGGCACCGGTGGCCACTCCGTGAACCACGAATCGACGAATCGCTGAAGCGCCAGATCGGCGGCCTTCATCTCGGTGACCGAGTCGAAATGGTCCGTGCCCCGCCCGTAAACAAGGCCGATCAGAATCTCCTGCCGTGAGCCCGGGGCCATGGTCACAGGGCCTGTAGTTGCAACGAACCTGCGGTCGCCCGGACCATGCCAGCGTCCAGCCCCATCCGCGTTGCACTCGGTCCAGTAGGCGCACCTTGACGCATCGCCGCTATACATGAAGCGGGTCGGAATCGCCGAAAAGTCCCTGCCGTTTCCGCCTACCGTGACGGCCTTGCCGTCGCGCCATCGGCCTTGCATGAAGTTGTAGTAGTCGGCAGCCTTGCCTGGGGCCGCAAAATCACCTTCCCAATAGTCCATGAACGAACTAAGAGAGAGATTGCGGAATCCTGGAATAGACCGGTTTCCGACTCTGGCAACCGCTCCCAAGGAGGCCACGATAGGCCCTTGGAAGAAATCGACTCCGAGCGCCGGTGGAGGAGTCCCGTAGCTCTCGTCGGGATTCGAACCGAACACGATGTCGGAATTGTCGGCATTCCAAACGTACCCAATCCCCAAGAGGGAGTCCGATCCAACCCAATCGTCGCCGAAGAATCCCAGATCGGGATCCATGTACAGGGCTATATGCGCCTCCTCCAACGGCTCGACTCCACGGTAGACGACGGTGTACCGATAGAAGGTCGCGTTGCCCACATGGCCGGGTGCGTCGAATGCGAACGCGAGTCCGTGGACTTCAACTCCGATGGGCTCAGCCTCGGAATCGCGGTGCTCGTTGCCCAGGTCGTTCATGATCCACCAGGCCATCTGGTCACCCAGGAACGACGGCCGTTCGCCTGCGGAAAGGTCAATTCGGCGGTCCTTGCGGGCGGCGAGCGGCTCTGCTGATAGGTCAATCTCGGCCCGTGACGCGTCAACCGTGGGCGCTCCCAAGCCGGTTGGCCAATCGGCGAGGTCGTGCGACGTAATTCCAGTCGCCTCGAACGCCTCGACATCTGCTTTGGAAATCGTATAGATCCTGTCGTACGGGGCACAATCTTCCGGCGGATTTCCATCGTCGTCCAACGGGCCGGGCCAGAACTCGGCCGGCCCGTATCGGCCGGCAGCCATTCTCAGCGTTCCGCCGACCATTCCGCCGATCCAGAAACTCGCATAGAAGATGGCATTCGAACGTGAGCCCTTGGGCACGTTGTAGACGTGCGGCTCGCCCCGATAGAAGAGGCTCCCGTCGTTCAGCACGCGCGCCCGAACGTTGCCGACATCGAGATACGCCTCGGCGAGACCAGGGGAGCACGTGCCAACCGTCTGGGCGGTGGCGGCCGTCGACATGACCGCCCATGCAAGGAGCCCGATGACTGCGCGTTTCATTTCAGCAGCACCACGGATTTGACGTCGAGTCGTCCCCCCGCCACCAGCCGCACGAAATACACCCCGCTCGACAACCGGGACCCGTCAAATTGCACCGTGTGCCACCCCGCCGCGCGCCGAGCACCGGCGTCGATCACCGCGACCCGCCGCCCGAGCACGTCCACGACGTCCACCGTCGCGACCGCATCGGCCGGCAACCCGAATCGAATGGTCGCCAATGGGTTGAAGGGGTTCGGCCAGATCGAATCGAGGGTGTATTCGGTCGGAAGGTCCGCAGCGTCGTCGATCCCCGTCAGCGACACCACGTTCGAGACCCAGGTCTCGGACCAGCCCGCGAAATCCGAGCCGACGCGCCAGTAATACTCGCCCGGTTCGGCCAGCCGCAGCGTAATTCCGGGTTCGGCCTCGGGAAACCGTGCTACGAACGTCTCGAACCCGGGCGAGATCGAGACCTGCAGCATGACCGGGAATCCGTCGGCGGCCGTCCAGAAGAAGCGCAGGTCCGAGCCTCGGATCACGGGTCCGCTCGCCGGCGCGGCCAGGATCGGCGCCTCGGGCGGGCTCGTGACGATGCGGAAGACCGTTCCTGCCTCGGGGTACGGCTGTGGATAGGGAGCCGTGGTTCCGCAGTCCAGGCAAACCAGCACCGTACGGGCTATGAGCTCGGTGACCGCGGCCGGCCTCGAGCTGTCGAAGTACGCCCGGTATCCGGCGTCGCCCGGGCTGTCGTCTGCCGGCAGGTTCCAGTAGATCCAGTCGGTGATGGGATCGTCCGGCCCGGCTGACACGGCGTGATCGCCCCCGATGTCAAACGCAAACTGACCGTGGAGGTCGTTGACGAACGGCACGAGGCGCACGTCGTCTGACGGGTCGTCGAGGGTACCGCGGCCGACCCGCCAGAGTTCGAACGGAACTTCCATGACGCCCCCGTCCTGGAATGCCCGCTTGGCCTTGCCCCCGGACGACTTGAAGCGCATCTCGTAGTCATAAGCGCCGAGTTTGCTCGGCGCTTCGTTCCGGAACGATCGAGCCAGGAAGCTCGACGTATCGCCTGATGGCCCGAACGTCGCCTTCGCCCCGCCTGCGTGGATGACCCAGCCCTGGTTCGCGGTCAGCGCTGCGGCCACCTGTTGGCGCGATCCGTCCGGTCTATCCCGACCGCAGTCCACCAGCGGAAAGCCGGCGCTGCCCAACGCCGCGCACTCCGGCGGATCGAGCGGCCCGGACCCGTTGGCGACGACCTGGAAGTCGACGATTCGATTCTGCAGGCTCCTCGATCCCGTTCTGAACGAGCGGACTTCCGACCAGTGCCCGGGTAGATCGTTGCGACCGTAGCCCCTGGCCTTCCACCAGTACGTGGTCTCCGGTTCCAGGTCGATCGACAGCTCCGTCTCTCGGGAACTCGCCACGACGAACTCGAACCCGGGATCCGAGGCGACCACGACGTTGCAGTGGATCAAGCCGGCAGGGCACTCCCACCACAGCGTGGTCTCCAGCGGCTGACCCTGGGCCAGGTCAGACGGGGATACGAGCCCAGGCACGGCCGTAGGCGCAGCCTGAACGGTCGGAAACACCGTGAACCGCGAGTCCACGAATCGCTGGATCGCCTCGTCGGCCGTCTTCAGTTCGGTGACCGAGTCGAGATTGTCGGAACCGCGACCGTAGACCAGGCTGAAAAGCACCTCCTGTCTCCCGGCCGGTTCGATGGTGAATGGCCCTGACGCAAGAACGAAGCTCCTTTCGCCCTGACTTATCCGATTCCCCGCGTCATCGGCATTGCATTCCGACCAGTACCCGCATTGCGCGACGTCGCCCGGAAACATGAAGGAAGTTGGCGTGGAAGAGAAATCGCGCCCGTTTCCGCCGTACGTAAAGGGCTGCCCGTCTGACCAACGACCCTGCAGCAGGTAGTACTGAGCCTGAGAGCTATCGAAGCATCCCGCCACGCCGCAGAGCTGTCTGAAGTAGGCCAACGCCGTCATCTGGAGATTGCGGAAATCCGGGACCTCGCGCCCCTGGACATGTGCAACGTGGCCGGGCGAAGCCACGATCGGCCCCTCCAGCAGGTCGATTCCGATAGCCGGAGGAGATGGACCGTACCCGATGACCGGAGGAGATGGACCAGACCCGATCACGGATTCATCGTCGTTGTCGGCGTTCAACGCAAAACCCAGGTTGAGCGCCGGATCAGACCCCATCCAATTGTCAACCGACCTACCCAGCGACGCGTGGACATGCATACCCAGAAAGGCATCCTCGACGGGAGCCTGACCACGATTGAAGATCCTGTATCGCAGGAACGTCGTGTTGCCGACGTGCCCGGGTTCGTCGAACGCGAACGCCAGGCCGTGCACCTCGATGGGGATCTGGGCGGTCTGGTCCCAACCCGCCTTTTCGTTGCCGGCGTCGTTCATGACCCACCAGACCATCTGGTCACCCACGAATGCCGGCCGCTCGCCGGCCGCCAGATCAAGCCGGCGGCTCAGCCGAACGGCCAGCGGCTGGTCCGACAGGTCGATCTCATGCCCGGACGCGTCCACGGTGGGCGCGCCCAACCCCGTCGGCCACGAGGCCAGATCCTCCGTGGCGACGCCGGTTGATTCAAAGGTCTCCACGTCGGATCGCGAAATGCGATACAGGTGATCGAACGGCGTGCAATCAGGGGGAGGCTGACCGTCCGCATCGAGGGGACCTGGCCAGAATTGGGTCGATCCGTATTCGGAACCGGACATCCGGAGTTCACCGTCCACCAAGCCACCCACCCAGAGATTGGCAACGCGCAGCGCATTGATCGAAGACTCTCGCGGAATCAGGTACCCATCGTCTTTGGGGTGTTCCGGGTCCCTCTCGAAAAGCCGACCGCTGTTGAAAATGCGTGCCCGGACGTTGCCGACGTCCAAGTAGGTTTCGGCCATCGCGGGCGCGCAGGTGCCGACCGTTTGGGCTTCGACAACGGTTGCTACCGCCGCCCATGCAAGGAGCCCGATGAGCGTTCGTTTCATTTCAGCAGCACCACGGATTTGACGTCGAGCCGTCCCCCCGCCGCCAGCCTCACGAAATACACCCCACTGGCGAGCCGCGACCCGTCAAACTGCACGGTATGCCACCCCGCCGCGCGGCGCGCCCCGGCGTCGATCACGGCGACCCGCCGTCCGAGCACATCCACGACATCCACCGTCGCTACCGCATCGGACGGCAGCCCGAATCGAATGGTCGCCAACGGGTTGAAGGGATTCGGCCAGATCGCGTCGAGGGCGTATTCGGTCGGAAGCTCGCCGCCCGATTCGACCGCCGTCGCGAGCAGCACGTGCAACGACCACGCTTCCGACCAGCCCACGGCTTCGTTTCCGACGCGCCACCACCAGACGCCGGGTTCGTCGAAGGTGACGTCCCGTCCGGACAAGACCCCGGTCAAGGTCTCAACCTCCCCGGAGAAACCGCTTGTCGCAGCGACCTGGATTACGGCATCGACCGAACTCGGGGCGCTCCAGTACAGCCGGACGGCGCCCGCCGGAACCTCGCTGCCCGGGGCCGGGGCGGCGAGAATCGCGGCTGCGGACACCCCGGTCCGTATCCTGAAAATGGTGCCTACTTCGGGCAGCGGCTGCGGATACGGCGGGCCGGCGCCGCAATCGACGCACACCAGCACCTGCCGGGCCCAGAGCTCCGTCGGCTCGGCGCCCGTCCCGGCGAAGTAAGCCTCGTAGCCTGCTTGACCGGGAGAGTCGTCCTCAGGCAGTTGAAAGTAGATCCAGTCGCTGAACGGATCGTCGGCGCCCGGGGAGATCGCATGGTCGCCCCCGATATCGAACAGCCCGGTGGTGTTGAAGTCGTTGACAAACGGTATGAGCCGCACGTCGTCCGAGGGGTCGCCCGGGGTCCCGAGGCCCGTGCGCCACACTTCGAATGGCACGTCCATATCCGCGCCGTCCTGGTACTCCTTTCGCGCCTTGCCCCCCGCCGCCGTGAATCGGATCTCGTAATCGTAGGGCGCGAGCTTCACATCGGTCGCGCCGCGTCCGGATCTCCCCATGTAGGTAACGGACTCCGATATTGAACCGAAGGCCGCCGCGGCCCCGCCGGCGTGCAGCCCCCATCCCTGGGTCGCCGTTAGGACGCCTCCCGACTGCTGCCGAGATCCGTCGGGCTGGCTCTTTCCGCAGGACAGGAGCGGAAAACCCGAACCGCCGATGTCGAACGCGCCGCATTCCGGCGGGTCGAGCGGGCCTGCGGCGTTCGCGACGACCTGGAAGTCCAAAATGCGACCAGCCAGGTCGTCGGATCCCGTCGAAAACGTGCGCACCTCAGACCAGGGCCCCGGCACGTCGTTTGGCCCGAAGCCGCGAGCCCTCCACCAGTAGGTTCGATCTGGCTCGAGCGCGAATACGTAGTCCGAACCGGAGGTGATCGCGGGGACGATCATAGGCGAGCGGAAGTCGGGATCCGGGGCCAGCTGGACGCCGCACTGGATCAAATCGACCGGGCAAGTCCAGTGCAGCCGGAGCCGTACGGGCTGCCCCGCGACTCCGTCTGCCGGGGACAACAACGACGGCATCGCGGCCGGCGCCTGCGGCGCCTCAGGCCATTCCGTAAATCCCGAGTCGACGAAGCGCTGAAGCGCCTCGTCGGCCGCTTTCAGTTCGCGCACCGAGTCAAAATTGTCCCGGCCGCGGGCATAGACGATGCCCCACAGGATGTGCTGAGTCTCACCGGGCGCCATGGCGAACGGTCCGGAGGCGACCAGGAATCGCCGATCACCCGGGCCAATCTTCCATCCTTCGGCACTTGCCCGGCACTCGGACCAGTACGCGCAGTTGGCCGCGTCGCCGGGAAACATGAAGGTCGTGCGACGTACGTAGTTGGATTCGCACCACCCGTTTCCGCCCTCGCAGATCGTGTGTCCGCGATATCCGATGCCGCGCAAGGACTCGTACTGCAGCTCGGCCGTCCACGGCGGATCGTCCGGAAACGCCACGAACGCGGTCATCTCCAGGTTCCTGTACCCGTCGATTACCTGGGTGCCGACGCGCGCCCGATCGCCCGGCGACGGCACGATCGGGCCCTGGAACAGGTCGTAACCGACGGCCGGCGGCGGTGTCCCGTATCCCTCGCTTCCACCGTCCGTGTTGTCGGAATTCCAGCCGAACCCCAAGCTCAGCAGCGTGTCGCTGCCCACCCAGTCGTCGCTAAAATCGCCCAGGTCCGGATCCGAGAAAAGCCCCAGGTACGCGTCTGAAATGGTATCGGGCCCCTTCTTGACGATCGTATACCGGTAAAACGTGGCGTTCCCCACGTGGCCCGGCTCGTCGAACGCGAAGGCCTGCACGCGGACCTCGATCCCCAGCGGATCGGACTTGGAGCCCCCGTGGACATTTCCCATGTCGTTCATCACCCACCACGCCGCCTGGTCGCCGATCAAGGCCGGACGCTCGCCCGCCGAAAGGTCGATCACCCGGCTCTTCCGCTGCGCCAGGGGAAGGTCGGTGAGATCCATTGTTATGCCCGAGGCATCCACGGTCGGTGCCCCGAGGCCCGTGGGCCAATCGGCAAGGTCGGGCCGCGCGACTCCGGTCGCCTCGTAGGCCGACACGTCACTTCGGGACACTACGTAGATTCGATCATATTCCGCACAATCGGCCGGCGGATTCCCTGCCTCGTCGAGCGGTCCGGGCCAGTAGTCGTAAGGACCGTACGGGCTTGCCGCCGCCCGCAGCGTGCCATTCACCATGCCGGCCATCCAGAAGCCACCGTTGAACAGGGCGTTCGACGACGACCCCTTCGGCACGTTGTACACGTGAGGCTCACCCTTGTAGAAGAGGTTGCCATTGTTCAAGAGCCGAGCGCGAACATTGCCGACGTCGAGATACGCATCAGAAAGCGCGGGCGAACACGTGCCGACCGTTTGGGCTTCAGCGACGGTCGCTATTGCCGCCCAAGCCAGTAATCCGATGAGTGCGCGTTTCATTTCAGCAGCACCACCGATTTGACGTCGAGCCGTCCCCCCGCCGCCAGCCGCACGAAATACACCCCGCTAGAGAGCCTTGAGCCGTCGAACTGCACGGTATGCCACCCGCCCGCCCGCCGCGCACCCGCCTCTATCACCGCAACTCGCCGACCGAGCACATCCACGACGTCCACGGTCGCGACCGCATCGACCGGCAGCCCGAATCGAATGGTAGCCAACGGGTTGAAGGGGTTAGGCCAGATCGCGTCGAGTGCGTATTCGGTCGGCAGGTCGCTTTCCGATTCGACGGCCGTCGCAGGCAGAACCGTCACGGTCCACACCGGTGACCAACCGTACCCGTCCGTCCCGACTCGCCACCAATAGGCTCCGGGCTCTGTAATCGAAACCGTCACCCCCGATTGCGGCTCGGTGAGCGAGTGCGCGAGCGACGTGAAGTCGGATGTCCTGGCGATCTGCAGTTCCTGTTTCACGGTCACCGGCTCGCTCCAGAAGAACCGGACGTCGCCTGCCCTGACCTCCGCGCCGACCGCAGGCGCCGCGAGGATGGGCGCATCGGGCGCCGACGTGGTGATGCGAAATACCGTCCCGACTTCGGGATAATTCTGGGGGTAGGGTGCGGCGGGGCCACAATCCACGCAGACGAATACCTGGCGTGCGATAAGTTCGAGGGACACATCTCCGCTTCCCGCGAAGAACGCGTCATAGCCGGCCTGCCCCGGGGAATCGTCATCCGGCAAGTACCCGTAGATCCAATCGCTCAGTGGATCGTCCGACCCGGACGAAACAGCATGGTCCCCGCCGATGTCGAACACGAATTGGGTGTTCATGTCGTTGATGTACGGCACCAGTCGCACGTCGTCCGCCGGGTTGTCGGGAGTCCGAGATCCCAACCTCCAGAACTCGAATGGCACGTCGATCACCTCTCCGCCCTGGAATGCACGCTTTGCCTTTCCGCCTGCGGCCGTGAAACGTAGTTCGTAGTCGAACGGCCCGAGCTGGGCGGCGGAGGCGCCGCGAAACGAGCGACCGATATAGCTTGCCCCGTCGAACGGTCCACCGAAGTACGCATTCGCTCCGCCTGCATGCAGCACCCAACCCTGGCCTGCGGCGAGCACGCCGCCGGTTTGCTGGCGCGACCCGTCGGGGCGGTCCTTCCGGCAGGCAACGAGAGGGAAATCCCAAAGTCCGATGGCGCCACACTCCGGCGGCTCGAGCGGTCCGGCGGCGTTCGAAACCACTGAGAAGTCCAGTATCGAGGCGTCGAAATCGGTGTCTCCCGTGGTGAAGGTCCACGGCGGCGACCACGGACCGGGCATCTCGTATCGTCCGATCCCGCGTACCCGCCACCAGTACGTGGTGTTGGCCTCCAACTCGAATACGACCGCGCCCGCAGTCACGCCCGAGGACGGTGAAACGAAATCGATGTTATCGTCGATGGCTATCTGGCAGTAGACCGCGTCGTCCGAACACCCCCAGTCGAGCCGCATCCGGATCGGCTGCCCCGTCACCCCGTCGGCCGGCGACAGGCGGGGCGGAATCAGGGTCGGCGGTTGGCCCCCGGGCATCGCCGGCCAGTCGGTGAACCCGGAGTCCACGAAGCGTTGCAGCGCCTCGTCGGCCGCTTTCAACTCACGTACAGAATCGAAATTGTCCGAACCGCGGGCGTAGACGATGCCGATCAGGATCTCCTGCCGGCCGCCCGGTTCGATCGTGAACGGACCCGACGAACTGATGAAGCGGCGGTCTCCTGGCGGGACTTTGGTCCCGGACTGGTCAGTATTGCACTCGGTCCAATACCCGCAATTCGCGGCATCACCGCTGAACATGAAAGGTGTCGGCGTATCCGAGAAGTCCCTGCCGTTTCCGCCATAGGTGAGAGGCTGTCCGTCCCGCCAGCGGGCCCGCATGAAGTTGTAGTATTCAGCTGCCAGGGTTGGGGGCGCAAACTCGCCCGAGTGGTAATCCATGAACGCCGTGAGCGGGAGATTCCGGAAGCCGGAAATCAGTCGGCTTCCAACTCGGGCCATGGCCCCCGGAGAAGGCACGATCGGACCTTGGAAGATGTCGTAGCCAAGGGCAGGAGGCGGTGAACCGTACCCCTCGTTACCGCCGTCCAGATTGTCGGAATTCCACACATAGCCCAGGCTCAGCAGCGAGTCGGATCCCATCCAGTCGTCGCCAAAGTCGCCCAGGTCCGGATCGACGTACATGCTAACATAGGCGTCCGTGAGCGGCTTATCGCCCCGCTTGATGACCGTGTATCGATAGAACGTGGCCAGCCCGACGTGCCCGGGTTCGTCGAACGCGAAGGCGGTGACCTGGACCTCCACCCCGTTGGGTTGACCCTCGCTGCTCGCGTGCGTGTTCCCCACATCGTTCATGATCCACCAAGTCATCTGGTCGCCCACAAACGAGGGGCGCTCACCCGCCGCCAGGTCGATCTTTCGACTCCTGCGCGATGCCAGCGGCTCGACCGACAGGTCCAATTCGGCGCCCGCCACGTCTACGGTTGGCGCGCCGAGCCCCGTGGGCCAATCCTGCAGGTCCGGCGCGGCGATCCCAGTCGCCTCGTATGCGGCTACCTCGGCCCTCGAGACGCGGTAGATCCGGTCGTATTCCGAGCAATCCAACGGCGGGTTGCCCGCTTCGTCCAAGGGACCAGGCCAGAATTCGTAAGGCCCGTATCGGCTGGCTGCCATCCGAAGCGTTCCGTCTACCATCCCACCGATCCAGAAGCTGCTGGCAAATATTGCGTTCGAGGGAGATCCCTTCGGCACACGGTAAACATGCGGCTCGCCCCGATAGAAGAGGCTCCCGTCGTTCAGCACGCGCGCCCGAACGTTGCCGATGTCGAGGTACGCGTCGGCGAGACCGGGGGAGCACGTCCCTACGATCTGGGCTTCGGTCACCGACGCGAGGCCCGACCAGAGCACGAGTCCGATGAGTGCGCGTTTCATTTCAGCAGCACCACCGATTTGACGTCGAGCCGTCCCCCCGCTGCCAGCCTCACGAAATACACCCCACTGGCCAGCCGTGACCCGTCGAACTGCACCGTATGCCACCCCGCCGCGCGCCGCGCCCCCGCGTCGATCACCGCGACCCGCCGCCCGAGCACGTCCACGACATCCACCGTCGCTTCCGCATCGGCCGGCAGCCCGAATCGGATGGTCGCCAACGGGTTGAACGGATTCGGCCAGATGGCGTCGAGCGCGAATTCGGTCGGAAGTTCGCCGTCAGACTCGACGACGGTCGCCGGGACGAACTGGACCTGCCAGGTGTCCGACCAGCCGAAGAGGTTGCTTCCGACCCGCCACCAGTAGACGCCGGGGCCCGGCACGGGAACGGCCGACCCGGACCGGGCGGCCGCGAAGGTTGCCACCGGGGCCGCGAGCGGATCGGCGTAGAGTTCCAGGACGGAGGTCAACGCATCCGATCCGTTCCACCAGAACCGGACCGAGTCGCCGCGTACGACGGCCCCGTCGCCCGGGGCGGCCGGAATGGGGGCGGGCGGCATTCCGGTGAGAATGCGGAAGGTCGTTCCGATCTCGGGATGCTCCTGCGGGTAGGGAGGCGCGGTTCCGCAGTTGAAGCACACGAAAACCTGGCGCGCGGCGATTTCACGGGCGCCCCCGGTCCCGGCGAGATAGGCCTCGTAGCCCGCCTGGCCGGGCGATTCGTCGTAGGGCAGGAGCCAGTCCACCCAGTCGGTCGCCGGATCGTTCGCCCCGCCCGAAATGGCGTGGTCCTTCCCGATGTCGAACCGGCCGGCCGTCGTGCCGGCCCCACAGGCCGCCTCGCAGACGACGGGGACGAGCCGGACGTCGTCCGACGGATCGCCCGGCGTGCCGATACCCGTGCGCCACACCTCGAAGGGTACATCCATCACGTCGCCCCCGTCGTAGAGGCGCGCCGCCTTCCCGCCCTCGGCCGTAAAGCGCCACTCGTAGTCGTACGGTAAGAGCACCGTGGCCGACCCGGTGGCCGGCCGGGATCCCCAACCGCGTCCCAGGTAGGATGCGTGGTTGGTTTCGGGGCCAAATGGGATCCCGGCACCCCCGGCATGGATGCCCCACGCGGTCGCGGCGGTTACCTGTTGCCGGGCGCTGTTGGGTCGGTCGCCGGGGCAGCTCAACGGGAAGCCCGACCCGTTGAACGAGAACGCCGCGCACTCGGGCGGGTCGAGCGGGCCCGCACCGTTCGAGACGGTCTGGAAGTCCCGCAGGGCCGTCGGATAGACGGTGTCGCCGACGTGCAGCGTGAACGGAGCGCTCCACGCGCCCGCCACGTCGTCCCTGCCGACCACGCGGGCCCTCCACCAGTACGTCCGGTCGGGCAGAAGGTCGACCGTGAGGCTCGCCCCGGTGCCCATTTCCACGATGGAAGCGAACGCTGGGTCGTCCGCGACCTGCACCTGGCAGTAGAACAATTGGGGCGGACAGTCCCAGACAAAGGTCGTGCGCGGCGGCTGACCCGGCGCCCCGTCTGCCGGGGACAGGAGCGTCGGAATCGAGGTCGGGGCTTCGGGCGCCTCGGGCCATTCGGTAAACCATGAGTCCACGAAGCGCTGCAACGCCACATCGGCCTCCTTCATCGCGGTTACCGAGCGGAAGTTGTCTTCGCCCCGCGCGTATACCATGCCGATCAAGATGCGCTGGGTCGCCCCTGCGTCGATCCTGAACGGGCCCGTCGATACCACGAACCGCCGGTCACCGGGGGGGATCTTGGCGCCGTGGCCATCCGCGTTGCATTCGGTCCAGTAGCCGCAGTTTGCCGCGTCCCCGCTGAACATGAACCGGGTCGGGATCGACGATAAGTCGCGACCGTTGAATCCCCCTTCGGTGACGGGTTTACCGTCCTTCCACCGGCCCCTCATGTAGTTGTAGTAATCTTCCGCAGTAATGGGGCTTTCCGTCACACCACCCCCATTGCCGAAGTAGAGAACTGCGGTTACCGGGACGTTTTTATAGCCCGGCACGACGGTGGGACCGTCCCGGGCACTCGAGCCCGGTGACGCCACGAGCGGCCCCTGGAAGACGTCGTAGCCCAAGGCGGGCGGTGGAGTACCGTAGCCCTCCCCGCCCTCGTCGAAATTGTCAGCATTCCAGACATACCCAAGCCCGAGAGTCGAGTCACTGCCGACATAGTCGTCGCCGAAATGGCCCAGGTCCGGGTCACTGAAGATGCCGACGTACGCGTCCTCGAGCGGCGAGGCGCCCTTCTTCGTGATCGTATAACGGTAGAACGTGGCGTTGCCGACCGCGCCCGGCTCGTCGAAGGCGAACGCGAGCCCCTGCACCTCGACGCCCACGGGGTCGCCATTCGTAGAGTTGTGGACGTTTCCCATGTCGTTCATCACCCACCAGACCATCTGGTCGCCCAGGAACGAGGGGCGCTCGCCCGCGGAGAGGTCGATCCGGCGGTCCTGCCGCGCGGCGAGAGGTTGGCCCGAGAGGTCGATTTCGTGGCCGGCGGCGTCGATGGTCGGGGCGCCGAGCCCGGTCGGCCAGTCGGCGAGGTCGGGCGGGGCCGTGCCGGTCGCCTCGTAGGCCTCGATGTCAGCTTTCGAGATCTTGAAGAGCCGGTCGTACGGCGCGCAGTCGACGGGCGGGTTGCCTGCCTCGTCCAGCGGGCCCGCCCAGAACTCGTACGGCCCATAGCGGGTGCCGGCCATACGCAGCGTGCCGTCCACCATGCCCCCAATCCAGATGCCCTGCGCAAAAACGGCGTTGGACGTCGTGCCCTTCGGCACGTTGTACACGTGCGGCTCGCCCCGGTAGAAGAGAGCACCGTTGTTGAGGATTCGAGCGCGAACGTTGCCGATGTCGAGGTAGGCG
>JANJTM010000011.1 GCA_024711125.1 Rhodothermales bacterium
GCCCGCCGGAGGGATGCCTCGATGCCGTCGCGCCGGCGGCCAAGCCGCCCGCCTTCCACGGCGGCCTCGGCGGCGGCTATGCGGGCCGCCTCCCCGAGGCCGACGATGCCGGGCACGTTGAGGGTTCCGCCCCGCAGCCCGCTTTCCTGGGCGCCGCCGTCGACGAGCGGGGAGAGGCGTACGCGGCGCGCGCGGCGCGAAACGAACAGCGCGCCGACGCCCTTCGGACCGTAGAGCTTGTGACCGGAGCAGGCCATGAGGTCGACGAGGCCGGCGTCGACGGGTATCTTACCGACGGCCTGGGTTGCGTCGCAGAAGAGGGCAGAACCGCGTGCGTGCACGGCGTCGGCGATCGCGGGAAGGTCGTGGACCACCCCCGTTTCGTTGTTCGCCCACATGACGGCGACCAGCACGGTGTCGTCACGCATCGAGGCCGCCACCTGCTCGGGCGACACCGTGCCGTCGGCGGCAACGGGAAGCACGGTCACGTCCCATCCGCGGCGCTGGAGCGAGCGGCAGGATTCGAGCACGGCCTTGTGTTCGGTCGCCGCGGTGACCAGGTGGCGTCCGCGCGACGCGTTGGCCTCGGCGTACCCCTTGATGGCGAGGTTGGCCGCCTCCGTGGCGCCCGACGTGAAGAGGATCTCGACCGGCTCGGCGCCGAGCAGGGAGGCCACGTGTTCCCGCGCGACGGCGACGGCCTCGTCGGCCTCCCACCCGTACGCATGGCGCTTCGAGGACGGGTTGCCGTAGCGCTCGCCGAAATACGGCAGCATGACCTCGAGGACCCGGGGATCGACGGGGGTCGTGGCGTTGTAGTCGAGGTAGATCGGACGATCCATGAGCGCCTCGGGTGGGCGGAAAAGCGCGACCCCGGCGGCCCGAAAGCACGCCGGGGTCGATTGAAACGGCCCTGCGTGAACCCGGTTGCAGGGCGGGTCGCCGCGGGACGTCAGAACGTAGCGCGCACCCCCGCCAGGAACGTGCGCGGAAGCCCGGGACGCAGCCCCGCCGGCCGCCGCGCGGCGACGTACACGGCGTCGGTCACGTTGCGCACGGTAGCGAAGAGCCGCACACCCCCCTGCACCGCGACGTCGGCCGACGCGTCGAGCACGAAGTGGCCCGGGATCAGGTCCTGGCCGGTCGGGGTGCCCGTCCCGGTGGTCGAGCGCATCCAGCCGGCGTGCCGGCCCGATAGCTCGAGGTCGAATCGTCCGGTCTCGACGCCGACGCTCCAGGTGAGGGTGCGTTCGGGCAGGTAGGCAAGGAAATCGCCGTCGTGCACCTCGCCCCAGGGTTCGAATTCGCTGTCGAAGGACGAGGTGAACTGGGCGCGGGTCAGCGAAAACGCGACCTGGACGGGCACGGACACCTTCCAACCGACGAGATGGCCGAGGTTGCGCGAGCCGCTCACTTCGAGGCCGTAGGACCGGGCGGAACCGCCGTTGAAGAGGTCGCCGCTGCCGCTGCCGCCGACCGCGGTCAGGTCGGCGCCGAGCAGGTTGGTGTAGTCGTTGTAGAACGCGACGATCTCGCCGCGCGTCCCGCCGCGATCGACGCGGGTGCCCAGTTCGTAGTCCATCGCCGACTCCGGGCGGGTGCCGTCGGTCGATCCGGGCGGAGCGAAACCGCGGTGCAACCCGCCGAAGAGCGTCCAGCCCTCGCGCAGCGCGTAGGCCAGGCCGATGCCGGGCACGACGACCTCGGTAACGTTGCGTCGCGAGGCCAGCGCCGTGCCGGAGCGGTCCGGGTCGGCCTTTCCGTAGTCGTCGCGGGTCAGCTCGATGAATTCGAGCCGCACGCCGGGCACGACGGTGAGCCGGCCGGCTTCGAGCCGGTGCTGGGCCCACGCGGCGAACGCGCGGGCGGCGTCGATCCGGTTGGCGTCGGAACCGGGAAGGCCCGGGGTGGCGAGCCGCATGGCCAGGCCGTCCATCACCCAGGTGTCGGCCCACTGGAACCGGTCCTCCCGGTCCTCGTGAAGCCGCAGACCCGCCTCCAGCGTGCCTATTCCGAGCCGGTACGAGGCCTCGGTCTGCAGTCCGGTCGTCGTGTACTCCCGGTTGTTGGCCTTGACCTTGAGCTGGTCCGAGGCCGAGACCGGCGCCCCGGTGACGAGGGCGTAGGCGGCCGGGTACGACGCCGGATCCGATACCAGTGCCCCGATGCCGACGTTGCCCTCGGCGCCCGTGCGCACGGCGTCGAGCTTGTACCAGTTGCGGGAAACGAAGGTCGTGTAGGCCGTGGTGATGATTTCGAGACGGTCCGACGGAGCGATGCGATGCCGCAGCATGAGTTGCCGCTGGTTGGCCGCGATATTGTCCTCCTGGCTGCCGGCGTACCGGCGCGCGGGCGACGCCGCGAAGTCGGCGTCGGTGAGGCCGAGGTAGGTTTCGCGCGAATCGTCGTCCGAGAGCACGCCCTTGACGAGGAGGGACTGCCTGACGGCGGCTCCGGGCCGCGACGACAGGCGCACCTTTCCGACGAACTCGGTCCGGTCGAACCCGGTGTCTCCGCCCCCGTCGAGGTCCTTGAAGCCCGAGGTCTGGGCGCGGTAGGTCTCGAGGAGCCACGATACGCGCCCCTGCCCGTCGCCCGCCCAGGCGTGGAGCAGCAGGTTGTCGTCGGTTCCGCCCAGGAGTCGCACGGCACCTGAACGCCGCTCGGGGATCGGGGTGGAAAGCAGGTTGATCGCTCCGCCGGTCGTGATCGGTCCGTAGCGGATCTGGCTCGAGCCCTTGCGCACCTCGATCCCGTTCATGCGCCCGACGGCCGGGAAGAAGTAAGCCGAGGGGGACGCGTAGGCCGCGGGAGCGATCGGCACGCCGTCTTCCATGATCGTGACCTTGGCGCTGCGCTCGGTGCCCGTTCCGCGGATCCCGATGTGCGGACGCAGCCCGAAGCCCTCCTCGTCCTGGACGTTGACGCCGGGCACTTCCCGAAGGATGCGGTGGATGTCCTGGTGGGCGAAGCGCTCGAGCGCGCGCGGCGAGAGGTAGTGGGCGGAACCGGGGATCCCGGCGAGTCCCGTCAGGCCGCCGGTCATGGAAGCCTGCTCGACGAAGATCTCGGGCAGATCGACGGCGGTCGGTACCAGTCGCACTTCGAGCGGACGGGCCGCGGATCCCGACTCGACGACGAGCGAGGCGCTGTCGTAGCCAACCCGGGAAATCACCACGACATACGGCGGTTCGCCGGGCAGCGCCAACTCGAAACGGCCGCTGCGGTCCGTTGCGGTGCCGGTTCGGGTGCCCTCGAGGACGACCGAGGTACGGTCGAGGGCGAGATCGGTGTGGGCATCCACGACCACGCCGACCAGGCGGCTGCGCTGCGCCTGCGAGGATTCGGCGGTGACGGATGCGAGGAAAAGAAGGAAGAGAAGGAAGAGGAAGGGACGTGCCATGGTGGGTGATGCGGACCGGGGTGGCAGGCACGGCGCCGCGCTGTGGTTTAGAACAAGTCTAAATAAAGAAAGCGGAACCCCTACATGCAACGGGTCATCGGTGCATGGTCATGTGGGGGAATCCCTGATGCGTCGGGCGAACCCTCGGGGCGACCGAGCGTTAGGCGGTGCCTGCGACGGGTCGCGTGCCCGGTCGAGGTCCCGAATTCTCCGTCAAGGCTTGCGCATGAAGACGCTTCGTTTCCTGTTCGTCCTCCTTCTTCCTCTCGTCACGGGCTGCGAAATCACGTCCTCGAACGAGGACCGCGTCGTCGGGGGAGTGAACCTGACCGAGCTGTTCGCGCCGGCCACGACGGCCGAGCGCGAGGCGGTTCTCGCCGATTGGGCGGGCCGAAATCCGGCGGCCGTCGGCGTCCAGACGGTGCACCAGGCCGCGGCGACGCTCGGCGGAAGCCCGGCCACCGTGCGCATCCTCAGCCACGAGGTCGGCAGCGTCACGCATTACGGTGCGGTCCTCGCGCCGAACGGAGCGGCCGTCGGTTCGCTTCCGATTCTCGTCTACCTGCACGGCGGTGATTCGGGGGTCTCGGTGGACGGAGAGGTGCTGTTCATCCTGCAGTTCCTGACGAGTCTCGCCGACCGCTTCGTGATCGTGGTACCCTCGTTCCGCGACGAGAGCGTTCGGTTCGCGGGCCAGACCTGGCGCAGTGAGGGTCCGGCCAGCCCGTGGGATTACGACGTGGACGACGCGCTCGCGCTGCTCAACGCCGCGATAGCTACGACCCCTGCCGCCGACCCGACACGGATCGCGACGATGGGCATGAGCCGGGGCGGCGCGGTGGCGCTGCTGATGGCGGCCCGCGACGAGCGCATCGACCGGGTGGTGGACTTTTTCGGGCCGACCGACTTCTTCGGCGAGTTCGTCCAGGACGTCACCGAGGAACTGCTGAACGGGCAGCCGCGCGACCTTCCGGGCCTCGACTACATGAACGCCACCTTCCTCGAACCCCTGCGGGACGGCGATATCGGGCCCGAGGAGGTGCGCATGGCTTTGGCACGCCGGTCCCCGGCGCTCTTTTCCGATCGCATGCCGGCCGTCCAGGTCCACCACGGCAAGGCCGACGTGATCGTGCCGGTTTCGCAGGCCGAAGCATTCATCGCGGCGATGAAGAAGGCGGGCCGCTCGGCGCCCGGGTTCCAGTCGTACCTCTACGACGGGGGCGAGCACAATCCGATCACGTTGACCGGGGCCTTCGACCGCACGCACGAGTTCCTGGCGCAGATGATGCCCTAGGGCCGGCGACGATCAGGTCCAGCAGGAGGCTTCCCCGTTCCGCCGGCACTGGTGGCAGGCGAGCGAGCGCTTCGCGGCCGGATACGGTCGCGGCTCCGGACCGGGAGCGCAGTGCCGCGTGACGACGTCGGCGAGGGCCTCGATGAAAGCGGGGTGGTCGTTGAGGCCGGTCATCACCTCGTACCGCTCGATTCCGGCCGCTTCGGCCTCCTTGCGCACCTCCATGTCGAGCTCGAACGCCGTCTCGACGTGGTCGCTGACGAAGGCGATGGGCACGACGAGCACGTGGCGCACCCCCTCGTGGGCCATCTCCTCGAGCGCATGCGGGGTGGACGGGGTCAACCACTCGGCAGGCCCGACCTTGCTCTGGAAGGCGACGCGGAAGGGCCGGCCGTCGGTGCGCGCGTCCATCACGTGCTCCACCGTGGCATGGACCTGGCAGCAATACGGGTCTCCACGCTTGGTCATCTCGTAGAGCGGGGTGCCGTGGGCGCTGAACAGGAGGTGCACCGAGGCCCGTTCCTCGGCCGGGAACCGCGCGAGACCCTCGTCGATGCGCGCGTTGAAGGCCGCGACGAGCGAGGGATGGGCCGCGTAGTCGAAGACGGCGACCGTCGGGACCCGGTCGGCGGTGCCGTCGTCGACCAGCGCGCTCCAGTAGACGAGCGATGCCCCGGTAGTTGTCTTGGAGTACTGCGGGTAGAGCGGAAGCAGCACGACCTTGGTGACGCCGTCCTTCCGCATCGCTGCGGCGGCCTCCTCGCTCGTCGGCCAGCCGTACCGCATGGCGGCATGGACCGAGAAGCGCACGCCGAGGCGTTCGCCGACCGGCGCCATGCGCTCGCGCAGCGTCTCGGCCTGCCGTTCGGTGTGCGCGTTGATCGGGGACGCGCCGCCGATCAGACCGTATTCCTCGCGCACGGTCGCGCTGCGCCTGCGCGCGATCGTGCGACAGAGCTTGTCCCTCAGGAATGCCGGCAGCGGAATGTCGATGATCGCCGGGTCCATGAACAGGTTGTAGAGGAACGGCTCGATCTCGTCGGGGGAGCGGGGTCCGCCGAGGTTGAAGAGCACGATGCCGACGTGATCGCCCGGCTCGAGCGCGAGCGGCGTGCGCGGGAAGTACGAACCGTCGACCATGCGACGGTCGAACCGGTAGCGGGAAAGGAAGGCCCTGGGGGTCATGGGTCCTGGAAGAGTGATGGGATCCGGGCCGGATCAGCCGTGGTAGGGTCGGGACAGCGAATGCACGGCCTCGACGAACACCGCGGCGTGCTCCGGATCGTGGTCGGGCAGCATGCCGTGGCCGAGATTGGCGATATGGCGGCCGCGGCCGAACCCGGCCAGCATCCGCGCCACGCGCTCGCGGATCGTATCGGGAGCCGCGTACAGCACCGCCGGGTCGAGATTGCCCTGCAGGGTGACGTCGGGGCCGGTGCGGCTCCGTGCCGCGGCCGGATCGATCGTCCAGTCGAGCGAGACCACGTCGTACCCCGCCGTCGCGAGTTCCTCGAGCGCGAAATGGGCGCCGCGGGCGAACACCGCGCGGGGAACCTCGGGCGCCTCACGGGCAAGGGTCGCGGCAAGGCGCCGCAGGGACGGCATCGCGAAGCGTCGGTAGGCATCGGGTCCCAGCAGGCCGGCCCACGAGTCGAATACCTGGACGATCTGGGCGCCTGCGCGGATCTGGCCGAGCAGGTACGCCTCGGTAACGTCGGTGATGGCCTCGAGCAGGCGCTCTGCGGCCGCGGGTTCGGCGTAGAGCCAGGCGCGGGCGGCGTCGAACGACTTGCTTCCGCCCCCCTCGATCATGTAGGCCATGAGCGTCCAGGGCGCCCCGGCGAATCCGAAGAGCGGCACGGCGCCGTCGAGGACCGTCCGCGTACGGCGGATCGCCTCGAAGACGTACCCCAGCGAATCCTCGACGTCGGGCCGCACGAGGCGTTCCAGGTCGCGCGGCCCGGCGAGCGGCTCGGGAAAGAACGGCCCCTTGCCCTTGAGCATCTGGACCTCGAGACCCATCGCCTGCGGCACCACGAGAATGTCCGAAAAGACGATCGCCGCGTCGATCGGAAAGCGCCGGAGCGGTTGCACCGTGAGTTCGGCGACGAGATCGGGGTCCCGGCACGTCTCGAAGAAGGTCTGGCCCTCGCGCGCGGCACGGTATTCGGGGAGATAACGACCGGCCTGGCGCATCATCCAGACAGGGGTGTACGGCACCGCCTCGCCGCGCGCGGCGCGCAGCAGGACATCGTTCTTGAGGGGCGGAAACTCAGGCATGCGGATGGGAATCACGGTCGAAAGCGGGACGATGGGGAAGTGGGCAGGACGGCATCCTGCGCCTCGAAAGGTGACGGCGGCCGGTTCCGTACGGACGAAGCCAGCAGGCCGGCAAGCAGCGCTTCGGGAGTCGGGGTGTCGGCCTCGGCCGAGACACGGAACCCGCGTTCCCTTAGGGAACCGGCGGTCGTGGGGCCGATGGCGCCGACGCGGGTGCGCGCCGGGTCCAACGCGCCGGGTGTCGCGAGCGCCTCGACGCCCCGGGGGCTGAAGAAGATCGCCCAGTCCTCGCGGATGGGCGCCCAGTCCTCGACGACGACGGACGAACGGTAGACTTCCAGGGTCTCGACGGTCGCGCCCGCCGATCGCAGCGTGCGTTCGAGGTCGGGACGGCGGGGGTTCCCGGCAAGAAAGAGCACCCGCGTGCGCCCGTCGGCGACGAGTCGCTCCCCGAGCGCGGCTCCGGTCGCGGGCCCATCGCCCGCCGTGGCCGAAAGGCCGATGTGTTCCAGTTCGGCCGCGGTGCCCGGACCGACCGCATACCACGGCAGTCGACGGTAGCCTTCCGGCACGCGACCCGCGACCGCGGCGACCGCGCGCGGGCTGGTGACGGCCACGGCGTCGAACATCCCGGGCCCTGGCCACGGGTCCGGGGGAAACGACTCGTAGGCCAGCACGGGCCGGAAGAAAACGCGGAAGCCCGCGCGCTCGAGGGTCGCACGCCACGGATCCGGTTTGTCCTCTGCCCGCACGAGTACGACGGATTCGCCCCTGCTCATGCCCCGTCTCCGCGGATCGCGGCAAGGATCCGGTCGGCTCCCGCTTCGAGCAGGAGTTCGGCCAACGCGAGGCCTAGGGCTTCCGGGTCCTCCCCTTCCAGGAGGTCTCGGAAGGCTTCGGTGCCGTCCAGCGACGCGACGATGCCGTGCAGGCGAAGGCGGCCGTCCGGCAGTCGCTCGGCCAGCCCACCCACCGGCACCTGGCAGCCGCCCTCGAGGCGGCGCAGGAGCGCGCGTTCGGCGAGCACTTCGCGGTGTACCGCGGGGTCGTCGAGCGCGCCGAGTGCCGCCGCGAGCCGCTCGGCTTCTGCGACTGCGGTCACGACGCCCAGCGCGCCCTGCGCGATGCCGGGCAGCATGACGTCAGCGTCGAACCGTGCCGTGATGTGCGCTTCGAGGCCGAGCCGACGCAGGCCGGCCTCGGCGAGTACGGTGCCGCCCCAGCCGTTCTCGAACGCCTTCCGGATCCGTGTTTCCACGTTCCCGCGCACGCTGACCACCTGGAGGTCGGGGCGCCAGCGTCGCAATTGGGCGGCCCGGCGAAGCGAGGACGTGCCCACCACGGCACCTTGCGGCAGGTCCGAGGGGACCCTGACGGCCGGATCGGTGGCGACGAGCGCGTCCCAGGGCGATGCGCGCTCGGGAACGGCCGAAAGTGCCAGGCCGTCCGGAAGCACCGTCGGAAGGTCCTTGAGCGAATGCACCGCGAGGTCGATCGAGCCGTCGAGCAGGGCCGCGTCGAGTTCGGCGGTGAAGAGTCCCTTGTCGCCCAGTTCGGGCAGGGGCTTGTCGAGGCGGATGTCGCCGCTCGTGACGAACGTCCGCAGTTCGGTCTCGAACCCGGCTGCGCCGAGACGTGCCGCAACGGCTTCGGCCTGCCAGAGCGCGAGGCGGCTCGACCGGGTACCGACGACGAGGGGTTTGCGATCGGTCATTCTTCGCAGGCCACCCGGGCGAAAAGGCTGTTGAGGATTTCCACGCGTCCCGCAAGGTCCATTTCGGACGCGGCCATGGTCTTGAGGCGCACCACGGGGATGGCCAGGAGTTTCTGCATGATCGAGCGCGTCAACCGGTCGATCTGCTCGTGCTGCGAAGCGTCGAAACGGTGCAGGTTGCGGTCCACCTCGCGGCGGCGCACGGCTTCGAAGGTATCGTAGAGCGTATGGATCGCCGGCTGGAGCGTGTCGTGCTGACCTTCCCAGGCCACTACACCGTCGGCGGCCGCTTCGCAGCGCGCGCGCGCCGCGGCGAGCTTGGATTCGACGGCGGCGCCGCCGTCCGGGTCGTGCCCCACGACCTGGTCGATGTTGAGCACCCGGTATCCGGGCAGTGCGTCGGCCGACGGGTCGATGTTGCGCGGAACCGAGATGTCGAGCAGGAGAACCGGACGGGACGCGTTCCGGGCGGGCAGTTCGGCCGCGTGCAGCACGGGTTCGAACGACCCGGTGCCGGCAATGACGAAATCGACGCGGGAGGCGGCCTCGTGACGCTCGGCCCACGGCACGACCCCGGCGCCGTGGGTGGCCGCCAGCTCCCGGGCGGCGGAATCGGTCCGGTTGGAGACCAGGAACCGCACGTCCTGGCGCCCAGCGGCCTCTTTCAACACGAGCTGGATCATCGTCCCCCGTCCCAGCAGAAGTCCGGTGCGGACGGTGCCGTCCGGTGCCACGCTCGCCGAGGTCTCCAGCGCGCGGTCGAGCGCCGCACGGGCCACCGAAGCGCCCGATGCGCCGAACCCGGTCTCGGTGATGATCTCCTTGGCGGTCGCGAAGGCGGTGTGCATCAGCCGGTGCATCCACGGACCGAGCGTCCCGGCGGTGGACGCGATGCGGTAGGCTCCCTTGACCTGGTTCAGGATCTGTCCGTCGCCGAGAATCTGCGAGCGGATACCCGAAACGACCTCCAGGACGTGCACGACGGCCTCCCGCCCCCGGTACTCGAACGCGCGGTCCGCCGGCCAGGCACCCGCGCGGCCGGAGATTGCCTCCCGCAGGCGGGCCGCGTGGCGGGGCTGTCCGTGCAGGTACACCTCGGTGCGATTGCAGGTGGAAAGCACCAGCCACTCCGCGCCCTTCAACTGGCCGACCGCGGCGTAGAGCCGTTCGAGGGATTCCGCGTCGTACTCGAAGGCCTCGCGGATCTCGACCGGCGCGGTGCGATGATTGATTCCGAATGCGAAGTAATCCATGGGTCCGGCGCCGCGTGTCACGCGGTCGCGAATACGCGTTCGAGGTGTCTTCCGACGGCCTCGGCGAAGGCGGTGAGCCGCTGCTCGTCGTGGGCCAGCGACAGGAAGCTCGATTCGTACGGGCTCGGAGCGAGGTAGTACCCTTCGTCCAGCAGCCCGTGGAAGAACCGCGCGAATCGGTCGATGTCGGCGTCCATGGCGTCATCGACGCGCAGCACGGACTGCGGGCGGAAGAACAGGCTGAACATGGAACCGACCCGCTGGAGGGTGACCGGGTGCTCGCCGATCGCCTCGAGCAGACGGCGTTCGACGAAGGCCCCCAGGTCTTCCAGGCGGTCGTACGCGGCCTGGTCGAGCAGTTCGAGCGTGGCCCGCCCGGCCGCGACGGCAACCGGATTGCCCGACAGCGTGCCTGCCTGGTACACCGGACCCGCCGGAGCGACCAGCCGCATGAGGTGCGACGGTCCGGCGTAGGCTCCGATGGGGAATCCGCCTCCGATCACCTTGCCGAACGTGGCGAGGTCGGGCTGCACGCCGAATCGCTCGATGGCGCCGCCGCGCGCGATACGGAAGCCCGTCATCACTTCGTCGAACACCAGCAGCGCCCCGTGGCGCGTGCAGAGGGTCCGCAGGCCCTCGAGAAAGCCTTCCAAGGGCGGAATGCAGCCCGCGTTGCCACCGACCGGCTCGACGATCACCGCCGCGATCTCGCCGGGATACGCGTCGAAGAGCGCTTCGACCGACGAGCAGTCGTTGAATCGGGCCACGAGGGTATCGGCGGCGGTCGTGCGCGGTACGCCCGGCGAATCGGGCTGCCCGATGTCGAGCGTTCCCGATCCGGATGCGACCAGGAAACCGTCGGCGTGGCCGTGGTAGCAGCCGTCGAACTTGACGAAACGGTCTCGTCCGGTAGCGGCGCGCGCGACGCGGATCGCGCTCATCGTGGCCTCGGTGCCGCTGTTGACGAGGCGTACCATGTCGATCCCCGGCAGGCGCTCGACGATCGTCTCGGCGAGGAGGATCTCGGCCCGGGTCGGCGCCCCGAACGAGAAGCCCTGTCCGGCGGCTTCCCGCACGGCTTCGACGACCCTGGGGTGTCCGTGCCCGAGGATCATCGGGCCCCAGCTGCCCACGAAATCGAGGTACCGGCGGTCGTCTTCGTCGTAGAGCCACGCTCCGGCGGCCCGCGCGATGAAGGCGGGGGTTCCGCCCACGCGCCGGAAAGCGCGTACCGGAGAGTTCACGCCGCCGGGAATGACCCGGCGGGCCCGTTCGAAGAGGGTCTCGCTTGCGATGCGAGGCGACGACGGGAGGGCGGTTTCAACCATGGCGCAGGACCTCGGCCGCCTCGCGGGCGAAATAGGTGAGGATCACGTCGGCGCCGGCCCGGCGGATCGAGGTGAGGGTCTCCATCATGACGGCGCGTCCGTCGATGAGACCGGCGGCGGCCGCGGTCTTGATCATCGAGTACTCGCCCGACACGTTGTAGGCGGCCACCGGCAGGTCGAAGCTCTCTCGCACCGAGCGGATGACGTCGAGGTAGGCGAGGGCGGGTTTGACCATCAGGATGTCGGCGCCCTGTTCGGCGTCGAGCCGCGCCTCGCGCAGGGCCTCGCGCGCGTTGGCGGGGTCCATCTGGTATCCGCGCCGGTCGCCGCGCTGCGGGGCCGACTCGGCGGCCGCGCGGAAGGGTCCGTAGTAGGCCGACGCGTACTTCACGGCGTAGCTCATGATGCCGACCTCGGTGTGACCTTCCGCGTCGAGCGCCTCGCGAAGCGCGCCGATGGTTCCGTCCATCATGCCCGAGGGCGCGACCATGTCGGCACCGGCGTCGACGTGGCTCAGCACCTGTCGCTGCAGGAGCGGAAGGGTCTCGTCGTTGAGCACCCGGTCACCGTCGAGCACTCCGCAGTGCCCGTGGTCGGTGTACTCGCAGAGGCAGACGTCGGTAATGAGGAACAGCTCGGGGAATCGCTCGCGCAGCGCTCTCAGGCCCTGCTGCACGATGCCGTGCTCGTGGAAACTGTCGCTTCCGATCGGGTCCTTCTCCTCCGGGATGCCGAAGAGGATCACGCTGCGCACCCCGACCGCGAGCAGCGGATCGATCGCCTCGGCGATGCGGTCGGGGCTCCAGCGGTACTGGCCGGGCATCGACGAGATCTCGCGCTTGACGTCGAAGCCCGCTTCGACGAAAAGCGGGGCGACGAACTGGTCGGGATGCAGGCGGGTTTCGCGTACCAGGCCGCGCAGGACGGGGCTCGTACGCAGGCGGCGGGGGCGTTCGACGAGGTCGCCCGTGAGGGTTTCGGTCCGGATCATGGTCATCACGCGTTCGCGGTGAGGTGGGTGGCGACGCGTTCTGCCGTGGCGAACGCGTGCCGGATCGTGTCGGGCACCGAGATGCCCGAGCGGCTGTTGCCGGCGAAAAAGAGCCCCGGATGGGTCGATTCGAGCCCGTCGAGGGTCTCCTTGACGCGGCCGTAGGCCGTGTCGTACTGCGGAATCGACGCGGGCCAGCGCACGACGTGCTCGAAAACGGGCTCGCCGCGCACACCCAGCAGGTCCTCCAGGTCGCCCACCACCGCGGCGCGCAGCCGCTCGTCGTCCCACAGCGGGACTTCGGGCCGGCGGGCGCCGCCGGCGAAGGCCGTCAGGAGCACGTGGCCCGCAGGAGCGCGGCCCTCGAAAAGGGTCGACGGGAAGAGCGCGCCGAGGATGCTGCGTCCCTCGACGCGGGGCACGAGCAACCCGAAACCGTCGAGCGGATGGGCGACGTCGGCCCGGCGGAACCCGAGCGAGAGCACGGCGAGCGGCGGATGATCGACTGCCCCGAGCGCCTCGACGTCGGCGCCGAGCCCGTCGAAGAGCACCACGTCACGCACTCCCGAAGCGAGGATCAGCGTGCGCGCCGCGACGGTTCCGGACGGCGTGTCCACGGAGAAGCCGTCCTCCCGGGGCGCGACGCGCAGCGCCGGAGTGGACAGTCGAACGCCATCTCCCAGGCGTTCCGCCAGCCGCCGCGGCAGCGCCTCGAGCCCTGCGCGCAGCGAGAACATGCCGGCCTCGGTCTTGGCCACGTCGGCCCTGGCGCGACGCTCCTTCGCCCCGCGCACCTGGCCGACCAGGAGGCTGCCCCAGCGTTGCTCGACCTCGTGGAGCCGGGGAAACGCGTGGCGCACGGCCAGCCGCTCGGGTCGTCCGGCGTACACGCCCGAGACGAACGGGTCGATCGCGTAGTCCAGGAATTCGCGGCCGAGGCGCCGCACGACGAATTCGGCGACGGTCTCGTTCGAATCCGCGGGAGCACGGCCGACGAACGGCTCGGCAAGGAGACGCAGCTTGGCCCGGGACGAGAAGAGTGGCGTGCCCAGGAACGCGCCGGGGGACATCGGAAGCGGCTCGGGACGCCCGTTCCGCACGATGAACCGCTTTTTCGCGTGCGGGGACGCCGCGATGCGTTCGCCGGCGAGTCCGGCCAGGTCCAGCAGCCGCCCGACTTCCGGATGGGTCGCCAGCACGGTGTTGGGACCACGCTCGACGAGGAAACCCGCCTCGGCATGGCTCGAGATGGCGCCGCCCGCCCGGGACGAGGCTTCGAGTACGACGGGCCGCAATCCGCGCTCCCGCAGCAGGAAGGCAGACGTCAGGCCGGCGATTCCGGCACCGACGATCGCGACGTCAAACGGTGCGGGAGTACCGGGCATGGTCGTGCGCGAGGCGTCCGTCGAACGTCATCGCCAGGTTGCGGATGAAAAGCCGGCCCATCGGGGTGACCTCGAGCCGGTCGTCGAGGCGACGGATGAGCCCGTCCTCCTCGAATTCGTCGAGCGACGCGATCTCTTCGCCGTAGCGCGCCGTGAAGTCGATGCCGAGGTCTGCCCCGAGGCGCGCGTAATCGAGCCCCATGTCGCACATCAGGCGCATGATGACGGTGCGCCGCTCGACGTCCTCGTCGGTCAGCGTGATGCCGCGCTCGAGCGGGAAACGTCCCGCCTCGACTTCGGCGTAGTACCGCGGCAGATCCTTGACGTGCTGGGCGTACGCACGCGGCAACTGGCTGATGGACGACATGCCGAAGGCGTGGATGTCGGTACCGGCGCGCGTCGAATATCCCTGGAAGTTGCGTTGCAGGGTGCCCTCGCGTTGGGCGCGGGTCAGTTCGTCGTCTTCGCGCGCGAAATGGTCCATGCCGATATACTCGTAGCCGTGCGCGCCGAGGGTTTCGGTGATCAGCTTGAGCATGCCCAGCTTCACTTCCGGCGCGGGCAGATCCTCGGTTCGGATCAGCTTCATGTGCGCCTTCATCCACGGCACGTGCGCATAGCTGAAGACCGCGAGGCGGTTCGGCTCGAAGGCGAGCACGGTGTCGATCGTGTCGGCGAACGTGGCCACCGACTGGTGCGGCAGCCCGTAGATCAGGTCGAGGTTCAGCGACTCGAACCCGGCTTCCTTCACCCACTGCACGACCTGCCCCACGAGTCGTGCGTCGTGTACGCGGTTGATGGCCTGCTGGACCCGCGGATCGAAATCCTGCACACCCAGCGACGCCCGGTTGAATCCCGCGTCGCGGAGCGCCGCGATGTGGTCCCCGGTGAGGCCGCGCGGGTCCATTTCCACCGAGATCTCGGCATCCGGGGCGACCCGGAAGGTCTCGCGGATACGCCTTCCGACGTCCCGGATCTGCGCCGGGGTGAGGTGCGTGGGGGTTCCGCCCCCGAAATGCACCTGGACCACCTCGCGGTCGGGATGGATGCGTCGTGCATACAGGTCCATCTCCCGGTACAGGTACCCGACGTATTCGTCGATGGGCTCCCGCCGCCGCGAGACGAGCATGTTGCAGCCGCAGAACCAGCAGAGCGTGTCGCAGAACGGGATGTGGAAGTAGAGCGACAGCGGCCGGTCGGCCGTCCGGTTCGCCTCCTCGATGTGGCGCTCCCACTCGGCCCCCGTGAAGGCCTCGGTGAAATGCGGAGCGGTCGGGTAACTGGTGTACCGCGGACCGGGCCGGTCGTACTTGCGGACGAGGTCGAGATCGACGTCTATGGTCATTTCGATGCGGAAACGGGCCGCGCTGCGGGGGCAGGCGCGGCGGCTGCGCGCCGGACGGCGTGGAGTCCCTGGACGAGGGTCGTCGCGAGACCGAAAAAGAGGGCCACGACGACACCCGACGTGACGATGCCGCGCCACGGGGCCACGACCTGGCGCAGACCGATCACCATCGCGACGATGGCCAGGGTGAAGAGGAGCGAGCGGAGGGCCATGGGCACGTCGGCCCGGCGGGCCGGCGCGAGCCCCATGCAGTACAGCGGTGCGAGCGCTACGCCCACGGCGGGCCGTACCCGTACCAGTCCGCGCAGCCGGCCCGCGAAGCGTGGCGCGAAACGGCGGTGGAAGACGAACCAGCCCTTTCCGACCGAGAAAAGGACGATGGACACGGCCGCGCTCGCCTGTTCCATGGGCTGGAGCGGACCGCCCAGCGTCTCGAGCGCGCGGGGAGTGAGGCGGAAGAGCGCCTGCCCGATGAGCACGGCGAACCCGCCCAGGGCCCAGGCCGCGACCAGCAGCCGCGTGACCTGGCGTGCGATACGGGACAGGCTGTCAGTGCGCATGGGCCCTCCCGGAAGGCTCGTCGGTTTCGCGTCGACCCGGCACCACCTGGATCTCGTCCAGGACCGCGCTCTCCAGGCCCAGGTCGGTCTCCCCGATGCGAAGCACGGGTACCGGGCGGCGCTGCACGAGGCGGACGTGGGCCCCGGTGGAGAGTCCGAAGGCCCCCAGGCGCAGCGCGCGCGCCGGGCTCATGGCCGAAAGGTCGACGACGGTCGCGTCGATGCCGAGGTCGAGCCGGGAGAGCGCGATGCGCCCGCCGTCCCCGGAGGGACCGGTCGCGTGGACCGGTTTCGGCCCCGTGAACCGCGAGATCGCCCGTTGGACCCAGCCGGCGAGTCGGCTGCGCTCCGGGTCCACGCCCTGGTATCCGCAGTTCGGGCAGCACACCAGGTTGCACCCGCTGCCGAAGGGGCAGGACGTGGAGCAGCCGGATCGGGGCTCGAATTCGAACGAGCAGAGCGGGCACTGCATGGCGTCAGGAGAAGAGGCCGGGGAAGGCCTGGAAAAAGAGGCGCACCAGGCCGCCCATGAGGAACGCGAGCGGGAAGACGACGGCGACGACGGCCAGGGCGACCCGGGATCCGTATTCCTTGACGATCATCAGGACGTTCGCGATGCAGGGCATGAAGAGCGTCACGACGACCAGCGACACCGTGATCTGGACGAAGTCGAGGCCGCCGGTCCGGGCCATGGCGAAGAGGCCGGCGGCGCCGTAGTCCCGGCGCAGGAATCCGACCAGCAGCGCCTCGGTCGCCTCGACGGGCAGGCCGAGCCACCCGACGACGAGCGGAGAGAGCGCTTCCTGGATGACGCTCAGCGCGCCCGTTCCCGCGAGCGCAAACAGGATCGCGGTTCCGATCACGAAAACGGGGATGACCTCCTTCAGGTACCACTCGACCCGCGCGAGCGTCTTGAGCGTGATGTTCACGAGGCCGGGGCGCCGGAGGGGAGGCAGTTCGAGGATGAAGTCGCTGCTCGTGCCCGGGAGCAGGCGCGCCGCGAGCGCACCAACGGCCACCATCGTGCCGACGATCACCACCGCCCACACCGCGATGGCCGCGGTCGACAACCCGGCCATCATGCCGAGCAGCACGCCGAGCTGCGCGGAGCAGGGCACCCCAAGAGCCAGCAGCAGCGTTACCTGGATGCGCTCCTTGCGCGTTTCGAGGATGCGCGTGGTCATCGTGGCCATCGTATCGCAGCCCAGGCCGAGGATCATGGGCAGCACCGCCTTGCCGTTCAGGCCCATCCGCCGGAAGGGCCGGTCGAGCATCACGGCGAGCCGCGGCAGGTAACCCGAATCCTCGAGCAGGCTGAACGCGAGGAAAAACGTGGAGACGATCGGAAGCACGATCGCCACGCTGTACGTGAGCGCCATGGTCACGACCCCGTAATCGCCCACCAGGAAGTCGGCGATCAACGGAATCGGAATCCAACGGGTGACGGCCGAGGTCACGACGGGGTTGATCCATCCGCCGAACACGGTCTCTTCGAAAAAGTCGACCAGCGTTCCGGCGCCGAACACGCCCACGAAGAGGTAGACCGCGTACAGGACGAGGCCGAGGATGGGCCAGCCCCAGGCCGGGTGGATCGCGAGACGCGCCAGGCGTTCGGGCAGGCTTTCGGCGGTCGGACGGCGCCGCAGGACCTCGGCGGCCGTACGGCGTGCGGCTTCGAGCCGGGCCCGCTGGATGACGGATGCCGCGGGCAGGCCGAGTTCGAAGCCGAGGGCTTCCCTGAGGACGGCGATCTCGGCATGTCCGGCGACCGACAGATCGGTGAGCAACGCATCGTCGCCCGCGAGGGAAAGCAGCGCCGCAAGGCGCGAGGCGGGGCGGGAGCCGCCGATCACCTCGCCCACCCGTTCCACGGCCCGTTCGACCGCGGGCGGGTATTCGACGCGCAGGCGGATCGGGGCCGCGTGGCCGAGACGGGTGCGGATTTCCTCGATACCCTCGCGGCGCGGCGCGACCGCGCGGACGACGGGCACGCCGAGCAGGGCCGAGAGCTTCGGAACGTCGATCTCGATGCCCTTGCGGTCGGCCTCGTCGGCCATGTTCAACGCCACCACGATGGGAATACCTGCCTCGCCGGCCTCGAGCGCGAGCAGCAGACCCCGCTGCAGGTTCTTCGCGTCGATCACGAGCAGCACGGCGCCCGGGTCGCCGGAAAGCACGATGTTCCGGGTGACCACTTCGTCGGGCGAGACCGCGTGCAGGCTCTGGATGCCGGGGGTATCCAGCAGCGCGCGGCTCGAGCCGTTGCGTCCGACCACCCCGCTCGCCACCTCGACCGTCGTGCCCGGGTAGTTGGACACGGAGACGTAGCGGCCCGACAGCGCGCCGAAGAGCGCCGACTTGCCGACATTGGCATTCCCCAACAGCACCACGGGCTGAGTGGAATGTGCAGAATCGGTTTCCGGCGCGTTCACTCTTGTGCAGAATTGCTGAGATTGCGGGACCCGAATATCGGGTTTTGGAACCGCGCCTCGCCATGCGCCAACCCCTAATAACCTGTAGGGGAATCCCTGAATGCGGCCGGGCATGCCTCGTCAGGGGACGATTCCACGTCCGTGGCGCACTCCCGACGGAAATTCACGCGGGATGGGTGTTCACCCGAACTCGGCCGCGAGCCAGACCGACAGTGCGACTCCGGCCAGGAGCGCTACCGGGTAGATCACTCCCAGCAGCCAGGCCTTCGTGAGCGTACGCCCCCAGGGCCGGTCATAGACACGGCGCATGGCGACCGCGAAATACACGGGTGGCCAGGCGAACAGGACCATGGAGAGCCATGCGGCCCAATCGACGTCGCTGAAGTACCCCGCCAGGAGGGCCACGACGCCGAGCACGACGAAAGCGTGCGCGTGCACGTGCAGCGCGAAAATCAGGTGCTCGACGTAATACCATCGGCTTCGCACGTACAGCAGCTTCAACAGCGCCGCGAACACCGGCAGGAGGAGGAACATGACGAGCGGAAGGTGGCTCACCGCGCGACGCGCGAGGGCCCCCAGCGCCTGGTTGCGTTCGCCCGGGGTTCGTGCCCGCTGCAGATCGCGGGCCGAGGACCCCTCGGCCTCGATGCCGAAATCGCCGACGAGGAAGAGCCGGGTCGTGTCCGGAAAGAGCAGGGCGGCCGCGTCGTCATAATCCCGGGGGCGTATGGTCCGGGTTCGATCGAGCGTATCGAGCACCGTCCGTTGCCAGGCGAGGCGGCGCAGTTCGAGATCGCGACCGTATTCGGCGAAGGCCGAGTCCCCGTAGGCCTGCTGCACGGCGGCCGGTCCCACGATGCGAAGGGCCTTGGAATCCCCGCCCGACGTGTCGGTCGGCGCCGACAGGAGGTCGGCGAGCGAATCGGTGCCAGGCGAGGGCGCGGCCCGCAACGCGCGTTCCCGGGCGATCAGATCCTCGAGCCGCTCGGCCACCGTCGTCGTGGAGTCCGGGGAGAACCCCTCGGTTGCCCGTTGCACCTGGCCGACCGGGTCCAGGATCGTGAGGACGAAAAAGAAGAAGACCGACGCCGCGAGGTAAATCCGGTGGGGTCCCAGGTAACGGGTCCTGCGGCCGGCGAGGTACTCGCGGGTGAGCCCTCCCGGTGAAACGAAGAGCACCCGCAGCGTGCGCCAGAGCCGTCCATCGACCCCCAGGTATTCCGCGGCGGCCTCGGCGACGAAGTGCCGGAGCGGTTGGCGCAGCGGCTCGTCGCGTTGTCCGCAGGCGGTGCAGTACTCGCCGGACAGGGCGGTGCCGCAGTCCCCGCAGCGTGGCGCCGTCGGCCGTGCTTCCGGTTCGAGGGGTTCCATGGGAGGTGGGATGCGTAGCCGACGGGATGCCTGGGCCGCAAGGCCGAAAATAGATCGGGGAGTACGGAAATCGCCAGAATTCGAACGGGCTTCGCCGAAGCGGGAGGAAACCCGCCCGAGCGCCCGGGGTATATTCCGGCCCCCTGCGAGATGCCGCGTTCGTCTAGGGGTCCAGGACACCGCCCTCTC
>JANJTM010000027.1 GCA_024711125.1 Rhodothermales bacterium
AGACCATGGCCAAGGAGACATTCCAGCGAAACAAGCCCCACGTGAACGTGGGCACGATCGGTCACGTGGACCACGGCAAGACGACGCTGACGGCGGCGATCACGCAGGTGCTGGCGAAGCGCGTGGCGGGGAACGCGATCCGTTCGTTCGATTCGATCGACAACGCACCCGAGGAGCGCGAGCGCGGCATCACGATCGCGACGGCGCACGTGGAGTACGAGACGGAGTCGCGTCACTACGCGCACGTCGACTGCCCGGGACACGCGGACTACGTGAAGAACATGGTGACGGGCGCGGCGCAGATGGACGGTGCGATCCTGGTGGTGGCGGCGACCGACGGTCCGATGCCGCAGACGCGGGAGCACATCCTGCTGGCGCGCCAGGTGGGTGTTCCGTACATCGTGGTGTTCATGAACAAGGTGGACCTGGTCGACGACTCGGAGCTGCTCGAGCTGGTGGAGATGGAGGTACGGGAGCTGCTGTCGACGTACGAGTTTCCGGGCGACGACATCCCGGTGATCCAGGGTTCGGCCCTCGGCGCGATGAACGGCGAGGCGCAGTGGGAAGACAAGGTGATGGAGCTGATGGCGGCGGTGGATGCGTACATCCCGACGCCGGAGCGTGACCGGGAGAAGCCGTTCTTGATGCCGATCGAGGACGTGTTCTCGATCACGGGTCGTGGCACGGTGGTGACGGGCCGAATCGAGCGTGGGGTGGTGAAGGTGGGTGAGACGGTCGACATCATCGGGATGCAGGAGGAGAAGCAGACGACGACCGTGACGGGAGTGGAGATGTTCCGGAAGCTGCTCGACCAGGGGGAGGCCGGCGACAACGTGGGTCTTCTGCTGCGCGGCACGAAGAAGGAAGACGTCGAGCGCGGCATGGTGGTGATCAAGCCGGGCTCGGTGACGCCGCACAAGGAGTTCGAGTGCGAGGTGTACGTGCTCTCGAAGGAGGAGGGTGGCCGTCACACGCCGTTCTTCAAGGGGTACCGTCCGCAGTTCTACTTCCGCACGACCGACGTGACGGGGGACATCGAGCTGCCGGCGGGCGTGGAGATGATCATGCCGGGCGACAACACGCAGTTCAAGGTGAAGCTGATCGTTCCGATCGCGATGGAGCAGGGTCTCCGCTTCGCGATCCGCGAGGGCGGCCGCACCGTGGGCGCGGGCGTCGTGTCCAAGATCCTCGACTGAGACGGCCCGCCGGGTCGCATCGAAAGAGAAAAACAATCGGGCTGCACAAGCACTGAGTACCGATGGCAACCAGCCAGAAGATTCGCATCAAGCTCAAGTCGTTCGATCACTCGCTGATCGACAAGAGCGCCGAGAAGATCATCAAGACGGTCCGGTCGACCGGCGCCGTGGTGAGCGGACCGATTCCGCTGCCCACCCGCAAGTCGGTCTACACGGTGCTGCGCAGTCCCCACGTGGACAAGAAGAGCCGCGAGCAGTTCGAAACGCGCAGCCACAAGCGGCTGATCGACATCCTGTCGACGAGTTCGAAGACGGTGGACGCGCTCATGAAGCTCGAGTTGCCGAGCGGCGTGGACGTCGAAATCAAGGTCTGATCACGCTAAACCCCCAATCACCATGCGCAAGCTGACCAGCATCCTGTTCCTCGCCCTGATCGCCTTCGTCGGCACGGGCTGCGATTCGAATGACGACCCGTCCGACGCGGATCTCTTCGTCGGCACCTGGGCCCTCACCGGCGTGTCGGACGCGTCGGGCGATCGCCTGGCCGACTTCGGAGCCGGTTTTTCTTCGATCACCCTCACGAACACGGCCGACGGCAACTTCACGATCAACGTGACGCCGCGCCAGGGTCAGCCGATGGCGATCACCGGGACTTACGTCGTGGTGGAGAACGGCGAGACGATCACGCTGCGCGCGTCGGTGGGCGGCCAGACCATTCCGCTGAACTTCACCTACGACTTCACGAGCGACACCGTGGTCGCCCTGACGTCCGACACGACCACGGCGGTGCTGCTGAACAACCTGTTCGGCACGACGCTGCAGGGCCAGGTGACGATGACCGTCACCAAGGCCGGCTGAACCACTCCAACGGAACGCTTACCAATCCGGCCGCGGAAATCGGCCACATAGCGGGATTGCAATGAGCAAGGGAATCATCGGCAGGAAGGTCGGCATGACGAGCGTCTTCGACGCCGCCGGCAACCAGATCGCCTGCACCGTCATCGAGGCGGGAGCGAACGTCGTGACCCAGGTCAAGACGGTCGAGAACGACGGCTACGAGGCCGTTCAGCTCGCCTACGGTGAGAAGAAGGAGAAGCGCACCTCGAAGGCGCTCCGCGGCCACTTCGAGCGCGCTTCGACTACGCCGAAGGCACAGCTCGTCGAGTTCCGGGACTTTCCGCTCGACGTGGAGCTGGGCTCGGAGGTGAACGTCGCCGACGTGTTCGCGGTGGGCGATCGCATCGACGTGATCGGCACCTCGAAGGGCAAGGGATTCCAGGGCGTCGTCAAGCGCCACGGTTTCGGAGGCGTCGGAATGCAGACTCACGGTCAGCACAACCGGCAGCGCGCCCCGGGCTCCATCGGAGCGTCGTCGTGGCCGTCGCGTGTCGTCAAGGGCATGCGCATGGCCGGCCAGACCGGAAACGTGCAGGTGACCGCCAAGAATCTGCGTGTCGTGAACGTGCTCGCCGATCAGAACCTCATTCTCGTCCAGGGCGCGGTGCCGGGTGCGAAGAACGGGTTCGTTGCGCTGCGCAAGAAGTAGGGTCCAACCACAATGGAACTCAAGGTATACAGAAAGGACGGCTCGGAAGCCGGCCGCACGGTGACCCTCGACGCCTCGGTGTTCGGGATCGAGCCCAACGACCATGCCATCTGGCTGGACGTGCGGCGCATCCAGGCGCATGCTCGGCAGGGCACGCACAAGTCCAAGGAGCGCAGCGAAACTGCGGGCTCCACTCGCAAGCTGTACCGGCAGAAAGGCACGGGCGGTGCCCGCGCGGGTGACGCCAAGTCGCCGACGCGCCGTTCGGGCGGTACCATCTTCGGCCCGAAGCCGCACGAATACCGCCTCAAGGTCAATCGGAAGACCCAGCTCCTCGCGCGTCGCTCGGCTCTGGCCCACAAGGCGCAGGCCGAGGCCATCCGCGTCGTCGAGGATTTCACGATCGACACCGCGTCGACCAAGTCGCTGCGCGCGATGCTCGAGGGACTCAAGGTCGCCGGTCGGTCCGTACTCGTGCTCACCGGGGCCCATGATGCGGCCACGTACCGCTCCGGGCGCAACATCGAGAAGGTGACCGTACGGTCGGCCGCGAACGCCTCGACCCTGGATCTGATCGGAGCCCAGGTCGTCGTTCTGCAGCAGGCGGCGGTGGATGTACTGGTGCAGCGCCTCGGCCAGTCGGCCGACGCCGAATGAACCGGCCGTAGACCGAGAAGCAGATGAATACCGATATCCTCATCAAGCCGCTCGTGACCGAGAAGATGACCGGGCTCATGGAGCAGGGTCACTATGCCTTCGAGGTGGCCAAGGGAGCGAACAAGGTCGAAATCCGCAAGGCCGTGGAGGCCCGGTACCCGGGCGTCAAGGTCAAGGAAGTGCGCACCATGGTCGTGCGCGGCAAGCGGCGCAGCCAGCTCACCCGTCGCGGCAAGGTGTCCGGTCGTACGGCCGGGTACAAGAAGGCCGTGGTGACGCTCGTCGCCGACAGCCAGCGCATCGACTTTTTCGAGCAGATCTGAGGTAGGAGCCAAGCTCGTACCCCCAGCAGTAGATAACCGTCATGGCGCTCAAACAGCTCAAGCCCAATACCCCCGGACAGCGGCAGCGCTCGGTTTCGGCATTCGACACGATCACGAAGTCGACGCCGGAGCGGAGCCTGGTCGAACCGCTGAAGCGGAAAGGCGGCCGTAACAACAACGGTCGTGTGACCGTCCGCCATCAGGGTGGAGGCCACAAGCGGCGGTACCGCATCATCGATTTCAAGCGGGACAAGGACGGCATTCCGGCCACGGTCGCGGCTATCGAGTACGATCCGAACCGCTCGGCCCGAATCGCCCTGCTCGTGTACGCCGACGGGGAGAAGCGCTACATCATCGCCCCGAACGAGATCAAGGTCGGCATGAAGCTGCTCAGCGGCGTCGGGGCGGTTCCGGATCCCGGCAACTGCCTTCCGCTGACCCACGTGCCGCTGGGTTCGATGGTGCATGCCATCGAGATGCGCCCCGGCAAGGGAGCGCAGATGGCCCGCTCGGCCGGAACCTACGCCCAGGTCACGGCCCGGGAGGGCGGTTTCGCCATCCTTCGCCTGCCGTCCGGCGAAACGCGCCGCGTTCCCGAGGGCTGCAAGGCCACCGTCGGCACGACGTCCAATCCCGAGCACATGAACATCGAGCTCGGCAAGGCGGGTCGCAGCCGGTGGCTCGGGATTCGTCCCAAGGTTCGCGGTGTCGCCATGAACCCGGTCGACCACCCCATGGGCGGCGGCGAAGGCAAGGCGTCGGGCGGACACCCCCGCTCGCCGTCGGGTGTGCCCGCCAAGGGCTTCAAGACCCGCAAGAAGAAGAAGGCCTCCAACAAGTTCATCGTGCGCCGCCGCGGTCAGCGGTAGTCGTCGTATCCCCGCCAGTCACTGGATCAGCCATGGCTCGATCGCTCAAGAAAGGCCCGTTCGTTCACTTCAAGCTGCAGCGCAAGGTGGACGACATGAACCGCTCCGGGAAGAAGAAGGTCGTCAAGACCTGGAGCCGGGCGTCCATGATCACTCCCGAATTCGTCGGTCACACGTTCGCCGTGCACAACGGCAAGCAGTTCATCCCGGTCTACGTGACCGAGATGATGGTGGGGCACCGGCTCGGCGAGTTTTCTCCGACCCGGAATTTCCGCGGCCACGCCGGAACGAAGAAGGAAAAGCGCGGCAAGTAAACCGACCGGAGCCCGACTCCGGCAGGCGGACCTTACGCCCGAATCAATCAGACAATGGAAGCGAGAGCAGTCAGGAAGCACATCCGCAGCTCGGCCAAGAAGATGCGGCCCGTGGCCAACGTCGTTCGCGGCAAGCGAGTGCCGGATGCGCTGAGCACCCTCAACTTTCTGCCGCAGAAGGTCAACAAGATCGTGAAGCTCACGATCCTGTCGGCGGTCCACAACCTGATGGACCGGAACAAGGAGGAGCGGTTCAACGAGGGCGAGCTCATCGTGCGGGAAATCCGCGTGGACGAGGGGCCCGTTTTCAAGCGGTTCCGTCCGGCCTCGCGCGGTCGCGCCAATCCGATCCTCAAGCGCACGGCGCACCTCACGGTCGTCGTGGGCACGGCCGACGAAGTGTCGACCACGGAATCCGAATCCTGACCGCTCGCGCGGTCGCCATCATCGCAGGCAGACGCCGGAACGTCTACGTCTCATGGGTCAGAAAACCAATCCGATCGGGTTTCGCCTCGGGGTCATCCGCGGCTGGAACTCCAACTGGTACGCCGAAAAGGACTTCGCCGAAAAGCTCGTCGAGGACGACGAGATCCGGCAGTACCTGAACGCCCGCCTCAAGCGGGCGGGCCTCTCGAAGGTCGTCATCGAGCGTACGCCGAAGCGGGTCATCCTGACGCTGCACACCAGCCGTCCGGGTGTCGTCATCGGTCGCGGCGGCCAGGAGGTCGAGAAGCTGCGCGAGGAGATCCGCAAGCTGACCAACAAGGACATCCAGATCAACATCAACGAGATCAAGCGTCCCGAACTGGATGCCGCCCTCGTCGCCCAGAACATCGCGCAGCAGCTCGAAGGCCGCGTGTCGTTCCGGCGCGCGATGAAGCAGTCGCTTTCGGCCGCGATGCGCATGGGTGCGGAAGGCATCCGCGTCAAGGTCTCCGGTCGTCTCGGGGGTGCCGAAATGAGCCGCACCGAGCAGTATCTCGAGGGTCGGGTGCCGCTGCACACGCTGCGTGCCGACATCGACTACGCCGAGGGTACCGCGTTCACGATCTACGGCACGACCGGCGTCAAGGTCTGGATCTACCGGGGTGAAATCCTCGGCCGTCCGGACCTGAGCCCGAACGTGCAGGCGCAGCGCCAGCAGATGCAGCAGATGGAGCCCGAGCGTCGCCGCGGCGAGCGCGACAAGAAGCGCCGCAAGCGCACATCGACGGGCGCCCGGACCGACGCGCGCGGCGGCGAGGGTCGCCCCGAAGGCCGTTCCGAGGGCAAGCGCTCCAACAATTAATCGACCGTCCAAGACGGCCCGCGGGCCGCATAGCCAGGTACGACCATGTTAATGCCGAAGCGCGTCAAGAGACGCCGCGTAATGAAGGGGAGGATCAAGGGGCTCGCGCAGCGGGGTACCCGGATCAACTTCGGCGATTTCGGAATCAAGGCGCTCGAGCCGGGTCGCATCACGAGCCGGCAGATTGAAGCCGCTCGTATCGCGATGACGCGGCAGATGAAGCGTACCGGAAAGGTCTGGATCCGCATCTTCCCCGATAAGCCGATCACGAAGAAGCCGGCCGAAACCCGAATGGGCAAGGGCAAGGGCGCGCCGGAGTACTTCGTCGCCGTCGTCCGCCCCGGTCGCATCCTCTTCGAGGTAGGAGGAGGGGTGACCCAGGAGCTCGCAGCCGAGGCCATGGCGTTGGCGCAGCAGAAGCTTCCGATCAAGACGAAGGTGGTTACCCGCCACGACTTCACGCAGGAGTGACCCCATGAAGGCCAAGGAAATCCGCGAGCTCACCGACGAGGAGCTCACCCAGCGCATCAAGGACGAGCGGGAGCAGCTCGGCCACCTGACGTTCCAGCACGCGGTCGCCGAGATCGCCAACCCGATCGTGCTTCGACAGAAGCGTCGGCTCATCGCTCGGCTGACCACCATCCAGAACCAACGCAAGCAGGCCTGAGGGTCGGTGTAAATCGGTAGTTGGTGAGGTAACGGCTCACCAAGCCGCAGCAAACCATGGAACAGCAAGAAAGAAACGCCCGCAAGGAACGCGTCGGCATCGTGGTCTCGAACAAGATGGAGAAGAGCATTCTCGTCTCTCTCGAGCGCCAGGTGAAGCACCCGATCTACGGCAAGTTCATCAAGAAGACGACCAAGCTCATGGCGCACGACGAGGAGAACTCGGCGGGCGTCGGGGACACCGTTCGCATCATGGAGACGCGTCCCCTGTCGAAGAACAAGCGCTGGCGTCTCGTGGAGATCGTCGAGCGGGCCAAGTAGTTCGACCGGCCGGCATCAGGCCGGGCCGTTCCCATCCGGACCCAGGTAAACTGTCATGATTCAGCAGGAGACCAGACTCAAGGTGGCCGACAACAGCGGCGCGAAGGAGGTGCTCTGCATCCGCGTGCTGGGAGGCAGCGGGCGCAGGTACGCCCGGGTCGGTGACACCATCGTGGTGTCGGTCAAGACCGCCATTCCGGGCGGCAACGTGAAGAAGGGGGAGGTGTCGAAGGCGGTCGTGGTTCGTACCGCGAAGGAATTCCGTCGCAAGGACGGATCCTACATCCGCTTCGACGAGAACGCGGCCGTCCTGCTCAACAACCAGGGCGAACCCCGCGGGACCCGAATCTTCGGACCCGTCGCACGTGAACTGCGCGAGCGCCAGTTCATGCGCATCGTATCGCTCGCGCCTGAGGTTCTCTGAACCGCAGCGCAGCGAACCAAACGCACAGCACGATGCCACGCAGCAGCAATCAGCAGAAGAAGCTCCATGTCCGCAAGGGCGACATGGTCCGCGTGATCGCGGGTAACGACAACGGCAAGGAAGGCAAGGTCCTGCGCGTATTCCTGGAGAAGGAGCGCGTCATCGTGGAGGGCGTCAACCTCCGCGTGCGGCACACCCGACCGAACCAGACCTACCCGCAGGGCGGCCGAATCCAGCAGGAGCGCGCCATCCACGCGTCCAACGTCATGCCGCTCGACGCGAACGGCAACCCTACCCGCATCGGTCGCAAGCGCATCGAGGATCCGGAGACCGGGCGGTCCCGGTGGGTCCGCGTCGCCAAGACGACGGGCGAGGAGCTCGACCGATAGTCCCGCGAATCCAGGATCGCACGGCGCAAGCCGACAGACCTACGCTACGAAGATGGACGGATACGTTCCGCGGCTCAAGACCAAGTACCAGCAGGATGTCGTTCCGCAGCTCATGAAGGAGTTCGGATACGACAACGTGATGCAGGTCCCCAGGCTGCTCAAGATCAGTGTGAACAAGGGCGTCGGCGAAGCGACGACCAACAAGAAGGTCCTCGACGATGCCGTCGAGGAACTGCGCCGCATCACGGGGCAGCAGCCCTTCGTTCGCAAGGCGCGCAAGAGCGTCTCGAACTTCAAGCTGCGGCAGGGCATGCCGGTCGGCGCCGCCGTGACGCTCCGCGGCGATCACATGTTCGAGTTCCTGGATCGACTCGTCACGCTAGCGCTTCCGCGCGTCCGCGACTTCAAGGGCGTGCCCGACAAGTCGTTCGACGGTCGGGGCAACTACTCGCTCGGAGTCAAGGAGCAGATCATTTTCCCCGAGATCGACGTCGACAAGACCGAGCGGATTTCCGGGCTGGACGTGACTTTCGTCACTTCGGCCGGCACCGACGAAGAGGCGATGGCCCTGCTCAAGGCGCTCGGAATGCCCTTCGTCCGCCGCGGCGAAGAGGCCTGAACTTCATAACGCACAACGAATCATGGCGAAGAAGAGCTGGATGGCCCGCGAGCGCAAGCGCCGCAAGACGGTGGCCAAGTACGCTGAAAAGCGGCGCAAGCTGAAGGAATCGGGACAGTGGCAGGCGCTGCAGAAGCTGCCCCGCGACGCGAGCCCCGTCCGCATCAAGAACCGCTGCATGCTCACCGGGCGCGCCCGGGGTTACATGCGCGCGTTCGGCGTGTGCCGCATCGCGTTTCGCGAAATGGCCCTCGACGGCACGATTCCCGGCGTTCGCAAGTCCAGCTGGTAGTTTTTCCCCTTGAGCGGGCAAGCGTCGCTTCGAGCGACGAACTGCCCGACAATCCTCCGAATCCATGAGCGCAATTACCGACCCGGTCGCCGACTACCTCACCCGCATTCGGAATGCGGCCAAGTCGAATCATCGGCACGTTGATATCCCTGCTTCCAAGCTGAAGCGGGCCATCACCCAGATCCTCGTCGACAAGGGCTACGTCGCCCGCTTCGTCAACATCGAGGACGGGAAGCAGGGCTTGATCCGCATCTACCTGAAGACGCTTCCGGGCGGGCGCCCTGTCATCCAGCACCTGGAGCGCATCTCCAAGCCGGGGCTTCGGCGCTATGTCGGGGCGGGCGAGCTGCCCCGGGTCCGCAACGGACTCGGTATTGCCATTCTCTCCACGTCGCGCGGTGTCATGACCGACAAGGAAGCCGTCGCGGCCAACATCGGTGGGGAAGTCCTCGCCTACGTCTATTGATCCGGAGCGCGTCCATACGCACTGCCTGATCCAACACGAACCAGCAGAACGATGTCTCGAGTAGGCAAACTCCCGATCCCCGTCGGCGACAAGGTCAAGGTCAACGTAGGATCGAACAACCTCGTGACGGTGCAGGGCCCCAAGGGCCAGCTCTCCCTGCGCGTGGACCCCGACATCAACCTCGAGGTCGAGGGAGGTGTCCTCACGGTCACTCGTCCCACCGACCAGAAGCGGCACCGTGCGATGCACGGCCTCTACCGGGCGCTCCTGTACAACATGGTCACGGGCGTCTCGGAAGGCTACAAGCGTGAGCTCGAGGTCATCGGCGTCGGATTCCGCGCCGCTGAAGCCAACGGCGTGCTCGAGCTCGCCCTCGGGTACTCGCATCCGATCTTCTTCGTGCCGCCCAAGGGCGTCACGGTTTCGGTCGACACGAAGCGCGGGAAGAACACGTTCATCATCGTCGAGGGGATCGACAAGCATCTTGTCGGACAGACCGCCGCCAAGATCCGCTCCCTGCGTCCGCCGGAGCCCTACAAGGGCAAGGGCGTGCGGTACACCGACGAGTCCGTCCGCCGCAAGGCCGGAAAGACGGCTGCCCGTTGACGTTAACCCTTTCACGGAACGCGAGCCGAAGGGTCGGCAATCTTTCGGCCTGATTCACCATGAGCAACAAGAAGAAAGCAGAACGCAGGCTGCGCACCAAGCGCATCATCCGGAGCAAGATCTCCGGGTCTGCCGAGCGGCCGCGCCTGTCGGTTTTCCGTTCGAACCTCCACATCTATGCGCAGCTGATCGACGATGCGTCCGGCCACACGCTGGCGTCGGCGAGCAGCCTCGCGGCCAAGCTGGCCGGCGGCAAGCCGATCGAGCAGAGCCGCAGCGTCGGCAAGATCCTTGCCGAGGCCGCGAAGGAGAAGGGAATCGAGTCGGTCGTATTCGACCGGAACGGGTACCGGTACCACGGTCGGGTGAAGGCCCTCGCCGAGGGCGCACGCGAAGCGGGTCTCCAGTTCTAGCAGCCGCCCATCGGCACTTCAAAGCACGGTAACATGGCCAAAGCAAGAAATCGTCAGCAGCGCCCCGAAATGGAGCAGAAGGAGTGGATCGAGCGCCTGGTCTCGGTCAAGCGGGTCGCCAAGGTGGTCAAGGGCGGTCGTCGCTTCTCCTTCAACGCGGTCGTCGTGGTCGGCGACGGGACCGGTTCCGTCGGGTCCGGTCTCGGGAAGGCCAACGAAGTGGCCGACGCGATCGCGAAGGGCACCGAGGACGCCAAGAAGAACCTGATCCACGTGCCGATGAAGGCCGGCACGGTTCCGCACGAGGTCGTGGGTCGTCAGGACGCGGGTCGCGTGCTGCTCAAGCCCGCATCGGCCGGTACCGGTGTCATCGCCGGCGGCGGAGTGCGCGCGGTCCTCGAATGCGCCGGATACACCGATATCCTCTCGAAGTCGCTCGGCTCCAGCAATCCGCACAACCAGGTCGCGGCCACCATGGATGCCCTCGCGCGTCTCGAGGACCCGGGTGACGTCGCCAAGCGCCGCGGTCTGCCGCTGCGCCGCGTATTCCAGGGCTGATTCGATCCGTAATTCCAGCAGTCCCATGGCAAAGATCAAGATTACCCAGGTCAAGAGCGCGATCAAGCGATCGTCCGGCCAGCGGGCCACGCTCGAGGCGCTCGGCCTGCGTCGGCTCAACCAGTCGGTCGTCCACGACGAAACGCCCCAGGTCAAGGGCATGCTCGAGGTGGTCAAGCACCTCGTCAAGGTGGAAGCCGGCGCCTGAGTCGGTACCTCCGTTCACGCGAGTCCCGGCCGACGGGTCGGGGCGCAAGCCACAACACACGATGGATCTCTCCAATCTGAAGCCCGCCGAGGGCTCCACGAAAAAGTCCAAGCGCGTCGGCCGCGGACAGGGCTCCGGTCGCGGCAACACGTCGGGACGCGGTAACAAGGGCCAGAAGGCCGAGTCCGGCGCGTCCATCCCGGCGTGGTTCGAAGGCGGCCAGATGCCGCTCCAGCGCCGCCTGCCGAAGTTCGGTTTCAAGAATCCGTTCCGCGTCGAGTACCGACCGGTCAACGTCGGTCGGTTGCAGCAGCTGGTCGAGGAAGGCCGACTGGCGGTGGGCAAGGAGGTCAACCCGCAGATCCTTCACGATCTCGGGCTGGTCGGAAAGCACGACCTCGTCAAGATCCTGGGCTCGGGAGATCTGTCGACCTCCCTCAAGGTCAGCGCACACGCGTTCAGCGCCAGCGCCCGCACGAAGATCGAGCAGGCGGGCGGAACGGCCGCCGACATCGCGTAATTCACGTCATTCCCCAAGCCGTCATGGCCGGTTTTACCGATAGCTTCCGCAACATCTGGAAGATCGAGGAGCTTCGTAAGCGCATCGTGTACACCGTGGGGTTGCTCGTGGTGTACCGTCTCGGCGCCTACGTGACGCTTCCGGGCGTCGATGCCAGCGTCCTGGCCGACATCAACGCGACGACCGATCCGAACAGCCTTTTCGGCTTCCTGGATCTCTTCGTGGGCGGTGCGTTCAGCGCCGCCGGCATTTTCGCGTTGGGCATCATGCCGTACATCACGGCCTCCATCATCATCCAGCTCATGGGTGCGGTGGTGCCGTACTTCCAGAAACTGCAGCGGGAGGGGGACGAGGGACGCCGCAAGATCACCCAGTTGACGCGATACGGGACGATTGGCATCACCGCGCTTCAGGCGGTCGGCTTCACGATCCAGCTGCAGTACGGGGCCACCTCCCAGGCCATCGTGATCGGTCCGACCTTCTTCATGATCTCGACCGTCATCGTGCTCACGGCGGGCACGATGTTCGTGATGTGGCTCGGTGAACGAATCACGGAAAGCGGGATCGGCAACGGCATTTCGCTGATCATCATGATCGGCATCATCGCCTACTTCCCGTCCTCCCTGTACAACGAGTTCCAGCTGGGTGCGAACATCTTCGTATTCCTGCTCGAGATCGCGGTTTTCGCCCTCGTCACGGCGGGAGTGGTGCTCGTCACCCAGGGAATGCGGCGCATCCCGGTCCAGTACGCGAAGCGCGTCGTTGGACGCAAGGTTTACGGGGGTACCACGCAGTACCTGCCGCTGCGCGTGAATGCCGCCGGCGTCATGCCGATCATCTTCGCGCAGTCGATCATGTTCATCCCGGCTACGATCGCGTCGTTCTTTCCGGACAGCGCGTTCATGCAGCAGTTCGGCCTGTTCTTCACCGACATCGGCTCCTTCGGGTACAGCGCGATCTTCTTCTTCATCTGTGTCTTCTTCACCTACTTCTATACCGCCATCGCGGTGAATCCGAAGGAGATGGCCGACACGATGAAGCGCCAGGGCGGCTTCATTCCGGGTATCCGCCCGGGCAAGCAGACGTCGGACTTCATCGACAACATCCTTACCCGCATCACGCTGCCCGGCTCGATTTTCCTGGGCTTCGTGGCGATCCTGCCGGCGTTTGCCCTCAAGGCGGGTATCACGCAGGGATTCGCGCAGTTCTTCGGTGGAACCAGCCTGCTGATCCTCGTCGGCGTCACGCTGGACACGCTGAAGCAGATCGAGAGTCACCTCCTCATGCGCCACTACGACGGGTTCATGAAGAGCGGCAAGATCCGCGGCCGCAGCTGATCAGGCGATGATTCGCTGGAAGAACGATACGGAGATCGACGCCCTGCGCGCTGCGGCCGACCTGGTGTCCCGCACGCTCGGTGAGGTCGCGCGTCACGTGCGCCCCGGTGCGACGACGCGCGAACTCGACCGCGTCGCCGAGTCGTTCATCCGGCAGCACGGGGGGCGACCGGCATTCAAGGGGTACGGGTCGGCACGGAATCCGTTTCCGGCCACGCTCTGCACCTCGGTGAACGACGTGGTCGTTCACGGCATTCCCGGTGACGAGCCGCTGGGCGACGGAGACCTCGTCTCGGTCGACTGCGGTGTCATCGTGGACGGATTCTTCGGCGACAGCGCGTTTACCTTCGCCGTGGGCGAGATCGACGACGACCGGGCCAGGCTCTGTCGGGTTACCTACGAGTCACTCCTCCGGGGCATCGAGGCCTGCCGGAGCGGCAATCGTCTCGGCGACATCGGCAGCGCCGTCCAGGAGCACTGCGAACAGGCCGGCTTCGGTGTCGTGCGGGACCTGGTCGGGCACGGCATCGGCCGCGAGCTGCACGAGGAACCGTCCGTTCCGAATTTCGGACGCAGGGGCCACGGCCGTCGAATTCGCGAGGGGCTGGCGATCTGCATAGAGCCGATGGTGAACCTGGGAGAACCCGACGTCACCACGGATCGGGACGGATGGACCGTGCGCACCGCCGGCGGCAGCGTTTCGGCGCACTACGAGCACATGGTCGTACTCGGAACGAACGGGCCGGAGGTGCTGACGACGTTCGGCCACGTCGAGGCCGTACTGGATGCGCTTCCGTACACGGTTCCTGCCACGTGAACAAGTTCCTCGCTCAGGCGTAACACCTTTTCTGCACCAAATCCGGGCATTGCGACATGAAGGTCCGAGCCAGCGTCAAGAAGCGGAGCGCCGACGACAAGATCGTCCGCCGCAAGGGGCGCGTATACATCATCAACAAGAAGAACCCGAAGCACAAGCAGCGGCAGGGTTGATCGGGCAGGCGCCGGTTGCGGCGCACCGAACTCACTCCGTTCGAGAAGCGACATGCCACGAATTGCAGGCGTAGACGTACCCACCCACAAGCGCGGCGAGATCGCGCTGACGTCCATCTTCGGCATCGGCCGCAGCCGGGCCCAGGAGATCCTGGGCAAGGTGGGGCTCGATCCGGACGCGCATCCGGAGACCTGGACCGAGGACCAGACCCGTTCGATCCGGCGGATCATCGAAGAGGAATACCTCGTCGAGGGTCAGCTGCGGACCGAGGTGCAGCTGAACATCAAGCGCCTCATGGACATCGGGTGCTACCGGGGATTGCGCCACCGGCGCGGCCTGCCCGTCCGTGGCCAGCGCACCCAGACCAACGCGCGTACCCGCAAGGGTCGGCGCAAGACGGTCGCCGGCAAGAAGAAGGCTCCTCGCAAGTAATCCAACTCCGGGCCGGCGCATCCGGCCCTACGTCGCGCATCGATCATCATGGGGAAGAGACAGCGTACCGGCGGGGCCCGTACCCGCAAGAAGAACGTGGTCGTCGAGTCGAACGGCCAGGCCCACGTCAAGGCCACGTTCAACAACGTCCAGGTCACGGTAACCGACCAGTACGGCAACACGATTTCGTGGGCCAGCTCCGGCAAGATGGGCTTCAAGGGCAGCCGCAAGAATACGCCCTATGCCGCCCAGGTTGCCGCCACATCGGCGGGCAAGGAGGCCTTCGATCTCGGCCTTCGCCGTGTGGAGGTCTTCGTCAAGGGGCCGGGTTCAGGTCGCGAGTCGGCCATCCGGGCCCTCTCGGCCGTCGGCCTCGAGATCGCGACCATCCGCGACGTTACCCCGATTCCCCATAACGGCTGCCGGCCTCCGAAGCGTCGTCGCGTCTGACGTCGACGCCGGTCTGCCCCTCCCGGGACAGTCCGAGGTTTAAGCCCGGCTACAGGCACGCACGGTGCGTGCCTGTACGTTTGTTGTCACAAACGCAATACAACCGACCATGGCCCGATACCGCGGCCCCAAGCAGAAGATCGCGAGGCGGTTCAAGGAACCGATCTTCGGCCCGAGCAAGGCGCTCGAGCGCAAGCCTCATCCCCCGGGACAGCACGGCCGCTCGCGGCGTGCCAAGGAGAGTGAATACTCCGTCCAGCTCAAGGAAAAGCAGAAGGCCAAGTACACGTACGGCCTGCTCGAGCGTCAATTCCGCAACCTTTTCGAGAAGGCTGCGCGGAAGAAGGGCGTCACGGGCGAGAACCTGCTGAAGTTCCTCGAGGCCCGGCTCGACAACACGGTGTTCCGCCTCGGGTTCGCCCGCACGCGGCGCCAGGCGCGTCAGCTCGTCACGCACGGGCACATCACGGTCAACGGACAGGTCGTCGACATCCCGTCGGCGCAGCTGCGTTCGGGCGACATCATCGCGATGCGTCCGGCGAGCCGCAACCTGTTCGTTGCGCAGGATTCGGTGAAGCGCACCCGGCGTGCCTTCCCGTGGCTCGAGGTCGACCGTACCCTCATGCAGGGCAAGTTCCTGGACTACCCGAACCGCGAGGATATTCCCGAGAATATCCGCGAGCAGCTCATCGTCGAGTTGTACTCGAAGTAGTCCTGCCGGAGTCCGAGATCCGGGTCCGGGCGAACGTCGCCGCCCTGGGCGGCCCGACGCCACCCGCATCCTCCACGAACGAATCTTACGAGCTGACATGAGCACATACGCCATCCAGATGCCTGACGGCGTCGAGGTCGAGGAGGCCTCCGGGAACTATGGCCGGTTCGTCATCCAGCCCCTGGAGCGGGGCTACGGCGTGACGATCGCGAACGCCCTGCGTCGCGTCCTGCTGTCGTCGCTGCCCGGTGTTGCCGTCACGGCCCTGAAAATCGACGGCGTCCAGCACGAGTTCTCGACCATTACCGGCGTCACCGAAGACGTGGCGGACATCATCCTGAATCTGAAGGGTGTCCGTTTCCGCGCCGGCGAGGCTGCCGACGGGGTCATTCACCTGGTCGTCAAGGGTCCGGGCACGTGGTCCGCGGCCGATATCGCGAACGCCACGAGCGAGTACGAGGTCCTCAACCCGGACCACCACATCGCCACGTTGTCGAAGGACACGTCGCTCGATATCGAGCTTCGCATGGACCGCGGTCGCGGATACGTTCCGGCCGACGAAAACAAGCGCCCGGACGATCCCATCGGGGTGATCGCCATCGACGCGATTTTTACGCCGATCAGGAACGTCCGGTACACGATCAAGGAGACGCGCGTCGGTCAGAAGATCGACTACGAGCGGCTCACCCTCGAGGTGACCACCGACGGTTCCGTCGCGCCGGACGAGGCCCTGGCCGCTGCGGCCGGCATCCTTCGCGACCACGTGAACCTGTTCATACGCATGGATTCCGAACCGCTGCCGACGGCAGAGGAGAAGGAGGTCGATGCGGAGGTGGCCCGCGTCCGCGAGCTGCTGTCACAGTCGGTGGACGAGCTCGACCTCTCGGTGCGCGCCCACAACTGCCTCAAGGCGGCGAACATCAAGACCATCGGCGACCTGGTTCGCCGCGAGGAGTCGGAGATGCTGAAGTTCCGCAACTTCGGGCGCAAGTCGCTCCAGGAGTTGCTGCAGGTGCTAGAGGAGCGCAGCCTGCATTTCGGAATGGACGTCGACAAGTACCTCGAGGAAGCCTAAACCACGGGGACTGCGAACAGGACTGCCATGAGACACCAGAACAAGGGATTCAAGCTCGGCCGGACGCACGCGCATCGCGAAGCGACCCTGGCCTCCCTCTCCACGGCCCTGATACGGCACAAGCACATCACGACGACCCTCGCCAAGGCGAAGGCCCTTCGCATGTACGTCGAGCCGATCATCAACCGTGCGAAGGACGACACCACGCACAACCGCCGCATGGTGTTCGCCGATCTGCAGGACAAGCAGGCCGTAACGGAGCTCTTCACGGGCATCGGGCCCAAGATCGGTGACCGTCCGGGCGGCTATACGCGGATCGTCAAGTTGGGCCAGCGGGCCGGCGACAGCGCCGAAATGGCGCTGATCGAACTGGTCGACTACAACGACGTGCGTCCGGGCGGGGAGGCGGGTTCGCGCCGTCGCCGCACGCGCCGCTCGTCCGGCAAGAAGGTCGCCGGTGCCGTCGCTTCGGCGAAGGCGGCGGTCACCGAAGTCGCGGCCAAGGTCGAAGAGGCCGCCGAGGCGGTCGCCGACAAGGTTGAAGCCGTCGCCGAGGCGGTCGAGGACAAGGTCGAAGCCGTCATCGACGCGGTCGAGGACAAGGTCGAGGCCGTGGCCGAGGCCGTCGAGGACAAGGTGGAGGACATCGTCGATGCCGTCAAGGGCTCCGACGAGGCTCCGGGCGAGACCGACGCTTCGCCGGAGGGCGAGGGCGACAAGAAGGACTGATTCCGGTTCGGAATCGTGGAGACGGGGCGCCGCCGGGTATCGGGGGCGCCCCGTTCCTGTTTCCGCCCGGCGGGTCGGTGGAGCCGAAGCGGTGCCGGTGCGTATAGTCCGTTACCCCTCCGAACCCCCACATGATTTCGGCCTCCATCCTCCAGGGCACCGAGTTGGCCATCGAGCCGCGGTACCAGGCCCAGCTGGACCAGCTGCTGGCCGACTGCCGCGCACAGCTCGTTGCGGTGGACGAGGAGCTCATCCGGAAGGCGTTCCGCGTGGCCTACTGGGCGCACCGGAACGACCGACGGGCCTCCGGAGAGCCGTACATCGCGCATCCGTTGGCCGTCGCGTCCCTCTGCGTGCGCCACATCGGACTGGACGACGTCACGGTGGCGGCCGCCCTGCTGCACGACGTGGTGGAGGACACGGAGGTGTCGCTGGACCTGATCCGCGACACGTTCGGCGACACGCTGGCGGGCATCATCGACGGACTCACGAAGATTTCCGGTGCCTTCGAAAGCCGGGCGCTCGGCCAGGCCGAGAACGTGCGCAAGCTGGTCCTGTCGATGGCCTCGGACATCCGGGTCATCCTGGTGAAGTTCGCCGATCGCCTGCACAACATGCAGACGATCGAGTCGCTTCCGAAGGCCAAGCAGGTCAAGATCGCGACCGAAACCCTGGAGCTTTTCGCGCCGCTGGCCCACCGGTTCGGGTTCTTCGCGCTGCGAAGCGAACTCGAGGACCACGCCCTTCGCGTGCTGAACCCCGAGGTCTTCGACCAGATCGTTCGAGGCTTGCGCGAGGCGAAGAAGGACCGTGACGCGTTCGTGGATCGCTTCATCGGCCCGATCCGGGATCGGCTCCGATCCGACGGCTTCGACTTCGATATTTACGGTCGGTCCAAGAACCTCTTTTCGATATACCGCAAGATGAAGCGGCAGAACAAGCCGCTCGAGGAAATCTACGACGTCTTCGCGATCCGCATCGTGCTGAATGCCGACGGGAAGAAGGGCAAGGAAGATTGCTGGCGCGTGTACTCGGTCGTCACCGACCTCTACAAGCCGCTCCCGGAGCGCTTCCGCGATTTCGTCTCGGTGCCGAAATCGAACGGTTACCAGAGCCTGCACACGACGGTGCTGGGACCGGAAGGGCGCCGCGTGGAAATCCAGATCCGGACGCGCGAAATGCACGAGATCGCCGAGAAGGGCGTCGCCGCGCACTGGAAGTACAAGGAGGGCATCGGACGATCCGACGAGGAGATGGACCAGTTCCTGAACTGGGTGAGGGAACTGCTCGAGGCCCCGAAGGCCGATCATGCGACCGAGTTCGTCAAGGACTTCCGCCTGAATCTCTACGACGAGGAAATCTACCTCTTCACCCCGAGGGGTGACCTGCTCACGCTCCCGCGGGACTCCACCCCGGTGGATTTCGCGTTCCACGTGCACTCGGAGGTCGGTTTCCATTGCATCGGCGCCAAGGTGAACGGCCGCATGGTGCCGCTCTCGCACCGGCTGAACAGCGGCGACCAGGTGGAGATCATCACCTCCAAGAAGCAGACCCCGAATCCCGACTGGATCAAGTTCGTCGTCACGCAGAAGGCCCGCAGCCGAATCCGCCAGTGGATCAACGAAAAACGGCGCAAGGCGGCCGAATTGGGGCGGGACATCTGGGAAAAACGTTCGCGCAAGGCAGACCTGGACCTGACGGAAGCCGAGATGCAGCGCATCGCCACCCGTCTGCGCTTCGCGAACACCCAGCAGCTGTTCTACGAGATCGGCGTCGGCATGTACGACGTCAACGACCTCGTCAACTTCGCGCGAGGTACCCGCACGAGCGAGACTCCGGAGGTGGAGTCGGTCCAGGATCAGTACGAGTCCTTCCTGGACACGGCGCAGTCGTCCGGCTCGCCCGCCCTGATGATCGACGGCGAGCTGCACACGGACATCGCGACCCACTACGCCCCGTGCTGCAATCCCATTCCGGGTGACGAGGTCTTCGGTTACGTGTCCCGCAGCGGAGCGATCAAGATCCACCGGGTGAACTGTCGGAATGCACCCAGCCTGCTGATAAACCAGCCGGACCGCATCGTTCCGGTCGAGTGGAGCCGCCAGAAGGACGTCCAGTTCGTGGCGGCGCTCCGCGTGGTCGGAGAGGATCGGGTCGGCATCCTGTCCGACATCACCACCGTGATCTCCAAGAACCTGAAGACGAACATCCGCTCGATCACGATCGCGTCAGAGGACGGCATCTTCGAGGGCACGATCGTGCTGCACGTCAGCGACCTGGCGCACCTGCGCCGCCTGATCGACCGGATCAAGCGCATTGAGGGCATTCACGGCGTCTACCGGTTCGAGCAGGAGGTGGAGACGGGCTGAGCTCCCGGCGGTGCGGACAGGGCCGGAACGGAACCCCGGCACCGTTGACAATCGGTCGATGCGGTCGTTTCTTGCCATCCCGTTATTATCGCGAAGTTTACCTCCGGTAGCGAATGGCCTCGAGAACGAACACGCTCACCAAGAAGGACGTCGCCCGGCGCGTCGCCGAGACCATGGGCGAGCCCATCTACCGGTGCGAACCCTGGGTGGTGGCCGTCGTCGATGCGTTGGGCGACCTGATGATGCAGGCCGATCCCGAGGTCCGCATCGAACTCAGGGACTTCGGGGTCTTCGAGGTCAAGCGCACGCGTGCCAAACCCAAGGCGCGCAATCCGAAAACGAACGAGACCGTCTTCATTCCGAGTCGCCGAAAGACGCATTTCAAGCCCAGCAAGCGGCTGAAGGAAGTGCTGCAGCAGCCGCTGCACGACTTGCGGTACGAGATTCCGCAGGGGAGCGCAGATTTCGAGCCGGCTTCGTCCTGAACCCGACGGCGTAACGGTGCGGCATGGCGTCCGGTAGAATCGTCGGAATCGACTTCGGCACGCGGCGCGTGGGAATCGCCGTGTCGGACCCGCTCCGCATGTTCTCACAGCCGCTGGGCACGTACGATCCGTCCGGCGCGGTCGAGATGCTTCGAGGCCTGCGCGACCGCGACGGGATCGACACGGTCGTGATCGGCTGGCCCCTGGACGAAGAGGGACGCGAAGGGCCGGCGACCCGGCGGGTCGACGAATTCGTGCGGCGACTGCGCAACGCGCTGGGGCGGATCACGGTGGTCCGCGTCGACGAGCGATACACGAGCGAAGCCGTGAAGGATACCCTCGCCGGCGGGTTCGGAGCCCGGACCCGGGGCCGCGTGGATACGGCCGTGGCGGGTCTCCTGCTGCAGGAATACCTCGATGCGCTTCCGGGCGAGGGGAACGTTTGACGGCCGCACCGGGTTTTCAGGAGCCGTGATTCCCGCAACCATGGTTCTTCCGATTCACACCTACGGCGACCCGGTACTGCGCACCGAGGCCGATGCCGTCGAGGCCGACAGCCCGGAGCTGCAGGCCTTCATCGATGACATGATCGAGACGATGCGGGGCGCGCAGGGCATCGGGCTGGCGGCGCCCCAGGTAGGTCGATCCATCCGTCTCTTCGTCGTGGATCTCGAGCCGCTGGCCGATCGCGAAGAGGAAGAATCCGCCGAATGGCCCGAGCAGCCGATGGTCTTCATCAACCCGGAGATCGAGGCCGAAACGGAGGAAGAGTGCGCCTACGAGGAAGGGTGCCTTTCGATTCCCGACCTGCGCGAGGAGGTCATGCGTCCGGAAGGGGTGCGCGTCCGATTCCTTGACCGGGCATTCCGCGAGCAGACGGTCGACGCCTACGGCATCCTGGCCCGGGTGGTACAGCACGAAATCGATCACCTGGACGGCGTGCTCTTCGTCGATCTGCTCACCTCGTTCCGCAGGAAGCTGCTTCAGCGTCGCCTGCGGGAAATGTCCCGGGGTGCCGTGGAGGCGGAGTACCCGCTGGCGCCGCTGGAAGGTGCCGGCGCGCGGGACTGATCAGCGGCGACGCCCGTCCACGAGCGCGGCCGCAAGGAAGACGACGGCCTGGACGAGTACGATCGTCGCGCCGCTCGGAACGTCGGCAAGGTAGGACACGAGCAGTCCGGCGACCGCGGTAAGCATTCCGATCGCCACCGCCACGCGCGTCATCGTCACGAACGTGGGCACCAGCAGGCGGGCGGTCGCCGCCGGGATCACGAGAAACGCGGCCATGAGCACGATTCCGACGACCTTGACGGAGATGACGATCGTCACGGCGAGGAGCGCGAAAAGCAGGGTGTCGTCGCGGTCGACCGGTAGCCGATCGGCTCGCGCCGATTCGGCGTCGAAGGACGCATAGGCCCATCGGCCCCAAAGTCGCGGCGTGGTCGCGAGCGTGACGGCGCCCATCGCGGTCGCGATGACGAGGTCGGCAGGCGAGACCGCCAGGATCGAACCGAACAGGTACGCGAACGCATCCGTCGACATCTGTCGCCGCAGCGACAGGAATACGAGCCCGAGCGCGACCGCAACCGCGAAAAACACCCCGACGGCCGTGTCGCCGGCAAGCCGGGTGTGCCGCCGTACCCAGTTGATGGCCATCGCCACGCCGAGCGTGAACGGAACGGCCACCACGAGGGGCTCAAGCGACAGGAGCAGGCCGAGCGCGATGCCGCCGAAGGCCGCGTGCGACAGGCCGGCGCCCAGGAAGCTCATTCGGCGCTGCACGACGAACACGCCGAAGTAGCTGGCCATGGCACCGACCAGCAGGCCCCCTGCCAGCGCCCGCTGCATGAACGGAAAGGTGAGCAGCTCAATCATGCCCGTGGCGGTGGGGGGCGAAGCGCCCGTGCGCGTGTCCCGTGTGTCCGAACGCCGATCGAACGGCCTCCTCCGTGAACGCGTGTGACGCGTCTCCGAAGGATACCATGCTGTTCCTGAGCAGCAGGACATGCGTGGCATGGTACATGGCGGCCTCCCAGTCGTGCGTGACGAGGACCACCGCCGATCCGTTCTCACCGCGGCAGCCGTCCAGCAGCGCGTGCAGGTCGGCACTGCCGGCCGCGTCCACGCCGGTCTCGGGCTCGTCGAGCAGGATGAGGCGGGGCCGTCGGGCGATCGACCGGGCCAGATAGATACGCTGCAGTTCGCCGCCGGACAGGACGCCGATCGATCGGTCGGCGAGGTGCGCGGCGCCGACCCGTGCGAGCGCTTCCATCGCCTCTTCGCGTTCGGGAGGTCGGAGCACCCCGGGCCAGCGGCCCAGGTAGGCCGACGCGACCAATTCGATGGCCCGGGCCGGAAAAGCGCGGTCGAGCGACTTGATCTGCGGAACGTATCCGACGGCACCGGCCGGGGCCTGGCCGATGGGCAGCCCGTCGAGGATCATCGTGCCCCTTCGCGGCATGACGAGCCCCAGAAGCGTACGAAGAAGCGTGGATTTTCCGCTCCCGTTCGGCCCGAGAATGGCCAGGAGCGACGAAGGCGGGATCGCGAACGAAACGGATCGCAGGATGTCCCGATCGCCGAGTCGCACGTCAAGGCCGTCCACGCGCAGGAGTTCAGCGGCCATGGGATACCTCCTCGAGCGTCATGGCGATGCGCTCCAGCAGCGCGCGATACGTGGGCGCGGTCTGCGGGCTGCCGATCGGATCGGCCGTCACATACGGAATCCCCGCCGCCTCGGCGACGGCGCGTGCGGCGTTCTCCGGCAGCGTGGGCTGCCCGACGACCGCGCGGGCACCTCGCGCGATGCGGATCACGTCCTGGAGATGCGCAGGTGAAGGCTCCACGCCCTCCACGACTTCCACGAGGGCGACCGTGTCGAATCCATAGCCGTCGAGGAAGTACGCGAGGAAACTCGAGGCGGCCACCACCCGGGTGCCCGCGACGGCCGAGAGGCGCTCGCGGAGCGAATGGTCCAGGACGGCGAGTTCGCCGGCGAGCGAATCGGCCCGCGACCGGTATCCGTCGCATCCTTCCCGGTCCAGCGAGCACAGGTGCTCGGCCAACGGGGCGAGGGTGGAGGCCACCGCGCTCGGAGACAGCCAGAAGTGGGGATCGGGCGCTCCGGAGACGAACCGACGGAGCGAGTCCGGGACCGATGCGAAGACCTCGAACGGGGCACGGAAGCCGAGGTCGGCGAACCAGCCGTCGACTCCACGTGCGGCGTACAGCCCGGACAACGCGTTCCCTACGGCGCGGAGGTCGCTCGGACGCGGCTCATGCGTGTGCGGCGAGACGCCCGGTTCCATCAGGGTCACCACGTCGGCCCGAGGACCCACCACGTCCCGGGCGAGCAGGGTTACCGCGTGGAACGTCGACACCAGGGTGGGCGGACCGTCCGGGACGGGACGTTCGGCCGGGGCGCAGCCCGGAAGTACGAAGGCCAACACGACGAGGGCCGCGAGACGGGCCGCGGTCTGTGCGAAAGGCCTCGAGGTCCATCCGAGTTCGCCCCTCGCCCTGGAAGCGTCGTAGCATGTCGAGCGGGAAGAGACGCGCGCGCCTTCCCGGGTCAGGCGCGGAGTCCGGCGCAGCGCGCGGGCCGCGATCTCGGAGAAAAGACCGAGCAGGGCGAGCAGTCGGGGGCGAGCCGGGCGGGAGGGTACGCGGGCACCGTGCGCGCGGGCGAGGGTTCCGAGTATGTCACGCCATGCAAGGTGCTCTCCGGCGAGGACGTAGCGCCTGCCTGCGACTCCCCGCTCCATCGCGAGCATCATTCCGGCGGCGACGTCCTCGGCGTCCACCACGTTCGTAGCTCCGGTCGGATAGGCCGGCATCCGGTTTCGACGCACGCGCTCCACGATTCCCCACGTGTTCTCCCCGGGCAGGCCCAGGCCGAAAACCAGGGAGGGATTGACGATGACGGCGTCCAGGCCCTCGGCTACGGCCCGTTGGACCTCGAGTTCGGCCAGGTACTTGGAGCGTGCATAGACCGTGTTGAACGGGGAGTCCGTCCAGGGCGTCTCCTCGTCGAGGCAACCCTCTTCGCGGGCCGGGCGGGAGAGGGCGGCCACCGACGAGACATGCACGAGACGATCCACGCCGGCCCGAAGCGCCGCATCGACCACGTTCCGGGTTCCGATCACGTTGACGGCATGCATGCGCTCGGCCGCGGACCCTCCGGGGAATCCCACCCACGCCGCGAGGTGGTACACGCGGTGCGCGCCGTCGAGGGCAACCGCGAGCGACTCCGGGTCGCGCACGTCGCCCCGGACGATCTCCACCCGATCCATCAGGTCGCCCAGCAGCCGGGTGTCGGAGCCGGGACGCAGGAGCAGCCGGACCGCGTCCCCCGCGTCGACGAGACGTCGAACGAGGACCGAGCCCACGAGGCCGGTAGGTCCGGTCACCAGCGTCGGTCGGGCCATCTATCGCGACTCGAATTCGATAAGCGGGGCGTTCTTGAGTACCGCGTCGGCCGGCCGGACGTGTACCCGCTCGACGACCCCCTCGTGCGTCGCGCGGATCTCGTTCTCCATCTTCATCGCTTCGAGCACCACGAGCGGATCCCCGGCCCGGACCGTGTCTCCCGGAGCCACGTGCACCTTCACGATGAGGCCCGGCATCGGCGAACGCACGGAGTGGTGGTGCCGGGAGCGCGCATCGCCTCCCTGCGCATCGCGAAGCAGGCGCTCGCGCCGCCCGAGCACCTCGGCCACGTGGATGCGCTGCGACGAGCGGAGCCGGAAGGTACCGGGCTCGCCGGGCTCCACGGCGACCACCAGGCTCTTGCCGTCCACGAGCAGCGAATAATGACCGGGGCCGGTTTCGGCGAGGGAGACGTTGATCGGTCGCCCTTGGACCGAGAGCGTCTCACCGTCGCGTTCCACCTCGATCGGGCGACCGGCGATCGTGACCAGGAACGTCTCTCGGGGCATCGCGATGCTCTTGATACGGCAATATACGGTCCGGCGCACCGGACGATGTGTGGCGCAACCCCGTGCAACCCCGCCCGCAGGCCGGTAGTTGCACCGTGTTCCGAACCCACGATGTCCATGTCTGCCCCGTTCCGACCGCTCCCGATCCCCGTTCTGCTGTCCTTCCTGGCCTTGGTCATGACCGTTGGCTCCGTCGGAGCGCAGGAGAGGGATCCGGGTACACGCGAGGCCTTCGACGCGGTCATGGGAGTCGCGAGGGAGGAGCGCTGGCAGGAGGAGTCGCTCGGCAGCATCGTGCAGCGGGTCGGTCTCCGGTTCCTGGGCAGGCCCTACGCGGCCGGCCTTCTGGACGAGCCGGAGGAGGAAACCCTGGTCGCAGGCCTCGACCGGTTCGACTGCGTGCTGTACGTCGAATCGGTGCTGGCCATCGCGCGCGGCATCGCGGCGGGGGATCCGACGTGGGACGGATACCTCGACCGCATCCGGGAGCAGAGATACCGGGGCGGAACGCTCGATGGCTACTGCAGCCGGCTGCACTATTTCTCGGAGTGGATTGCCGACAACGAACGCCGTGGCCTGGTGCGCAACGTCACTCCCGAGCTCGGCGGAACCGTGCTGGAGAAGCGGCTCGATTTCATGGGTCGCAACCGGTCCAGCTACCGGCAGATCGCGCGGAACGATTCTCTTTTCGCAGGAATCCTGGCCATGGAGCGGTCTCTTGCCGGGTTGCGGATCGTGTACGTGCCCGAATCGTCCATCCGCGACGTCTACCCGAGCCTGCGAGCGGGAGATATCGTGGCCCTGGCGACGGGAATCAGGGGCCTCGACGTCGTGCATACGGGCCTGGTCTACGACGGAGGCGATGGCCGGAAGGGGCTTCTCCACGCCTCGGTCGATCGTGGGGTCGTGGTTTCTCCCGATCTTCAATCCTATGTCGAGAACAACCGATCGCAAATCGGCATTGTGGTGGCGCGTCCGATCGATCCGCGTCGACGCGAATGAGCCCCTGGCCGAACCGCTTCCGAGCTGCGGGGGTCGGGCCCGCCGACTTTTCCACCCGGCAGACGCCGCTCCCAAACGTCGTTCCGCATGCAATCCCTTCGCACGATCGGAGTCTTCACGTCGGGCGGTGATGCCCCGGGGATGAACGCCTGCGTACGTGCGGTCGTACGCGCTGCGCATGCGCACGATCTCGAGGTCCTCGGCATCCGAAGGGGCTACGAGGGCATGATCGAAGGCGACATCGTCGAATTGGACGGCAAGTCCGTCTCGAATATCGTGCAGAAGGGCGGGACGATCCTCAAGAGCGCACGCTCGAAGGCATTCCGGACCCCGGAGGGTCGGGCGACGGCCGCCCAACAGCTGCGCCGCGCGGGAATCGACGGTCTCATTGCGATCGGAGGGGACGGGACGCTGCGCGGTGCCGCCCTCTTCTACGAGGAACACGGCGTGCCGCTGGTGGGCTGTCCGGGCACGATCGACAACGATCTGTTCGGGACGGACGAAACGATCGGATATGACACGGCCCTGAATACGGCCATCGAGAACATCGACCGCATCCGGGATACGGCCGATGCCCATGACCGGCTCTTCCTCGTCGAGGTCATGGGGCGTGACGCCGGGTTCATCGCCCTGAACTGCGGAATCGGCGGTGGCGCCGAGCTCGTGCTCATCCCGGAGCTGCTCACCGATCTGGACGACGTGAAGCGAAAGATCCTCTCGCAGATGTCGTCGCAGACCCGGTCGTCGATCGTCGTCGTCGCCGAGGGAGACGAACTCGGCGGCGCGAACCGGATCGCGGAGGCACTGCGCAAGGACCCGGCGTTCGATCCGATCGACCTCCGGGTCTGCATCCTCGGCCACACGCAGCGAGGAGGATCGCCGACGGTTCGGGATCGCGTACTGGCAAGTCGCCTCGGGGCGGCGGCCGTGGACGCCCTCGTCGAGGGTCACGCCAACGTGATGGTGGGAATCGTCAACGGCTCGATCGTGCTGACGCCGTCGCGAACGGTGTGGAGCCGGCGGAAGTCGATCGACTACGATCTGCTCAAGCTCACGGAGATCCTACGGTAGCCCCTGATGGCCGACACTTCGAAGGGACATTTTCCGCCCCCGGGTTCGTCGGAGGGCAAGGCCGAGCAGATCGCGGCGATGTTCGACGCCATCGCTCCGCGGTACGATCTGCTCAACCGCGTGCTCAGCATGGGGATCGATCGGGCGTGGCGCCGCCGTGCGGTCGCGCTGGTCTCGGAGGTGAGCCCGTCCAGGATACTGGACGTGGCGACGGGTACGGGTGACCTGGCGATCCAGGCCCTCGATGCCGGACCTGAGCAGGTGGTGGGGGTGGACATCGCCGAGCGCATGCTGGACGTGGGCCGCGAAAAACTTCGCCGCATGGGATTGAGCGACCGCGTGAAGCTCCAGTACGGGGACGCGGAGAAGCTGCCTTTCGGAGACGGAAGCTTCGACGCCGCGCTCGTCGCGTTCGGCGTGCGAAATTTCGAGCGCCTGCAGCCGGGGCTCGAGGAGATACGGCGCGTGTTGAAGCCGGGAGGGCGACTGGTCGTGCTCGAGTTCAGCCGTCCGCGCGCGTTTCCCGTCCGCCAGCTCTACGGGTTCTACAGCCGGCACGTTCTTCCGAGGGTCGGATCGGCGTTGTCGGGCGACGACGGGGCTTACCGGTACCTGCCCGCGTCGATCGCGGTGTTTCCGGAAGGCGACGCATTCCTCACGGTCTTGCGCGCGGCGGGATACCGGGATTGTCGCGACGAACGGCTCACGTTCGGCATCGCGTCGCTCTACGTGGGCACGGCCTGAATGCGGGGGAGGGCCCGGTTCAGGCTCGGCCGCCCTCCCGGTATTTGACCATGTAGCACTCGTTCTTGCGACCGTACGTGCGGAAGCGCACTTCGTCCATCAGCCTCCGCATGATGTGCACTCCAAAGCCGCCCGACTTGCGGGTGCGGGCGAACTGCACGAGGTCGGGCTCCCGGTAGCTGGACGGGTCGAAGGCCTGGCCCTCGTCGCGGATGCGAACGGCGAGGCGATCGCTTTCCACGATGACCGCGATGTCGATCGGACGCTCGGACTCTCCCCGGTAGGCGTGCTCGATCACGTTGGTGCAGCACTCGTCCACGGCCATTTTCAACTGCTCGACCGCGTCCGGTTCGAACGCCGCATCCGACGCGTGCCGCGCGACGAAGTCGCGCACCTCCTCGAGGTAGCGCGTCGAGCTCGGAACGGTGAGCGTGTGTATGCGGCGGGACACGGGAGTCGCGGGCCTCGGTACCTGGGAATCAGCGAGCCACGGTATCGAACTTCCGGATGGCCTCGTGCTCCGAAGCCTCGATGTCGAACAGCATCGGGAATCCCAGCAGGTCGAACACGTTGTAGACCTTGGGCTGCAGCGCGGCGATCTTGATGTCACCGCCCCGATCCCGGAATTCCTCGATGAAGGCCATGAAGACTCCCAGGCCGGCGCTGGAGATGTAGGCGAGGTTCGAGCCGTTCACCAGGACCCGGAATTCCTGCTCCCGCTGGCACTTCTGGATGGCCGCCTCAAGTTCGGCGGCCGTGTGCGCGTCGAGTTCGCCGCGAAGGTCCAGGATCTGGACGTTTCCGGTGGTCCGGAATCCGACGGAGAAATTGCTCATCGTGGGGGGGCTGTTGGGGTCGCGGTCAGTGCGTGGGGTTCCGATTGGGCCCCGGAAAATACCTCTCCGCTCCGGTCTTTGCGACCCGTCCGTCCCGTCGTCGGACGGGAACCGGTGATACCGTGCCATTTCAGCACGACAAGCGTCATGTCGTCGTCGTAATCCTTGTCGCCGAGGAAGCCCGACAACTCCTTGAGCACGGCGTCGTGGATGTCGTGCGCGTCCTCGTGCCGGTTCCGCTCGAGGACGGCAAGCAGGCGATCGTACCCGAATTCCTCCTGGGATGCGTTCCGGCTTTCGACGACGCCGTCGGTGTACAGGGCGAACACATCTCCGGGCTGCAGCCGGATGCGGCTTTCGGTGAGACTTCGCCGGAACAGGTCACTGCGATCCAGGCCCAGCCCCATGCCCCCCGACCGGAGGAACGTCGCGCCGCCGGCGAGGTGGACCGATGCGGCCGGGCAGTGCCCGGCCCGGCCGAGCACGAGGGTTTCTTCGCGCGTGTCGAGCACGCCATAGATGCAGGTGATGAATACGTTCCGCTCCAGCGAATCGGCCAGGGCGAGGTTGGCATGCGTGAGGAACTCGGTCGGGCTCGGAGCCAGCCGACTCGCCGACTGGAAGATGCCCTGCATCTCGGCCATGTAGAACGCGGCCGAAGTACCCTTGCCGGACACGTCCGCCACGATGAGGCCGAGTCGATGCTCGTCGAGGCGTACGAAATCGTAGTAGTCGCCGCCCACTTCGTGTGCCGAGGCCCAGGCCGCGGCCAGGCCGACCCCGGGCACATCGGGCAGGTTCTGCGGAAGCAGCCGCCTCTGGACTTCGCGTGCGATCGACAACTCTCGCGCAAGGCGTTCCCGTTCGACCTGCTGCTTGAAGAGCCGCGAGTTCTCGATCGCGAGCGCGCCCTGCGCGGCGAGAAGGGCGATGGTCTCCACCTCGTCCCGTTCGAATCCGAGCGCCACGTTCTTCGAGGCGAACAGCACGCCGAGCACGCGGTCGCGGGCGATGAGCGGAGCGGCGACCAGGCTTCCGATGCCGTCTCCCGGCAGGGCCTTGATCCGGTGGTCTGCGACGGCCTGCTCCAGCACGACCGGTTTCCGGTCGGCCGCAACCTGGTCGTACAACGCGTCGTGGTCCACGACGTGCTCCATGCGGATCACATCCACGCCGTGGCCGTGCACGGGCCGCGGGTGGAGGGAGGTCGCCTCCTCGTCATGGAGGGTAAGCCACGCGGCGTGGGCGCATCCGGCGTCCACCGGCGACCGCGAAATCGCCTCGTGCAGGCGTGCCGCGTCGAAGACGTCCCCGACCTGGTGGGCCAGCGAGTGCATCGCCGCCCGCTCGCCGGCCCGCTGCTGGAAATCACCCGTGGTGGGAAGATGGAACAGCAGCGACAGGATCGTGGTGCTGCAGTACAGGATTCCGAACAGGATCGATTGTTCGAAAAAGCTGCTGAGCGGATAGGAGAAGTGCTCGAGGTACGCGTGCGAGCCGGGGGCGAAGGCCCCGGCAGCTACGGCGTCCGCGCCGACGCCCAACCCGGCGACCAGCACGAGCAGCAGGAGCAGGCTGAGGCCGGCGGCCGTCATCTTCTGGCGGAACGACAGCGAGACGATCCACGACAGTCGGAAGGAATTCACGACCATCAGCACCAGGGCGGCGATCAGGAGGACCGTCTGCCACCGGTCCGTATCGCTCCCGGCGGACGTGAAGGCCGTCGCGATGGCAGAGACCGCCATCATCGTGAGCATGAGATTCCAGTTGCGCTGGCTCGTTCGCGTCCGCTTGACCAACACCAGCAACCGGAGGCGCGCCAGCAGCACGACGGCGAAAATGCCCTTGACGAGGCCGAGGGCGTTCATCTTGAACACGGCCGCGAGAACGATCGGCGTACCGCTGTCCAGGTCGAATCCGAGGAGCAGTTCGGGATCCACGCCTTCCGGGGCCGCGGGCGGGCGGGCGACCAGAAGCGTGAGCACCGACGCCACGGTCGCGCCCAGGGCGAACAGTGTCAGCGCCCAGAATGTCCGGGCCGGTCCGTGGCGGTTACGCTCGGCGTGCTCCACGGCGACGATCCACAGCGCGCCATAGCCCACGAGCATGACGAGGTGGAACAGCACGCGCAGGAGGGTGTCCGGCATTCCGCCCGAAGTCCACGCGAGCACGTGGAACCCGAACGCCACGATCACCGATGTCGCAAAGGCCAGCCCGAGCAGTACGGACCGGGCGCTGGACCGGAGTGAAGCGAGCGAAATCACGGTGCGGGTGGGGAGTCGGTCGCGGATTCTACTTCGGTCCCGGTCGACAGGTTACACGCGGCGCTCGTCGTCCGTCCGAAGCGGCAGTAACTTACCACCTGAGGACGCGTACCAACGACGGATCCCCGCAGAAAAGCAGAAGGGTATGAAGCGATCCCCGATCGTCCGGATACAGATCTTCCTGTTGCTGGTGGTTGCCGGCCTCCTGGTCTGGCGGTCCACGTGGGACGGACCGGCGCCGGCGGGAGCGCTCGTGCTCTCGGAGCTGTCCACCGGTCGGCTCTATTCGCGCACCTTCGAACTCGCGGCCGACGGACGGGTGCGGATCGAAGCGGTCTCGTCGTTCGAGGCCGAGTCGGGCAGCGTCATGGCCGCGATGCCGTGGATCCTGCGACGGGAAGACCGAACGACGGCCTGGCGACCCGACCCGCGCAGCGGGACGCGCGAGGGTTTCCTCCTGCGCACGGTGGACACGCTGGCGTTGCAGGCCGGGGCATACGACCTGTATTTCACGACCCTCGGCCATAGCGACGGCTCGCGGAACGGCGCCGGATTCCTGCGCCTGGTGCCGCACTGGACGAACGACGCGTCGCGCTGGATGGCGTCGGTATCCCCGGTGGATTCCGTGGATCTCAGGGTATCGTCGGAGGAGGCGCGGCCGTCGACCGCGGCTTCGGACGTGCTCTGGGATTCCGCGTGGAACGGGCGGGGACCGAACGAAGCGCTCATCGTCGTGCGCGACGGCGCGTCGGTCCGGCTGCAGGCCACCGCATCGTCGTGTCCGTCCGGCTGTGATCGGGTGACCGTCGAGCGCGCGCAGGGAAGCGGCGTCGTGTGGGAATTCACGCGCGAGAATACCGTCCCGGCCGGTGGGGCCGAAATCAACCGGACGTTCGACGGCGTCGTTCCGCTGGAGCCCGGCGTATACCGCGTCGTGTACGACCCGTGGTGGCACGGGGGACCGGATGCGTGGGAGGTGAATCCGCCGACGGATCCCGAGTCGTGGGGCGTACGTGTGCTTCGTTCCGAGGGGCTCACGTTGTTCGACCCCTGGTCCGGGGGTGAGCCGTTGGTAGCGATGCTGGGTGTCGGCGACGACCAGCTGCTGCGGACGGTGATCCAGGTGGATCGCCCGGCCCTCGTATACGTCGATGCCATGGGAGAGCTCATGTCCGGCGGGTCCCGGTACGACTACGCGTGGATCCAGTCGTCCGAGGACCGCGTGCGGGTCTGGGAACAGGATTACGAGCGTTCGTCCCTGGCCGGTGGGGACGATTCGAACCGGAGAAGCGCCGAGTTCCTCGAGCTGCAGCCCGGTCGGTACAGCGTCTACTACCAGTCGGACGGCTCCCACGCGTACGGGTCGTTCAACCGTGCCGAGCCCGATCATCCGGAACGTTGGGGGGTCGCGCTCTTTCTCGTGGAGGGTTCGACCGGCGAACCGGCCGTGCGCGTGGTGGAAAGTCCGCGGGCCGCCACGGACGAACTCGCGGTGGACGCGATCTCGGCCACTTCGGCCGACGGGCTCGTCGTCCCGTTGCCGCCGATCGCGGGCGAGGTGCTGTTCGCCGCGACCGCCGTCCGGAACCAGGTGCACCAACAGGGCACGTTCGAGTTGAGCCGCGCCACGCGCCTCCGCATCGTCGCACTGGGCGAGATGACCCGATCGGGTCGCTACGACTACGGCTGGATCGAATCGGTGGGCGGCGACGTCGTCTGGGAGCAGTCGATGAGCAATACGCGGGCCGGCGGCGGAGATGACCGCAACCGCCTGTTCGACGATGTGGTCGTGCTGCCGGAAGGCCGGTACGTCGCTCACTACCAGACCGACTTTTCGCACGCTTTCGGCGACTTCGGCGCCGGCGCGCCGACGGAACCGGGCGCGTGGGGGATGCGGGTGGTTCGGATGCCGGAGTGACCATGGTGAACGAACCGACAACGGCGCTGACCCTCGAAGCGCCACCGGAGGTGCGGGACGTCCTCGTAGCCGAGCTTGCGGAAGCGGGGTTCGACGGGTTCACGGAGGAGGGCGACCGTCTCGCGGCGTTCGTGCCGAAGGGCGCGTGGACGGAACGGCTCCGGTCGGGTGTGCTGGATCGCGTGCGGGCGCACGGGGCTTCGATCGTCTCGGAGCGTACGATCGAGCCGGAGAACTGGAACGCGCTGTGGGAGGCGTCGGTGACGCCCGTCGAAGCGGGTCCGTTCGTCGTGCATCCGCCGTGGACAACGCCGGGGCAGGGCCGCATCGCCATCGGGATCGAACCGAAGATGAGCTTTGGCACGGGCCACCACGAAACGACGCGGTTGATGCTCGGCGCGATTGCCCGTCACGTGCGGAAAGGCATGAGCGTCCTGGATGCGGGAACCGGCACGGGCGTCCTGGCCATCGCCGCGCTGCGCATCGGCGCGTCCTTCGCCGAAGCGTTCGACGTGGAACCCTGGGCGGTAGAGAACGCGGTGGAGAACGCCGGGCGGAACGGCGTGGCCGATCGGATGACCGTGCGCCAGGGTGGCCTTGACGCTGCGCCGGCCGGCCCGTTCGACGCGGTGCTGGCCAATATCAATCGCAACGTGCTGTTGGACATGCTGCCCGGCCTCCGGGCCCGTCTCGCCGCCGACGGCGTCATCGCGCTGGCCGGTGTGCTGCTGCAGGACCGGGAGGTCATGCTGGGCGCGCTGGAATCGGTGGGTCTCGCACTCCTGGAAGAGGAGACCGAGGGGGACTGGCTGGCGCTGGTCGCCCGGAGGATCTGACGTGCGACGGGTCGCGGCGGTCGACGTGGGGACCAATACGGCCCTGCTCGTGATCGCGGAATTCGTGCAGGGCGCCCTGGTGCCGATCGTGGAGGCCGATCGGTTCGTGCGGCTCGGAGCGGGCGTCGATCGCCATGGCGTCGTATCGGCAGAGGCCATTGCGCGCCTGGAGACGGTCCTTGCCGAGTTTCGCGCGGTGGCCGACCAACACGGCGCCACCGAGGGCCTGGTAGGCGCGACGAGCGCCTCGCGCGATGCCGCAAACCGCGAAGAGCTCATCGACCGCGCGCAGTCGGCCTGCGGTTGGCCCTACCGCGTGCTGACGGGCACCGAGGAGGCCGGGCTCACGTTTGCCGCGGCAGCCTCCGAGCTCCAGGACGGTTCGCGACGCCGGGTCACCGTGCTGGACGTCGGCGGCGGTTCGGCCGAGCTGGTGACGGGATACGCGGGTCCTCCGTCGCGCGTCACGGCCGAACGCAGCGTCGATGTAGGTTCCGTCCGGGTCACCGAGCGGTTCTTCGGGCGGATCCCGGCCGGCGAGGATGCCATCCGGGCGGCGGAGGGTTTCGTGGACGAAGCGCTGCGTCCGGCGGTGCGGGCGGTGGGCAGGACCCGGCTGCTGCTCGGCGTGGGTGGGACGGCCACGACGCTGGCCGGGCTCGCCCGGTCGGCGGACCTCACGTTCGACAAGGTCGTCGCCTGGCGTGAACGATTGCTCGGCATGGATGCGGCTTCGGTCCTCGCACTGGACTCCCGGCTGCTGTCCGGACGAGAGGACGTCATCGCCGCAGGGGTGCTCATCGTGGCCGCCGCCATGCAGGCCGTCGGTGCCCGTCGATTCCGGGTGACGCGTCGCGGGCTTCGGCACGGACTGGCGCTGTGGGCTTTCGGCGCCCTGTGAGGAACAAACGTGGGGGCCCCGGCTACACGGCCGCGACCTGACCGCGCCTGCCATGCCTGATCGCATCGACTCCATTCTCGAAGCCCTCGCCCGTGTCGTGGACCCCGAACGCCGCAAGGACATCGTTCGCCTGGGATTGGTGCGGGATCTTCGCGACGACGGCACACGCGTCTCGCTCACGGTGGTGCTGGACGATCCGACGACGGCGTTCGCGCGAACCGTCGCTGCCCAATGCGAGGACGCGGTGCGGCAGACGCTCGGCCCCGGGGTCGAAGTCTCGGTGGCGACCGACAACCGGTTCGTTCCGCTGGCGACCGACCAGGGGGACGATCCCGGTGCGCTGGCCGGGGTGCGGCACGTCATCGCCGTCGCATCCGGCAAGGGTGGCGTCGGCAAGTCGACGGTGGCGGTCAACCTCGCGGTGGCCCTTGCGCGCCAGGGCTACGACGTCGGACTCGTGGACACCGACATCTACGGTCCGTCCATTCCGGTCATGATGGGGATAGAGGGTGCGCGTCCCCGGGTCAACGAACAACGCCGTCTGCTCCCGGTGGATGCGCACGGGGTCCGGGTACTGTCCATGGGTTTTCTCGTCGATCCCGATCGCGCGGTCATCTGGCGCGGTCCCATGGTGTCGAGCGCGGTCAAGCAATTTCTTTCGGATACCGAATGGGGGGAATTGGACGTGCTCGTCATGGATCTGCCCCCGGGAACGGGCGACATCCAGCTCACCATCGTACAGACCGCGCCGCTCGCCGGGGCGGTCATCGTGTCGACGCCGCAGAAGGTCGCGCTCGCCGACGCGCGAAAGGGGGTCGCGATGTTCCAGCAGGTGGACGTCCCGGTACTGGGCATCGTCGAAAACATGGCGTACTTCGAACCGCCCGAGCTTCCGGGCCGACGGTACCATCTTTTCGGAGAGGGCGGAGCGCGAAGACTCGCCCAGGAACTCGACGTACCGCTGCTCGGAGAAATTCCGATCGAAGAGCCGCTGCGCGAAGCGTGCGACGGCGGCATTCCGGTCGCCGCGACCGGCCTCGGAGTGGCTGCGCGCGTGTTCGACGGGATCGCCCGGAACGTGATGCACCAGGTGGCTCGCCGCGATGCGCTCCTTCCGGCGGCGCGGCAGGTGGAAATCCTCTACCGCTGAGAACGTTTGGGGCGCAGCGCGGTATCAGCTGAAATCTGGATCTGGTCCATGTCCGAAGCGAAGACCCCGGTTCCCGCCGACCTCCACGACCGCGTGGAGGCCACGCTCGATCAACTCCGGCCGTATCTCATGGCAGACGGGGGTTCCGTTCGCCTGCGTGACATCACGGCAGACATGGTCGTCGAACTGGAGTTGCTCGGAGCGTGCGGCACGTGCCCGATGTCGACGATGACGCTTCGGGCGGGCATCGAGCAGGCCCTTCGTCGTTCCGTTCCCGAGATCAGCCGCGTCGAGGCGGTGAGCGCTCCCTGAGCCGTCCATCGCGGCGCCGGGCCGCACCGCTCAGTCCAGGGTCCAGCCGAATTCGAGCAGCGGGCGGGCGGCCAACGCGAACCGGGCGAACCGCTCACCGAAGTCCGCTCCTGACACCTCGCTTTCGCTGACCTCGGCACTCACGGTGAACGAGCGCAGCAGCAGGAACGGTGCCAGTTCAGGATCGGACGGTTGCTCGAACGAGCGCGGAAGGCGTTTCAGGGGTTCCTCGCGGTCCAGCTTCAGGCCCTGTTCCGTGAGCTCGTGGACCATGCCGAGGAACCGGTCCGGGTCTGCCTGCATGGCCAGCCGCCAGGCACGAAGGGCGTCGGCTTCCGGCCGCCAGAAACCCGCCGCCACGAAACAGGCACCCGGCTCCACGTGCACGTACAGGGCACCGGGGGTTTTCGGATTGCCGTCCGGGCTGAGCACGGCGCCCTGGTGGGTCTTGTACGGGCTCTTGTCGGCCGAGAATCGCGTATCGCGGTGGATGCGGAAGAGCGCCCGGCGAGGATCGCCCACGACGCGCAGACCGGCCGCCGAAACCCGTAGGCCCACCTCGGCGACCAGGCATTGGAGCGGCCATTGAATTTCGTCGACGTAGACCTGCCTGCGTTCCGTGAACCAATCGCGACGGTTGTTCGCGGCAAGACCGCGCAGAAAGGAGAAAGCCTCGGGACGCAGGCCCGGAAACGGCGGGAGCATCGGATCGATCATGGCGTGGGGGTGGATTCGGGGCGGAGGGCCGGTTCGAGAAGCAGGTGGGCCAGCCAGGCGATGCGCCGCACGGTCAGATCGACGGCGACGTGCTCGTGCGCGGCGTGCGCACCCGCCCCCACGGCCCCGAGTCCGTCGACGGTGGGGGCGACTTCGGCCGTGAAATTGCCGTCGGACGCGCCTCCCGCGTAGCCGTGACCGGGGTCCGCTCCATGGAGCGATGCAAGCTCGAGAGCGCGGTCCAGCAGGTAGCGGTGCGGAAAAATTGTCCCCTCGAACGGCGGCCGCTCGATCGCGCCCTCGACCGACACCGAAATCCCGTCACGGGGTGAGGACAGGTCGCGCAGCCGGGCGTCGAGGCGCTCGGCATCGGGGCGGGTCGCCGTGCGCACGTCGACCGTGAAGCGGCATTCCGCCGGGATCACGTTGCGGCGCGTTCCGCCGTGCACCGTTCCGACGTTCACGAGGATTCCTCGTCCGGGATCGTGAAGCGCCGATACGTCGCGCACCAGGTCGGCCATGGCGAGGATCGCGCTGCGGCCCTCGTGGGGAGCGAGGCCGGCATGGGCGGCGCGTCCATTGACGGTGACGTGGTACAGCGCGGTGCCGGGGCGGCCGGACTTCAGCCTGCCGTCCGGCCCCTGTCCCGGCTCCAGCACCAGTACCCGGTCGGCACGCCGCGCGACGCGCCGTATGGTGTCGCGTGAGGCCGCCGAGTCCATTTCCTCGTCGCTGTTCACGAGGAGTACCGGGGTGACGGCCGGGCGCGCGCCGACCGCTCCGAGGACCTCGAGAGCGACCGCGGCCATGGCGAGCCCACCCTTCATGTCGAACGTCCCCGGACCCCGCAGGGAGTCCCCGTCGAGGATCACGGGCATGTCGACGAGGGTTCCTGTCGGCCAGACGGTGTCGGCGTGTCCGAGCAGCACCTGGAACGGGGTACCCCGTGTCCGGTCAGCCGGAGCCGCCAACAGGATGCCACCCGTTTGTCCGGCGGGATAACGACGGCACGACATTCCCGTCCGCTCGAGCGCGCGGGAGAGCCGATCGAAAACGGGCTGTTGCAGTTCGGCGTGGTCGCCGGGCGATTCGAGGAGCGCCAGGTCCGAGGTCAATTCGACGAACGCGGCCCGGCGGTCCAGCGCCGCCTTGTGCAACCGTTCGGCGAGGCGAGAATCCGGGTGACCGGGCGGCATGGCTCAGGCGGCGTGACCGCGCGAGAAGGCGAGAAAGGCCATGAACGCGGGTCCGACGCGCAGCGCCTCCTCATCGAGCGTGAATCGGGGCGTATGCAGGCCGTGCACGATACCCTCGGCTTCGTTCCCTACGCCCAGCATGTAGAAACATCCGGGCACCCGCTCGAGGTACCGGGCGAAGTCCTCGGCGACGTACCAACGGTCGAGGTCGATCACGCGGTCGGGTCCGACGAACCGGACGGCCGCGTCGCGGACGAATGCCGCCTCGCGTACGTCGTTCACGAGGGCCGGGTAGCCGACGCCGATCTCCACGTCGGCCTCGGCGCCGTGCGCCTCGGCGGTGTGCCGTGCGACACGCCGGATGAGGTCGTGGGCGCGGTAGCGCCATTCGTCGTCCATGGCGCGAAACGTGCCGTGCAGCAGGACCTCTTCGGGGAGCACGTTCGGGGCGTCTCCGGCGACGAAACGCCCGAAGGACAGGACCGACGGCGCGTCGGGGGGCCGGTTGCGGCTGATGACCGCCTGGAGGGCTATCACCGTCTGCGAGCCCACGTACACGGCGTCTGCCGCGAGGCGATGTGGCTCGGCGGCGTGACCGCCTTCCCCCCGGATCCGGATGCGCACGGTGTCGCTGGACGCCATGAACGCGCCGCTGCGCACGCCGATCGTGCCCACGGGCAGATCCGGACGCACGTGCTGTCCGAATGCCAGCTGCGGGGCCGGTTGCCCGTCCACCGGGTCGAGCACGCCTTCTTCGATCATGCGCAGCGCGCCGCCGGGCACGAGTTCCTCGGCCGGCTGGAAAACGAGGCGTACGCTGCCCCGGATCTCCGCGCGGATCGATTGGAGGATGGAAGCCACGCCGAGAAGGGACGCGGTGTGGGCATCATGGCCGCACGCGTGCATCGAGCCCGGTATCTCGCTCGCGAAGTCGAACGCGTTGCGCTCGACGATCGGCAGGGCGTCCATGTCGGCCCGCAGCATCACCACCGGGCCGGGATGGGCGCCGTCGATTCGCGCGACGACGCCCGTCCCGGCGATGCCGGTGCGGTGCGGGATTCCGGACTCGTCGAGGAAGGCGGCTACGGTACGCGCCGTCTCGAATTCCTGGTACGCGAGTTCGGGCCGCCGGTGGAAGGCCCTTCGAAGCTCCACCAATCGGGGGAAGAGCGCCTCGGAGGCCTCCCGGATCCGGCGTTCCATCGGGATCGGCTCAGTTGAAGCCCGTGCCCGAGACGACGGGCGGGGTGTCCTGGTTGGCGACCTGCCAGGCCGTCGCGAAGATCACCTGCGCGATCCGGGCCATGCGCTCGTATTCGATCTTCTCGGGTTCGTCGTCGACGCCGTGGTAGTCGTCGTGCGTGCCCGTGAAGAAGAAGATGAACGGGATCGAGTGCTTTCCGAAGTTCCAGTGATCGGAGCGCTGGTAGAAACGGTTGGGATCGTCCTTCGAATTGAACCGCTCGTGCAGGTCCAGGTCGGTCCCGAGCATCGAGTTCATGCGCAGGTTGATGTCGTGCAGTTCCTGCGAGATCAGGTTCGACCCGATGATGTAGACGTAGTCCGTGTCCTCCTCCGGGTGGGTCGGGTCGATACGCCCGATCATGTCGATGTTGAGATTCGTGACCGTCTTCTCGAGGGGGAAGATCGGCTGGCGGTCGGTATAGTAGGACGATCCGAGCAGGCCCTTCTCCTCGCCGGTCACGTTGAGGAAGACCACCGAGCGGCGGGGACCGTGGCCGGCGTCCCGGGCGCGCGCGAAGGCCTCGGCGATCTCCAGCACGGCGACCGTGCCCGAGCCGTCGTCATCGGCTCCGTTGAAGATCTGGTCGCCTTCGAGCCCTGGATTGACGCCCACGTGGTCGTAGTGGGACGAAATGACCACGACCTGGTCCCTGAGCGCCGGGTCTGAGCCTTCGATGAAGGCGACCACGTTTTCGGACGAAACTTCGATCGCCTCCGTCTCCATGGAGGTGGCCGCCTGCGCGCCTTCGACCAGGAAGACCTCGGGCGTCCTGGTCGACGCGATGGAAGCCGCGAGGGAGGCCACGGTGTGTCCGGATCCGGAAAGCAGCGCGTTGGCGGTTTCGGTGGAGATGAACAGCACCGGCGGGAATCCGCGACGGCCACGTCCGGCACCGCCGGCGCCCGGGGGATCGAGCGACAGGCCGGCGGGGCGCGTGAACTGGGACTTGGAAGCCTTGACCAATTCGGCCATCGGGCGGGGCGACTGGTGGTCCACGACGTAGAGCACCCCGGCGGGCATTCCGACGCTCATGATGCCGCCGAACTTCGCGTTGGGCCCGCGCGACCAGCGGCTTGCCGCGCCGTCGGCCGTGAGGACCGACTTCCCGTCGGCCGTCATGGGTTCGCCGCCGAGCATGAGGAGCCATTTGTCGGCGATCTCGATGCCCGAGGCCTTCAATGCAGCCATCTCGTCGAACCCGGCTTCGGGATCGGCGATACCGAAGCCCGCGAAGACCACGGCGCCCTGGTTGTCGTTCCCGGCTCCGAAGCCGACATAGAAGCCGTCATCCTCGGACGCCGCGGAAAACACGGACGTTACCGACTTGCCGTCGGCTCCCCGGACGGTCAGGTTGGCCGAAACGAGCTTGCTGGAATACAGCGGGACCGGCTGGAAATAGGCCTCCGGGCTCCGGGGGTCCGAAGGATTGGCCGTGCCTGCCGGCGCCACGCCCATCTTGCGGAACTGCGAGGCGAGATACGTCGCCGCGAGCTTCTGCCCCCGTTGGCCGGTGTCACGGCCTTCGAAGAAGTCGCTTGCGAAAATGTAGAGGTGCGAGGCAAGGTCCTCGGGAGTGATGGTCGCCTGGTACTGTTTCACGAGGTCGGGCGCCTGGTCGGCCGTCGGCGTCGCGGCGGGAGAGGCGACGGCGGCGCGGTCGGTCGTCTGGGCGACGGCCCCGGGAGTCGGGAGGAAGAGGAGCACGGCGGCGGATATCGCCGCGAGGGAACGCAGGTAGGTCATGGCGTGCGGTTCGGGATGCGCGTGACTGCGGAATGGCCGAAAGTACGGGCCCGTCGGGATCAGGATGCGTCGAAACGATGGCATTTTCAGGCCAGCCGGGCGCGCTTGGCCAGGTAGGCGAGCAGCGCCGTCGAATACGGTTCGGCCGTATCCAGCTCCAGTACGTCGATATTCCGCTCCCGGCACCGATCACGGAACCGCCGGGAGAAGTGCTCGACGGCCTCGGCGTACGAGGCGCGGACCTGCGAGGGTTCGAGTGAGAGTTCTTCACCGGTCTCGAGATCCCGGAAGACCATCGGGACGTCGGGAAAGCGGAAGCGGCGTTCGGTCGCGCCGTCGAGTACGTGGAACACGAGTACCTCGTGGCCCCGGTAGCGAAGGTGCCGCAGGGCCTTGATGAGATCCTCGTGCTCGCCCACGTTCTCGAAGAGATCCGTGATGAGCACCACCAGCGATCGACGCGCGATGCGCTCGGCGACCTCGTGCAGGACCGATGCCGCCCCCGTGCGTTTTCCGGTGTCGGCACTCGTGGTGAAGCGGTCCAGGGTCGCCAGCAGTTCACGCAGGTAGCCCTGTGTGCTTCGCGGCGGACGCAGCGTGTGCACCCGGTCGTCGAATGCCACGAGGCCCGTGGCGTCCCGCTGACGGATCATGAGGAAATGCAGCGCGCTCGCCAGGTAGGCGCCGTACTCGAGCTTCGAGACCTTGCCCTCGCCGCGGTAGCGCATCGAGGACGACGTATCCAGTACGACGTAATGCCGGAGATTGGTCTCCTCTTCGTACTGCTTGACGTAGTGCCGGTCGGTCTTCGCGTAGACCTTCCAGTCCACGTGCCGCAGCTCGTCGCCCGGGTTGTAGGGCCGATGCTCGGCGAATTCGACCGAGAACCCGTGGTAAGGGCTCTTGTGCAGCCCCGTAATGAAGCCCTCCACGATGAGGCGCGCCCTCAGCTCCATCGTCGCGAGCTGGGAGACCACGGCGGGATCGAGGTATCGGAAAACGGCTTCCTGCGTGGCCATGCGGCATCCGGTGGATCGGACCCCTTGTACCCGTCGCCCGGTCGGGGTTCCGCCGATTCTTCTCCTGCGCGGTCGCGGCGTTTGGACGTACCTTGCGACCCATGGAGCCGGAAGACATCGTCAAAGCGCAATTGATGGATGCGCGCGATCTGGACCGCACCCTGGACCGGATGGCGCGGCAGATCGTGGAGGTTTCCGAACCCGGGGAGCCGGTCGGGCTCGTCGGAATGCAGACACGGGGCGTGCACATCGCGCGCCGGCTGCACGACAAGATCCGGGCGGCCGACGGCATCGACATCCCGGTGGGCGTCCTGGACGTGACGATGTACCGGGACGATTTCCGCAATCGGCTCAAGCAGCCCACCGTGCGTACGACGCACGTGCCGTACGACGTTTCCGGGAGGCGCCTCTTCCTCGTCGACGACGTGCTCTACACCGGGCGCACGGCGCGTGCGGCCCTGGACGCCCTCATGGACATGGGGCGGCCCTCCGGCGTGTATCTCCTGGTCATCGTCGACCGAGGGCTGCGGGAGCTTCCGATCCGGGCCGACATCGTCGGACGGGAGGTGCCCACGCTGCCCGGCGAGGAAGTCCGGGTACGGGTTTCGGAAATCGACGACCGCGACGGCGTCTGGCTCGTCGAGCACCCCAGAGCGTGAGCGTACCGTGAGCAGCGAATCCACCCAGGGCACGACGACACTCCAGGATGCGCCCGTGATCCTCGGCCATCGCCATCTCCTGGGACTGAGGGGCTGGTCGCGGCCCGAGATCGCCCACGTGTTGGCCACCGCCCGGGAATTTCGCGACGTGCTCTCGCGGCCGATCCGGCGGGTGCCCACGCTGCGTGGAGTGACGGTGGTGAACCTGTTCTTCGAAGCCTCCACGCGCACGCGAATCTCGTTCGAGCTGGCCGAGAAGCGACTCTCGGCCGACACGGTCAATTTCACGGCGAGCGGCTCTTCGGTATCCAAGGGCGAGACGCTCAAGGACACCGCGCGAAACATCGAGGCGATGAAGATCGACGTGGTGGTCATCCGCCACGCGTCGCCCGGGGCTCCGCACTTCCTGACGCGGTGCGTGGACGCGGTCGTCATCAATGCGGGCGACGGCGCGCACGAGCACCCGACGCAGGGCCTGCTCGACCTCCTGACGATCACGGACCACTTCCCGGAGGTGCGCGGCCGCAGGATCTCGATCATCGGGGACATCACGCACTCGCGCGTGGCCCGGTCCAACCTCTACGGACTCACCGCAATGGGGGCCGAGGTGACGCTGTGCGGCCCCCCGACCCTCATTCCGCCCGGAATCGAGGGGCTCGTCGAAAGCGGCAGCGTGCGGGTGACCCACCGGCTCGACGAGGCGCTGGACGGGTGCGACGTGGCGATGGCCCTGCGCATCCAGCTCGAGCGGCTCGGACGGCAGCTCTTCCCGAGCCTCCGGGAGTACCACGAGCGCTTCGGGATCCGCATGGAGCACCTCGAGCGCTACAAGGACCTGCTCGTGATGCACCCGGGGCCGGTCAACCGCGGGGTCGAACTGGCCGGGGACGTGGTCGACCACGAGCGGGCCGTGATCCTCGACCAGGTCACCAACGGCGTCGCGGTGCGCATGGCGGTACTGTTCCTGCTGTCGGGCGGAACGGCCGAAGCCTGACACCGGCGTAACGCGCCCGCGGGCCGCCCCACCAACGGGTGCGACATGCCCGCTGACCGATGCAACCGGAACGAGTGGCCGCGCTGCGCGCGGTCTCCATCACGAAATCCTTCGTCGAAGGCGCCGTGCGGCGCGACGTGCTGCGGGGTGCCGACCTGCTGCTGGAGCGCGGCCGGTTCGGCGCGTTGCTCGGACGCAGCGGCGCGGGAAAGAGCACGCTGCTCAACGTACTGAGCGGGATCGACGTACCCGATGCCGGTCGCGTCGAGATCGACGGGATCGAACTCTCGGCGCTCGGGGAGGAAGATCGCACCGCGTTCCGTCGGCGCCACCTGGGGTTCGTATTCCAGGCGTTCAACCTGATTCCGACGCTTTCGGTGGTGGAAAACGTCGCGCTTCCGCTCACGCTGAACGGATCGGCCACGGAGCACGCGATCCGTCGGGCCGGGGAGTTGCTCGACCGGGTCGGATTGGCCGACCGGCGTTCGGCCTACCCGGACCGGTTGTCGGGTGGAGAGCAGCAGCGGGTGGCGATCGTGCGGGCGCTGGCCCACGAACCGACGCTCCTGCTGGCCGACGAGCCCACCGGAAACCTCGACTGGGAGACGGGGCGCTCGGTCATGGACCTGCTGCACGGGCTCGTGCGCGAGTTCGGGGTGACCATGCTCGTCGTCACCCACGATCACGATCTGCTCGCCGCTTCGGACGCCGTATGGCGGCTGCGCGGCGGCATCCTGGAGCCGGTGCCGGAGGGTAGAGCGTGAGCCTCGTTTTTCGTGCCGGCCTGCGTCACCACCTAGCCAGCCCGGGATTGCTCGCGCTCAGCGTGATCGGCGTGGCGGCCGGCGTCGCGCTGGTGGTCGGCGTGGATGCCGCGAACTCCAGCGCGCGGCGGGCCTTCACGAGGGCGGCCGATGCGCTGTCGGGGCGGGCCACGCACGTGGTGGAGGGGGCGTCGGGATCGGTGCCCGACTCCCTGGTCGCGCGACTGGCCACGGGGGCCGTCGGAGGCCGCGTGGCGCCGGTCGTGGAGGGCACGGGCCGGATGGGAGACGTACGGATCCGCCTCGTGGGAGTGGATCCGCTGGTCGACGCGGCGGTGCGCGATCTCGGCTCCCAACCCGGATTTCCGGGGCCGGCTCGCCTCCTGGTCGAGCCGGGCGCCGCCGTGCTCTCGACCGGGACCGCGTCGCGGCTCGGGATCGCGGAAGGCGACACGCTCGGACTACAGGTCAACGGCATCGAACGCTCCCTGCACGTGGCGGGCATCGTGGATCCCGGGGATCCGGTCGCCCGCGAGGCATGGGAGGCACTCGCGGTCGTGGATATCTCGACCGGCCAGGAAGTGCTGGGCATTCCGGGCCTCGTTCACCGCGTCGATCTGGTGGTTGACGACGCGGACGACCTGGCAGCCGTAAGGGAGCTGCTCGGGCCCGGATTCACGGTCGAGCCGGCGTCGGCGCGCGGGGAGGCGTTGATCCGCATGACCGAGGCGTTCGATGTGAACCTGCGGGCCCTGAGCCATCTCTCGCTCCTCGTCGGCCTTTTCCTCGCGTACAACGTGATCTCCTTCTCCGTTTCGCGCCGAAGGGCCGTGCTGGGCCGTCTTCGGGCAATCGGCGTCGATGCACGCACGCTGCGCCGGCAGGTCTTCCTGGAGGCGGGCGTGGTCGGATCGGCGGGCACGCTGGTGGGTCTCGCCCTCGGCGCCGCGCTCGGATCGGGGTTGGTGACCCTCGTCACGAGGGCGATCAACGATCTCTATTTCGTGCTGGAGGTGCGGCGCTTCGAGTTGGGTCTGGCGACGTGGCTCAAGGCGGGTGTGCTGGGCATCGGATCGACGCTGCTCGCCGCCTGGGGACCGGCCTGGCGGGCGGCCGCGGTTCCGCCGTCCATCGAGATGCGAAGGTCGCAGGATACGGCGGCCCTGCGTGCCCGCATGCGCGGGCTGGTCCTCGCCGCGACGGGTGCGGGCATCGTCTCGGTGCTGCTGCTCCGGTTCGATACCGGGCTGATCGGAGCCTATGCCGGGTTGCTGGCCCTCGTGGTGGCTTTTGCGCTCGTCGCGCCGGCGGTCACCGACGGCCTTGCGGCCGCGGCGGGACGGATCGCCCGTCGCCCGGGCGTGTTCCGCCTCGCTGTCGGAGCGCTGAGGGCCCATCTCGGCCGCGCTTCCGTGGCCGTGGCCGCACTGGCCCTGGCGGTTGCGGCCTCCATCGGCGTGTCGGTGATGGTGACGAGTTTCCGGGGGGCCGTCGAGGCGTGGCTGGGCCACGCGCTGCCGGCCGACGTCTACGTGCGTCCGCCCTCGGCCGTTGCCCGGTTCGGGGGCGGAACCCTTCATCCGGACGCCCTCGAGCGGGTGCGAAGTCATCCGGCGGTCAGCGCTTCGTACGGCGTGCGCAGCACGAGCGTGTCCACGGATGCAGGTCCCGTCCAACTCGTGGCCATCGAGCACGCACCGGCCACCCACGATACGTACCGTTTCCTGCGGGAGGACGGGTGGGACCCGTGGGTCTCGGCCGACTCGGGAGAGCGGATCCTGGTTTCGGAGCCCTTCGCGTTCCGCACCGGGCTCGACGTGGGGGATACCCTACGGGTCGATACCCGCGCGGGCCCGCGTCCGTTGCGCATCGCGGCGGTCTTTGCCGACTACGGATCGGACCTGGGCGCGCTGCTCATGGGCCGACCGGCGTACGATGTCCTGTTCGACGATCCCGCCTTCTCGGGCCTCGCGCTCACGCTGGTGCCCGGCGCCGACCGCGAGACCGTGATGGACGAACTGCGCGAATCCACGAAGTCCGTGCAGGCGCTCGAAATCACGTCGAGCGCCGGGCTCCGGGCGGCGTCCATGGAGGTGTTCGACCGCACGTTCGCCGTGACGACGGTGCTGCGCCTGCTCGCGCTCGTCGTGGCCTTCGTCGGCATCGTCACGACGCTCGCGTCGCAGCAGATCGATCGGGCGTGGGAGTTCGGCGTGCTGCGGGCGCTGGGCCTCGGACCGCGGGCGGTACGCCGCGTGGTGGCCACCGAAGCCACGCTGATGGGGGCTATCGCGGGCCTCGCTGCGGTGCCGCTCGGACTGGCTCTCGCCGCCGGACTGGTCTTCGTGGTCAACCGCCGCTCGTTCGGATGGACGCTACCGTTCGATCCGGATCCGTGGCTCCTCGTCCAGGCGATCGGGGTGGCGACGGCCGCCGGGGCGGCCGCCGGATGGCTGCCGGCATTGCGGCTGGGGCGCACGCCCGCGCGCCAGTTGCTCGCCGGTACGCTGGGAGTCGGTCTGATCGCCGCGACCGCCGGGTGCGGAGCCAACGCGCCGTCCGGAACGACGTCGGTGGCCGAAGCGCTGGCGGTCGACACGACGGGATACGAGCGGGTGCTGGGTCCGGAACCCTTCGAGTTCCCGCGGGATCACGGGGCGCACGACGGGTACCTGCTCGAGTGGTGGTATTTCACCGGCAACCTCGACGGTCCGGGCGGACGGCGATTCGGGTACCAGTTCACGGTCTTCCGAAATGCGCTCGCCGCGCCGGCCGAGACCCCGTCGCGAGTATCGGCATGGGGAACGACCCAGCTCTACAGCGCCCACCTCGCGCTCACCGACGGCGCCGGCGGGCCATTCCTGCACGAGGAGCGGTTCGCACGCGGCGCCGCGGGCATGGCCGGCGCCGAAGGCGATCCGCTGCGCGTGTGGGTCGGTCCGTGGCAGGCCTCCGGTCGTCCGGATTCGATCCGCGTCGAGGCCGAGGGCTCGCGCTTCGGGCTGAGCCTGCTCCTTCGGCCCGAGAAGCCCATCGTGCTGCAGGGAGACGCCGGATTCAGTCGGAAGGGGGACGGGCCGGGCCAGGCGTCGCGATACTACGCGGTCACCCGCCTGACGACGGAGGGTACGGTGCGCTCCGGCGAAGAAACCGTGCCCGTGACCGGAACCAGCTGGTTCGACCGGGAGTGGAGCACGAGCCTGCTCGGAGAGGACCAGGTGGGCTGGGACTGGTTCTCGCTGCACCTCGACACGGGAGATGACCTGATGCTGTTCCGCCTTCGTCGCGCCGACGGATCCACGTCGTTTGCCGACGCTTCCCTCGTCGGACCGACCGGCGAGCGGCGTGCGATCGACGTCGCGGGCCTGGCCTTCGTGCCCGGTCGCGAATGGGTGTCTCCGGCGACCGGCGCGCGGTACCCGGTCCAGTGGACGGTGACGTCGAAGTCTCCGCCGTTCACCATCGGGACGAATGCCGTGCTGGACGGACAGGAGCTGGCCACGCGGGTCCGGTACTGGGAGGGGGCCGTGGACGCGAGCGGCACGTGGGAGGGACGACCCGTCGGCGGACGTGGGTACGTGGAAATGACCGGCTATGACGGAGGGCCGGGATCGTGAGCCCGATGCCCCACCTTCCGACGCTGGTCCTGGAGGCTCCGACCGATCTCGTCGTTCGCGGGGACCGGGTGCTCGACCTCGTGCGTCGGCGCTGGGTACGCCTGACGCCCGAGGAGTGGGTCAGGCAGCATGTTCTCGGGTTTCTCCGGGACCGTCTCGGGGTGCCGCCGGCACTGGTTTCGGTCGAGCGGACCGTTCCGGGTGGGCGAAAACGGTACGACGTGATGGTCGTCGACCGGTCGGGTCAGGCGTGGATGGTCGTCGAGGTAAAGGCGGCGCACGTGGCGCTGGACCAGTCGGTGGCCGACCAGGTCGGTCGATATGACGCGGGATTGGGCGCGCGGTACGTGCTCGTCACGAACGGGCGGGATCTTCGCGGGTGGGAGCGGTCACGAAACGGTAATTTTCAGAAGTTGAGCGAATTGCCGTACTTCCCGAAGACCTGAACCCATCGAGCCGTGTACCAAAGGGAACTGGAGGTCGCCGCGCGCGCCGTGACGGATGCGGCACGCCTGTGCGAGGGAGTACGCCGCGGCGCCGATTCCGGTACGCTGCACAAGGGCGACCTGAGCCCGGTCACGGTCGCCGACTTCGGCAGCCAGGCGCTCGTGTGCCGCGCGCTCGCCGATTTCTTTCCGCACGATCCGGTAATCGGGGAGGAGAGCGCGGCGGCCCTGCTGTCGGCTCCCGGGGCGGGCACCCGCCAGAAGGTATTCGCGCACGTTCGTGCCGCCGTCGGCGAGGCCGGCGAGGACGAGATGCTGGCATGGATCGACCGGGGATCGCATGCGACGTATGCGCCGCGGTTCTGGACGCTTGACCCCATCGACGGGACGAAGGGTTTCCTGCGAGGCGATCAGTACGCCGTGGCGTTGGCCCTCGTCGTGGAGGGGATGCCCGTCGCGGCCTGCCTCGCGTGCCCGAACCTGCCCGGTCCCGGAGGCTCGCGCGGTGTGCTTCTCCTGGCCGAACGCGGTCGCGGCGTGACCTGTCAGCCGCTGTTCGGATCGGAAGAGGGCCAACCGGTTCGTGTTTCGGGGGTCGGGCGGGGGGACGAGGCCCGGTTCTGCGAGTCGTTCGACGCGGGGCACAGCTCGCACGACGATTCCGCGCGGGTCGCCGCGATGCTCGGCATCTCCCTTCCGCCCGTTCGCATGGACAGCCAGGCGAAGTACGCCGTCGTGGCACGCGGGGAGGCCGAGTTGTACCTGCGGCTACCGACCCGCAAGGGGTACCGGGAGAAGATCTGGGATCACGCCGCCGGGAGCCTGGTCGTCGAAGCCGCGGGAGGACGCGTCACGGATGTGGTCGGAAACCCGCTGGACTTTTCCCGGGGAGCGACGCTGGAGCGGAATCGTGGCGTGGTCGTCACCAACGGACTCCTGCACGAGACGGTGCTCGAGGCCCTGCGGACCGTCGGCGTGGCCGCGGACTAACGCGCGAAAGCCGACCGGAGCCGGTCGCAGGCCTCTTCCAGGACCGGAAACTCCTTCGCGAAGCAGAAGCGCAGCAGGTGCGACCCGTCGGCCGGGTTCTCGAAGAACGAGCGTCCCGCGACGGCCCCGATGCCGGCATCCCGTACCAGGGACATCGCCGCCTGCCGGTCGTCGTCATATCCCGCGTGGCGGGTTCGCAGCGGAGCGTAGTCGGCGAGTACGTAATACGCGCCCTGGGGCCACGGCACCCCGAATCCGGCATCCTGGAGGGCCGTGCACAGCATCGTGCGTTTGCGGGCGTAGTCGGCCTGCATCCGCTCAAAGTACCCGTCGTCCATCGCGAACGCCTCGGCCACCCCGTGCTGCAGCGGGACCGGCGCGCAGATGTAGATCAGGTCGTTGACGAGGCCCATCGGGGCCACGAGACGCTCGGGTCCCACCGCGTATCCGAGCCTCCAGCCCGTCATGTTGTAGGTCTTGGAGAAGCCTGAAATCGTGATGGTCCGGTCCCAGGCCCCGGGCAGCGCGGCCAGCGAAACGTGCTCGCGGCCGTCGTAGAGCATGTACTCGTAGATCTCGTCGGTAAGCGCGTACAGATCGTGACGTTCGAGGATGTCGACCAGGGAGACGAGTTCTTCCCTCGTCCAGACCTTTCCGTTGGGGTTGCCCGGCGTATTGACGAGGATGGCCTTGGTATGCGGGCCTACGGCGGCCTCGATCGCATCGAGGTCGATGGCCCAGTCGGGGAGCGTGGTCGTGACGGTGCGCACCCCGATGCCGAGGAGGTCGAGCAGGTTGCGGTGGTAGCCGTAGTAGGGCTCCACGAGGATGACCTCGTCGCCGGGGTCGAAGAGCGAGAGCATGGCGGCTACGAACGCGCCGGTGGAGCCGACCGAAACGACCACTTCCTCCGGCGACGTGGCCGGGATCCGATTGTAGCGCTGCGCCTTCTCCAGGATGGCCTCGCGAAGGGGCTCGATACCCGCGTAGTGCGAGTAGATCGAGCAATCCTCATCGATCGCGGCGTGCGCCCCGGCCTTGATGGGCGCGGGCGTGGGCATGTCGCAGATTCCCTGGCCGAGGTTGATTCCGCCCGTCGAGCGGATCAGGTGGCTGATGGCCCGGATGTCGCTCTGGGCAAGCGCCGACGTGCGGCGCGCAAGGGATTTCATGGCGTGGGGGCGTCAGGAGTCCAGTCCGAGAAGTCGACGGAAGAAACGGCGCCAGGACGTGAATTCCGTCTGGTAGGTCAGTCCCGCTCCGGTGGTATTGGTCAGTTCGGAAGCCTGGAGGATGTCCCCCTCGCGCCGGAAGAACACTTCGACCGAAACGGTCGGGTTGAGGCGGATTTCCACGACCACCTCGCCCTGCAGGCTCTCGCTTGCGGTGCTCGTCACGTCGGTGCGGGATCCCTGGTAGACGCCCTCTCCGCGGATGATCAGGCGTTCGTCCAGGAGTCGAAGCGCGACGCCGTACGTGATGTCCAGGTCCTGGGCCCGCTCGCCGAGCAGCCCGAAGTTGACGTCGAGATTGGGAAGGGCGGCGTTGAGGAACCGGTTGAGCTGGGCCGAGACGAGCTGGGATACGCTGTTGAACGCGAGCTGCTCACCCGACCGGGTATCGATGCGCTCGGTCGTGAGCTGGAAGGAATTCGTGAGCAGCACGCTCGTGGCGTATTCCGTCGACTTTTCCGGGTTGTTCAGCCGGGCCTCCAGCGCCTGGTAGTCTCCCAGCACGTTCTGGCTCGAACGGTCCACGGCGAGGCGCAGGTCGACCGCGGGGGCAAGCACGCGTCCGGTGATCTGGAGTTGCACGACGAGCGGAATCAGCGCGCTCGTGCCTCCGCCCGACGCGTCGAGTCCGGCGGTGGAGGCCCGAGTCCGGTACACCGCGGGGATGTCGAGCACGGCGTCGATCGGGTCGGATTCCCACGTGATGGTCCCGCCTTCCTCGATGAGGAAGCGGCGCACGAAGACCTCGCCCGCCGTGAACAGGTAGTCGCCGCCTTCTACCTCCAACCTTCCGAAGATCTCGAATTCGCCTTGGGAGCGCTGGATCTGCACCCGTCCCGTGCTCTCGGCGTTGATCACGTCTCCCAGCAGCGGGTCGATGACGAGGTGCACGATCGATCCCCTCGGCGCGAACAGGTTGATGTCCATGTCGAGCCCGTCGAGGAACCGGCGCTCGACGGTGGCCCGGCGGGCGAGCAGGTTGGGGCGTCGGGCCAACTGCCGGAGATCCGGGATGCGGCCGGTGGAATCGGCGAAGACGATGAAACTGTCGTCGGTCTCGGCCGCCGTCTCGATGATCGGAATGAAGAGTTCGCTGTCGTCGGTGGTCCGGCCGTCGGGAATGCGGAGCGTGGCCGCGGCCAGCGGTCCCTGGAGGGTGGCCGTACCCGTGCCCCGGACCGTTCCGTAGAAGGGTAGTTCGTCGGTGTACGGCGTATCGATGACCAGCAGGCGATCGAGGCCGGCCGACACGTCGAAGGAAAAGAACCGGTACTCGTTGAAGAGCAGCCGGCCCGACGCGACGGCCGATCCTCCGCCGGGGTCCTGGACACGTACCCTCTCGAGCCGGATGGCGTCCCGGTCGACGGTGACCTCGCCCTCGAGTCCGTACGAAACGCCCGTCACGGGCACGCCGAAGCGTCCGTCGCGGGCCGACAGCCGGACGTCGAATACGGGTCGTCGATACGTGCCCGAGACGCGTCCCGCACCGGAAAGATGTCCTGCGACCCGGTCGATGGAATCCGTAAAAATGTACTTCAGGAAGAAGAGATCCACGCGGGGGGCGTCCAGCGAGAGGTTCCATGCTCCTGGATCTCCCGTTGCCGGGCCCGGCAGGCGTACGGTGCCGACCAGGTGTACCTCGTTGCGCCGGTACTCGCGGGCCCCGTCCTGCCGGACGGCGGCCGAATCGGCCGGCAGCAGGTGCACTGCCAGGGCGATTTCGGGTGAGCCGGGAACGAGCCGGCTGCTGGCACGCACGTCGCCGAGGACACGGCCGTCGAGGATGAACCCGTCGGCGTCCACGTCTCCGACGACGACCGTGCGGCCCCCCGAACCCGAAACGGCGACGCGGCCGTCGAGACGTCCGCCGAACGATTGCCGAAGCGACGCGAAACGGGTGACTTCGGCCAGCCGTACGCCCTCGGCCACGATCACGAGGCTGTCCCCGGGTGATCGCGACCATGTGCCGTCCACGCGGACCCGTTGCACCTCGCCGCCGGACGGGCTGCTGACCGTGAGTCCGCGCACCGAAATCGCGTCGCGCCAGGCAGACACGCCGGCCGGAGACTCGAGGCTCCAGTCGTAATTGCGCGCGCGCAGGGAGAGCGAGTCCACGGTGACGCGGTTGCGGTCGGGCAGCGACGTCAGGCCGGCGGCAAGAACGAGAGGTCCGAACTCGCCCGACGAACTCGTGCGCACGCGCAAGGCGCCCTCGCTTCCCCGGAAATCTACCGTCGCGACGGCGCGCGGAAGCGTCACGGTGGCCGTTGTGGCGGAATCGGCATCGGCCCTCAGCGCGAACTCCAGCCGCCGGGATTCGGGCACGTCGAGGCGCACGATGCCGTCGGCGTACAGGTCGACGCCAGACAGACGGCTTCCGCCGAATCGAAGGGAATCGGCCCGCAGGGAGAGAGCCTGGCGCACCGAGTCCGGCGACACGACCACCGTGAGGTCGGCGCGTGGATTTCCCCCCCACGCCGGCAGGCCAGGGAGGCCCTGGAGGAGCCCGGCATCGCGGATCTCCACGTGGGCCGAAAGGCGCACGGGCTCTCCGTCGCGCGCGACGACGAGGGACGCCACGTCGCCGCGGCGAAGCGATGCGGCCAGTTCCCGTGAATTGTCCGGTGCCACCGGGCCCCCACGGTCCGATCCGGGAGCGTACGGTTTGTTGAAGACGCTTCGCACCGACTCGCCGAGCGCTCCGACCCAGAACGGCACGACCGCCCTCGCGACCTCGAGTCGCGTATCGCCGGAGATTTCCACCCGCGCCGCCTGTGCCTCCACCACGAGCCGGGGACCGGTACCGCCGGGTTTCGCCAGCGAGGCACGAACCAGTTGGGGGCTCAACGAAAACGAGGTGCCTCGCATATCGACGTGCGTCGAATCCAGTGCGAGCGTCAGCGACCCGGAGAGATCCGCGTCGGATGCCCCGTCGAACGTCACGTCGAGCCGGCCCGAGGCGCGCGTCACCAGCGAGTCGCTGATCACCGTACCGAAATCGAACGTGTTCCAGGCCGCCCGCAGGAAGCCTCCGGCGGGATCGGCCCGCCGCCAGGCGACGTCTCCGCGGAATCTGCCCTCCGGTTGGATGACGGTGACGCTCGCCGTGGCGTCCTCGTCCACGGCGAACGCGTTGAGTTCGGCCCGCTCCACGCGCCGGGATCCGATCCGGCTGGGTCTCACCCGGAGCGTCGCGGTGCCGTTCAGGTCCAGCAGACCGGAACCCTGCGCGTCCACGAACACGGTTCCGGTCAGGGACGTGGACGGAAACCCGTACCCGCCGAGGACGGCCAGGTCCAACCGGTCGGTTCGTGCATCCACCTGGAGGCGGGTCCGGTAGTCCGGCGCCCATTCGACGTCGTAGACCGCGCCGATACCTCCCGCGTCGCCCTCCACGGTGAGGTCTCCGGCGGCGCGGACCAGGGAGAGCCGATCTTCGAACGTGGCCACGGCCCCACGAGCCGAACCGGACAGCCGGAGTTCCCTGAATGCCATTCCGTCGAGGAGGGGAAGCGTCGGGAGGTTCGTCCGCAGATCGGACGCGGCCAGGGAGGATCGCTCGAGCGTGACGGCGAAACGGACCGAGTCGGCATGTAGCTGGACGGAACCGCTGCCGGAGAGGCTCGAGGTTCCGGACGCGAGCTCCATGCGCGCGACTTCCACCGCCCGCCCGACGCCTTGCAGGGCGATCTCTGCAGAGTAGACGCCTGCGACCGGAAGCGGCGGAATCCACGCTCCCAGGTCCGACGCCGAGAACTCCTCGGCGGCGATGCGGGCCTGGTAGACCGGCGCTCCGATCGAGTCGGCCCGCTCCAGGCGTCCTGCCGCAGACAGTCGGCTCGAGCCCAGTTCGGCCCTGCCGTGCGTCAGTTCGATCACTCCGGGCCGCGATACCAGCTGGGCCTCGAATGCCCGGAGGTCGATTCCGAGGCCCGGGTCCCGGAGGGAGGCCGCCAGGATATCGAACTGCAGCGTTTCCTCCGATCGTTCGGCGAGCGCGTCGATCGAGAGGTCGACGACCGACAGCCGGTGCCACGGGGGAAGCCGCTCGAGAGAATCCGGGCCCGTCGCGCGTGCCGTCATGACGGAGCCCCGGGATACCACCGCGTGCACCGACCGGAACTCCCAGGGCGAGGGGACATCGGCCGAATCCGTGCGTGCAGGCCGGCGGAAGATCCGCTCGAGATTGGTGGTACCGTCTTCCTCCACCACCAGCTCTGCCCGCGGAGCCCGCAACTCGACGCGGGGCATCACGAGCCGTCGTCGCAGGAGGTGTTCCCAGCTCGGCGAGACGATGACCGTGTCGACCCGGACCACGCGACGCCCGATCGCGTCGAACAGGACGACGTCGGTCGCGGTGAAACGGCGCAGCAGGTTGCCGGAGAGTCGTCCGATCTCGAGCCGGCCGTTCATCCGCGCCGCAAACTCGGATTCGATGCGGCGCGCCAGCGCGTCACGCCCCACCTGCGTGCGCGCCGCGGTGACTACCAGCCCGGCGGTCACGGCAACGACGAGGAGGGCGATCCGGACGGTACGACCCGTAAGGCGGCTCAGGAATCGGATCACGGCGGCTTGGTGCGTTCCCGGTGAACGTGCCAGTGACCGCGAGGTGCCCTTCAGCGGGTCAGCGCGTGCATCCACGCCGCGTCCACGTCGGCGGGAGCCACCTCGTCGGTCACGTACGCCTCCCCGATGCGCCGCAGGAGTACGAACCGGAGACGGCCGGCCGACGCCTTCTTGTCGGAACGCATGGCTTCGACGAGTTCGGCCAGGGCCAGGTCGACCGGAATGGCCGGCGTCGCGATGGTGCGCACCAGGCGTTCGGCCCGTACGGCGTCGAGCGCGGGGGAAAACCGTCGCGAAAGGTAGAGCGCAGCCCGCATTCCGATGGCCACCGCCTCGCCGTGGGTCAGCACGCCGTAGCCGGTCGCCTTCTCCAGGGCGTGGCCGAACGTGTGACCGAAATTCAGGATGGCGCGAAGGCCGTTTTCCTTCTCGTCTTTCGACACCACGGCCGCCTTCACCTGCACCGCCGCGCGCACTACGTCATGCACGACGGATGCCTCGCGCTGAGCGAACCGCGGCATGTCGTGTTCGAGGCGCTCGAAGAGGGTCGGGTCGGCAATGAGGGCATGTTTCACGACCTCGGCCGTTCCGCTCGCCCACTCGCGCTCGGGCAGGGTGGCGAGGGCGCCCGGGTCGGACCACACCAGTTTCGGTTGGTGAAACGCGCCGACCAGGTTCTTGCCCGCGTCGTGGTTGATGCCCGTCTTGCCGCCGATCGCGCTGTCGACCTGCGCGATCAGGGTGGTCGGAACCTGGACGAGCGGAACGCCACGAAGGAGCGTGGCCGCGGCGAAGCCTGCGAGATCTCCCACCACACCGCCCCCGAGCGCGATGACCGGCGTGGACCGGTCTATCCCCCAACCGAGGGCGGCGTCGTAGACGGCCGACAGGTGCGCGAGCGACTTGGTCTGCTCGCCGGGGGGCATGGCCAGCAGGCGTGGTTCCCATCCGTCGGCCTTCAGCGAGGCGTCGAGGCGTAGCCCGTGCATCGGCGCGACGTTCCGGTCGGTTACGACGAGGCAGCGGCCCGGTCGAAGCCCGACGTCGCGCATGCCGCCCGGCAAATGCTCGAGGGGGCCGAAACGAACGTCGTATTCGCTGGAGCCCCGGATGCGTACCCGGATCGTCGATCGGTCGCGGAGCATGTCCGAGGTGTGCAGCGACCTAGCGGCCGATATGGAAGAACACGCCGGCCCGCGTCGTGAACTCGGTGTCGGCTCCGATCGTCTGCACCAGCTCCACGAACGGGGCCCAGGCCCTGGAGTCCGAATCGAGGACCATGCCGCCCTTGAGGTTCAAGCCGACGTCGGTATCGGCATCGGCCACCTCGGGCTTGCGATACCGGACGGTGAGACCGCCGCCGCCGTAGAGCTGGAGCGAACCGATGTTCGCCGGGACCAGCAGGTCGGCATCGATGAACGTGATGGATTCGCCGGAGCGGAAGGGTACGAGCTCGGCGACGACGCCCACGATGAACTCCCGGTCGCCCGTGTCGATTCCGAAATGCCCGTTCAGGCCGAGGGATACCTCCTCCCAGTCGGAATGCCAGCCGAAGGACGGACCGATTCGCGTGACCTGGGCGGCCGCGGAGGGGACGAGGACGAGGGCGAGAAGCGCGGGGAGAAGCGTACGCGTGCGCATGGATTGCTCCGGCTGGTTCCGTTCCGGGAAATGCCGTGCGGCTGCGGGCGCAGCGGCACGGTGTCGCCAAGATAACGACCGGAGACCGGGACCGTGCGATTCGGAACGAACGCGGCGGCTGATCGATTAACGTGGCCCTGCCACGCTCGTCATGTGTTTGATTGCCGTCGCCCACCGCGTCCACCCTGACACGCCGCTCGTCGTCGCGGCCAACCGCGACGAATTCGTCGCCCGGCCCACGGCCCCGGCGGGATTCTGGGCCGAGGAACCGTCCGTGCTGGGCGGCAGGGACCTGGCGGCGGGCGGCACCTGGCTCGGTGTGACCCGGACGGGGCGATTCGCGACCGTCACCAACGTCCGCGAGCCCCGGTTCCACCGGGACGGCGTGGAGTCCCGGGGCACGCTGGTTTCGGAGTTCGTGGCCGACACGCGATCGGCGACGGACTTCGCGGCTGCGATCGAGACCCGGTCGTCGCGGATGAACGGGTTCAACCTCCTGCTCCACGACGGTCGCGACCTCGTCTACGTCACGAACCGCGGGGATCTGCCGGGCGAGCCGACGTTCCGCTTCGAAACCCTGGACAAGGGCGTGTACGGACTGAGCAATGCCGCGCTCGACACGCCGTGGCCCAAGGTCCGGCGTCTGCGCGACGCCGTCCGGGAGATCGTGGACGGGGCGGTCCCGGAGCCGGAGGTCCTGCTCGGTCTGCTGGCCGACGAGTCGGTCGCGCCCGACCCCGAGCTTCCCGACACGGGCGTCGGGCTCGAACGGGAGCGCGCCCTCTCACCGGCCAGGATCCGCATGGAGGGATATGGCACCCGGGCTTCGACGGTCGTACTGTATCACCGCGATGGACACGTCACGTTCGTCGAGCGTACGTGGCCGCGTCGGAACGGCGTGCCGGAAACCCGCCGATATCGTTTCAAACTGAACCCGGGCGAAACCCCATGACGGAATCCCTGGCCCTGTCGCGACCGGCGGCCGGCCGGTCCTCGCTGCGATTCGACGTGCCCGTCGACGGGCATGCACGACAGACCGCGCTCCTGGCGCACGACGGCATCGGCGAGGATTCGCTGGGCGTCCTGGTGCGGGAGTTCACCCGCGTCGGCATCGGCGTGCTCCACCTTCCCTCCGGGTTCGACGAGGGGGACGTACACGCGGCACTGGCGGCGGTCTCCGTCGCACACCCCCGTCCGTTTCTCGCGGTCGGGCACGGGACAGCCGGAGCCACGCTCCTGCACAGCGTTCTCGAAGCATCCTCGATCAGGGCCGTGGCGTTGGCGGGAGTCCCGGCCGACGACGCGTCGGTGGCCCGGCTCCCGGGCCTGCGTCGGCCGCTGCTCGTGCTTCATTCCCCGACCGACGTCGCCGTCGGCGTGGAGCACGCCGGCCGGCTCCTCGAAGCGGCACGGCATCCGAAGAGTTTCCTCGCGTTGGACGGCGCCGATCATGCCCTTTCCCGCCCGGCCGATGCCGCGTACGTCGGCGTGGCGACGGCCGCGTGGGCGCTGAGGTACGCCCCGGCTGCCGACGCGGCGCACGAGGATGCGCATCACGGCCACTGGGCGGCCGCCCGCATCGGCCGGGACCGGTTCCACACGGAGATCCTGGCCGGGGGCCACCCGGTAATCGCCGACGAACCGGCCTCGCTCGAGGGCACCAATCACGGGCCGACCCCCTACGAGCTGGTGCTCGCGGGCCTGGCCGGGTGCACCGCCATCACGATCCGCATGGTCGCCGACCGCAAGGGTTGGCCTCTCGAAGGAGTGAGGGTCCGGCTGCGGCACGACAAGGTCGAACCCGGAGAGAACGGTTGCGAGGCGAGGGGTCCGGGCAAGGTGGACCTCTTCCGGGCGGAGGTGGGTCTCGAGGGTCCGTTGGAGCCCGAACAGTTCCGTCGCCTCATGGAGGTGGCCGAAAAGTGCCCCGTCCACAAGACGCTCAAGCTCGGAGCCTGCCTGCAGACCGTTGAACTCGGGCCGGAATCGTGATCGCGGTCCTCGTGGAAGGGTTCGGCGGACCGGAGCGACTGGTGCTCGGCCGGGCCCCCGAACCCGGGGCCGGCCCGGGTGAGGTGGTCATCCGGATCGCCGCCACGGCGGTGAACCGGGCCGATCTCCTTCAGCGCGAGGGCCGGTATCCGCCCCCGGCCGGCGCCTCGGACATCCTCGGTCTCGAGGCGGCGGGCATCGTGGAGACGGTGGGGCAGGGTACCCGGCGCCTCGCGGTCGGCGATCGCGTCTTCGCGCTCCTTTCGGGTGGTGGCTACGCCGAGCGGGTGACGGTACCGGAGGCGCACTGCATGCGGATCCCTCCGGGCATGTCGTTCGTGGAGGCCGCCGCGCTGGCGGAAGCGTTCCTGACCGCCTGGCAGTCGCTCACCCGGCTTGCCGCACCCGCCGCCGGCGATGCCGTGCTGATCCACGCCGGGGCGTCGGGTGTCGGAACGGCGGCCCTGCAGATCGCCCGTGAATTGGGCCTGCGTCCGTTCGCGACCTGTTCTTCCTCCAAGACGGACGCATGCCTCGCGCTGGGCGCGGAACGGGCCATCGACTATCGAGCCGGGTCCTTCGCCGACGTGGTGCTCGAAGCGACCGGCGGGCGTGGGGCATCGTGCGTGCTGGATCCGGTCGGAGCCCCGTACCTGGCCGACGATCTGCGATGTCTTGCGATGGACGGGACGATCGTGTTGCTCGCCACCATGGGCGGCGCGCGGGTCGACGGTTTCGATCTGCGGGCGATGATGCGGAAGCGCGCCACCTTGCGTGCGAGCACGCTGCGCAGCCGCGACGCGGGCTACAAATCGAGCCTCGTGACCGGGTTCGAGGACTTCGCGATGCCCCGTCTTTCGGATGGGCGATTGCGGCCCGTGATCCACGCGGTGTTCCCGTGGTCGCGCGCCGCCGACGCCCACCGTCTGCTCGAGTCCGGCGCGACCGTGGGCAAGATCGTTCTCGTCGTCGACGCGGGGCTCGCTCAGGCCCCGGTCCCGGCGTAGGTCGAGGTCGGGACCGCCCCGATTCCCGGTCTCCCCGTAGGAAGGACGCGGCCTTCTTCCAGCAGGACGCCGTCGAACGGATCGTCCCGGATGAGCAGCGGCGCGTCCAGGTCCACGTAGTCGGCCAGCGGGGCGAGGTGCGCTGCCGCGGCTACGGCAAGGCTCGATTCGATCATGCATCCGAGCATGATCTTCAGATCGAGCGCCCGGGCTACGGAGACCATGGAACGGGTCGGCGCCAGCCCTCCGCACTTGGCGAGCTTGAAATTGACGCCGTCCACGGCACCGGCCAGCATGACCACGTCGTCGGCCGTGAATACGCTCTCGTCGGCGAAGATCGGCGGAACGCCGTGGTGGGGCAGCAGACGGCGCAGCAGGTGCCAATCGTCCGCATCCCGGCTCGCGATCGGCTGCTCGAGAAATTCGACCCCCACGTCATGCAGGAGCGGGGCGAGCCGCATCGTCTGCGGGATCGACCACCCTCCGTTCGCATCCACGGCGATCATGGCCCGCGTGGCCTCGCGGGCCGTGCGAACGACCGCGAGATCCCGATCGGGATCTCCGGATCCGACCTTCAGCTTGAGACGGTCTTCCGGTCCGAACCGACCGGCCTGTTCGCGAAGTTCGTCCAGGGAATCCGGGATGGACAGCGTCACGAACGAGCGGGGCGACATGCGGGGATCGAGGCCGAATAGCTCGTACAGCGGCCTTCCGATCCGTTTGCCCCAGAGATCGTGCACGGCGAGGTCGACCGCGCACCGGGCCGCGCTCGGGCCTTCGGGGAGGCGCGACAGCACGTGGTGGACAGGGGGCAGGCCATCGAGGGGACCGAGGTCCAGCCGGGCCACGTATTCCCGCACGTCGTCTGCCGTGGTTCCCAGGTACGGAGGTAATCCGGCCTCGCCGAACGCCCCGTCGAGATGCACCACGGCGTTGGTTCGGACCGTGCTCGTGCCGTGGGCGATCCGGAACGGCTTCCTCAACGTGATCTCGAGCGGTTGGACCTGGAGGGTCATGGCGACGACTGCGACCGTGGATTGGGGGATTCGTCCAGGCGGAAAACGCCCGGTACGTCGGCGCGAAGCAGGTCATGGAGCCGCTCCTCGAGGCGGGCGGGGGGCACGGTTCCCCATCCGTCGGGCGAGGAGACGGGCCATCCGCGATACCGGAGCGGGAGGAGGAAGCCGGCAGGGTCCGGTGCCTCGGCCGCCCGGCATTCCGCGCAGACGACGACCGCCGGCGGGGCGAGCGCGCATCCCGACCATTCGGCGACGCGGCGGCTCATGTCGCGCAGCGCGGGTGCGAGGGATTCGGCGAAGCCGGCCGCTTCTGCCGACGACCGCGCCGACACGACGGCCTCGATGCGCGGACTCGGCGAAGCCGACGGATCGGGCACCCCGATCAACAGCCGGTCTGCCGCGTCAAGGACACCGGCCCGAACGGCATGGGACAGCAGGGCCGCGTACGACGCCGGGGCCGATGCGGTCGACGCGCCGCGACCGGCCGATACCATTCCGTGGAGCCGGGACGACCCGGACAGCACCGTCGGAAGGGTGCGCACGACGCGGCGGTCGGCGGGCGAACGCTCCTCCAGCGTGGCCCACGGCACGAGAAGACGATCCAGGCCGGCTTCGGCCGCCGCCGCGTCGAGTCGACGCGCGACGGCGACGAGGTCACCCTCGGGAACGCCCGCGCACAGGTCGGCGAACGACGAAACCCGGCACCGGACGGGTACCGCGGCGAAGTGCTTCGCGGCCAGGATGGTGACCGACGATCCGATCCTAGTCACGCGCTCCCACGCGTGCGACTCGACGCCGGATCGGCGGGTATCCGACAGATCGTGAAGCGGAAGATGGAGCAGCAGCGCCACGGGCTCCCCGCGCGCCCCGGGCGGGGATGCCGGGACCGCAACGACCGCGCGCAGCACCGACTCGGCGATCGAAGCGACGCGGTCGGCCGTCGCGTCCGGGCCCAGGGCGCGTTCGATGTCCTCGACGAGGGAGCGGAGGCGGTCCGTCTGCATGGTCCTTTACGGCGCGTAGGGAAGCCCGCGGGCATCATGCCCGTGCGTCCGACCCGCGCCGCCGCAAACCTAGCCAATCCGCCGGCCCCATGAAAGCGCAAAGGGGGCTTCGCCCGACGGCGGAGCCCCCCTCGCAGCGGCGCGACGGCGCGCGCGCGTCAGCCCGGCCGGGTGAGCGCCGTGAAGAAGGTGCGTACCTGGCCCTGGGAGGCGCGAAGCACCTTCACCATGAACGGTTTGCCCTCCTCGGAGGCCTCGACCACCTCGCGGAAGTCCTGGACGCTGCGGACCGGTTTGCGACCGGCTTCGACGATGACGTCACCCTGGCGCAGTTCGGCGCTCCGGTAGGCGTCGCTGGCCGCGTCGACGGCGGTGACCAGCACGCCGCGGGTGCCGTTCTCGAGGCCCATCGATTCGGCGCGCTGCGCGTCGAGCGCCTGCAGGGTCAGGCCCATGGACTCGAGGGCGTCCTCGCCGGCACCCTCGGCGGGCTGGTTCTCGGCCGCCTGCGCGAGGAACTCCGACCGCTTGCCGAGGCGGACCGCGATCTCGCGCGTGCCGCCGTCACGGTGCACGGTAAGCGTCGGCCGGTCGCCGGGGGCCATGTTGCCGATCGTCGTGCGCAGCTCTTCGGAGCTGCGAAGCTCCCGGCCGTCGATATGCGTGATGATGTCGCCCTCGCGCAGTCCGGCTTCGGCCGCCGGAGCGTCCGGCGTGACGGCAGTGACCTGCGCCGAACCGCGCGGCACGCCGGCGGCCTGCGACAGTGCGGGGCTGACCGCGTCGAAGTTGACCCCGAGGAATCCCCTCTCGACCGACCCGTTCTCGACGAGTTGACGGGTGACGCTCTCGACGACGTCGACCGGAATGGCGAACCCGATGCCCTGGCTTCCGCCCGAACGCGAGTAGATCGCCGAGTTGATGCCGATCAGCTCGCCCGCGAGATTGACGAGCGGACCGCCCGAGTTTCCCGGGTTGATCGCCGCGTCGGTCTGGATGAACGACGCGAAGAGGTTGAGCCGCGTCAGGTTGGGGCTCGTTCGGTGCAGTGCGCTGACGATGCCCGACGTCACCGTGTTGCCCAGTTCGGCGGCCAGGGGGGAACCGAAGGCCATGACCCACTGCCCGATGCGCACGTCGGCGATTCGCCCGAACGGCACGGCGCGCAGTCCGTCAGCGTCGATGCGGATGACGGCGAGGTCGCTTTCCGGGTCCTTTCCGACCACGGTGGCCTTGTGGAACGTACCGTTCGCGAGAACCACCTGGAGTTCCTCGGCGCCGTCGACCACGTGGTTGTTCGTGACGATGTAGCCGTCAGAGCGGATCACGACCCCGGATCCCAGGGCCTCGGAGCGGAACTCCTGGGGCTGCTGGTCAGGCATGCGGAAGAATTCTCCGAACGGTGTGCCCTCGAAGGGATTGACGTTGCGGGTGCCCGGCAGGCGGCGGACCTGTTCCGAGCGGATCTGGACGACGCTCTCGTTGATGCGTTCGGCCGTCGAGACGAAGGCGTCTTCGAACGTGGCGGCCGAGACGTCGGTGCGCTGCAGGTCCGCCGGGACGGCCCTGGCGGGCGTCGCGGCGCGGTCGCCGGCGCCGAACCAGTTGGCGCCCATCGTCGCCGAGAGGATGCCGGCCGTGAACGCGACCACCACGAGGATCGCGATGGACGTACGGCCCTTGAGTCCGATGTTCATGACGGTTGGGTGGGGGTTGCTATCGAATGTTCAGGTCCGGCGTGACAGGCTGTCAGCCCGGGCCGGTACCGGGCGGTGTCGAAAAAATCGTGCCCGCCCGCGGCGCCGCGATACGGACGCCGCCATCGTAGGGGTGTAACGGACGACGTGTGCCGTTTCGTATGCTCGGGCCGATTTCGGCACGGGGTTGCCGATCGCCCCGGCGCGTCGTTACGCCCGCGCCGGGCGGTTCGACAGGGAATCCAGGAGGCGGGCGTGCAGGTTGCCGAACCCGCCGTTCGACATGATGAGCACGACGTCGCCCGCGGCCACGAAGCCGGACAGCAGGGGCAGCAGCTCGTCCGCGTCCCTGCCGAGCACGACGGGAACGGATCCGCGCACGAGTTCGGCCGCCACGTGGTGGACGTCCATGAAGTCCTCACGCCGGTCGTTGTGGCGGAACGGAGGGGATGCGAGGAACACGGCGTCGGCGCCGCGGAACGCCTCGATATACCCCGCTTCGAAGACCTTGCGCCGGCTCGAATTCGAACGGGGCTCGAATACGGCGACGAGGCGCCGCGAAGGCCAGCGTTCGCGGATGGCCTGCAGCGTGGCGCGCACCGCCGTCGGGTGGTGGGCGAAATCGTCGACGACCACGGCTCCGGCCGCCTCACCACGGACTTCCTGCCGCCTCCGGATCCCTTCGAAAGAGGCCAGACCCCTCGCCAGGCCGTCCATCGTCACGCCTTCGCCGAGCGCCACCGCGCAGACGGCCAGTGTGTTGAGCAGGTTGTGTGTCCCGGCGAGCGGAAGGTGCAGGCGGCCCAATTCGGTTCCGCGACGAACGAGCGTGAAGTCCGTTGCACCGTCCGCATGGTCCAGGTCGCGCGCCGTGAAGTCGACGAACGGGGTTTCCAGCCCGTAGGTGACGACGTCGGCGCGGGTCCAGAGACCCAGGGCGGCCACTTCCGGCGCGTCGCCGTTCAGCACGAGCGTTCCGCCCTCCGGCAGGGTGCCGGCGAAGGAGCGGAAGGCCGACCGGTAGTCGTTCCAGTCGTCGTAGATGTCGGCGTGATCGAACTCCATCGACGTCACGATGGCCCGATGCGGCGCGTAGTGGAGGAATTTCGGTCGCTTGTCGAAATAGGCGCTGTCGTATTCGTCGCCTTCGACGATGAAGTGCGGTCCGCGACCCAGCCCGTAACTGGCGTTGCCGTTGCGCATGACGCCGCCGACGAGGAACGACGGATCGAGCCCTGCCGAGCGCATCACGTGCACGAGAAGGCTGGTCGTGGTCGTCTTGCCGTGGGTGCCGGCCACTACCAGCGACGTGCGGCCCTCGATGAAGTAGCGGTGCAGGGCCTCGGGCAGCGAAGCCTGCGCGAGGCCGTTCTCGCGCGCTACCGAGGCCTCCACGTGCCGCGGCGTACACGCGTTGCCCACGACGACGAGGTCGGGTTCGGGATCGAGGTGGGCGGGGTCGTATCCCTGCAGGACGTCGATGCCGAGTTCTGCGAGCCGGGTCGACATCGGGGGCCACGCCTGGTCGTCCGAACCCCTCACACGGTAGCCGGCGGCCTGGAAGAGCCCGGCCAACGAGCCCATTCCCGTTCCGCAGATGCCGACGAGGTAGACCGACCGGATGGCATCCGGCGAGGGTAACGTGGGCCGGTCGAAGCGCCGCAGGTCGGCGTCTGGCAGGTCGTCGAGACGTTTCATCGCGGTGGCGGCCGGTCAGCTCCCCGGTACGACGGAAGCCGAGCCGTTCCCGTTCCCGGGTGCTTCCGCGACAACCGCTGCCGCGGGATGCCGGGCGGGAAACCCCGAACCGTCGCCGTCGAACCCGGCCGCCTGCTTCTGGAGCGGGTGGCGGTCGCCGGCGAACGTGTGCGCGAGCCGCTTGGCGACGGAGTCGAAGACGGAGTACATCACCGGAACGATCAGAAGCGTCACCACGGTGGCGAACGACAGGCCCGCGATGATGGAAGTGCCCATCGGTCCCCAGAACTGGGTGTTTTCCGAACCCACCTGGAACGCCGGATCGAGGTCGGCGAGCAGCCCCACGAAATCGATGTTGATGCCGAACGTAAGCGGAATCAGCCCGAGGACCGTGGTGAGCGCGGTGAGCAGCACCGGTCTGAGGCGCGTCGCACCCGCTTCCACGATGGCCCTTCGTTTCTCCATGCCGCGGGCGCGCAACTGCATCGTGTAGTCGACGAGCACGATCGAGTTGTTGACGACGATGCCCGCGAGCGAGATGACGCCGATGAACGTCATCAGGCCGAACGGAGTGCGGGTGAGGATGAGTCCCAACAGGACGCCGATCAGGCTGAATCCGGCAGCCACCATGATGATGAACGGGCCGCTGACCGTGTTGAATTGGGCCACGATGATCAGGAAGACCAGTGCGACCCCGACCGCGAGCACCACGCTGAGGAAGCCGAAACTCTCGGCCTGCTCTTCGTTTTCGCCCGTGTAGGCCAGCGAATACCCCGGCGGAACGGATTTCTCGTACTCGGCCAGTTCGGCCTGGACCTGGGCCAGGATGGCCTGTCCGTTGAACCCGGGCGCGGCCTCGGCGGTCACCGTGGCGACGCGCTGGAGGTCGAGCCGCGTGATCGATCCGAGCCCGCCGGCCACCTCCAGGTCGGCCACGGCGACGAGCGGAGTCTGGGTGCCCTCCTCGAAGATCGTGAGGTTCTTGAGGCTCTCGAGACTCGCCCGGTCGGTCTCCTTGAGCCGCACCGTGATGTCGTATTCGTCCTCTCCGTCACGGAATTTTCCGGCCTCGATGCCGTTGATCGCCGAGCGCACGGTGTTGGCGATCTTGCTCGTCGAAAGCCCGAAGCGGGCCGCGCGCTCCCGGTCGATGCGCACGCGCAGCTCGGGTCGGCCGGTGTTCAGGTTGTTCCGCACGTCGACCAGGCCGGGAATCGTACCGTCTGCCGAGGCGGCCGTCAGGCGCTGCGTGACATCGTTCGTGAGCCGCACGATGGTCTCGAAGTCCTGTCCCGAGATCTCGATGTTGACCGGGGCCCCGACCGGCGGGCCGTTCGAGTCCTTGGTGATCTCGATGTCGGCACCCGGAATGCCGGTCAGCTGCTCGCGGATGCGCGAGATGGTCCGGGTGGTCGGCTCCTCCCGGTCGGCGAAATCGACCATGTTCAGCGTCACGCGCGACCGCTCGGCGCTGGCCGCCGCGCCGCCGAACTCCTGGTCTCCGCCGACGCCGACGTTCACGAGCAGGTTCTTGACGTTGTTTCGGGTCTCCGGGCTGCCGGCGAGCAGGTCGTTGAGCCGCGCGTGGACCTCGTCGGCCAGCGCGTCCGACGCGTCGATGTTGAGGCCGAGTGGACCCTCGGCCGTGATGCGCACCTGGCGCGGATCCGTATCGGGAAAGAACTCGACCCCGGTCGGCACCGCCACGAACATCGCGATGATGACCACGAAGAACCCGAGCGATCCGTTGAGCAGCATCGCCCGGCGGTCCGTGAGCACGAGGTGCTTCCGACGATGGAAGAGAGCGCCGAGCGCACCGACTGCGACGATGACGACCGGGAGCACGAGCAGCTCGAGGATGGTCGACACGGCGACCTCCCGGGGGCTGAGATACATGACACCGAGCGTGACGGCCGAAAGCAGGAGGAACCACAGTCCGGCGCGCACCGAGGAGCGCCCGCCGACGTAGATCACCTCGACCAGGTGAAGGACGACACCGACGACACCCAGCACGGCCAGTACCATGCCCGGCATCGTGACGACCTGCGAGGCCGTGGTGCCGACGAGCGAGCCGAGGAGAGAACCGACGATCAGCAGCACGACGCCCAGCGTCAGCGCGGCGAGCACGGAGGTGTTGCGAAGCAGCGCGCGTCGCCCGGAATAGTCGCGGTCCAGCATGCCGTCCAGGAAACTCCGGTACCACTCGACCACGCGCGGGAATCCCACCGTCACGAAGCGGTCCCCGAGCGGCTTGAAAAGGCGTACGTGCAGGACGTATACGAGCGGAATGCCGACGCCGAGCACCAACGCGGTCTTCCAGTTGGCGAGCAGGACGACCAGCGCGACGGCGATCACGAGTCCGACGGCCCAGCGGCGGGCGACGCGCGGAAGCGGTACGCTCGGCTCCGACTCGAGCTTGACGAAGATACCCGTGATGACCGGATTGATGAAGAGCGCTACGAAGAGCGAGCACGTCAGCGTGATGATCAGCGTCATCGGCATGTAGCCCATGAACTTGCCGATGATGCCCGGCCAGAAGAGCATCGGCACGAACACGGCCACGGTCGTCGCGGTCGAGGCCACGACCGGCAGCGCCACCTCGGCGGTGCCGAGTCGGGCGGCCTCGAAACGGGAATGCCCCTCCTCGCGATACCGGAAGATGTTCTCCACGATCACGATCGCGTTGTCGACGAGCATGCCGAGCGCGATGATGAGCGAGAACAGGATGATGAAATTGAGCGTCTGGCCCATCGCCTGCAGCACGATGAACGAGACGAACATCGAGAGCGGAATGGCGATGCCGACGAGCACGGCGTTGCGCACCCCGAGGAAGAAGAGCAGGACCGCGATGACGAAGATCAGGCCCGAGATGATCGAATTCTCGAGGTCGGCGACGAGGGTACGTACGTCATCCGACTGGTCTCCGGTGATGACGACGGTCGTGCCGACGGGCAGCGGAAACGCGCCGAGCGTGGCGCGTACGGCGTCGACCGTCTCGATGATGTTGTCGCCCGACCGTTTCTTCACGTTCAGCGTGATGACCGGCTGGGTGACGGGGTCTTCGTCGACGAGGACGAGGTTGCCGCTGTCGTCCTCGTCCCGATAGACCGCGAGCCGCGCGTAGGATTCGCGATCCTTGAACCCGAAGCGCACGTCGGCGAGGTCGCGGACGTACACCGGGATTCCGCCCGGAGACTTCACGACGAGGTCCTCGATCTCGGCCGGGTCGTCGAATTCGCCGTTGACGCGGACGAGGTAGTTCAGGCGATCGACGTCGACGGATCCGCCGGGTACGTTCGTGTTCTCGTTGCGTATCGCCTCGACGACGTCGTTGAACGCCAGGTTGTAGCCCTGCAGCGCGTTGAGATCGACGTCGATCTGAACCTCGCGTTCGAGTCCTCCGACGAGGTCGACTTCCAGCACGCCGGGCACGGTCTCGATCTCATCCTCGAGGTCCTCGGCCACTTCCTTGAGCCGCGGCAGCGGGTAACTCGCCGAGAGGTTGATCGAGAGGATCGGGAACGTCGAGAAGTCGATCTCTGCGACCATGGGATCCTCGACGTCGCTCGGCAGATCGGTCTTCGCGACGTCGACCTTGTCGCGCACCTTCGCGAACGCCTCGTCGATGGAAACGTCCGGATTGAACTCGATGACGACCGACGAGACGCCCTCGCTGGAGGTGGAGCGGATCTCCTTGATCCCGTTGATCACCTGGACTTCCTGCTCGATCGGCTGCGTGATGAGCGATTCGATGTCGTCCGGCGAGGCGCCCGGGTACACGGTCGTGACGACGATGTACGGCACCTCGATGGACGGGGAGGACTCCTTCGGTATCGTCAGGTAGCTGTACAGGCCGCCCAGGGTCAGCAGCACGGTCAGCACGACGATGGTCGTGCGGTGCTTGATGGCGGCGTTGGTGATCTTCATGGAGGCGTCGGGTAAGACGGAATCAGGAAGCCTGGGTGGCGACCGTCGTCTCGACGACGTCGCCTTCGGTCACGTTGGTCTGGCCCACGACGATGATCTCGTCCCCGGCGGCGAGGCCCTCCTCGACGACGACACGGCCGCCATAGGAGGCGCCGAGGCGCACGAGACGGCGCTGGGCCCGCCGGGCGCCCCCGTCCTGCATGACGACGAACACGCTCGAGGTGGTCTCGTCGGCCATGACGGCCGTCTGGGGAATCACGATGCGGTCCTCGAGCCGGGCACGCACGATGTGCACGTTCGCGATCATGGCGGGCTTGAGCCGTCCGCCGGGGTTGGCCAGGTCGATTTCGATGCGGAAGGACCGGCTGACCGGGTCGATGACGCGGCTGGCGAACGCGATGCGGCCCTGCCGTTCCTCGACGCCGTACGCCTGGAAGGACACGGTGGCCGTGCTGCCGTCGCGGACGTCGGTGGCATACCGCTCCGGTACTCCGGCCGCCACGCGGATCGACGCCGTATTGACGATTCGGGCCACCGGAGCGCCGGGCAGCAGTTGCTCGCCCTTCTCTACGAACCGCTCCTCGACGGTACCGTCGAAGGGTGACCGAACGAGCGTGTTTTCCACCTGCTTCTCGGCCTGGGTTACGAACGCCTCGGCACGGCTGCGCTCGGCCTGTGCCTGCACGGCCTGGGTACGCACGTTCTCGAACTCGAGTACGCTGATGATGGAGTCGCGGTAGAGGGCCTCCTGCCGGCGCAGCAGGCTGGCGGCCAGGGTCTCCTGCGCCCGGGCGACATCGAGCTGCGCTCGGGCCTGCTGCAGCGTGGCGCGCAGCAGCGCGTCGTCGAGCTGGGCGACGATGTCGCCGGCCTTGAGGAACCGGCCGAGCGGCACGATGGATTCGACCGTTCCACCCGTCTGGGCCGAGAGCGAGGCATCGTTGGGCGCCTCGACGGCGCCCGTCAGCTGGATGACGTCCTCGAAGGAAGTCGGCTGCAGGCGCAGGGATTCCACGCGAACGACCCGCTGGGCCGGGGCGGCGACGTTCGCGCCGGCATCGCTCGGGGCCGGACCGGGCTCGGGCGCTCCGCAGCCCGAGACGACTGTGAAGACCAGGAGGGAAAGGAGGAGACTGGGGGCACGCATGGGGACGTTCACGGGTTGTTGCCGGACGCGGGGGTTCCGACGGCGGTTTCGTAGGCCGAGCGGGCGACGAGCAGGTCGTGGATGGCCTGGAGGTGGTTCAGCCGGCTCTGGTCGAGCTGGCTTGACGCCTCGCGGACCTCCAACGGACTCGCCACGCCTTCCTTCAGGCGTGCCTCGGCGTATTCGTAGTTGAGCGCAGCGCGCTCCACGTTGCGTTCCTGGCTGGCCAGGCGGCGCCGCGCCGCGACGAGATCGCGCAGGGCGCGGTCGACCTCGATCGTGATGGATTGCGCGAGCAGTTCGCGGTTGATCTTTGCCTTGTCGAGCGCGATGCGGCGCTGCTGGATGCGCCGGTGGGTCTGCAGTCCGTCGAACAGCGTCCAGCGCAGCTGGAAGCCGACGTTCACGTCCCAGTTCCAGTACGGATCGGCGAAGTATCCGTACTCGCGGGTCGAAAAGCGGAACGGATCGGTCGGGTCGGATATCACGCTCAGGCGGTTGTCGGGCACGTTTCCGACCAGCCCCACGTTCGCGAACGCCGAGATTTCGGGCAGGTAGGCACTCTGCGCGACCTTCAACTGGATGTGCTCCAGTTCGATCGAGATCATCGACTGCTCGAGGTCGGGCCGGCGGGCCAGGGCAACCGCGACCGACGTCGGTGCGTCTGCCCGGACGGCGGCATCGGGGTTTTCGGCTTCGAGCGCGCCGCGCAGTGCCACCCGCTGTTCCGACGGGATGCCGAGCAGGAGCTTGAGATCGTCGAGCCCCGCCTCGGCATCGTTTCCGGCCTGGACCAGCTGGGTCTCGAGATTGGCGAGTTCGACCTCGGCGCTCAGGCGCTGGAACTTGGGCGCCACGCCCTCGGCGACCTGGCGGGAGACCTCTTCGAGCGTCGCCCGGGCACGCGAAACGCTCTGGGCGACGACGGCGGCGCGTTCCTTCGCCAGCAGGCTTCCGTAAAACGCGCGGCGCACGCGGTCGACGAGAAGCTGCTCCTCGCGCTCGACTCCCCGCTCGCTGAGCGGTTTGAGCCATCGCTGGGCGCCCGTGGCCCCGAGGATGGCCCGCCCGTCGAACAGTTTCTGCGTCACGGTAAGTCCGTTCCTGTACACGTTCGGAATGCGGAACGGGTTGTCATCGGGGTCGGAGGCGGGAACGCCGGCCGCGTCGAGCCCGGCCTGGCGTCGCAGGAAGTACTCGGTGAGAGAGATCGGAGCCGTGCCCGGGTCGGGATCGGTGCGTGCCTGTTCGTTGAAGGCCAGCCAATCGAGGTACCCGAGCGACTGGAACAGCCCGCCGGCGGCCGAGCCCGAAAACGGGTTGACCGACTTCACGTTGCGGGTGTAGGTGGAGTTGATGTCCACCTGGGGAACGAGCTGGCCCCAGCCCTCGCGCACCAGCGCGTTGGCGTTGTCGATATCGAGTCTCAGGCTGCGCAACGCGTGGTTGTTCGCGAGGGCGATCTGGATCGCCTCGTCGAGCGTCAGCGTGGCCGGCACGGGGTCCGTCTGCCGCGCCGCGGCGGCGCCGGGCAGCAGGAGGGTCGTGACCAGCAGAAGGGCGGGGAGGACGCTACGCATCATGGGCGTGGGTGCCGGGCTCCGAATCGTTCCGGGGGTGGGCGGGCGCCGTGAGGAGCCCGTCGAAGAGAATGGTGGTGACGAGGTCCGAGGCTTCGTCCGACGACAGGGACGGTGCCGTGCAGGTACCGATCCGGTCCTGGAGCGCCATCTGCATCTGCACGCCCTGGAGGTTGCCGAGGATCATGTGCACGATCGCCTCGGGGGGCAGCGGGCGGATCTCTCCGCTCTCGATGGCCCTCCGAACAGGGACTTCCAGGGCACCGGCGACCTTGCGCCGCTGTTCGAGGTAGAATCGGACCCTCTCCTCGTCGCCCGAGAAGCCCAGCCTCTGGGCCTCCTTCATCAGGATGCGGAAGAGCTCGCGGCGTTCGGTGAAATGGGCGAACGCCCGACCGATGAACCGGCGGAACTGGTCCCGGGCCGGTTCGGTCGCGTCCGCGGCGAACGAGCGCTCGACGAGGTCCCGCAGATCGTCGTAGACGTCCTCGACCACTGCGTGGAGGATTTCCTCCTTTCCGCCGGGAAAATAGTTGTAGAGCGTGCCCTTGCCGAATTCGGCGATCTGGGCGATCTCTTCGATCGTGGCGTCGGCGAATCCCTTCTCGGCCAGGACCTGCCGGGCGGCATCCAGCATGGCGGCGCGACGCATTTCGCGCTCGCGCTCGCGCCGGGGCACGCTTTCGACGGACGTTTCGGCTGTCATGGAACCCGGGACCTGTTAGAAATGACCGACCGGTCAGAATGCGACCGATACGTCAGTGTCCGCGGGCGGATGCGCCGTTACGGCAAAGAAGACGCGATTCTCCGCGAGTTCACACGAAGCGCTCGAGCTGGTGCGCGTACAGGTAGTCGACGACCTGTTTCACGTCCTGGGCGTTCTCGCGGTGGCACACGAGTACGGCGTCGCCGGTGTCGACCACGATCGCGTCGTGCATGCCCACCAGCACGACGAGGCGGTCGTCGGAATGGACGAGGCAGCGCCCGGAGCCCCTCAGGATCGTCTGACCGCGGATCGCGTTGCCGTGCCGATCCTTTTCCGACAGGTCGTACACGGCTTTCCAGTCCCCGACGTCGCTCCAGCCGAAGGATCCCGGCACCACGTACACCTTGTCGGCCCGCTCCATCACGCCGTAGTCGATCGAGATCGATCGGCTCGCCTGGAAGGCCTCCAGCACGGCCTCGCTCTCGCGCGGGGTTCCGAAGGCATCCTGAAGCGGCGCGAACGCTTCGTAGGTGTCGGGAAGAAAGTGCTCCAGCGCGTCGATGATCGTTCGGGCCTTCCAGACGAACATGCCCGAGTTCCACAGGAAATCGCCGGAATCGAGGAAGCGCTCGGCCGTGGCAAGGTCGGGCTTCTCGGCGAACGCGAGCACGGGATAGGCCGTCGGGTTATCGAAATCGAGTTCGGGCGGCCCGTCGTACTGCACGTACCCGTACCCGGTCGCCGGATGGGTCGGCGAAATGCCGATGGTGACGAGCGCCCCGTTCTCCTCGGCCCGCTCGATGGCCACCCGAAGGACCTGCTGGAACCGCCGGACATCCGAGATCACGTGGTCGGCCGGAAGGACCACCATGGTGGCGTCGGGATCCAAGGCCTCCAGCGCGAACGCGGCATAGGCGATGCAGGGTGCCGTGTTCCGGGAAATGGGCTCTCCGAACACGTTCGCGGGCGGTACCGAAGGCAACTGCGCCCGGGTCTGATCCACGTAGCGCTCGTTCGTCACCACGCGGCAGTTCCCCGGGTCCACGACCCCGTGCAGCCGGGCGACGGTGTTCTGGAGGAGCGTGGCCTCCCCGAAGACGTTGAGGAACTGCTTGGGGTTGGCGCGGCGGCTGAGGGGCCAGAAGCGGGAGCCGATGCCGCCCGCCATGATGACAGCGTGGACCATGGAGTCTCGAAATCGTGACCCGTAAGGTACACACGAGAGGCGTTACGGCACTGTCACCATCGGGGTGTACAGGATTGTGGACGATGTGCACGGCGCCCACCGCGCAGATTGACCGGAAATCGATGAATCGCGCCCGGAGGAGAGGATGGCGCAGGCTTTGAAGGGACACGGGGAGAAACCAGGTCCCTACTCCCAACCAATCCATCGAGGCCCGCCATGAAAACCCGCCACGTACGCTGGATGGCGCTCCTGCTGCTCTTGGGCACCTCCGGGTGCATCGTAGAGGAATCCATCGGTCCGCAGGGCCCGCCGGGAAATGCCAACGTATTCACGCTGAACTTCCTCTTCACGATGCGGGAGGCCGCCTTCAACGGTTCGGTCGCCTCGGTGCAGTACGACGTGCCCGACCTGACCCGCTCGGTCGTGGAGAACGGGGCCGTGCTGCTGTTCTTCCGGGACCAGGGGACGTGGACCGCGATGCCGTACACGTTCGGCGTCGAGTCCCCGGACCTGCCGGCGGTCGACTACACCGTCTCGATGGGTTTCGGCTACGAGGTGGGCTTCCTCGAGGTCTTCTACGAGGCGTCCAACGAGACCGTCGCGCTCGAGCGCCTGCCCGACCGGGAGATGAAGGCCGTGGTCATCGACGGCTGGTACTACGGCAAGAAGGGCACCGACCTGACCGACTGGGAGACGGTGAAGGCGCTGTTCGACCTGGAGGACTGACCGCGCGTTGCGCGAGCACGGCAGGGGGCCGGACGGGTTGACCCGTTCGGCCCTTTCCGTTTCAGGTTCCCGGGTTCGGGTCGATACGCTCGGAAGTCCCGTTATCGGTTTCCGTCATGTCTGACTCCTCGTCCCGGCCGCCCCACGTCCTTCCGCAGTCCGGTGCGCCGCAGGTTCGCCGCATGCTCGTCGACCTCTGTCGGAAGTCGCTCGAGGAGTACCGCTCGGTCGGCTACCCGTTCGGCAAGACCATGGACGGACTGCTGATCTGGATGGAACACGGGCAGTGGACGACGGACAACTAGGGCGTGTTCACGCTCCGGGTACTCGTTCTGCTACGACGCGCGTGATGCGAGACGGAGAGCGGAAGAAGGACCTCGGCCGCATCACCCGCACGATGCGCTCCGCCCAGCTGAAGCAGCTTGATGCCGAGGGATTCATCCACCGCGAGGCCTACCCGGTCATTGCGCCCTGGTGGGGCGCCATTTCCCGCTCTCGGCGCGACGAAGTGGAAAATCGCCGCAGATTCCACTTCGGAAGCCGCTATTCGGGGCCGCGAAGTGTAATTCGGGGCTGAATTACACTTCCGCGCCCGAAGAATGGTCTCGGAAGTGGAATATCGCCCCTTCTGACCCCTGCAAGCAGAACGTGCCGGAGCGGGCGTCAACCAAGAGTCTGAACACTCCCCAGGGTCTGACCACGGCACGGCGAAGGAACGGGCGTGACGCCCGGCCCGCCGGGCCTGCGGATGGACACGGGCCATGGCTCCCGACCGGGAGCCCGTGCGGGCATCGGAGCGGCGAACCCGGTCGCCCGGTCTACAGCACGGGAATCGTTCGCGCGGGCCGTCCGTCCACGAGGAGCACGTACAGGCCGGGGGCCAGCGCTCCACCGTCGAACTCGACGAGTCCCGAGCCCGAGTCGTCGATAGCGACGCGCCGGCCCAGCAGATCCACGAGTTCGACGCGCCGCGCCGTTCCCGCGGAACGGGGCAGCGATACGCGGAGCGTGCCCCGGACAGGAATCGGCCACGCGTCGACCGCCGCGAGCCGCGGGTCCGGGGCGCGTTCGGCGGCGACGGGCAGCGGGCCCTGGAGGCGGGCGTAGACCGGGACGTGGTCCGAGGTGTAGACGATGTAGAAACGGTCCCCGGTCAGGACCGAGCCCAATCGATCGGTGGCACCGCGGTCGGCCAACGGGTACAGCTCGTTCGATACCAGGATGTGGTCGATGGTCGAAAGTTCGCTTCCGCAGAACGTGCATACGCCGGCGTCGTCGAGCGGCTTGGAGAGAAACCGGTATCGAGAAGGATCGTCGAGAAAATTGCGGTAGGGGGAGTCGCGACCGGTCGAGATCGACGGTCCGAGTTCATCGTTCAGGTCGCCGAGCAGCACCAGGTTCGTCGAGGCTTCGAGCAGGTCGAACCGGTTCTTGAGGCGCTGGGAGGCCTCGAGCCGTTGGTTGTAGGAATCGAGGTCGGCGAATGCCTTCATGTGCACGTTCACGAGCGTGACCGTGAACGTGGTGTCCGGAAGCGTGACGAGGGCTTTCAGCTCGAAGGGCGGTCGGCCCCCGAACGCGGATGCGAACTGGTCGAGGATCAGCCGCGCCGACAGCTTCTGCACCACGTCCGTCCGCCACAGGTACGCCGTGCGCTGGGTCTGGGTGAACGGCGCGACTTCGCCGGTCCAGGGAGCACCCAGGCGCGCCACCAGCGCGTTGAACGCCGGGATGGAGGAGATCTCCTGCAGCGCCCAGAGGTCGATGCCCGCGCCCTCGATGATGGCGAAGACGTTGTCCTGCTGGCGCGTTTCATCGCTCGGGCCTCCGCCGGTCGACCCGAACCACTCGATGTTCCACGTCGCGATGTCGAAACTAGACGCGGTGCCGACGTTCTGCACCGGCTGCGAGGCGGCGGGTGACGCGGCGAGCGCGAACAGCGCGACCGCCGCAGCCACGTTCCGGACGGGGCCCATCACTCGAAGTCGGTGTTCAGGCGGAAACGCGAAATGCGCCCGTTCCCGGTGTCGGCGACGTAGACCGTACGGTTGAAGTACGCCACGCCCTGGGGCGCTGAGAATTGCAGGGCGCCGTCACCTTCCGAGCCGAAGGACACGTTGACCGGCAGGGCGCTCGTGGAGCCGGGCGGAGGGGCAACCCCCTCGATACCCGACGCGGTGAAGACCGACAGGCGGTGCTCGCCGCCGTCGAGCACGAACAGGTAGTTCGTTCCGTCCATGGCCACGGCCAGGTCGGTCACGCGCGTGAAACGGAAGTCGTCGTAGAGGGCATCGACATCCTCCCGGAACGCCGACTGGATGAGCGCGGGGTCCGGTTGGAACTCGCGTCCGTTGGGGGTTTCCACGACGCGCACCGAGAGCGCCGAGTAGCGAAGCCGGACCCCGGCCGGTCCGCCGGACTGCGCGATCAGGAAATGGCGCTGGGCCGGGAACGACGCGCGCTGCGGCGGATGCACGAAGGCCGTGACATCGGTCGGCCACACGGAACTCACGAGGCTTTCCTGGGTGGGGCTGAGCGACACGATGGCCTGTATGTTGTCCCCGGCCTCGTCGAATTCGAGCACGATGTTGTGCGCGAAGAAGATCGAGGCGCGGTCGTTGACCGGGCCCTGCCTCGCGACGTACACGTGGTTGTCCGGCAGGACGGCAACCCCGGTGAAAGCGACCTCCTCGTCGGTCGCCACGGGATCGGGCCGGTTGAATTTCCGCGAGTCGTCGTCGAAGGGGTGCCAGAGGATGCGGCCGATGCGCGGCGCGCCCGTCGGCACGTCGTCATATCGCAGCACGACGGGCAGGCGCCACGTGCGCCCCGCGATCGTGGTGTCCCGCCGTGCCGTGACGTATACGCGCAGGCGCCGGTCCTGTACGACCGACGTGGCTCCGCCCGGGATCGGCACGTGGAGGGCGGGCCGTCCGGAAATGTCGAGAATGTGCAGACCGGTCGCGTCGGTGACGTAGAGCAGTTCGTCGTAGCCGACGTAGACGTCGGTAGGGCCGTCGAGCGGGGTGCCGGTCGCCCCGAGTTCGAAGAACGGGAACAGCGGTACGTATTCGACTTCGTTCAGCAGCGAGGGCTCGCTGCGCCCGGCCTCGAAGATCCCGTCGGTCACGGGATCGCTCTTGGACGAGAAGAGCGCGTCGCAACCCGAGGCGACGAACACGAAGGCGATGAGGAGGAATCGGTTCACAGGCCTACGTTCACCCCCACGCGATGCACGGCGCCGAGGCGCTCGAGCCGGTCGAATGCGTAATCGAAACGAAGGGACAGCCCGGAAATCGGAACGCGTACGCCGAAGCCGGCCGACGGCGTCGTGGCCTCGTCGATCGCGAAACGGTACCCCGAGCGCAGGAATAGGGTATCGTGCCACCCGTACTCGGCGCCCACGCTCCAGTGCTCGGCGTTGTCGTTGGGCTTGTTCAACTGCGCCGACACGGTGAGGCTCTGGTCGGAACGGCCACGCATCGCGTCGTACGAGACCCCGAGGTGGAAGGACGTGGGCACGGTCAGGGCCTCGAACGTCGTTTCGGTCACCGTGGAAGGCGAACCGATCACCGGCCGGTCCAGTTCGCCCTTGGGCGTGCCGTCGAGGCCGAAGTTGCGGATGACGACCGCCAGGTCCATGCCGGTCGCTCCGACGGCATAGTAGAACCCGAGGTCGAACGTGGCGGTGCGGGCGGTCAATCCGGCCACCGACTCCTGTACGAGTCGACCGGTGACCCCGTAGCTGAACAGGTCGGTCAGGCGCTGCGCGACGGTAAGTCCCACCGCGAGGTCGCGCAGGCTGAACGTCTCGCCCGTTCCGTAGGGCTGGAACTCGGTCGTCACGTCCATCGAGCCGGAGTCCATGGCCTGGACCGAGGCCGCGACGGCCAGGTTGGTGCCCCCGAGCGGAAGCACGAAACCCGCGTAATCGAGCGTGACGTCCACGAAATAGGCGGTGTGGTGCAGGGCTGCGCCCGGCCCGGAGGTCCACGCGGCCAGGGCGGGATTCCAGTGCAGGGCCGCGATGTCGCCCGGAGACGTCACGACCGCTTCGCCGAGCGCGGCCGACCGGGCGTCGATCGGGATCTTGAGGAACTGGAAGCCCGAGGTGCCCGCGCGCTCGTCGCCGAGGGAGGGCAACAACTGCGCCTGCGCGGGAAGCGCGGTCAGGGCGAGGATCGTTATGACCAGTCGTGCGGCGCGCATCAGAATCGTACGGTCATTCCGACCATGACATGCCGCTGGGGAAGGAACCGCGCGGGGTTGAGCGGGGGCAGGCCCGACGAGTTCGGGTCGTCGTAACGCAGGTCGCGCACGCCGTCGGCGACGTCGTAGCGGGAATCGGCGCGCAGCGCGGTCATGTCGGTCTGCGAAGGGTCTACGTCCGGGTACGCTTCGCCGGTGACCGGGTTGATGATGACCGCGTTCCGCTGGTCGAAGAGGTTGGTCACCTCGACGGTGAACGCCAGCCGGGTCGATCCGACCGCGGCGGTCTTTTGGAGCGACAGGTCGAACCACCACCACGGGGAGCCGAGGCGCGAGTACCGCCGCGCCGGGTCGCTCACGGTTTCGTAGACCGGCCGCCAGTCCTGTTCTCCCGTGAACGGGTTGACCTGCCGGCCCTTGAACTCGACCGGCGTATAGCGCTGCCCCGAGCGCACGGTGGTGGAGAGGTAGATGCGGAAGTTCTTCGTGCCGGGAACGGAAAACAGTCCGCGGTTCTCGTCGCCCGTGAGGAGCACGCTTCCCTTGACGTCGAGCGGGCGGTCCCAGGCCAGGGGCGTCTCGAACGTGTTGTCGATGTCCCCGTTGGCCAGGAATTGCGTGAGCGCGTCGTTGTTGGTCGAACTGAGGCCCGTGGCGCGGGAGTAGGAGACCGACGCCTGGCCCTGGAACCAGGTCGAGATGCGCTTGAGGTACGACACCTCGATGCCGCGCACGCGGGCAAAGTCCCCGTTGATCCGGAAGGCGCGGGTGACCTCGCGACCGGTCGGGTCCTTGACCAGGGCGTTTTCGACCGTGATGAAATCATACTTGTCGCGCCAGAAGGCGGCGACGTTCAGCGCGTCGTCATTCGAAAACTGGGTGCGCAGGCCGAGTTCGTACGAGACGTCGACCTCGGGATCCAGGTCCGGGTTGCCGAGATCGGCGAAGAACGAGCGGTCCTGGTAGTACGGGTCGAGCCCGGTGTACACGAAGGTCGGGTGCGGAAGCCGCGTGGAATGCCCGTAGTTGAAGAACAGGACACGGTTTTCCTGGATCGGGAAGGAAACGCGCAACTTCGGCAGCATGCGCAGCTTCGTCCGCAGGCCGAAGAGCCCGATCGTGTTGTCCCGGTACGACTCCCGCACGCCCTCGGGGACCGGGGCACGCTCGTCCTCCACGAGATCGTCCACGTAGGCACCGGGCGACCAGTACTCCCACCGTGCGCCGACGTTGGCGATCAGCCCGCGGTACCGAACCTGGTGGGTGAGCCAGGCGCCGCCACGCCGCGGCTTGACCCGCCAGACGTCGCTGGACTCCCCGAGGCGGTTCGTGGAGGCGCCCGCGTCGCCGCCGATCGGGGCGCCTACCCATGGGCGCTCGATGTCGATCCACTGGTAATCGTTGAACTTGAGTTCGAGGCCCACGTTCGTCCGGTGGTTCTGCGACACCGAAAACAGCGTATACGTCGCGCGGGCCGTCCATTCTTCGGCGAAGTGGTCGTGGAATCGCGTGGCGATGCCGCCGTTGTTGACCAACCCCGGTCCGGGGAGCACGAAGAGGGCGTTGGGATCGAGCGGGTTTCCGTCCGCGTCGACGAAGACGTTCGGGGGATACGTGATGACGCTCGACGGGTCCAGTTCGCTGTCGACGGTCGCGGGCCGCCACGGCCGACCGTTGGCGTCGGCCCGGAGCCGGGTGAAGAGCCGCGACACCTGGACGTCGTAGAACGAGCGGCTTCCGAGCGCGTGGGACCACTTGACGTAGCTGATGATGTTGTCGTGGCCGTAGGTGTTCGCGTTGTCGGGCTCGAGGATGAACGCGTACTGGAAGCCCGGCTGCACGACGGCGTCGTTTCCGGTCACCTGCAGCATGCGGGTGTTCTGGTTGACGGTCAGCGAGCGCTGGTACGATCCCTGCAGCTTCATCCCGGTCCCGACCTCCCAGGTGAGCTTGCCGAGGCCGTTCCACCGGTTTCCCGCGCGCGGAAGCAGGGCGGTGGAATTCGTGAGCGACGTGCGTACCTGGTCGGGCGTCGAAATGTGCCGCGTGAAACCGTCAGCCAACTGCACCTGCCCGGCCACGAAGAACCGCAGTTTTCCGCGCACCACGGGACCGCTCACGGTCATCTCGTAGAGATCCTCGCGGAAATTCGAGCGCGAGTCCCCGTTGAACCCCAGGTCGTCCCTCTTGTGGGAGAACGAACCTTCGAACCGGTCGGTGCCGTCCTGGGTCTGCACGCTGACCACGCCGCTCGTGACGTCGCCGACCTCGGCGCCGAGCCCGCCGGTGGTGATCTCGATCTCCGAAAACGCGTTGGACCCGAGGTCGAGACCGAATCCCGTGCCGGCCAGGGGGTCCTTGGCCGATACGCCGTCCACGATGAAGCCGGTTTCCTCGGCCCTGCCGCCGCGGATGTAGAGGCCGGTGGGGTCGCGCGTGATGCCGACCTGCGCGCCAACGGCCGCCTGCACGTCCCGCATCGGCGCCGCCTGCAGCACTTCGCTGGAGATGCGGGCGGTCGACGTCGACTCCTCGACATCGACGAGAGGGCGCTCTCCGATCACGAGAACCTCGCCCTCGGTCGAGAGCACGGCTTCTTCGAGCGTGATGTCGAGCCGGGTGGTCTGGCCGTTGGCGACAGCGATGCCCGTGTACAGCCGGGTTTCGAACCCGATGTACGACACACGGATGTTGTAGGAACCGGCCCTGAGGTCGGGAATCGCGTAGTTGCCGTCGATGTCGGTCGAAGAGCCGGACGACGTGCCGACGACGATCACGTTCACTCCGATCAGGGCCTCGCCCGAGGCCGCGTCGGTCACCCGGCCGGCGATACGGCCCTGGCCCACGGCCGGACTCACGCCCAGCAGGGCGATGCCGAGGATCGCGGCAAGGAGGTGGAGGCGGTTCGAAGTCATCGCTTCGGAAACTCCAGCGCGTCAAGCAGCGCGCCGACGACGGCGGGTCCCGCCGCGTCGGACGTGCCGGCCACCTTGAACTGGGATTCGCCCGTCTGGTCGTTCACGAGCGGTATGGACACGAGCGCAATGCGGCGGTCGGCCGACATCGAGGCGACGGTCGACGCTCCCGGCCACGTGCCCGAAGCCCCGCGGGTCGTGCGGTACGCGAAGACCCCGGTGTACAGCGGCACGATCGTGGTGCCCGTGGCCTCGTAGGGCCGTACGTTGATGAAGAACCGGTCAGAGACGAGCGCGGGCAGGCCGATGGCGGCGGCCGCGGCAGACGGAGTGACCGCGGCGTTGGTACGCAGTTCGAGGCGCCCGATCGAATCGGGCAGCACGAGAGGACGACTCAGCGGCAGGAGCAGCACGGCCGCGTTGTCGGTGAAGTCGGTGTCCCGACCGGCAACCGCCGTCGGGGAATGCACGAGCATGCGACCCCCGTTCTCGAAGAAGTCAGACAGCGCGGGCGCGACGAAGGGCATGTTGTCGGTGGCCGCCGTTCCGATCGTCGAACTGGACACCCAGTAGAGGTAGTCGAACATCGACAGCGTCAGCCGCAGCATGGGCTCGGCCACGGGCGGAAGGGCAGCGGAGCGCGGCACGGTGCCGGACGATCCCGTGGTGTACGGCTGCGAAAGGTCCCAGGAGTCGACCGCGTACCCGGCCGGCAGGTGGGCGCGCAGCCGCGCCATGTGCCACGCGGTCACGTTCGGGTGATTCGCGAGCCGGTAGTCGTTGACGTACAGCACGTTGGAGACGGCGCGCTTGACGTGCCACGTGTGGCGTGCGATCGTGCTCGTCGTGTCGGCCTGGTCGACGGCGCGCACGTAGAACGTGTTGTCTCCGCCCGGGCGCAGACCGGGGAGGCGAAGGGAGGTCGCCTGCACGCCCCGACCCAGGTAGATCGCCGCGTCGACCTCGGCGGCGCCCGAACGCACCTGGTCTCGGTCGGCCACGAGGGTGACGAAGTCGAACGAGGGATCGATCTCGACGAACGTCGTCGAATCGTTCAGGCCGATCGAGACGGAGGCGAGGTTCTGCACGCCGTCGGGATCGGTCGCGCGCCAGGCGAACGACACGATCGTGAACGTCGTGTCGGGCGGCAACTCGAAGCGGGACAAGGCGATGGCCGGGGGCGAATTCCGGATCGGGAACAGCGTCGAAGCGGGACTCGGATCGCGAAGGCCGGCATCGTCCACCGCTCGAACCTGGACGAAGACGTTCGCCACGGAGCTTCCGCCCGGGATAGGGAGAAGCAGGAGGGAATCGTTCGAGGTCGTGTACGTCCACCCGTCTTCGGCCCCGGGAACGGCGTCCTCGGGGAAGGTGCGCACCTCGAACCCGGCCACGAAACCGTCGGCATCGTCTCCCACCCACGAGAGGCGAAGCGTGGACCGTAGCCGCCCCGCTTCGCCGAGATTGTCCACGAGCGACTCGTCCCGCACGCTCAGGCGCGTTTCGGGAGGTTCGTTCGCATTCCGGTTGCCCTCGAAGCCGGCGTCGCACGAGGCGAAAACCAGCAGCGCGGCGAACCAGGCGACGTTCGGGGTGCGGGACATGCGGCAGTGGACGTCGGCACGCGGCCCCGGGCGGACGCGTAGCGCTGCCCCGGCCGGTCCCCGCGGGAAATAAAATTAGAACGGCAGAATCCGGCGAAAACAACCCCACG
>JANJTM010000050.1 GCA_024711125.1 Rhodothermales bacterium
GGACTGACCGGCTACCACGACGGTGATCAGGGCCCTAGCGCCCCGATCGGAACGACCCGGACGCCGTCAGGACGGGTGTAGCCGTATCCGAATCCCTGGATCACGATGAGAGCAGCGGGTGGGGGTCCGTCCACCTGGGACGCAAATCCCAGGAGGCTTTCGGCCGCCGCATCGATGGTTCGGTGGCCGAGCTTGACTTCCACCGCGGCCCATCGACCATCGGGAAGCTCGATGACGATGTCCACCTCCCGATCGTTGCTGTCGCGGTAGTGGTAGAATTCCGCACCCAAGGCCTGCCCGTATACCCTGAGGTCTCGCAGGACGAGTGACTCGAAGAGCAATCCCATGCTCTCCGGATCAGCCAGAAGACGTGTTGGCCCTGCTCTCAACGTCGCGGCCGCCAGGGACGGATCCACGAAATGTCTCTTCGAAGCAGCCCTTATGCGCGCCCTCGATCGCAGGGACGGTGACCACGGCGGCAGATCCTCGGTCACCATGAGTCGTTCGAGCGCAGAGAGATACAGGCGCACCGTCTCCTCGGCCAGGGGGCCGTCGGCTCCACCCGCATCGACCGCCAGGGTCTTGACGGCCACGGTGGAAGCCGTATTTCGTGCCAGGCTCCTCAGAAAGCGACCGATCCGTTCCGGATCCCGCCTGGTTCCGTCCACCCGGTGTACGTCGCTCCTTCGCAGCTCGGTCACGTATCCCCGCACCACCGTCAAGGCCGACTCGACCTCTTTTCCGTGGATCCCCGGCCAACCGCCGAGGCAGATCCAGTTGGCGAGATCCTGCACCGTCACCCCCGAATCCGCAGCGCTGACCGCCTCCCCCTCCATCAGAGCGGCGAGTGAGATCGAACCGGTCGATCGGCCCGCCTCGAATAGTGACATCGGCCGCAATCGCAGCCGCACGATTCGCCCGGCACCGGAGTGTCTCGTGATGTCGTCCGGCGGAACGGACGAGCCGGTGAGAATGAACTGGCCCGGCGCGCGCCGGTCGTCGACCTCGCGACGGACATGATTCCACAATTCAGGCTCGATCTGCCATTCGTCGATCAGTCGCGGTGTCTCGCCCTGCAGCAGAATCCTGGGATCCACCGACACCATGGCTCGTGCCCTTGAATCCACGTCGAGCAGCACCGCGCTTCGGGCGTGACGACGTCCGGTCTCGGTCTTTCCGACGGCCCTGGCCCCCTCGATCACCACCGCACCGATGGCCTTCAGGCTCTTCTGGACCTCGTCATCGAGAAGTCGCGGTAGGTATGACATGCCAGTTCCCGGCAGGATGTGGCTTCAGCAACGGGCTTCCATACGTCGTCCAGGTGCTGCGCGTTCCATGCACTTGTACTTTTGCAGGCCTTCTGCTTGGCCTTTTGCAGCATGAGTAGTTGGCCTTTTGCAGGTCATTGGACTGGCCTTTTGCAGATTCGGTACGACGGGGAGTCATTCAACCGCCACACGAGAGCCCGCTACCAGTCGACGAGCACCCCGGCGTTCACGATGAACCCGTCCGTCGGGCCCCAGATCGGCGCGAAGACCGGGCTCACGGGCGCACCTGCGACGAGCGATTCCTGCCGGGTGTCGAGCAGGTTCTCCAGGTTCAGGAACGGCCGCACCGGCCCGAATCGCCATTGCGCCATGATGCCGGTCACGAGGTAGTCGGGCGTCTCCGTCCCGTCCGGTAGGACCTGCGACCCGGCCCAGTACGCCTCCCACCCGATGCGCCCCTTGCCATGGCGCTCCCAGACGAGCACGGTATAGGTGCGGTGGCGCGAGGCCAGGGCGAGCGGAATATCCGCCCCGGACGCGACCCGGTCGGCGTCGAGCAGCACGTACCCGAGAAACAGCTTCAGGTCGCCGGCCGAGAGCTTGAGCGTCGTCTCGGCGCCCTGTGACCGCACATAGCCCGTCCCGGTCTCGAACCGCAGCAGCGCGCCGTCTTCCACGGGGACCAGCGGATGGTCGAGCCGCGTCGCATAGATCGCCTGGTTGAACGACACGCCGAGCCCGCCCAGCACCGTGCTCCAGTTCAGATCGAGCCCTCCGCCCTGCGACCGCTCGGCGTCCACACCCGGGCCGAGTTCCGTAACCCCCCGGAACGCCCTGATTTCGGCCTCTTCCAGGAACGGCGACGGCGCCTTGTAGCCGAGACCGGCCCCGGCGCGCAGCGACAGCCCCGCCGCGGGGCGCACGAGCACGTTCAGACGGGGCAGCACGAACGTGCCGAATTCGGAATGCGTCTCGAGGCGCAGCCCGCCTTCGAGCGTCAGCCGCTCGTGCACGTCCCAGGTGTCCTGCCCGAAAACCGCCGCCGAGGTGTAGGCGAAATCGGGCCGGGCGTCCGAGTCGTCGCCCGAGTCGAACCGGTCGCTGCGCACGTCGACGCCGGCGATCACTTGGTGCGCACCGAGCTCCCGAACGCGCGTCAGCTCGCTGTACGAAGCCGTCTGCCGTCCCGAAAAGCGGGCGTCGGGCACCTGCACGACGCGGTGATACAGGCTGACGCTCGACTTCGCGATCCAGCTTCCGCCCGCCGTTTCCCGCTCGTACCGCGCACTGGCCGCCAGGCGCCCCGACTCGTTGCGCTCGCGGTACCCGGTCTTGTCGTCCTGCACGGCGGGCACGTATCCGCCCGACCGCGACTCCACGGCGCCCGTCGCCGACAGCGTGAGCGTGCCCGCGCCGTACCGCACCCACGTGGGCACGACGGTCAGCCGGCGCACGGCCGGAAGGTTCGTGAAGTCGTCGCCGTCCGGGTCGTAGGCGCGCTGCCCCGATCCGGTGACGAGCAGGGTGTGGCCGGTACGCTCGTTCCGCCCGGAAATCCAGGCCCCGGCGTCCAGGCCGGCGGCGCTCGAGGCGTTCAGCAGCAGCGTGCGCTCGCCCTCTTCGCTCGGTGCTTTCGTGACGAGGTTGATGAGACCCGCAATCGCGTCGCCGCCGTAAAGCGTCGACGCCGGCCCCTTGATCACCTCGACCTGGGCGAGGTCGAGGGGCGGAATCTGCAACAGCGACAGACCGCTACCCAGCCCTCCGAACAGCGGAAAGCCGTCCCTGAGCAGCTGCGTGTACCGCCCGTCGAGCCCCTGGATGCGGAAGGCCGAGCCCACCGAAACGGCCGAGGTCTGCTGCACGACGATTCCCGGCGACTCGTTGAGCAGCATGGAGATCCCGGAAGGGTCCATCGCGATCTTCTCCTCGATCTCCTCCCCGCCGATCGTCTCCACCCGCGTCGGCGTGTCGGCGATGGTACGCCCCGTTCGGGTGGCGGCCACGAACGCCTCTTCCAGTTCTTCCTCGTCCTCTTCCAGTGCCACGTCGATCGGCTCGTCCGGACTCGGGCGCGGAAAGACGAGCGCGAGGCGGGCGCTGCGATATCCGACGAACGAGACCACGATGACCTGGGGTCCGTCCGGGATGCCGGTGAGCACGAAGCGGCCGTCGTCGTCCGTCGTGGTGCCCGTGGGTGTTCCGTCGAGGACCACGTTCGCGCCGGGGAGCGGCGTGCCCTCGTGCTCGTCGGTGACGAGGCCGCGGAGGGTGTGCTGGGCGTTGACGCCGGACGCGCCGAACAACAGCAGAGCGAGGAGCAGGATCGTTCTCATGGCGCCCTCAACGGCGGGCGGCGCGGGGGGGATCCCGCGGCGGGGCGGCGGGGCGGTCGATCTCGCGGCGTCGGTGCGCGGGCGGGCACGCAGGTCCGCTTCTGCGTGCGAAAATGGAATTTGTGGCCCTTTTTCGACGTATTGACCCCAAAAAACGGCCAAATATGTCGACTATCGGCCCCTTTTCGATGTTTTTGCACCAAAAAGTGGGCAAATACATCGATTTGAGGCCACTTTTTCCAAATTCGACCCCCGCAAAGCCGGATGCGAGACGACTGGGTTGCCCCTATCATGGGGGCAAGCCCGCCACAAGGAAGACGTGGCCACGCCGCAACCCCCATGGACCGCCGCACCTTCGTCAAGGCCGCCCCGCTCGCGGCCGCCCTTCCGCTCGTCACCCCTTCGGGCTGGCTCAAGGACATCGCCCCCTCGGTCGCCAGGCAGCTCGACACCCTGTCGACCGCAGCGGCCACGCTCCCCGACGAGGCCTTCTGGCGCGAGGTGCGTCGGGAGTTCACGCTGAATCCCGGCATCGCGCACTTCAATTGCGGGACGCTCGGCGCCACGCCCCGCGTCGTCCTCGACGCCATCTCGGCGGCCATGCGCGAGATCGAGGGCAACCCTTCGCCCAACGTCTTCGGGCCGGTCGGGGCCCGCATGGAAGACGTGCGGAAACAGGCAGCCGCGTTCCTCGGCGCAGACCTCGACGAGACCGCGATTACGCGCAATACCACCGAAGGCATGAACATGGTCGCCGACGGCATCGACTTCGAGCCGGGCGACGAGGTGCTCACGACGACGCACGAGCACCACGGCGGCCTCGTCGGATGGGAAGCGGCCGAGCGGCGACGGGGTGTCCGCATCGTGAAAGTGCCGATTCCGGCCCCGGCGAGGGATTCTCGCCAAATCGTGGAGATGCTCCAGGCCGCCGTCACCGACCGCACCCGCGTCGTCAGCGTGAGCCACGTCTGCACCATCACCGGAATCGTCATGCCCCTGGGGCGCATCGCGCAGGAGATCGCGCGTCCGCGTGGCATTCTGCTCGTCTGCGACGGCGCCCAGGCCCCGGGCATGCTCGAGATCGACGTCAAGGCGCTCGGCGTCGACACCTACGCCTCATCGAGCCACAAGTGGATGCTCGCCGCCAAGGGCAGCGGGCTCTTCTACCTGCGGAAGGAAGTCCAGGACCGCGTCCGCCCGACCTTCCTGTCGCAGGGTTTCGCACCGTACACGGCCGCGACAGGGACTCGCAACGTCGCGCAGATCATCGGCCACGGGGTGGCGATGGAATTCCACGAACGCATCGGCCGCGCGCGCATCGCCGCGCGATGCCTGGAGCTCCGAAACCTGCTGCGCGAGGGCCTGGCGACCCTGAACGGCGTTCGATTCCTCACGAGCGATGCGCCCGAACTGGCCTCGGGCATCGTTTCCATCTCGCTGAACCGCGCCAAGGCAGTAGACGTCGCGGCCGCACTCTCGGCGCAGGACCTCGTCGTCAAGGTGATTCCGATCGCCGAATACAACGGCTTGCGCTTCTCGACGCACATCTTCAACAGCGAGGTCGAGGTCGGGCGGTTGCTGACGGCGCTGCGCGAACTGGTGTGACCCATGCGCACTCAATATGCCGGAGTCGTAACGGCGACGGCGCTCCTGGTTTCGGGCCTGATTTCCGCGGGTGGCACAGCAGCCGCCCAGGTGCCCGATTCCATCCTGCAGGCACTCGACTACTTCCCGCTGCAGGTCGGCAACCGGTGGCAGTATCGCTACTGGTCCCCGATGATCTCCTATCTCGAAACGCGAACGGTCACGGGCGAGGCGACGATGGCGAACGGTCGCCGATACGCGGTCGTGGAAAGCGTGAACTCGATCGGGGGCGCATCCACCGAATACCTGCGCCCCGACTCCTCGGATGGAGTGATTTACCGGTACGATCCGTTCCATGCCGGGCAGTTCGGGTTCCCGGACGGGGAGATACCGCGCTTCATGCCGGTGACATCCGCGGGCAGACGTGAGGTCGAGGCGGGCACATTCAGGCTGGCCTGCTCGGGCGTCGGCACGACCGCATTGCTCGGTGTCTCGGTGTCGACCAATGGGTGCAACTGGACTCTCGGCGCGTATTGGCACGAGTCTCATTACCTGGGCGATGGGATTGGCCCATACAGCATCCTGACGTTCGTCGAGGGAACATTCTGGGCGCATGACCTCGTGTGGTATTACGTGAACGGGAAGACCGCCGGCACGTACGTGGGCATCGAGCGGGACCACCCCGAATCGGACGCGGTCGCGACCGTCTACCCGAACCCGGCCGAGGACCACGTGACGCTTCGGATTCCCTCCGGTGCGCCCGGACCCGTGAACATCAGCGTCTACGACCGGATCGGGCGGCGCGTCCTTTCTCGGCAGGTCGATCGACCCACGCTCGGGAGCGAGCTCGTGCTGGACGTCAGTCGCCTTCCGCCCGGCGTCTACCTGGGTCAATTGGTGCCGTCCCGAGGCCCCGGCGCGTCGTCATTCCGGTTCGTCAAGCTCTGACACACCTCGCGGCCGACATTTCGCAGCCGTCCCGGTCGTCACTGTGCAGCGACCTGCCGTTCAGATCCGTACATAGATCCTGCTCCGGTGCAGCCAATAACTCAGCCCCCAGAGCCCGGCCAGCACCACGAGGCTCGTGACGATCGCCGCGGTGGGCTCCCCCGCCCAGCCGAACAGCCCGTGCGTAAACGGCTTCACGATCTTCGCGATCAGGTCGGCCCCGCCCACGTGCGCGAAGACATAGATGAACAGCGGGTTCATTCCTACGACCGCGAACGGGGCGACCCATGAGCGCCGGCCGCGCACGTCGATCACCCAGTAACACGCGGCGAGGGTAAGGAGCGTCCAGCCGCCGCTCGCGAGCACGAAGGTCGAGGTCGAGATGCGCTTGACGATCGGCGTGACGGGGTCGAGCGCAAATCCCGCCACGAGCAGTGCGGTGCCAAATAGCAGCAGGGGCCGCAGTTTGTCGCGTTCCGACCGGTCGCTCATCAAGAGCTGGCCGACGATCACGCCCCAGATCGTGTGGGCGGTGGTCGGAATCGCGTTGAACGAGACCCAGTGTCCGTCCGACAGTTCGCCCGACAGGAGCAGGTCGAACCACGCGCCGAAATTCCGGTCGGGCACGAAGGGCTCGTTGAAGCCCACCACGGGGAAGGCGCGGTACAGGAACTCGGCGACGGCGATGAACCCGACCGACCAGGCGATCTGCGTGCGCCAGGACTTCCGCATGAGGAAGAACGCGACCAGGTACGTCACCGAGAGCTGCGCCAGCACGTTCTGGAAGCGGAACGTGATGCGCCCCGGGTCGATGCAGTAGAGCGCCCATCCGATGACGAGCAGCAGGAGCGCCCGCCTGATCGCGTGATTCCGAATCGAAACGGCCGAATCGCCGCGCTTCTCGCGGGCCGCGACCGAAAACGGGATCGCGACCCCCACGATGAACATGAAGTACGGCTGCACCAGGTCCCAGAACCGCAGCCCGTTCCACTCGTGGTGGTGGAACTGCCGCGCCACAGCCTCCACCCAGGTCCCGGCAACGGGCGGCGCGACGAGGTGCTCGAAGAGCCACGTGAACTCGGCCATGAGCAGCACCATCGTGGCGCCGCGGAAGAAGTCGAGCGACAACAACCGCCCGGAAGGCTGGGCGGGATCGATTTCCGTCATGGCTGCTCGGGTCGAGTGCGGGCGTTAACTACGCAACGCGTCCGACTCCGGCAACCAGGGGTAGTCGGTGCGCCGACTACCCGCCTCACGCCAGCAGCAGCTTCACCCCCGCGATCACGAGCACGACGGCCAGCAGCTTCTTGATCGCGGCCGGTGCGAGCCGGCTCGACCCCAGGTACGACCCGATCGAGCCGCCGACGACGGCGGCAACCATCAGCGCGATCGCGATCGGCGGAAAGTCCCGCGTGGCCGTGACGTTTCCGGCCAGCCCCGCCACCGAGTTCGCCAGGATGAAGGCTGCCGAAACCGCCGAAGCGGTCTTGGTGCGCGCCCAGCCTGCCAGGAGCAGCAGCGGCGTCAGGAAGATTCCGCCCCCGACCCCGACGAGGCCCGACAGGAATCCGAGGCCCGCGCCGGCCGCCAGCGCGACCGGCAGCGAGGGCCGGGACGCCGCGTCGTCCGACGTCGGGCGGAAGAAGAACTGCCCCGCCGACCACAGCAGCACGAGGCCGACGACCCACTCGAAGACACCTACCGGCACGTGGACGTAACCGCCGACGAACGCCATCGGCACCGAGAGCGCGGCAAACGGCCAGAAGGTGCTCCAATCGAAGTGCCCGGCCCGCGCGAATTGCCAGGTGCCGATCGACGCGACGAGGATGTTCAGGGCCAGCGCGATGGGCTTGATCTCCTCGGGCGCGAGGGCGAAGAGCGACATGACGGCGATGTAGCCCGACGCGCCGGCGTGCCCCACCGACGAGTAGAGCAGCGCGACGAGGAAGATCGCGGCGGCAAGGGCGAGCAGGAGGGATAGCGACATGGCAGGCGGCGGGCGGCAGAGACTACGCGCTGCGGGCTCGTGCGGTCAAGTCACCCTGCGGGCAACAGGCCCCTCCCGAAAGACCGCGGCACCACCGCGGCCCGCCCGCCCTTTCCCCGAGGGTCTCAGGCGATCCAGCGCCCGAAAACGAGGCCGGCGACGATGCTGAGCGAAACCGTGAGCGCGAGGTACGCCACCGTGCGCCGGGATCCCAGGATGCGCTGCAGCACGATCAGGTTCGGAATGCTCAGCGCGTTTCCGGTGAGCAGCATCGCCATGACGGGACCGTCCCCCATGCCCAGCCGCATGAGCGACTGCAGGATCGGGATTTCGGTCAGGGTCGCGAAGTACATCAGGGCCCCCGAGGTCGCGGCGATCGTGTTCGCGAGCACCCCGTTGCCCCCCACGACGCGGGCGACGAGCACTTCGGGCAGGAAGGCGGTGATCAGGCCCGCGATGGCCACGCCGACGAAGAGCAGCGGCATGATCTGCTTGGCGAAGACCCACGTCTCGTCGATCCACGTCCTGCGGTCCTCGGCCGGGAAGGCCGTGAAGGCCAGCCGCACGACGACGGCCACGGCGACCGCGGCGATCCCGAGGCGGACCGCCCACGGCAGGGCGCCGATGCCCAGCACGACCAGCAAGAGCAGCTGGGCGCCGAGGAAGGCCGCGACGGTTCGCCCGGGGTAGGCGGCCTCGGCCGATGCGTCGGCCCACGGTGCGGCCTCCGACGGCCCCCGGTCCCGTTCGAAAAGCGCCACCATCACGAGCCCGGCGACGATGGCGATCGCCATCGCGGCCGCGAGCCGGAACGCGGCGAAGTGCCATCCGAGCACCGAGGCCGTCAGGAAGATGGCCGTCACGTTGATGGCGGGTCCCGTGAACACGAACGCGATGGCGGGTCCCAGGCCGGCGCCGCGCCGGTGGATGCCGGCGAAGAGCGGCAACACCGTGCAGGAGCAGACGGCGAGTACCCCGCCCGCCAGGCTCGCGATCGGATACGAGATCCAGCGGCTCGCCTCCGGCCCGAGGAATTTCATCACGGCATCCCGGTTCAGGTACACCGTGATCGTTCCGGCGATGAAGAACGCCGGCACCAGGCACGTCAGGACGTGCGCCCGGGCATATTCGTGCAGCAGGGCAAGCGCGGGCCGTGCCCACCCGGCCTCCAATGCGTCGGGCGGCGCGAAGTAGAAGAGAAGGAACGCCGCGACCAGCGCGACGAACTTGCGCGACTCGCCGACCCCCCGCAGCCGCTCGCGAAGGGAGGAGAACACCGCGAACCTCGCCATGTCAGTTCGCCCCGGCGTACGCGCGCAGGATCTCCGCGATGCGGTCCGGGGTCGGAACCTGCCCCGACAGCACCACCTTCCCGTCGATCACGAGCCCGGGGGTGCGCAGGATGCCGTAGGCCATGATGTGGGTGATGTCCTCGACCTTCTCGACCTCCGCGTCCAGGTGCTCGGCCGCGAGGGCTTCGCGCGTGTGGGCCTCGAGACGCCGGCAGTTGTGGCAGCCGGGGCCCAGGATCTTGATGTGCAGCATGTGCTCCCGCCTCGAGCCGCGCGGAGCCGTCAAAAGGCGGCCACGGCGACGTGCGAGACATTGATCATTGTCTATATTGATGTTCGTCTATAAATTGCTTCCCGCATACGCTTTCCACAATTTTCACCGGGCTTCGCGCCCGGCCCCCGTACCCGATGGCCACCTGCCCGACCGACGACGTCTGCCGGACGCTCGCCCCCGCCGAGGAGGTCGAGCGCGTTTCCGCGCAGCTCAAGGCGATCGCCCACCCGGTTCGGCTCCAGATGCTGACGCTCATCGCGGGCGCCGACGGCGAGGTGTGTATCTGCCGCATCCAGGACCGCTTCGACCTGTCGCAGCCGACGCTGTCGCACCACGCCTCGGTGCTCCGGGACGCGGGGCTGATCCGGAGCCGCCAGGAAGGCGTGTGGGTGCACCACTCCATCGTCCCGGAAGCCTTCGAGCGCGTGCTCCGGTTCCTCACGGACCTGCTCCCGGTCGAAACGCGCGAGGTGGGAGCATGAGACTGGCCTTCTTCAGCGACATCCACGCCAACCTGCCCGCCCTCGAGGCGGTATTCGCCTCCATCGACGCGCATGCACCCGACGCGACGTACTGCCTCGGCGACCTCGTGGGGTACGCGCCCTGGCCGAACGAAGTGGTCGCGGCCGTGCGCGCGCGAAAGATTCCGACCCTCGCCGGGAATTACGACGAGGGCGTCGGGGTGAACTCCGCCGACTGCGGATGCGCCTACAAGACCCCGGAGGACGAGGCCCGAGGCGTGGAGTCGATCTCGTATACGAACGCGGTGGTCACGGAGGAGACACGGGCCTACCTCGCCGGGCTGCCGCGCCACATGCGCTTCGAGATGCTCGCGCCGCGGTCGTCGGGCGCCCGTCCGTTCACCGTGCTGATGGTGCACGGCAGCCCGATCAGGATCAACCAGTACCTGTTCGAGGATCACCCGGACAAGAGCCTGCTGCGGCTCATGCAGGGCGCCGGTGCCGACGTGATGCTGATGGGGCATACCCACAAGCCGTGGCACCGCGCGATCCGCGACGAGGAGTCGGGCACGTGGCGGCACGCGATCAACATCGGTTCGGTCGGAAAACCCAAGGACGGCGACCCGCGCGCCTGCTGGGTGCTGCTCGACGTGCCGGGCGACGTGTCGGCGGCCGACGAGCAGGCGATCGAGCCGACGTTCGTACGCGTCGAATACGACGTGGAGCGTGCGGCGCAGGCCGTCGAAGCGAGCCCGCTTCCGAACCCATTTGCCGACATGCTGCGCCGAGCCTACTGAACCGTCATGGCCACCAAACACCTCGATTTCTTCGAACGCTACCTCTCGGTTTGGGTCCTCGCCTGCATGGGCCTCGGGCTCGCGCTCGGTACGCTGGCCCCGGACCTCACCGCGACCCTCGCCGCGCTCGAGTTCGGCGAGGGCTCGCAGGTCAACGTCATCATCGCGGTCCTGATCTGGCTCATGATCTACCCCATGATGCTGAAGATCGATTTCGGCGGAATCCGGGGCGTTTTCGTGCGTCCGAAGGGCCTGATCGTCACCCTCGTCGTGAACTGGCTCGTCAAGCCGTTTTCGATGGCGCTGCTCGGCTGGTTCTTCATCACGACGCTCTTCGGCGATGCCCTCGGCTGGATCGACCCGGAAACCGCCCGCAACTACGTCGCGGGGCTCATCATCCTCGCCGCGGCCCCGTGCACGGCCATGGTGTTCGTCTGGAGCTACCTCACGGACGGCGACGGCCCGTACACGCTCGCCCAGGTCGCGATCAACGACCTGATCATGGTGTTCGCGTTCGCGCCGATCGTCATGCTGCTCGTGGGCGTGACCGGGGTGCACATCCCCTCGACCGTGCTCGTGGTCTCGGTCGTCGTGTTCATCGTGATTCCGCTCACGGCCGGGTACCTGAGCCGGGTCGCGCTCCTGCGTTCGAAGGGGGCGGAATGGTTCGAAAGCCGCTTCCTGCCCCGATTCCGCCCCGTAACCATCGTCGCGCTGCTCACGACGCTCGTGCTCATCTTTGCTTTCCAGGCCGAGAACATCCTCTCGAACTGGACGGCCGTGATCCTGCTCGCGATCCCGATCCTGATCCAGGTCTATTTCAATTCGGGGCTCACGTACGGGCTGATGCGGGCCTTCCGGGTGCCGCACAACGTCGCGACGCCGGGCTCGCTCATCGGCGCGAGCAACTTCTTCGAACTCGCCGTTGCCGTCGCGATCACGCTCTTCGGCCCGACGAGCCCCGCCGCGCTCGCCACGGTCGTCGGCGTGCTCGTCGAGGTGCCCGTCATGTTGTCGGTGTGCCGCGTCTGCGTATCGACCCGCGGGTGGTACCAGGAGCGGGTGCCGGCGGCCTCCTGAGCCCGGTCAGAGCCACCGCCGGACGCGCCTGCGGTATTCGGCGTACGCCTCGCCGTGCAGCGCGGCGAGGTGGTCTTCCTCCAGCCGCACTTGGACCTGGACCAGGATCTCTCCCACGACGAGCACCAGCATAGTGGCGGCCGACGGGTCCACGAGGAACAGTCCCACGAGCGTCGCGCGCATGCCGAGGAAGATCGGGTTGCGCGACACCCGGAACAGCCCCCGGGCCACGAGATCCGTCGACCGGGCTTCGTCGATGCCTATGCGCCAGGAAGCGCCCATCTGGGCCTGGGCGACCCCGATCCAGGCGAACGACGCGATGAGCAGGCCCCATCCGACCGTGCGGGCCGCCGGGTGCTCGATCACCGGAAACGGGCCGAGCCACGCGTCTGCCCCCGGCGCGAGCCACGGCACGAAGGCCGCGGCCGCGCACAGGGGCAGTACGAATCGGAAGGCGCGCGCGACGTAACCGTGCGCGTCGTCGCTCCGGGGAAGGACGTACGGGTTCACGCCCGTGCGACGCCAGACGGCGACGGAGCGGCCGACGAACAGGAAGAGCACGTACGCGGCGAAGTACGCCGCGAGGGTCCAGGGCGGCAACGGTCCGATCATGGCGCGACGCGGGTATGCGAAGCGAACCGCCGGACGGCCGTCCCGGATCCGACGCCGCGCCCTACTCGGCCTCCGGCGGCCAGGTGTCCACGAGTTCCTTGGGAATCGGCGGATCGGCCTTCACGGGGTCCAGGGTCTGGAAGAACCGATAGAGCGCCTTCAGTTCCAGCGTGTCCATGCGCGAAAACGACTCCCACGGCATGAAGGACTCCTTCACGATGCGCCCGGCACGGAAACGCGCAATGAAATCGGCCTCCGACCATCCGACCATGCGACCCGTCTCGGGATCCGGCGTGAGGTTGGCCGAAACGACGAACTTCATGCCGCCGCCTTCGACGGGGACCTGCTCGCCGAATCCGCCCGCGAATTCGGGTCCCACGTACGCACCCGTCATGAGATCCCGGTTCGTATGGCAGCCCCGGCAATTGGCGACGCTGCGCGCCAGGTACTCGCCGTACGCGGCGGTCGAGTCGACGGGCGGCGCGGCGGGCACGTCCCCGTCTCCCATCGGCTTGATGAGCCCGAACGCGTGGATGGCCTTGCCGAGGAAATTCCACTCGTTTTCGGGTACTTCAGACCGGACGGGGGCCGTCGACCGCAGGTACGACAGGATCGCGGTCATGTCGGCCTCGCTCACGTCGTAGAACGGCATCAGGTCAATGATCGGACGGCCGTCGTGGCGCACGCCGTACCGCAGCGACCGGGCCAGCTCGGCGTCGGTGAACCGCCCGATGCCGGTCTCCGCGTCGGGCGTGATGTTCGCCGGATATACCGTGCCGATCGGAAGTTCGAACGGGTTTCCGCCCGTGAAGTCCACCTCCTCGCCCGCGTTGAGCCGGGCATGGGACTCGAGCGGAGCGTGGCAGTCGGCACAATGCGCCGGACCGTAGACCAGGTGCTTTCCACGCGCGACCACGGCCGAATCGGACGTGGTCACGATCTCTGGATACGGGGCCTCGTAGGTCTGGCCGGCCTTCGCGAACACGAAGGAGACGAACGCGACGACGAGGAGGACCAGCACGATGCCGGTCCACTTGAAGAAGGCTCTCATGGGGACGACGGGTTCGGGGATCGGAAACCTCGTCTGCGGGCGGCCGAGACGACCGCCGGCCGGCGGGGGGTAGCGCTTCCAGTATAGGGACTGACAACCCGTTGCGCCACAATCGCCCCGAGCTGACCCTATCTCACCTCGCCCGCACGAGCGTCGTCGCCGTCACCCCCCATCGGTGCCTGAGCACGGCGAAGTACATCCCGGCCCGAGCGTCGTCACGCCCGTCCCAGCCCAGCGTGTGGACCCCGGGCTGCATCGTTCCGTCGGCCAGCGTGGCCACCGACCGGCCGAGCAGATCGAAGATCGCGACCCGTACGTCGGTCGGTCGGTCCAACTCGAACGACACCGTCGTCGAACCCGCGAACGGATTCGGGTAGCTCGCGAGCCAACGGGGTGCCGACGGCGCCGGGAGCGACGCGTCGTCGACCCCGGTTCCGGTGGCCACGAGCGGACGCAGGTCGAGGTTCAACCCGTCGAAGTAGGCGACCCGGTTCGGCATCGCGCGCTCGATATTCTGCGCATAGACCGCGTCGATCGTGGACCGCCGGTGACGCAGGGCCAGCCACGGCAGGAAGCTCTCGGCGATGTCCTCGCGCGTCGGATAGTCGCGCGCATACGTCGAGATGAACGTCGGATCGGCCTGCTGGGCGGCGACCCAGCCCGGCGCGGCCGCGTGGTACGCGTCGAGCGACGTGTGCGCGGCCTCGTGCACCAGCGTCTCCTCGAGGATTCCGCTCAGATCGTACTGGTCGGCCTGTCCGACGTGGATGAGCAGGTTCCGATTTCCTCCGCCGAATGGTTGCGTTCCCGCGTGGATCCACACGGTCTCGAGATCCTTGCGCAGGGCGTTCGGAAGGCGCCCGATGGCCGGCGCGAACCGGTCGGCCTGGGCGCGGGCGGATTCCACCGACGAGAACTCCGGGTTGACCTGGATTTCGACCGTGCGACCCGGCATATCGTCGAAAACGGCCGCGAAGAGGTACGCGTTCTGCTGGACCCAGTTGTTCACCCGCCGGTCGAACATCGTGCGCACGCCCCTTCCGGTCGCCGTCACGCTGACGAGCGCGGTCGGGTCGGCCGGCGTGATGATGTCCCCGTCGATGAAGATGGTGCCGCCGTACGGCGGGGACGTCGGCGCCTGCCGGGCGGCGGCCGCGGAGACGAGACCTGCGGCCAGAAGGATGGAGAGGGCGATCCTGTTCATGCGGGGGTAGCGGGTGTGAGGCAGGACGGGGGCACTACCCCCCGAACTGTTCGAGGTGGTGATTGATGTGCTTCCAGGACGCCCATCCGCCCTGTTCGGCCGTCAATTGGCCGAAGATCGGATGGCGGAACGCGCGCGGCGCCGCGGCGTCGAGCGCGGCCAGCAGGCGCCGGCGCGACGCCTCGAAATCCTCCGGACCGGTTTTCACGTACTGCGGATGCGTGGGGCTGTCCTTCGAATACGGCTTCGTGCTGAGTACCACGCCCTTGACGAGCGGCCCGAGCAGGCGGATGTAGAAGGGCGTTCCCTTCAGCTCCTTCCCGTTCATGACCTCCATCACCTCGGCGCAGTGCGCCAGCATCTGGGCGACGTTCATCCTGCCCCACGCGGGTGTCGCGGCGGGGTCCAGCGCCTCGATGCGCGCCCGCAGCGCGGCGCGCGTTTCGGCATCGTGCAGGTTCTTCGGGTACATGCTTCGCCTCGGTTGTTCACGCACGCAAGGTAGATCGGCGGCGGAATATCCCAATTATGTCGCGGCGTTCGAGCGGGTTGGGTCCTTTGGCGGGGATCTCCTACTTTTGCGGCCCTCCACCCACCGCTCCACGGACCCATGCTTCGTTCCGCCCGCATTCTCTTTCTCGTCGTCCTGACGGCTGCGTCCGCGGCCGCCTGCTCCGACCCCGAGGCCGAACTGGTCGAGCGCGCCCGTGCGATCCACGAGCGCGTCATCACGCTCGATACGCACGTGGACATCAGTCCGGCCAACTTCACGGCCGAGCGCAACTATACGCAGGACCTGCCGACGCAGGTCAATCTTCCGAAAATGAAGGAAGGCGGGCTCGACGTCGCGTGGTTCATCGTCTACGTCGGACAGGGCGAGCTCAACGACTCGGGGTACACCGCCGCGACGGCCGCGGCGATCGAGAAGTTCGAGGCGATCCACCGCCTTGCCGGGGAGATCGCTCCGAACGACATCGAGATCGCCTACACGAGCGATGACGTGCGCCGCATCGCGGCCGCGGGCAAGAAGGTCGCGATGATCGGCATCGAGAACGGCTACCAGGTCGGAACCGACCTCTCGAACATCCAGCGTTTCCAGGAGCTGGGCGGACGCTACATGTCGTTCTCGCACAACGGCCACAGCCAGCTCGCCGACTCGAACACGGGCGAGCGCGACTCCACGTGGCTGCACGGCGGTCTCAGCGAACTCGGCCGCCAGGCCGTCGCCGAGATGAACCGCGTCGGCATGATGATCGACATCTCGCACCCGGCCAAGACGTCGAACCTCCAGATCATGGAGCTGTCGGCAGCCCCCGTGATCGCCTCGCATTCGTCGGCCCGCGCGCTCAACGACGTGAGCCGCAACCTCGACGACGAGGAGCTGCTGGCACTCAAGGAAAACGGCGGCGTCGTGCAGACGGTGGCCTTCGCCAGCTACGTGAACGAGGCCAAGGCCAACCGCAACCGCGCGGTCGCCGACTCGATTCGCCGCGTGATCGCGGCCGAAATGGGGATCCAGCCCGTGGACCGGCGGGCCATGTTCGCGATGAGCCCGGCGCAGCGTGACTCGGTGCGCGCCGCGATGCAGCCGCTCAACGACGCCGTGGCGGCCCGCCAGGCCGAAATCGACGCGATCGCGCCGCCCGTCGACGTCGCCGACTTCGTGGATCACATCGACTATCTCGTCAAGCTCATCGGCCTCGACCACGTCGGCATCTCCTCGGACTTCGACGGCGGAGGCGGGGTCAAGGGCTGGCAGGACGCCTCGGAGACGTTCAACGTGACGCTCGAACTCGTGCGCCGCGGCTACACCGAGGAGCAGATCGCCCAACTCTGGAGCGGAAACCTGCTGCGTGTGCTCGACGAGGTCCAACGCGTGGCCGCCGAACTGCAGAACCGGGGCTGATCGCCCGGGTGTCGTATCCGGAATCGCCGCGGGATCCGGGCGCATCGGCCAGGATCCCGCGGCTGCTTGCACGTTTCGCCATGACCGCTCTCCGCTCCGCGGCCCCCTGGGTCGCCCTCCTGCTCCTCGCTTCGGCCTGCGGCGCGCCCGCGCCTTCTTCCACGGCCGAGGGCCCCACCTTCCGCATCGAACTGACACCCGAAGCCGAGCGGGAGGTCGCCGAACTGGGGCTGGAAGTGCCGATCGACGGCCGGGTCTTCGTGGTCGTCTCGACGTCTGACGAGCGCGAGCCGCGATTCCAGGTCGACCTGGACGGCGTGCCCTTCTGGGCCCGCGACGTCGAGGACCTCGCCGGCGGCGGCAGCGTGACGATCGCGCCGGGGGACGAGGGACTGGCGGGGTATCCCTTCACGACGCTCGGCGAACTCCCCGAGGGCGAGTACCATGTGCAGGCGTTCCTGTCGGTCTACACGACCTACAACCGCGCCGACGGACACGTGCTGAAAATGCATCACGAGACCGGCGAGGGACAGAACCTCTGGCGATCGCCGGGCAACGTCCACAGCGCCGTGACGAAGTTGAGCGTCAGGTCGGGCGCATCGTACACGCTGGTCCTGGACACCGTCATTCCGCCCATCGAGCCGCTCGCCGAGGGGCAGGTGCTCGAGCAGGGCAACCCGCCCGATTCGCGCCTCGTCAAGTTCGTCAAGATCCGAAGCGAGAAGCTGTCGACGTTCTGGGGCAAGGACATGTACCTGGGCGCCAACGTGCTGCTGCCGTCCGGCTACGAGGATAACCCGGGCACGAAATACCCCACCCTCTACATGCAGGGCCATTTTCCGGGGCGCAGGGCGCCCTTCGGGTACAGCGACGAGCCCGCCGACCCGCAGGCCCAGGGCCGCGGCCGCTCTTCCGCAGAATTTTCCGAGTTCTGGCGCTCGGGCCAGGCGCCGCAGTTCGTCGCGATCTCGATCCGCGACGCCAACCCGTACTACGACACGGCCTACTCGGTCAACTCGGCCAACGTCGGCCCGTACGGCGACGCGATCCACGAGGAACTGATCCCCTACCTCGAGCAGCAGTTCCGCCTGATACCCGAGGGGTGGGCCCGCACGCTCGCCGGCGGATCGACCGGCGGATGGGAAGCCATCGCCCTCCAGGTCTTCTACCCGGACTATTACGGGGGCGCGTGGGGCTGGTGTCCCGATCCGCTCGACTTCAGCTACCACCAGATCGTCAACATTTACGAGGACGAGAACGCCTACTGGACCGAGAACGAATGGCACCGCATCGAGCGGCCGAATACGCGGCGCCCCGACGGCAACGTCACGACGACCATGCGGCAGGAAAACCACATGGAGAACGCCGTAGGGCCCAATACGCGCTCCGGCGGACAGTGGGCCATCTGGGAGGCCGTATTCGGGCCCGTCGGTGAGGACGGGTATCCGCGCCCGATCTGGGACCCGGTCACGGGCGTCATCGACCGCACGACCGCCGAATACTGGCGCTCGAACTACGACATCCACGCCCACCTGCGTTCGAACTGGGAGACACTCGCGGGCAAGCTCGACGGAAAGCTGCACATCGCTACCGGCGACGCCGACACGTACTACCTCGACAACGCGGTCTACCTGGTGGAGGACTTCCTCCGATCGGCCTCGCCGCGCATCGAGCACGAGATCCAGTACGGTCGGCGCAAACCGCACTGCTGGATGGGCTACAGCCCCTCGGGCTCGGGCGAGGACATGACGTACCGCGAGTTCGTGCAGGTCCTGGCTGACCACTGGCGCGAGAATGCGCCCTCGGGGGCGGTGCTGCCGTGATCGGGTTCGGTCGGAAGAGCGTTCGCCCGATCCGTCCCCGTCCTCTCACCCCCCTCGGCCGTGGCCGGAATGTCCGGTCGCGCCGCATCCACGGTCTCCACATCCCGACGAGCCCATGCTGAACCGCCGCCGCTTCCTCGGAGCCACCTCGCTCGCCGCCACCGGCGCCGCCCTCGCGCTGCCGGGCTGCGCCTCGCCGTCCGAATCCGCGAAAGCCGATGACCTGCCGGCATCGATCGCCGCGCTGCAGAACCAGGCCCATCGTGCGACGCCGATCTCGAACGAGGAACGCCTCGCGCGCATCGAGCGCGCCGCGAAGCACATGGGCGACAACGGCATCGATGCCGTCATGCTGACGGGCGGCACCTCGATGACGTACTTCACGAACATCCGCTGGGGCGGCGGGGAGCGGCTCTTCACCGTCATCCTTCCGCGCGCCGGAAAACCGTTCGTCGTCTGCCCGGCGTTCGAGGAGGAGCGGGCGGCCGAGCAGCTCGCCTTGGGACCGCTGGGCGGCGACACGCCGATCCGCACGTGGCACGAGCACGAGAACCCGTGGGAGAAGGTCGCCGAGGGGCTTCGGGACCTCGGGTTCGCCACGGGCACGGTCGGCGTCGAGGAGACCGTTCAGTTCCGCTTCTCGAACGGACTGGCCCTCGTCGCGCCGAACGTCACCCTGACGAGCGCCAACCCGGTCACCGCCGGTTGCCGCATGGTCAAGGACGCCCACGAACTCGAGCTGATGCGCCTCGCGAGCGAGATCACGCTGGCTGCCTACAAGGCCGCCTGGGAGGCGCTCGAGGACGGCATGACGCAGGGCGATTTCGCGGCCCTCGTATCGCAGGCTCACCGCCAGCAGGGCGTGACCGGTGGTGCCGGGGTCCAGGTCGGCGAATTCTCGGCCCTTCCGCACGGGTCCGTGACGCCGCAGATCATCCGCGAGGGCACGATCCTGCTCATCGACGGCGGCTGCAGCGTCGAGGGGTACGGGTCGGACATCTCCCGCACGTTCGTTCTCGGGCAGCCGACGCAGCGCATGAAGGACGTCTTCGAGATCGAACTCGCCGCGCAGACGGCGGCCCTGCAGGCGGCCGGCCCGGGCATTCCCGCCGAGGCGGTCGACGCCGCCGCGCGCAAGGTGATCGTGGACGCCGGGTTCGGACCCGACTACGAGTACTTCACCCACCGCGTCGGCCACGGTATCGGCATGGACGGCCACGAATGGCCCTACCTCGTGCGGGGCAACACGATGCCGCTCGAGCCCGGCATGACCTTCTCCGACGAGCCCGGCATCTACCTCCGGGGCGAGTTCGGCGTGCGGCTGGAAGACATCATGGTCATCACCGAAAACGGCGCCGAGCTCTTCACGCCGCAGAGCACGTCGCTGGAGACGCCGTTCGCGTGATGGACGCCACGTTTTCAGGTCAGGGCGTCCTCGTCACCGGCGCCTCCCGCGGCATCGGTCGCGCGGTCGCCGAGGCCTTCGCCGCGCGCGGGGCCCGCGTGGCCCTCAACTTCCGATCGGACCGTTCGGCGGCCGAGTCGGCGCTCGCTTCGCTGGGCGGAACGGGCCACGTGCTCGTCCAGGCCGACGTCTCGACACCCGACGGCGCCCGACGGGCCGTCGAGGAGGCGATCACCGGACTCGGACGTCTCGACGTGGCAGTGAACAACGCGGCCATCCGTGGAAACCATCCCATCGCGACGGTCGATTTCGAGTCTTGGGCAAGCGATTGGAGGAGACTCCTGGCTGCCAACCTGGAGGGCCCCGCCCACGTCTGCTTCCACGCCGCGCGCCACATGATCTCGCGGGGCGGCGGACGCATCGTCAACGTGAGTTCGCGCGGCGCCTTCCGCGGGGAGCCGGACATGCCGGCGTACGGAGCGTCGAAGGCGGGTCTCAACTCCCTCTCCCAGTCGCTGGCGGTCGCGCTGGCTCCGCACGGGATCTACGTGTACGCCGTCGCCCCGGGGTTCGTCGAGACCGACGGCACCGCGGCCAAGCTCGCCGGGCCGCTCGGCGACGGCATCCGGGCGCAGAGCCCGCTGGGCCGCGTGGCGCGGGCGGATGAGGTGGCGGCGGCGGTCGTTGCGCTCTGTGGGCCGGGGCTGGAGTATGCGACCGGTACCATCCTGGACCTGAACGGAGCTTCCTACCTGCGCAGCTGAGCAGGGCCTCGTACAGCGCGACCCGGGGAGGGGGTTTCTCGAGATGGGAGGTTGCGCATGCACCCTCCGAGCCCGCGACCTGGCGCCGGACCGACCCGGTTCGGGGGAATGGTGCGGAAGTGTAAAAACGGCCCCCGATTCCACTTCCCGGCCCGAAAAACCGGTGCGGAAGTGGAAAAACGGCCCCCGATTCCACTTCCCGGCCCGAAAAACCGGCGCGGAAGTGGAAATACGGCCCCCGATTCCACTTCCGAATCCCCGCAGAGCCCGAGCCGGGCCGGCAGAGCGGGTACTCCCGACCGACTACCTCCCCGGAAAAGGCGTCGACCGACGGTTGAGCCGCTCCCGCCCCCAGGCCGTGTTGCGGCCGGGTGAACAACCTGGCCCCCCTCCCCGCGACACGTCAAGCCCGGTCAGAACGGCCGCGCCCGCGCCCAGTACTTGAAGAAGATCACGCGCAGATCGTACACATGGTCAGGGTGGCTGAAGAAGGTGGCCACTTCCGACGCGCGATCCGCAGACGCCTGCGTGAAGTTGGCGCTGCCGTTCATCGCCGTCGTGTCGGTAATCAGGAACTTCGCGTGCAGGTCGGCGAGCGTGCGGAAACTGACCCCGCTCTGCCGCAACGACCGCACGAGGTCGCCGGCCAGGTTTTCGCTCCGAAACAGCAGCCGCACCTCGACACCCCGACTCGCCGCAGCCACCAGGTGGTCGAATACCGGCGGCGGCGGGGACGAAACGAAGGCCACCGCCGCAAGCACCTCGTGCCGCACCCCGTCCAGCATGCTGGCCATGAGAACGTGGATGTCCCGGTCCATGACGTGGCGGAATCCCGATCCGCCGGGTGTGGACGCGCGGAATCGGCGTACGCGTTCGTACACGTTGGACGCGCCGCAGCCGAGTTCGACGGCGACCCGATTCTTGTCGTCACTCCGAAGAGCCGACCAGAGGCGGTCCGGTGTCCACAGGGTGCGCCGCTCCCTTGCTGAAGAGGGTGTTGTGTTCGGTTGCATGACGCCCTCGCGGTTTACCTATGGAGGTCGGTGCGCGGCGTTCTGCAACGGGCAATCGAGAGGGCGCGCGCACGCCGCAGGCATCCAGGCCCCTTACCGCACCACCTCGTTCACCAGGTGCACGTCCTCGGTGCCCAGGCGCACCAGCAGGAACTCCTCCAGGCGGGAGGAGACGGCGGCCGTCGGCGATCGTGCCCAGGACGCGACGATGAGGGTCGATTCGCCGGTGGAGTCGGCCATCTCGAAACGCCGACCGGCACCGAGGCCGCGAAGGTCCGGAAACAGCGCGGCCAGTTCGAGGGCGAGGATTTCGAGCGGAACCCGGGTGGTCTGCAGGCGCACGATCTCGTCCTCGAGCAGCCGGATCCGGTCGTCCTTCTCTGCCAGCGCCTCTTCGTTGCGCCGATAGAGATCCTCCAGGATGCCCTGGCGAACCATCCGGGTCAGTTCCTCGGCTCCCACCTGGTTGGCGGTCGGCTGCCGGAATTCCAGCGTCGTCTCGGTGAGACCGTATTCGTCCAGCCGGTCCTGCAGGGTGCGTTTCATCTCCTCGTCGAGCGGTTGCCCGAGCACGGTCGCGCCGATCAGGGAGCCGCTGCTGCGATACCGCAGGTTCACGTTCACGATATCCCGGTCGGGGAACGCCAGGTTTTCGGCCACGAACCGCCGCGCCGCCGCTTCGAAACGCGACTCCTGGACCACGTTGTAAGCCACCCAGACGCTCGGCACGATCGCGCAGATCGTCGCGACGGCGATCATGCGTCGTATGCGCGCGGTAAGCATGTCGTCAAGGTGGGCGAGCACCATGAACTTCTGCTGGCGGGCGAAGAAGTAGGTCGCCAGGCAGATGAACAGCGTATTGATCAGGAAGAGGTAGAGCGCGCCCGCGAAGTAGGCCAGGTTCAGGCTCGCCAGCCCGTACCCGGCCGTGCAGAGCGGGGGCATGAGGGCCGTGGCGATCGCGACGCCGGGGATGACGTTGCCCTTGTCGCCCCTGCGCGACACCGCGACGATACCGGCCGAACCGCCAAAAACGGCGATGAGCACGTCGTAGAGCGTCGGGCGGGTGCGGGCGAGGAGTTCCGACTGGGCCTCGGCCAGGGGCGAGATCGCGAAGTACAACGCCGAGACGGCGATCGATACCCCCACGGCCACAGCCAGGTGTCGCGCCGACCGGCGCAGCTGGGTCACGTCGTTGACCGCCAGCGCGATGCCGATGCCCATGATCGGACCCATGAGCGGCGAAATGAGCATCGCGCCGATGATGACGGCCGTCGAATTGACGTTCAGGCCGACCGAGGCGAGGGCGATGGCGAAGACGAGGGCCCACAGGTTTCCGCCCTTGAACTCGCTGGCGGCACGCACCTGCGCCAGCGTGTTTTCGTAGTCGGTGTCGGCTTCCAGAGAAAACAGGCCCCGGATGTACTCGACGGGAGCCGCGAGCACGGGGTGGCGATCGCGCCAGGACGGCGGCTTGGGCTCCATGGCGTGGTTCGGCTGGAAATGGACATGAGGGGCACTCGCGGGACCCCGGTGCGGGATCGGGCCCGGTCGGTGCGACCCGGCCCCGCTGCGGGATCAGGCCCCGGCACCGTTCGACCCGGCCCCCTCAGTTCTCGTTCCCCCAGAGCTTCGGGTCGCCGCCCCGCTCGCGGCGCCAGGCGTCGCGCCAGCGGTGCACCTCGAAGTGCTGGATCAGCGGCTTGGGCGCCCGATCCTCGCGCGAGGGCAGCGCGGGGAACGCCTTGTGCGGCTCGGCCTGGTACCAGTACGCCACCGACGCGAGGTCGAGCGTCAGCGCGTTGTCGTGCCCGTGCTCGATGGAGAACCGCAGCGAGCGGTCGAAATAGACGGGGTCCTGCACGTGGAAGCGGAAGACGTGCGTACGGCCCTGCCATCCGAAGTCCTCGTTGATGCGTGGGTATCCGAAGTACGGGTGGCTGAAGAGGTCTTTCGGAACCCACGCCGTGTTGAAGTAATCCTCGGTGCCGGTTCCGTGCAGCTCGGGCGGCCACGTCTCGCCGTCGATGAAGAACATGTCGTCGCCCTCCCCATACCAGACGGGGCCGGGCGAATGCACGTAGTAGTTCACGCCCACGAAGTGCCCGCGGCCCTCGAGGTCGGCAATGACATAATTCCCGTCGCCCGTCACGTTCTTCGCCTGCGGGCCGAGCAGCGACCACTCGTTCTCCCCGCCCGGCAGCGCCTCGGTCAGCTCGGGGTTGTAGCCCGCGTGGAAGCGTCCGAGCGCCGGATCGAGGGTCTCGACCTCGGTGTAATCGATGTAGAAGTACAGGAAATCGATCTTCCGATCGGACTGGTTTTCGATTTCGAACCGCGCGCCGCTCGCGAACGGCATCGCGAAATACGACACGAGGGCGCGCCCCTTGACCGGTCCTGCGGCGAGCGGAAGCGACGAGAAGTCGTAGCTCTCGTCCCACCCCTGGCCGAAGAACGGTCCGATGGGGGACTCCACGCACGGCACGTCCGACCCGTCCCAGTAGATGCGCAGCACGATGTCGTTGCGGCTCAATTCGGGCGGATACGGCCCGATCGTGATCCAGATGTGGTTCACGATGCCGGCACCGGGGATGTCGGCCATCGTGCGCCGCTCGCCCTTGGTGATGTTCTCGAACCGGTCGCGGTTTCCGCCGGTCCGGTCGAACGAGGATACGCGGCGGGACCGCACGCCTTCCTGGAGGCGGGCGAGGCCCTGGAGGGTGCCGTCGACCTGGGCGCGGGCGTCGGGGGTCGCGGCAAGGACGGCGAGAAACACCAGTATCGTTCGAAAACGCATGGCTGCTACGGTTCGGGTGACCAGGGACGGACCCGACCGCAGGCCCGCCGCTCAGCCGAAGATCGCCTTCAGCGCGAAAAAGAACCCGGCCGAGAGTCCGGCGGCGATCGGAAGGGTCACCAGCCACGACATCACGATCCCGCCGATCACGCGCAGATCGAGCGCGCCGATGCCTCGGGCGATGCCCACGCCCATGACCGCCCCGACCGCGATGTGGGTGGTCGAGACCGGGAGGCCAGTACGCGACGCGATGACGACCGTGGCGGCCGCCGCCAGTTCGGCGCTGAACCCTCGCGTCGGCGTCAGTTCGGTGATCTTGGTTCCGATGGTGCGCATGACCCGGTAGCCCATGGTCGCGATGCCGAGCACGATGCCGAGCCCGCCCAGCGTGAGGATCCAGAGCGGAAGACCGGCCTTCTGGGCCACTTCGCCCCCGGTCGACACCACGCTCACGACCGCGGCGAGCGGTCCGATGCCGTTCGCGACGTCGTTCGACCCGTGAGCGAATGCCATGGAGCAGGCCGTGAATACCATCATCGGGGCGAACACCTTCTCGACGCTCGCGAAATGGAAGGTGCGGTCGGCCGTCGGATCCATTTTCACGCGGCGGATGAAGAGCCATCCGGCCCCGGCGACGAACAGTCCGAAGAAGAACGCGATCAGCAGGCTCTCGACGTGGGTCAGGTGGATGTCGAGGTGCGTGAGACCCTTGAACAGCGTCACGCCGGCGATCACGAACCCGACGACGAACACGTAGAACGGGCCCCAGCGGCGCGCGGCCTGGAACGGCGCGTCGGTATCCAGGATCAGGCGCTGGATCGAGAGCATCAGCAGGAACGCGAAGAGTCCTCCGAGCAGCGGCGAGATCACCCAGCTCGCCACGATCGAGCCCACCTGGTCCCAGTGCACCACCGACGGGTCGATTCCGACCGCCGCGAAGCCGATGATGGCACCCACGATCGAGTGGGTGGTCGATACCGGCCAACCCTTGGCCGACGCGATCATCAGCCAGCTGCCGGCAGCCAGCAGCGAGGCGAGCATTCCGAACACCAGGTACTCGGGGTTGGCGGCCAGGTCCGACGCGTCGACGATGCCCTGCCGGATGGTGCTCGTGACCTGACCGCCCGCGAGGAACGCGCCGGCGAACTCGAAAACGGCCGAGATCACGATCGCCTGGCGGATCGTGATCGCCTTCGATCCGACCGACGTGCCCATGGCGTTGGCGGCGTCGTTCGCGCCGATGCCCCACGTCATGTAAAGTCCGAAAACGACGGCGAGGCCGATGAACCAGGTGCCGTAGGTGCCGATGATTTCCATGGGCAGATCCTCGAAGAACGGGCTCCAGGCCCGAAAGAGCGGTGATTTCGGGTCTTACTGGGCGATGAGCAGGCGCAGGCGGTTGCCCACCTTCTCGGCGTAGTCGGCGAGGTCGCCGATGAGGTCGAGCAGTCGGTACCAGAAGATCACCGATACCGGTTTCAGCTCGTCTTCGTGGCGGAACAGCGTGCGCGCCAGTGCCGCGCCCATGGCATCGGTTTCGTCTTCGAGCCGGCTCAACTGCGAGATCATCGCATCGACGGCGGTCGCTTCGCGGCCCCGGAATCCCGTTTCGAGCAGTTCGTCCAGCTCCTCGATCACTCCGTGTGCCGCGCGCACGGTCTCCACGCAGCGCTCGACGAACGGCCCCATCCCGGCCCGCAGCGGCTCGGGAACCGTCATGGAGCGCTCCACGACCAGCCCCGCGATATCCTGCGCGACGTCGGCGATCGAGTCCTGCATGTCGAGGATGTCGAGCAGGTCGCGCCGGTTGACCGGCATGAAGATGGTGCGCGGAAGGTGCAGCCGCAGCTCGTTCTTGATGCGGTCGGCTTCGGCCTCCCGCTCGTCGATCTGCGCGGCGATCTCCTGCGCGCGGGCCTCGTCGGCCGCTTCGGCGGCGGCAAAGAGATCCGGAACCAGCTCGGCGCAGGCCATGACGGCGCGCATGTGTTCCTGCAGGGAGCTGAACGGGTTGCGTCCGAACAGGCTCGCGATCGGATTCTGGGACGGCACGGCGTTCTCCGGTAGCGTGACTCGGGGCTCGGACACGGGGAAGGCCGGGTTCCTGCCCCGTCGCCGCGCCGACGGCGCCAAATCTAACCGGAAGCGGCCCTTGTTACCGAATCGTTACCGCAGTATTACGTGAATCACGCGGGGCGCGAGCGGCGTTCACCTCGCCCGGGCGCCCGCCCGGCTCCCCACGCATCAACCCTTCTACCTCATGAAGCGCAGCGGATCGGCCGTCTGGAACGGCGGCCTCAAGGACGGAAAAGGCACGGTATCGACCGAATCGGGCGTGCTCGCCTCCACGCAGTACTCGTTCTCGACCCGGTTCGAGGACGGAATCGGAACGAATCCCGAAGAACTCATCGCCGCCGCCCACGCCGGCTGCTTCTCGATGGCGCTGTCGGGCCAGCTCGGCGCGGCCGGCATGACCGCCGACTCGATCGAGACCAACGCCACCGTCACGATCAACCGCCTCGAGGCCGGCTGGACGGTCACCGACGTGCACCTCACGGTGCGCTGCCGCATTCCGAACGCCGACCCGGCCGCCTTCGAGACCGCCGCCGCCAACGCCAAGGCCGGCTGCCCGATCTCGCGCGTGCTGAACGCCAACATCACGATGGACGCGGCGCTCGTCTGAGCGCGCCTGCGCGTGCAGTCCGGCCGGGGTCGATCCATCGCCCCGGCCGGGCCTCACCGCGCCGCCTCGAACAGGCGCACGTAATCCGTTTCGCCCGGCCGTCGACGCAGGAGTTCCATGGCCAGCGCGCGCGCCTCCTCGATCCGCCCGGTGTTCAGGTAGAGCGACGCCAGGCCCGCCATGGCCAGTTCCGCATCCGGATCGAGGGCCATGGCCTGCCGGTAGTCCGCCTCGGCCCCTGCGAAATCGCCCAGCAGGAGGCGGGCGTATCCCCGGTTCGTCCACGTCTGCTCGAACTTCGGGTTCAGGGAGAGCAGCCGGTCGAACGTCTCCACCGCACGCTCCACGTCGCCCGCCTCGGTTCGCAGGACGCCGAGTCGATCCAGGAACCGGACGTTCAGCGGCGCCAGGGCGACCGCCCGCTCGACATATGCGAGGGCGGGTCCGGTTTCTCCGAACTGGGCGAACGCCTCGCCCACCCGGTACAGCGTCCAGGCGTCCTCGAGGTCGGCGTCGGGGTTCTCGCGCACGTGCGACCGGATCGAAGGCCAGTCACCGCGAAGGAACCACAGCCGGATGAGCGACCGCGAGAAGTCGGCTTCCGGATCGGCCCGACGCGCGCGTCCGAGCAGAACCGACGCCGAATCGAGCATGCCCGGCCGGTCGGTGACCAGCTCGTAGTAGGTCATGAACCCTTCCGCCCGGTTGGCGGGCGGCGGGTCCATCTCGACGAGGTTCGCCAGGCGCAGGAACCGCTTCGCTTCCTCGCCGGTCGGGCTCTTCCGACCCGTCGCTTCGTCCGGCACGCGGATGTAGTGGTCCGTGATGCGCACGTGCGGAATGTCAGACGTGCCGGACGTCGGCATGTGGCACGTGAAGCACGCGGCCGTCTCCCGCCCCGCGGCCACTTCCGGCTCCGTACAGGGCTTCTGCAGCGGCACGTGGCAGGACATGCAGATCGCGTTCCAGTGGGCATCGTCGATCGTGTCGACCGCCTCGTGCGGATTGTGGCACGAAACGCACGTCATCTTCCACAGCGTCGAGCCCGGCGCCCACGTCTCGGTGTAGCACGCCGACATGCGCATCCGGTCGGGATGGAAGGCCATCACGAACGACTCGGTCGAGTCCGGCTGCCGTGGCCAGTACAGGTTCTGGAATGTCGAGAGCGGTGTGCCCGGCTTGTAGTCGCGCGGAGCGAGCCCCGGGTGGATGACCTCGGCGGCCTGCAGGTGACACCGGCTGCAGAGGTCGTTCTGCAGCTCCGGCGAGAGCTTGCCCGGGTTGACGATCGTGTAGTCGATCTCCTTCGTGATGTCGACCACCTTTCCCGACCGGATGGCCTCGACGTGGATCGAGCCCGGCCCGTGGCACTGCTCGCAGTCGATGCCCTCGGGAACGTGCTCGAACCGGTTTTCGGAACCCGGCACGAACGTCGGCTTCGCGTTGTGGCAGTTGACGCACTCGTCCCTCATCGGCCGCAGGAACCGTGCGTTGTTGTTCGCGAATCCGGGCGCCAGGCTCCAGTGCCCGTCCTGCGTGTAGTACGTCACCGGCACCTGGTACAGGTACCCGTTCTCCTCGTGCACGTGCGAGTTGGTGTGCTGGCCCGATCCGACGATGTAATCGATCCGCTCGACCCGCGCGAAGGTCGTGTCGCCGTCCCGCAGCCGGTACTCCTTGACGAAAAGGTCCTCCCCGCGGCGGAACGGCTGGTACCACAGGTCGAGCGTCGGGTCGTGCACCGGGTCGGGGTTGTCCCAGTCGGCGTCGGAATTCGAGTACGACGCCTTCTTGTACGAGCGCCCCATCTGCGAGCGGATGTAGGACTCGTAGTTCTCCTTGTGGCACTCTCCGCAGACCTCCTTGCCGACGAAGGTGGCCTCGGGAGACCAGTTGAGATACTCGCCCGCCTGGCTTTCGAAGCGGGAATCGTCCTTGCACGCGCCGACCGTCATCGACGCGACCAGGATCGCGAAAAGTGTGCGGAAGCCGACCGCCGGACCGGACATCACCATGGAATCGAGCGCGCGCACCGGCACGGATCGTGGTACCGCCGACAAATTACGACCCCGGACGCGCGGGTGGCCCCACCCAGATGCGCGCGTACACGGCTCCCAGCAGCGCGAACCCGGCGATCCAGGCCGCGAGCGACGCGATCACCGACGCGGTCGTCGAGCCCGGCAGTACGATCGGCCCGGCGACACGTACCATCGCCGCCGCGGCGAGCAAGCCGAACGCCGTGGGAAGCAGGCGCGGAAGCCGCCCGATGCCCCGCCCGGTGTGCCCGAGCGAGACGCGCGCCATCATGCCCGCCGACATCAGCGTGATGCCGCCGACCGCGAGCGCGTGCAGGCCCAGGAAGGGCGAAACGAGCGACAGCGGCCGCAGCGCCAGCAGCGCAAAACCGAGCACGATGCTGCCGTAGGCCGCGAAAAGCGTCCAGAGCAGGGGTTTCGACCAGATTCCCCGCACGTGCCACCCGGCAAGTCGCACCGCGTGCACCAGCACGAGGGCTGCGGCGGCCAGGGCGGCCGGGATGCCGCTGCCCAGGAACACCTCGAGCACCAGGAATACCACGAAAACGGCCAGCGCGGCCTAGTCGAGGCGTTCGTCGTTCTTCAGCGGCCCCTGGTGCCCCGTTCCGACCGCGATGAAATTGGGCAGGATGCGGCGCCCGATCGACAGCACGAGCCCTACCACGGCGTAGAATCCGAGGTAGAGGCCCCAGTGCACGCCGGCTTCCCACTGTCCGATGACGCCCGCGAAAAACAACGTGTTGGCGATCGGAATGGTGGCCGCCTTGGAGAGCACACCGCCTTGACGACCGGCCTGCCCGGCCGAGACGATGGGCCGCGCGACCGCGACGGTGAGCCCCGTTCCGAACGCCACGTCGGCAATCGCCGGCAGCCACAGCGGCACGGCGTCGACGAGCATTGCGATGCGCGCGACGAGCCAGGCGGCCCAGAGCGCCGCCAGCGGGACCCCCGACAGCGTCGGCCGGCCGGTCCAGTTGCGCACCGCCGTCAACAGGAAGCCCGCGATCACGGCTGCCGCGAACCCGAAGACCATGGCGTGCGCGTGCCAGCGCATGGCGAGCAGTTCCGTGTGCGGCGTCGGCGTCGCGGCCGACCAGAAGAGCAGCCACGGCACCATTCCGACCACAGCCCAGGCCGTCGCACCCAGGAAAAACGGGCGGAATCCGTCGCGCAGGAACGGCGGTCCCGGCGGCCGAGGGGGCCCGATGTCGATCGGAATTCCGCTCATGCCATGCTCCGGATGGCGTCCACCAGCGCGTCGAGGTGCTCGAGCCGCGTCCACAGGTTCGGCGCGATGCGCGCGCCCTGCTCGACCGCGACGGTGAAGATGCGGTGGTCGTCCCAGAGCCGGTCCACGAGTTCGCCCGGCGTCATTCCGCGCACGATCACGTTGGCGATCGCGCACGACATGTGGTCCTGGAGGGGCGTGTTGATGGTCACGCCGGGGATCTCGGCGGCCTTCGTGGCCCAATAGTTCTTCAGATACCGCAGGCGTTCTTCCTTGCGCTTCGAGCCGATCGCCTCGTGGAACCGCACGGCCGAGATGATCGCGAGGTCGGTCGAGCGCGGATGCGTGCCGATGTGTTCGAGCTTGGCGATGTCGTCCGACGCGAACCGGGAGTCGCCGAGCAGCGGCCAGAGCCCGGCGATCTTGTCCTTCCGCACGTACAAAAGCCCCGAACCGAGCGGCGCGCCGAGCCACTTGTGCAGACTCGACGCCAGGTAATCGGCGCCCAGGTCGGGCAGCTTCCAGTCGAGGTGCGCGAACGAGTGGGCGGCATCCACGATCACCTCGATGCCGCGGGCGTGCGCCATGTCGGAGATCGCGCGCACCGGCAGCACCTGGCCGGTCAGGTAAATCATGTGGGAGACCAGGAGGACGCGGGTGCGGGGTCCGATCGCCTCCTCGTAGGCGCGCACGATCTCGTCCTGGGACGCGGGCACGAGCGGAACCTGGATGATCTTCAGCGTGATCCCCGTGCGCGCCGCCCGCTGGCTCCAGGCCTCCAGCATCGAGCCGTACTCCCGGTCGCACATCAGCGCCTCGTCTCCCCGCTCCATCGGGATGCCGTGGATGACCGTATTCAGCGCCTCGGTCGTGTTCCGACAGATCAGGAACTCGGACGGGTCGGCCCCGGCGAATGCTCCGAAAGCCCGCTTCACGTCGACGCGATCCTGTTCCTGTTTACGCCTCATGTAAAACGACGGCGTCTCGTTGATC
>JANJTM010000028.1 GCA_024711125.1 Rhodothermales bacterium
ATTACGATTCCACGTTCAGCCTGGGCTTCAAGTTCGACCTGTAACGCCGGGGGCCCGGCCCCGGGGGGGTCGCCCCCCGGCCCCCCCCCCGCAGGTGATGGAAACCCCGCGAAAAACGAGTTAAGGGGGCCGCCCCCCCACCGGCGGCGGGCGGACTCCCCAAGATCGTTTTTCTGGGCGTTGAACCCCGCGCGGGTGGGGCGCCCCGGGGCGCCCCACCCCGGGGCCCGCCCCCGGCGTTACAGGTCGAACTTGAAGCCCAGGCTGAACGTGGAATCGTAATACTCTGCCTGGTAGGTCCGGCCCGGATCGCCGGCGTAGAACCGGAGGGGCTGGTTGAGCAGGTTGTTCGCGCTGAAGAACACGCGAAGCATCGGGCTCACGCGGTACGTGCCGTTGATGTCGAGGTAGGTCACCTCGTCGTAGTAGCGCTCGAGACCCGGCGTCAGGTCGACTTCGTTCGGGTCGATGTAGGCGCTGTTGTAGTTGAACGACACGCGCACGTCGACCGGGCCCCGTTCGTAATTGAGGCTCGTATTGAGCGAGTGCTCGGGCGCGCCCGGCAGCGGGATCTTGTCGGCGCTGAACTGCGGGTTTTCGGTTTCGGAGTGCGTGTACGTGTAGTTCACGAACACGCCGAGACCCTTCACCCACGGCAACCGGCGCTGGATCGCGGCCTCCACGCCGAACACCGAAGCGCTGGCGCCGTTGACCGGGCGGAAGATCGAGGAGAACGTCTGCCCGGTGCGGGCGTCGACCGCGTCATTCTCGCGGATCGTGTAGATGAAGTCGGTGATGTCCTTGTAGAAGGCGCCGGCCGACACGATGCCGATCGACTCGAAATACCGCTCGGCCATCAGGTCGAAGTTCATCGACCGCATGGGCTTGAGGTCGGGGTTTCCGACCGACAACTCGTTGTCCTCGACGGCGATCGAGCGGTACGGAACCAGTTCGTAGAACCCGGGGCGTGCCATGGTATTGGTCCACGCCGCGCGCAGGATCGTTTGGTGGTCGACTTCGTGGCGCACCGAGAGACTCGGCAGCACGTTCGTATAGTCGCTGGAGCCGTCGACCGGCGTGATCGCCTCGGTGTCGTCGTTGAACTCGTTCCCGGTGTAGTCGGCCTGCGTGGCCTCGATGCGGACGCCTGCGACGACCGTCGTGGCCGCGCCGAAGTTGCGCGTCACCATGCCGTAGAACCCGTGCACGGTCTCGGTCGACTCGTAGTTGGCCGCGGCGTACTCGGCAGGGGCATCGGTGCCCTCGAACCGCGACGCGTCGTCGAAGTCGAGCCCCGCGAGGCTTTCCCGGCTCGTCAGGGACCCGGTCAGGTAGGGGCCCGCCAGGAATCCGTCCAGCGAATAGTCCTCGATGCCCGACGCGCCCATGTTCGCGAGCGAGCCGTCGATGGGCTCGTACTCCATGAAGCTGTTGTCGCGCGACTTGTCCTGCACACGAAGGCGATACCCCGCCTTGAGCGTGGTACGGCTCGCGGCCTCTTCGACCAGCGGCAGGGTCGCGTCGAGACGCGCGGTGTAGTCGTTCTGCTCGGTGTGCTGGTTCTCTTCGGTCAGCTCGCGCAGGGTGTAGTTCGCCGGATCGTTCTTCGTCGCGTCGACGAACGAAAACGACGGCTCTTCGAGATTCGAAAGGTCCTGGCTCACGGCGACGTTCCGCACGCGCCACCCGATGTACCGCTCGTCGGGACGGTCTTCCGAAGCCCGCGAATAGGCCGTCTGCCACGCCAGCTTCACCTTTCCGACCAGGTGCTCGCCCGATAGCGAGACGTTGGCCGCCTTCTGATCCTCGAGGCGGGCCATGTCGGAACGCCCGTCGTCGCTACCGCCCTTGGTCTGGCGGCGCACCTCGGTGCGGGCCACCACGCCGTTCGCGTCCGGCGCACCCGAGAAGCGGTACGTCAGGCGATACCGGTTCTCCCAGTCGTCGCGGTGGTTGTACATCGTGCGCAGGTAGAGCGTCGACGTCGGCGACACGCGGAAGTCGAGCGACGCCGCCGCGCTGCGGCGCGTGCGCTTGAGATCGTAGCGCCGCACGTCCCACTCGGTCGGATAGATGGTGCCGCCGTTGTCCGTCCAGACTCCTTCGGTGTTGTCCGATCCGAAGCGGTTGTCGTGCCACGAGCCGCTGACGACCACACCGAGGCGGCCGTCGAGGAACCGGTTGCCGAATACGACGGCCACATTGTCGGTCGCCTTCTCGCGCAGCATGTTGTAGCCGCCACCGAGCGTGACCGAGATGCGCTGCCCGGCCGAAGGGGCGCGGGTCACGAGGTTGATCGAGCCGCCGATCGCATCGGCCTCCATATCGGGCGTGACGACCTTGTTCACCTCGATCGTCTGGATCATGTCCGACGGCACCAGGTCGACCTGCACCGTGCGGATCTCGGCCTCGGCCGACGGAATGCGCTCGCCGTTGACCAGGACCGAGTTGAGCTGCGGCGCCGCGCCGCGGATGCTGGCAAAACGGGCCTCGCCCTGGTCGTACTGGACCGTGATGGACGGAATGCGCTTGAGCGCGTCCCCGATGTTGGCGTCGGGAAACTTGCCGATCTGGTCGGTCGACACCACGTTCGTGATGTTCTGATTCGTGCGCTGCTGGTTGAGCGCCTTCGCCTCGCCGGCCTGGCGGTCTCCCACGACCATCAGCTCGCCCGCCTGCAGGACGCCGGGCGACAGCGTGATCTCGAGGCGCACGGGGCCGTCGACCGTCACCGTCTGACTGTACGGCTGGAATCCGAGGTACGTGACGCGGATCTCGAGCGAGCCCGCCGGTACGTTTCCGAACGAGAACCGGCCGGCCTGGTCGGTCGCGGTCCCGCGGTCCATCGACGGAAGGAACACGGCGGCGCCGGGCAGCGCGAGCCCGTTTTCGTCGCTGACGGTGCCCGAGACGGGGAAGGAACGGGTCTGCGCCAGCACCGGGCCGGCCAGGAAAACCGACGCAAGGACCAGGATCGATAACGCTTTCTGCATGGGAGACATGGGGTTCGTGACGGGGACGATCCGTGCCTCGACCCTCGCCGATGCACACTTGTCCCGAGCCCCCGACGATACCCTGCCGTGATGCCCACCCGTGTTACCCGTGCGTTTGCGTTGCGTGACGCGATCATGACGGGAACGTTACATGCCCCGTCAGCGCGGCAGTCCACGAGCCCGGGGCCACGGTTCCGGCCACGTTGACGAGGAACGCAAGGAGACCCCGCCGCGGCACTTCCGGACTTGACGGAGGTTCTTCTCGGAAAGCCGTCTCCACGTTCTGCGTCCTTCGCGACTCGGCCGAACGAAATGCTCGAATACCGTACCCACACGTTCCGTCCTGCCGGCGTCGGCATGGGAGCCTGGAGCCGCCACCGGTGCGGCCCGTGGGGCGCGACCGGCCTTGTCGGGGTTCTCGTGGGAAGAAACCCGGGCAGACCGCCCAACCCGGAATGATCCCGATCAGCACGATCATCCTGCTCGCCGGAGTGCTTCTGCTCCTCGGCATCGCTTCGAGCAAGTTCTCGGCGCGGGTCGGCATGCCCGTGCTCGTGCTGTTTCTCGGGCTGGGCATGCTCGCCGGCTCCGAGGGTGTCGGCGGAATCGCCTTCGAGGACTACGGCCTCGCCAACAGCCTCGGCAGCGCGGCACTCGCGCTGATCCTCTTCGACGGCGGCCTGCGCACCTCGCTCGATGCCGTGCGCTCGGCGTGGCGCCCGGCCCTGTCGCTCTCCACGATCGGCGTGCTGGTCACGTCGGCGATCACCGGAGTGGCCGCGGCGTGGGTCCTGGACGTGCCGATCCTGCACGGATTGCTGCTGGGGGGCATCGTCGGCTCGACCGATGCGGCAGCCGTCTTCTCGATCCTTCGCACCAGCGGACTCAAGCTTCCCGAGCGGCTGAAGGCCACGCTCGAGGTCGAGAGCGGCTCGAACGATCCCATGGCGGTCTTCCTGACGCTAGGCCTGATCTCCCTAGTCCTCGGCACCTCGTCGTCGGCATCCGACCTCGTACCCCTTTTCGTTCTGCAGTTCGGCATCGGCTCGGTGGTCGGCATCGGGATCGGCCGCTTCGGGGCATGGGCCGTGAACCGCGTCAACCTGGACTACCCGGGGCTCTACCCCCTGCTGGCCATGGCCTTCGGCCTGCTGTCGTTCGGCCTGGCGGCGACGGCCGGTGGAAGCGGCTTCCTCGCGGTCTATTTCACCGGAATCGCGCTCGGAAACCGGTCGGTCGTCTTTCGCAGGGGCATCCTCCTGTTTCACGACGCCGCCGCCTGGCTGGGACAGATCGTGCTCTTCGTCATGCTGGGCCTGCTCAGCTTTCCCAGCCGGCTCGTCGACGTGGCGGGCGAGGGACTCCTCATCGCGCTCGTGCTGCTCTTCGTCGCGCGTCCGATCGCGGTGGCCGTGTCGGCCTTCCCGTTCCGGTTCAATCTGCGGGAGCTGACCTTCCTCTCGTGGGTCGGCCTGAAGGGCGCGGTGCCCGTCACGCTCGCGACCTTTCCTCTCATGGCCGGCGTAGCGGGCAGCGACACCATCTTCAATGCCGTCTTCTTCGTCGTCCTCGTTTCGGCCGTCACCCAGGGCTGGTCGCTGCCGTTCGTTGCGCGCCGACTCGGACTCGGAAGGCCCGCCGACCCGACCCCTCCGCTCACCCTCGAAATCAACGCGCTCAGGGACGTCGACGGCGAAATCGTCGAATACACCGTTGCGCCCTCGGCTCGCGTCGCCGGCCAACTGCTGCGCGACCTTGCCCTGCCCGACGGCGTCGTCGTGACCCTCGTACTGCGCGGAACGGTCGTCGTCATGCCCCGCGGAACCACCGCCCTGCGACCCGGCGACCACGTCTTCGTCGCGCTGCGAACGCGCCTCAAGCCGCTCATCGACCGGTTGTTCGACCCCGACGCCGAAACCCCTCCGCTCGAGCCGGGCCTCGTCCTGTCGTTCCACGCGACCACGACCGTCGGACAGCTCCACCGCTTTTTCGGCATTCCGGGCCCCACATGGTCGACGGAACGGCTCGGCTACTACTTCGAGCCGGGCCGCGCGAAGCACGAGGCCCGTCTCGGACCGTTTCTCCTGTCGCCCGGAGGGGAGCCGGACTTCGTGACGATCACGTACCTGCCGGAGGGTGCGGAGCCCGGGGAACCGATGGCATGGGACGAGGCGAATAAGGGAACGTGACCCCGGCTCTCCCTCATCCCGTTCGAACCCATGAAGTGCCCCGTCTGCAAGGATCCCGACCTGATCATGACCCATCGGCAGGACATCGAGATCGACTACTGTCCGCAATGCCGGGGCATCTGGCTCGATCGCGGCGAACTCGACAAGATCGTCGAGCGCTCCGAGTCGCTGATGTCGGACGATCGCGGGCGCGGCGCCCCGCCGGACCGCCGGTACTCGTCGGAGCGGCGTCGCGACGATGACGACGACGACTACAAGCGGCGGTATGGGAAGAAGCGCGGTGGGCTGCTGGGCGAGCTGTTCGACTTCTGAGTCCGTCGCGGGCTCCCGCGTCACCGGGCAGGCCGGCACGAGCAGTCGAGGCAGCCGTGCGTCGCGCAGACCCGGCAGACCTGCTCGAGCCGCTCGCGCAGCTGGTGGTGGGCACGGTGGCGGCGGACCTTCAGGTTGTTCCGCGTGATGCCGAGCCGCTCGGCGAGGGTCCCGGAGTCCCGCTCGGCGAGATCGGCCTCGAGGACGGCGGCGTACTCCGGCTTCATCGTCGGTACGATCTCGAGCAGACACGCGCAGAGCTGCGCCTCGTCGTCGGGCGACGGCACGTCACCGCCCGCTGCGTCCGCCTCCGCCGCGTATCGGTCGAGGGCGCCCCGGAAGGTCGCGCGGCGGCGGTAGGTGTCGGTGATGGCGTTCCGCACGATCTGGTAGAGCCAGGACGTCAGCTTCTCCTCGTCCTGGAGGTCGGGCGCGCTGCGGAGCGCGCGCAGGAGACTTTCCTGGAGGACGTCCTCGGCGAGCTCCGGATCGTCCAGCTTGCTCCGGATGAAGGCGAGCAGTCGCCCGCGTTCACGGAGAAGGTGCTGCTCGAGGGGTTCGGGGGTGGTCGGAACGGGCACTCGGGCGCTCGGGGTTCGTGTCCCCCGAAAACGCCCGAGCCCGCTCCCGGTTACATGGCCGCGGTCAGAGCCGCGTGCGCTTGAGAAGTTGCGCGTTGATCGCCACGATCACCGTGCTCGCCGACATCAGCACGGCGCCGAAGGCCGGCGTCAGGAGGATGCCCCACCCCGAAAGCGCGCCGGCCGCCAGCGGGATGGCGACGATGTTGTAGCCCGCCGCCCACCACAGGTTCTGGACCATCTTCCGGTAGGTCGCCCGCGACAGCGTGACAATGCGGGGGATGTCGCGGGGGTCGGAACGCACCAGCACGATGTGCCCGGCCTCGACCGCCACGTCGGTCCCGGCGCCGATCGCGATGCCGAGATCGGCCGTCGCCAGCGCCGGCGCGTCGTTGAC
>JANJTM010000034.1 GCA_024711125.1 Rhodothermales bacterium
CGTAGTCGACCCATGCCTTCATGCTGGGGTACTGGATCTCGAGCACGCGCCGGTCGCCGTAGGCCAGGTACGTGTTCCACGGGATGACGACGGCCGCATCGGCCCAGGCGGTCGAGCCCACGCCGCCCGGGCGGTCCATGGAGAGCACGTCGGGGATGACCCACGGCACGCTGCCGTCGGGCTTCTGGTCGGCCGCTACGTCCCGCAGCCACTTGGTGTAGAAGCCGGCGACGTCCATGTTGAAGGCCGCCGTGCGGGAGAACACGTGCGCGTCACCGGTCCACCCGAGCCGTTCGTCGCGCTGCGGGCAGTCGGTCGGGACATCCAGGAAGTTGCCTTTCTGTCCCCATAATATGTTGTGCTGCAACTGGTTGACGAGCGGATTCGAGCATTCGAACCGGCCGGTCACATCCATGTCGGAATGGATCACGACCCCGGTGAGGGATTCGGGCGTGAGCTCGCCCGGCCAGCCTTCCACCACGACGAACTGGAACCCCTGGAAGGTGAACTTCGGCTCGTAGACCTCTTCGCCGCCGCCCTTCAGCGTGTACTCCACGCGCTGTTTGGCCCCGCGCAGGTTGGCGGTGTACACGTTGCCGTCCTTGTCGAGCACCTCGATGTGGCGAAGGCGCACGGTGGTGCCCGCGGGCCCGGTCACGCGGAGACGCACGCGCCCGACCATGTTCTGGCCGAAATCCGCGACGAGTTCGCCCGCCGGGGTGCGGAAGATGCGCGTCGGGCGCAGCTCCTCGATGCGGCGCACGGGCGGGCCGGCGGGCGCCACCAGGGCCATGTTCGGAAAGTCGAGGGTCTCGGTCGGGCCCCACGCCGAATCGTCGTACCCGGCCCGGCTCCAGCCGGCCTTCTCGAGCCGGGCGTCGTAGACCTCGCCGTCGTAGATCTCCGATTCGAGGACCGGGCCCGTGGACGCCTTCCAGTCCGGACCGGTCGTGACGACCTGCGTGCGTCCGTCGGTATACGTGACGACGAGCTGCATGCAGAAGGCGACGCGGTTTCCGTAGGCGTTGCGCCGCGTCACCCACCCGATCGTTCCCTTGTACCAGCCGTCGCCGAGCGTTGCGCCGACGGCGTTCGGGCCGGCGACCAGCAGGTTGGTGACGTCGTAAGCCTGGTACTGCACCCGGGTCCGGTACGCGGTCCAGCCGGGTGTGAAGACCTCGTCGCCCACGATGCGGCCGTTCAATTCCATCTCGTACAGGCCGACTCCCGTCACGAAGACCTTCGCCGAGCGCACGCGGCCGTCGATGCGGAACTCGTGGCGCAGCATGGGAGCGGGGTGCCGCCGGGCGGGGTCGGGGTGGGCGACGGGCGTGATCCACGCGGCGGCCCAGTCGGAGGGCTTCAGGAGGCCCATGCCGAACGTCGCGGGCTCGGACCATTCCGACCGTACCCCGGCGCCGTTCCACGTGCGCACGCGCCAGGCGTACGAAGCGCCGGATTCGAGCGCCGGGCCTGCGTACTCGACGTGGATCGAGGCGTCCGAGACCACCTTGCCCGTCTGCCAGACCAGCCGGCGGCCACGGCGCAGGTCGTCGGCCGAGCGCGCGACCTGCACCTCGTACGCGGACTGCATGACGCCGCGCCCCTCTTCCGCCAGCTTCCAAGAGAACCGGGGCCTTTCGACGTCGATCGCGAGGGGCGCCTCGTGGTACTCGGTGCGCAGTCCGTGAGGGGCCGGCGGGGCCGCGGGGTTCGCCACGGCGAGGGCGAGGACGAATAGGAGCTGGAGCATGGCCTTCGGGACCTCCGGAAAGACGACGCCGGGAGCATACGAAGCGCGGGACGAAGGATCACGTCCCGCTGCGGGTTGGACCCGCACGCGAATCGGCATTTCCCCGGGGGAGCGCCGTCGCCGCCGTGCTTAGTTAGCGTTCGGAGAGGTTCTCCGGCCTTTTCCGTGAGCCGGACGGCATCATCCGCCCGGAATACGGCCACCAACCGAGGGCACCACATGGCAACCCGAATCCGCCGCGTGCGCTACTACCACACGACCGTCCGCGACGAGCCCGGGGAGGCGTACCGGGTGCTGAGCGACCTGGCCGAGCAGGGCGTCGATCTCCTGGCGTTCACCGCCATACCCGTGGGCCCGACCCTGACCCAGCTCACGCTGTTTCCCGAGCAGGGCGGTCTGCTCGAACATCACGCCACCTACGCCCGCATGCACCTCGACGGGCCGTACAGCGCGCTCCTCGTCCAGGGCGTGGACCGCCTTGGAGCCCTTGCCGATGTGCACCGCCAGCTCTACGAGTCCGGCGTGAACGTGTATGCCTCGTCGGCCGTCGCCGACGGCAACGGAAACTTCGGTTACCTGCTCTACGTGAGGCCCGAACAATTCGAGGCGGCAGCCGAGGCCTTGGGCATCTGATCTTCGCCGAGGGGCTTTCTTTTGGCCTGGCGGAGCGCGATCATCCGCCCGCTACCCGGCAGCCCTCGTCGATCGCAGCCCGACGCTTCGGTCGGAAGGGCGCCCCATGGACGTCCTGGTCGGGCGTCGAGAATCCGCCTGCCGATCTCCGTGAGCCCTTCGAGCGTCACTCCGCGTGTCGCCATGCCCCTCTTCGTACCCGGATCGTCGGCCGAAGAGATCGCGGTTCGGTATCGGCTCGAGCGGGTCATCAACCTGTCGAGCAACGAGAGCCCGATGGGGGCGTCGCCGAAGGTGCGGGAGGCCGTGACGGCCATGGCCGACCGGCTGCACCGATATCCGCACGACGGGGCGCCGCGACTTCGACAGGTCCTGGCCCGGCAACTGGGCGTATGGCCCGAGGAAATCCTGGTCACCAACGGATCCACCGAGGCGATCCAGATCCTCGTGGACACGTACGCGATTCCGGGCTGCGAAGCGGTGCTCCCGCAGCATTCGTTCGTGGCCTACGCCCGGGCCTGCCGCGTCGCCGAGGTGGCCGTCGCCTACGCGGCGATGAAGGACCACGCCATCGACCTGGACGCGGTCGCCGCGGCCATCACCCCGATGACCCGGTTCGTCTTCCTGGCGAACCCGAACAACCCGACGGGCACCGTGCTCGATCGGCACAAGCTGCGCGATTTCCTGCGCAACCTGCGGTCCAACGTGATCGTGGTCCTCGACGAGGCCTACCGCGAGTACGCGGGGCACGCCGTCGAGGACGGCTTGACGCTCCGCCTGCACCACCCCCGCATGGTGCTGCTGCGCACGTTTTCGAAGGTGTACGGTCTCGCCTCGCTGCGCATCGGGTACGCCGTCGGCCCGCCGGACCTCATCGGGCACAAGAACTCGATGCGCGACCCGTTCAATACGAACGCGCTGGCCCAGGCCGCGGCCGAGGCGGCCGTGCTCGACCAGGAGTTCATGCACCAGGTCGTGGTATGGAACGCGAAGGCGCGGGGTCAATTGCAGCGCATGCTGCGATCGATCGGACTGACACCCGTACCCAGCCGCGCCAATTTCGTGCTGGTTCCGATCGCCCGGCCCGCGGGACCCGTAGTCGAGGCCATGGCCCGGCGCGGCGTGATGGTCGGCTCGGGCACCTCGTCCGGACTTCCGGAGGCGCTGCGCATCAGTGTCGGCCTGGACGACGAGAACCGCTTTGCGGTCAGGATGCTCAAGGAAGTACTCGAAGAGATCAAGCCATGAACGAAGTAGCCCTGCAGGCGTTGGGCCAGGCCGCACGCCACCTGTTTGACGGCCGACGCGAGGAGGCCCTGCACGTTCTCGACGGGCTGGAGGCCCGCATCGATCCGCGTGGACCCGGTTCCGACCGGCTCGCCTCGAAATTCCTCGCGGCGCTGCGTCGACGCGCGGGCGACGAGCGGGACGGCACCGGCAACCTGTACGCCGGAACGACCGGTCCGGAGCAGATGCTGGAGGCTTTCGACCTGTTGGTGCGGGCCACTCCGCTCGTACGATTTGGCTACCGCGCGGCCAACGGAGCCATCCTCGACGCGATCCGTGGCGCCGAGCGCGTGCATATCGTGGACATCGGGATCGGAAGGGGCACGCAGTGGCCCGACTTCCTCGAGCGGCTGGGCAGGGACGGAGGCCGGGTGCCGTCGGTGTGGCTGACGGGCATCGACATCCCGATGCCGGGCGACGATCCGGACCGGGCCCTGCGGGAAGCCGGCCAGATGCTGACCGACGTCGCGGGTTCGCACGGCATCCCCTTCACGTTCGAACCCCTGTCCGGCTTCATCGAGGAGTTCGACATCGTGCCGGCCCGTCCCGGCGAGGTGCTCATCATCAACGCGGTGCTCGCCCTGCACCACGTTCCGGGCCACGACGTGTCGCTCTGGCCCGAGCGCAGTCGCCAGACGCTCATCGAGCGGTTGCGCAAGGCCCATCCGCGGCTGCTCGTGCTGGTCGAGCCGGACGCCGAGCACAACGACCTCGAGCTGCCCGAGCGCACGGCCGAAGCCTGGCGCCACTACGGGCTCGTCTTCGATGTCTTCGACCACCTGTTCGACCGCGATCTGCCGGCCCGCGGGACCCTGGAATCGGCCTTTTTCGGCCGCGAAGTGGAAAACGTGCTCGTAGGGGAGGGGCTCGACCGCATCGAGCGCCACCAGCGCCGGCTGCGCTGGCAGGAGCAGGCCGCCACGGCGGGCCTCGTTCCGGTGCCGCTCGGAGGGCTGGCCGAAGACCTCGGCGACATCCTCGGCACGCACCCCGGGTTCTCGCTCGCCGAGGAGGACGGCGCCCTCATGCTGTGCTGGAAGGGGGTGCCGATCGTGGGCACGCTGGCGTTCCGGACTCCATGACGGGGAGTCTCCGGCGCGGAATCGCGGCCGTAGCGATCGTCGCGGCCACCGCCTGTTCCGACCCCGGGCCGTCGTCCTACGTCGGCTCGGCCGCCTGCGCCTCCTGCCACGCGGCCGAAACGGCGGCATGGCAGGGCTCGCACCACGACCTGGCGATGCAGGAGGCCGGCGATTCGACGGTCCTGGGCGACTTCTCGGGCGTCGAATTCGCGTATTTCGGTCGGAAGTCCCGCTTTTTCCGCGACGGGCAGCGGTTCCTGGTGCGCACCGAGGACGCCGAGGGCCGCGACCGGGACTTCGAGGTCACGCACACCTTCGGCGTGACGCCGCTGCAGCAGTACCTGGTCCCGTTCCCGGGCGGCCGGATGCAGGCGCTGCCGGTGGCCTGGGACGCCCGTCCGGCCGAGGTCGGCGGTCAGCGCTGGTATCACCTCTACCCGGAGGAGCCGATCGTCGCGGGCGATCCGTTGCACTGGACCGGGCCGTTCCAGAACTGGAACACGATGTGCGCGGCCTGCCACTCTACGGGGCTGCGCAAGAACTACGATGCCGCGACCGACTCCTTCGCGACCACGTGGAAGGAAATCGACGTCGCGTGCGAGGCCTGCCACGGACCGGGCTCCCGGCACGTGGCGTGGGCCGAGGCTTCCGATTCGACCCGATGGCCGGCGCGCGGCGCGCTGTCGTCGCGGGATCTGGGTCTCGAGGTTGATCTCGACCGGCCGTCTGAGTTCGTAGTGGACGCCTCCACCGGTTCGGCGCGCCCGCTGCGCTCGCGGCCGGGCGACCCCCGCATCGACGTCTGCGCCGCGTGCCACAGTCGTCGGTCGGAACGCGTGGACGGCCCCGCGCCCGGCGCGCCGTACCACGACGCCTTCCGCCTGTCCCGCCTCGACGAGGGCCTGTATTTCGCCGACGGGCAGATCGAGGACGAGGTCTACGTCTACGGCTCGTTCCTCCAGAGCCGCATGCACGCCGCCGGGGTCGTGTGCGCCGACTGCCACGACACCCATTCGCTGCGGCTGCGGGCGCCGGGCAACGCGGTCTGCGCACGCTGCCATCTGCCCGACCGGTTCGACGTGCGCGAGCACCACGGGCACGACCCGGGGCAGGCGGGAGGGCTGTGCGTTTCCTGCCATATGCCTTCGCGCACCTACATGGGGGTCGATCCCCGCCTGGATCACAGTCTGCGCGTACCTCGGCCGGGTCTCGCGGCCCGCATCGGCGCGCCGGACGTCTGTACCGGCTGTCACCCGGATCGAGGGCCGGAGTGGGCCGTGCAGGCGGTGCGATCGTGGGGCTACGATGCGGAGTCTCCGCACTACGGCGACGTGATCGCCGCCGGGAGGGCGGGTCTTCCCGGCGCGGAAGCAGGACTCGCGGCCCTGGCCGCCGATTCTACGGCGTCGGACCTCGTGCGCGCGACCGCGTTCGACCTGCTCGGGCGGTACCCCGGGCGCACCGCGTTCGATGCCCTCCGGGCCGCGGCGGCGGACCCGTCGATACCCGTCAGGCTCGCGGCGGTCGAGGGGCTGCAGTTCGCCGATCTTCCGACCCGGGCCTCCGTGCTGCTGGGGGTGCTCGACGACCCGTCGGATGCCGTGCGCAGTGCCGCGGGGCGCCTGCTCGCGGGCCTGGAGGCGTCGGCGATCGACGCCAAGACCGCCGCCCGGCTGGACCGGGCCATCGAGTCGTACGTCGCGGCCGAGCTCGCCATGGCCGAGCGGCCCGAAGCGCGCCAGAATGTCGCGTTGGTGCGGCAGGCGCAGGGTCGGCTGGACGAGGCGGAAGCGGGGTACCGGGACGCGATCCGCCTCGGGCCGTGGTTCACGCCGGGATACGCCAACCTGGCCGATCTGCTTCGCTCACGCGGCGACGCAGCGGGTGCTCAGGCCGTGCTGCGGCAGGGCATCGAGCGTGCCGCCGACCCGGCGCCGCTGCACCACGCCCTGGGGCTGCTGCTCGCGCGCGGCGGCCGGTTGCCCGAGGCGATCGATGCCCTGCGGGCGGCCGTGACGGCCGCGCCCGGTCGGGTCGACTTCGCCTACGTACTCGGCGTCGCGCTCAACGAATCCGGAGACGCCAACGGGGCCCTGGACGTGCTGCGCGAGGCCCACGAACGCTTTCCGCGCGACACGAACCTGCTGCAGGCGCTCGCGACGATCAGCCGGGACGCCGGCCGCCGCGAGGAGGCGATCCGCTGGGCCGAGCGCCTCGCCGATCTGCTCGGCCCGGGCGGCGGCGCGCAGGCCTTGCTCTACGAACTGCGGAAATAGGCTACCGTCGTTGCCCGGGACGGTCTCGACATGATCGCTGGAGTCGGGTCGCGCCCGGGAGGCCGTCGGCTGCGTTAGGGCCGCCGAAGAATGGGAGGTGTCCCGACTTTGCCAGCGAACGGCCCCGGAAGTGGAATTTGGGGCGATATTCCACTTCGTCGCCTCCCCAAACGCCGCGACGAGGGCGTTCGGGCAGCGGCGGCGCGCAGGCCTTGCTCGACGAACAGCAGCAGCCCCAGTAGGCTACCGCCTCCGACCGCCCCGCTGCGACGGGCAGACCCCGGGGTCGCCTTCCACGCGCGGCCAGACGTTGTCGCTCACGTTGCGGTCGGGGAAGCGGCAGCCGGGGTCCCAGACGATGCGTTCGATGGCCCGGTCCCCGAAGTCGAGGTCGAAATCCAGCGAGCGGCTACCGCCGAACCAGACGTCGACCGGCCAGGTGAGTACCAGGGAGTTTCCGTCCACGCGCACCGTGGCTTCGGCCCCGCCGGGTCCGCGAACGGTGGCGGTCGCGTTTCCGGAAGCGGCGCCCATCTCGATGCGCACCACCACGGGCGAGGGCATCTCGCCGTCCTGCCGCACCGTGAACCGGGCCTTGCCGCCGTCGATGGAGGCCTCGGCGATCGACCCGTCCACGCGTTCGGTGGTCCAGAGCCAGTAGTACCAGAACCAGCCGAGGTCGGCGCCGAGCCCACGCTGCATGAAGTGCGCGTAGTCCCACGGTGACGGGTGCTTGAAGGCCCACGCGTGGGTGTAGTCGCTCATCACCTTTTGCACGGCATCGTCCCCGAAGATTCCGCCCAGCATCGAGAGCATGAGCGGGGCCTTCTGGTACGTCTGGAAACCGTACAGGGGGCCGCCGAAATTGGCGTTCCACATCATCGGCGGCTCCCACTCGTCGCCCGAAATCATGCCGTACATGAGCCCCTGGCCGTCCAGCACGGCGGGCTCGCCGCGCGAATCGGCGCCCGAGAGGATGTTCATGTACGTGTTGAAGCCCTCGTCCATCCACCCGTACCAGGTCTCGTTCGTTCCGACCATCATGGGCCACCACTGGTGCGCCGTTTCATGGTCGGCCGCGCCCTGGTTCGAGTTGATGACCATCGGGTACTCCATGCCGGCGCTCGGACCGTCCTGGAGCGTGAGCTGCGGGAACGGGTAGGGGGCCCAGAGGGCGGAATAGAACTCCAGCGCGTGCCGCGTGCGTGTACCGGCTTCGGCGAAGAAGGGCGCCCGCTCGGGCAGGTACACCATGTGGATCGGGACCGGTCCCTTGGTCGGAATCGTCGCCCGGGTCGCGCGCCACAGGAAGTCCCGCGAGGTTGCCCACGCGAAATCGTTGACCTTGTCGGCCTTGAAGTGCCACGTCAGGCTGGTGCCGGGGGCGGTCTTGGGTTCACCCTCGCCCACGATCATGATCTCTTCGTCGCTGGCGGTCACCCGGGCGAGGCGCTCGCGGGCGGTCGCCGTGAGCACTTCGTCCGGGTTCTGCAGGACGCCCGTTCCGCTCACGATCCAGCCTCCGGGCACGTCGATCTTCACGTCGAAGCGCCCGAAGTTGTTGTAGAACTCGGAAGGGCCGAGGTAGGGATTCGTGTCCCATCCGCGCAGGTCGTCGAGCTTGGCGAGCCGCGGAAACCACTGGGTGGGCTGGAAGAGCCGGTCCTCCCAGCGCTGCGTCATGCGGTGGCCCTGTCCGTTGGGGCCGCCGGGCAGCTTGGTATGCCAGTCGATCTCGAGCGTGGCCGTCGAGTTCGGCGGGATCGGCGCGTCGAGTGACAGCGTCGCGACGGTCGACTGCAGCCCGCTCACGCCGAACCACGGGGTCGGGGGCTGGTCGAATCGCCGCACGGGCGGCCGCGCGAAGAGGTCCACCTCGCGCCCGTCGAGCGCCATGCGCGTCACGACCATGCCCTCGGTCTCCTCGGCCGGGACCGAGAATCCGCGCGGCACGTCGTCCCGGAAGATGTTGTGGTCGAGGCGCAGCACGATCCGGTCGAGCGGGCTGGGGCTGTTGTTGCGGATCGTGATGCGTTCCGACCCCGAAATCACCTGCGTCGCGGGGTTGAGGCTGGCCTCGATCTCGAAGTCGGTCTCGAGCTGCCAGTAGTTCGGTCCCGGTGTACCCGTTGCGTCGCGCGTCCCGGCGTCGAACGCCCGCTGGATCGCGTTCGTCATCGGAATCGTGCGACGAATGCCCCGTTCGGGGGCGTCCTGGGCGGCCGCGGCGGGTGTGAGCAGCAGGGCGAAGAGGAAAACGGGCAGGAAGCGCATGGCGGTGCGGGTCGGGTTCGGCGGAAACGACCGACGGTACGGAACCCAGGGACGCGGGGATTCACGAAAGTGTGACAATCGCGGGGCTCAGCGGCGCTCGAACGTCCACTCGGCCAGCAGCACCGTGCGGGGGTCGATCTCGACGCGGTCGGGCGGGCCCTCGAGATTGATCGTGAGCGAGCGGCGGCCCGTTCCGTCGAGCCGCAGGGTGTGGATCGTGGGCACTTCCGACCCGTTCTCGTAAACCCCGATCTCGACGGGCAGGTCGAAGGAGTAGCCGTCCTTCTGCACCTGCTCGAGGTCGACGATGAGCTTCGAGTCGCCCTCGAAGCGCCACGATCCGTCGAGCACGGGGTGTCCGCCCTGGCGCAGCCACTGGTCGAAGAAGGCGCCGAGCGTGTCCCCCGAGGCGGTCTCCATGTGCCGCACGAGGTCCTCGGTGAGCGCGAAGTCGTTGAAGTGCTCGGTGTAGTACGCGCGGATGCCCGCCTGGAAGGCCTTGTCCCCGATGCGGTTGCGCAGCATGTGCATGAACCAGGCGCCCTTCTGGTACGTATGGCTCGAGGTCACCTTCGACATGTCGGCCAGGTTGGCGTGGATGACCGTGTAGTCCGGGTTGTCCTGGTGGAAGCGCCAGATCGTGCGGCGTGCGCCCTTGAGCCCGTCCACGAAATCACCCCGTCCGTAAGCGTACTCGCGGAAGAGCAGCGTGAAGTACGTCGTGATGCCCTCGCTCAGCCAGACGTGGTCCCAGTTGGCCTCGGTAACCGAGCATCCGAACCACTGGTGGGCGATCTCGTGGATGATGACGTTGCGCCAGCGCGTGTTGCCGTCCCCGACGACCGAGTTCTCGGCATAGAAGATGGCCGAGGAGGCCTCCATGCCGCCGCCCACGCTGTTCGCCTGGATGTTCGCGAGCTTCTCGTACGCGAACGGCCCGACGTAGTCCTCGAAGAACTCGAGCGAGCGCTTGGTGGGGCCGTCGAGGTCCAGGAATCCGGCCTCACGGTCCTCGGGGAAGACCCAGACCTGGATTTCCTTTCCGCGGAAATCGCCCACGCGGGCCATCGCCATTTCGGCGACGCCCAGGCAGTAGAGCCACGGCGAGGTGGGCACGGACTGCTTCCAATGGGTGCGCCGGCGATTCCCCCCGAGGTCGGTTTCTTCCAGGCGCAGCCCGTTCGAAACGACCTGGTACTTCGACGGGGCGTCGATGATGAACTCGTGCGTGGCCTTGTCGCCGATGTGGTCGACGGTCGGAAGCCAATGGTGCGTCCGGTTGGGCCAGTTGTCGCTGAAAAAAGTGCGCTTGCCGTGCCGGTTCTCGCGGATGAAGAGGCCGTTGTCGGGGATGCCGGTGTAATCGACGAGGATCTGGACCGTGCTGCCGGCATGGCTTCCGGGCGGAAGGGCAAACGTCAGGGCGTCGTTCTCGTGCACGAACCGTGTCGGGGTGCCGTTGGCGAGGACCTGGCGCACGTGCATGCCGCGTCCGCCGCGCTCGTCGGTCGGGCTGACGAGATCTAGCCGCATCTCGCTCACGCCGTCCTGGACCACGCGCACGATGACGACGGCGTGTCCGGAGATCTCGTTCGACTGGTCGCCGAGTTCGAGCTGGAAGCGGTAGTGCTGCACGTCGATCCCTTTCTGGACGGGATATGGGTCGGCGGCGACAGGCAGGACGAGCAGCGCGGCGAGAAGCAGGGCGATCGGTCGGGTCATGGGCTTGCGAGTGTTCGTTTGTTGCGGAGTTGTTCCGGTCGGCGGCGCGTGACACGAGTCGTCATTCGAGCCCCAAAGCCACCGCGGCGAAGAGGAAAACGGCCGAGAGGGCAATCATCCACCCGAAGAGCGGGAGGATGAAGCGCAGCCACTTCTCGTACGGGATGCCGGCCAGCCCGAGCATCGCCATGAGCAGGCCCGAGGTCGGCACGAGGAGGTTCGCGAAGCCGTTTCCGCACGTGTACGCGAAGATCGCGACCTGGCGCGTCAGGCCCAGTACGTCGGCGAGCGGAGCCATGATCGGCATCGTGACGGCCGCCTGGCCCGACGCCGAAGGAATGAAGAACGCGAGCCCGGTCTGGAAGGTGAGCATGCCCGCGGCGGCGATCCACGACGGAAGGTGCTGCAGGCCCGACGCGGCGGCATACACGACGGTGTCGAGGATCTGCCCGTCGTCCAGCACCACCTGCACGGCCCGCGCGAACCCGATGGCGAGCCCGCCTACGACCATGTCCTCCATGCCGCGGGCGGCGGCCCGGGCGGCTTCGCCGAGCGGAAGGCCCGACACCACGATCGCGACGATGCCCATGAGCAGGAATCCTCCGCCCATTTCGGCCATCCACCAGCCCTTGGCCTGCACGGCGTAGAGGATGTAGACGAAGATGGCGAGGCACGACCAGAGGATCGTGGCGTGCCGGCGGTCGAAGGCGGGCACGTCGGCCGAGAGCGCCTCGATCTCGAACGTATCGTCCGGCATGACCGACAGCGACCGGTCCCGCTTCACCCGGGCGCCGTAGCGCAGGATGTAGAGCAACATGAGCGCCACCGCCGATGCGAAGAAGAGCAGGCGGAAGCCCAGCAGCGAGTTGATTTCGAGTTCTGCGATCGACTGGGCGATGTTGGTGCTGAACGGGTTGGTCGTGGCGGCCGCGAACCCGACGGCGCTCGCCGTGAAGACCAGCGAGAGCCCGAACACGCGGTCGTACCCCAACTCCTTCGACACGATGAGGAAGAGCGGAACGAGCGGAATGAACTCCTCGCCCATGCCGAGCGTCGAGCCGCCGATCGCGATAGCGGTCATGAGCACGACCGTAAGCGCCGGTCCCGAGCCCCGGAACCGGGTGAGCAGCCGCTGCAGGCCCGCCACGATCGTGCCCGTTCGCTGCAGGATCCCGAAGACTCCACCCAGCACGAACACGAAGAAGATGATGTCGGCCGCGGCTTCCATTCCGCGCGGCACCGCGCTCAGGAAACCGACCAGGCTGACCGGGCTGGCCGCACCTTCGCTCGCTTCGCCTTCGATCGCGCCCCGGACCGAGTAGTGTTTCGGGACCTCGGCGTAGCTGCCGGGCACGATCACGTTCCGCTCGATCGGGCCGACCTGGAGGGTCTGCCGTTCGTATCGCCCCGACGGCACGATCCATGTCAGCAGGCTCGAGAACAGGATCACGCCCAACAGCATCACGAAGACGTGGGGGATCCGGAAACGATCGAGGGAGGGCATGGCGGTCTGTGGCAACGGCGGTCAGCGGCGCTCGACCGAGCGCGCGATGCGGCGATTCGCGGCGAAGAGCAGGCCGAGCACGACGGCCCACTGCAGCACGATGGTGGCCAGGCTCTCGGTCGCGAACGGATCCCACCACCGGTCGGTCACGGCGAGCGAGAGCCACCACGCGAGCAGGGCCACGGCGGCGACGGGGATGGCATACTTCACCACGTAGATCCAGCCGCGGGTCACGGTCCAGTCGCCTTCCCGTCCGACCAGGTGTTCGGCGCGCAGCTTCTCGACGCCGTTCGTGATGACCAGGATCGCCACGAAGAGACCCGAGATCATGAGCGCCACGCCCCAGACGAAGTCCTGGTTCGAGAGGATGCCGAGGTGCAGCGCCGACGGAATGCCGAGCAGGTAGCTGATTCCGACCACCACACCGATCGCTTTCGGACGGCTCATGCCGGTGTCGATCACGACGCGCGCCGGCAGTTCGAGTTGGGCCACCAGCGACGAGAAGCCTGCGAACGTCAGCCCGAGGAAAAACAGGATGGCCAGGGGGCTGCCGAAGGCCATTTTCGCGAAGAGCTGCGGCATCCAGATGAACGTGAGGCCGGTCGAGGCCGGTCCGCTGTTCCGCATGATTTCCAGGACCTGGGCCCGGCTCATGCCCATCTCGGTCTGCAGGATGCCGAAAACCGTGGCGAAAACCATGATCCCGGCGAGCAGCGAGACCGTGTTGTTACCCACTGCCGTGGCGACGGCATTCCGCACGATGCCCTGCTTCGTGCTCATGTAGGCGGCGTACGTCAGGAACAGGCCCCAGCCCGCCCCGGTGTCCCACGCGTTCTGCGTCAGCGCCTCGATCCAGATGCGCGGCTTCGCGAGCTGGCCCCACTCGGGGCGGAAGTAGTACGCGATGCCTTCCCATGCGCCGGGCAGCAGCAGGGCGCGCACGACGGCGATCAGCACGATGACGAGCAGGGTCGGAACGAGCACCTTGTTCACCCGCTCGATCGAGGAGACGCCCTTCCAGATGGCGAGGGCGCCGAGCCCCATGGCGATGGCGTGGAAGAGCAGGGGCCATCCGCCCGCCTGGTAGGCGTCCCAGGCGGCCATGGCCTCGTCCGTGGACTGCGGAAGGGGCACGAAGATCGAGCGCCCGAGGTAGTAGATGCACCAGCCGACGACGACCGAGTAGAAGAACGTGATCGCGGTCGCGACGAAGGCGACGAAAGCGCCCATCCACGCGAACCGCTCGCCGCCCTCCCGTACGAACGTCGCCACGACGCCCATGCGGTGCTTGCGCCCCCACGCGTATTCGATCATGATGAGCGGAATCGACCACGCGAAGAGGAAAACCACCCACGCGACGAGGAACGCTCCCGCGCCCTCTTCGCCGCCGTTCTGGGCGACGATGCGCGGAAAACGCCAGATGTTGCCCGTGCCGACGGCGATGCCGAGCACGCTGAGCAGGAAGCCGAGCGTGGAAGTGAAGCGGGGTCCGGTGTTCTCGGTCAGGGTGGAGGTCATGGTCGGCTCGCGTGGGGGTGCGGGCCGAAGGTACACGACCGCGTCGAAATGGGCGAGTCGGGGGCGAACCCCGGAGGCCGCGGACGGTCAGTTCACGCGTCTCGACTCGACGTAGAACCCGCGATCGACCGTCAGCGAGGTCCCGGCCGAGCCTCCGACCGCCGTCGTCTGCCACCGCTCCGTGGGATGAAGCCGCATGGGCGGCGCAGAGCCCAGCGACACGTCGACCGGCATCGTGAACCCGTGCACCACGTTCTGCCAGCGGTAGGAGAGCACCCCGTCGCCCAGCCGCCACTCGAGCACCGGCACCCTCGTCGTGCGCAGGTACTGGTCGAACACGAGGTTGAGATCCAGCCCGGATTCCCGCGCGATGTAGGACTCGACGTCGGCCCCCGGAACGATGCGGTGGCGGAATTCCGCATTCAAGCCCCGCAGGATGCGCCGCCAGGCCTCGTCGTTGCCCACGAGCCGGCGGATCGTGTGCAGCATGTTGCCGCCCTTGTCGTAGATGTCGGCGCCGCTCGTGTTCACGCCGTAGGGGCCGATCACCGGTCGGCGGTTGCGGATGTTCCGGCGTGTTCCGACCACGTAATCCTCACCGAACTCCTTCGACCCCGTCAGGCACTCGGTGAGCAGGTTCTCGCTGTAATTCGCGAAGCTCTCGTGCACCCAGTTGTCGGCGATGTCGCTGGCGGTGATGTTGTTGCCCCACCACTCGTGGGCGCTCTCGTGCACGACGATGAAGTCCCACTTGAGCCCGTGCCCACTTCCCGAGAGGTCCCGCCCGCGGTACCCGTTGGCGTAGCCGTTGCCGTACGTGACGCCCGACTGGTGTTCCATGCCGAGGTAGGGCACCTCGATGAGCTGGTATCCGTCCTCGTAGAAGGGATAAGGGCCGAACCAGCGTTCGAAGCACTCCATCGTCATCCGCGCCTGGGTCCATTGCGCGCGCGCCTTCTCCAGGTTCTCTTCGAGCGGCCAGAAGTTCATCGTCAGCGGGCCGTTCTCCCCCGCATAGGTCTCGGTCCAGTGGGCATAGCTGCCGGCGTTCACCTCGACCGAGTAGTTGTTGATGGGGCTCGTCACGACCCACTCGAAGGTGGTCGTTCCGTTTCCGTTGGCCGTGCGCGACCGCAGCCGGCCGTTCGACACCGCGACCATCGGGTCGGGTACGGTGATCGCCGTGCGCTGGCTGTCGGGTTCTTCCGACTGCAAGTCCTTGTTGGGCCACCAGATACTGGCGCCGAGGCCCTGGTTCGAGGTCGCGACCCACGGGCGGCCTGCGGAGTCCTCTTCCCACTGCCATCCGCCGTCCCAGGGCGGGTTCACGGCGACGCGGGGTTTGCCGCCGAAGTGTGCGACGACGGTCTGCAGGCTGCCTACGGTCTGCGGCGGCATCTCCACGAACCAGGCGTTGCCGTCCTGTCGCACCGGCAGGTTCCGACCGGCGTGCGTGACGCGGTCCAGGCGCATGGGCGGCTGCAGGTCGAGCTGCATCTCACCGGACGGAGCCACGACCCGGTAGGAAATACCGACCGTGCCCTCGAGCGCGCTGTCGGCCGGCGAGACCCGTACGGCGAGGTCATAAAACGTGACGTCCCACCAGGCGCGGCCCGGGCCGTTGGAGCCGCGCAGGGTGTCCTGGCGGGTGAATTCGGGGCGCTGCGCCACGGCAGAACCCGAGAGCGCGAGGAGAACGAGGAGCAGGAGGCCGCGAGTCATCGTCGATGCGGTTTGGGAAGGCGTGCGTGGGGCGGAATATCGGCCAAACGCAGGCAATCGTCTCGACGCCCGCGGGCAAATCGCGTCGGGTGGGCGACGACCGCGACCGGCCCCCCGCTTCCGCTTCCGTTCCCGCTCCCGCTTCCGCTCAGGCGATCGCCAAACGGAGGGCCACGAAGTGGCAGCCCGTGCCCGCGAGCACGCAGAGGTGCCACACCAGGTGGAAGTAGCGCTTGCGGTCCAGCGCGTAGAATGCCACGCCGCCGGTGTAGGCGATTCCGCCCGCAGCGATCCACGCAAGGACGTCCGGCGTCAGTTCCGACCACATCGGGCGGATGGCGACCACCACGAGCCATCCCATCAGCAGGTACAGCCAGACCGGCGCGTGATCGCGACGCAGCCGGGGGTGGACCTTGAACAGGATGCCGAGCAGCGCGAGGGTCCAGACGGCGGCAAGGAGGGACCAGCCCCAGGGCCCGCGCAGGGGGCCGAGCATGAACGGGGTATAGCTGCCCGCGATGAGCACGAAAATGCCGATGTGGTCGAGGTGCCGCAGGATCCGCTTGGCGCGGCCGTGGCCCAGCGCGTGGTAGGTCGACGAGGCGCCGTAGAGAAAAAGCGCCGACAGCGCGAAAACCACGACGCCCACCACGACCAGGGGCGACGAGGATTCCGTGAGACTCGCCAGCAGGAGCGGCAGCGCGGCGACGGCACCCACGGCGCCGAGGCCGTGGCTGACGCTGTTGGCGATTTCTTCGCCCCGGTTTTGCGGGCGCTTCGGCGTGGTCATGTCGGGAAAACCGATTCGGGCAGTGCCGCGTGTGTCGCTTGATGTGCCGGCGTGGCGGGCTACCGTAACGTCGCCGGCGTAATGAGACGCACCGTGGCGACGTTCGTTCGGGCGGTGCGGGCGTACAGCCGGCGCCCTCGACGTTCCGCCCGGCAGGGTCAGCCCCACATTCTGGAAAAAAAAAGCCGAAAGTCGACATATTCGCCCTGTTTTGAGGCCAAAAACATCGAAAGACGGCCGAAAGTCGACATATTCCCCCGGTTTTTGGGCCGAAAACATCGACAAAGGGGCCAAGATTCCAATTGCGCGCCCTTCCGCGCCCTTCCGCACCCTTCCGCGCCCTTCCGCGCCCCGGGAGGAGTGAAATGGGCCACCGTTCCGGTCCACGGAGATGCATGGCCGCCCTCGGTGCCGCAGGCGCCCGTGCCCGAGAGCTGGTCCATTGGTTGGCCGCCCGGGCCGAGCCTGGTGGCACGCCGTACCCATGGCCCGCCGCGGGTTGATGCATAACCCGCATCGCGAACGTCCGGCAGCAGTCGGTCAACTTCGCATCCCTGATTTCAAGTCGCGCTCCCGCCCCATGACCGGCATCACCCTCGCCCAGTATCGCATCGACGCCGAGCTCGGCCGCGGCGGCATGGGCGCGGCATGGAGGACCGACAATGTCCTCCTGTACACCTCGAATACCGACTCCTCCCTGTGGAGCGTGGGCATCGACGGCGGCCAGACCGAGGGCGAGATCATGGTGCGGCCGTTCGACCCCGGATCGCGTCGATTCACGGGCGACGAGACCCCGGCCGGGCTGGGCGAACAATCGTGCCGATCGGTTGCGGTGAGCGGGGAGGGCACGGCCGTCATCGGGGCGGAAGCAGCCCGCAGCGACGAAGCCTGTTCTGGCTCTCGGCAGACGGCGCGGTCCTCGAGGCGCTCGCCGACCCGCCCGTATCGATCGACGAGTCGTCCGCACCCCGGTCGGCCGAACGGATGTCGATTTCTCCCGACGCCTGTTGGCTCGCCACCGTCGTGCGAACGACGAGCGGAAGCGATGTATACCTGCAGGACCTCAAGGGAGGCGCGCCTCGCCGCTTGACCCTGACCGAGCGCGCCTTCCACCCGACCTTTTCGCCCGACGGGCGGTGGATCTACTATGCGGAGCAAACCGACTCCGTCCTGGTGATCATGCGCAAGCGAGCGGATCAGTCGGGCGGCGCAGAGTTCACCGGGGTGTCCGGACCGTGGCCGGACGTGTCTGCCGACGGATCGCGACTGCTCGCGATGAGCGAATGGTGGGAGCCGGGGCGCGTCTTCGATCTCGAGGCATCCGCCATGCCGTCCGCCGGAATGCCGATTCCGGGCACGCAGGACGATCGTGAAGGGGCAATTTCGCCGGATGGCCGATTCCTCGCGACCGATGGACCCGAGGCATCATGGTGCGCGAAGTCGGTGGCACCGCCGTATTCCAGGTGGCGCTCGGCCTGCCCTCGCAGTCCCGTCCCAGGTGGTCGCGCGACGGTCGCCATCTCTACTTCGCATCCCGGGTTTCTCTGTTTCGGATACCCGTCACCCTGTCGCCGATATTCGACTACGGTCAGCCTGAACGGGTCGCGGACGACCTGGGTGGTCTATTCCGGTTCGATCTGCATCCGGGCGGCGAGCGCATACTGGTTTGGGGGCAGCTGCCAGGCTCGGGGAACGACGCCCCATCCCTGCGCATCGTATTCAACTGGTTCACGCGGCTTCGGGCGATAGCTCCTGTCGGTCGCGGCTAGAGGAGGCCCGGGGGGTCTGGGGGGGCGCAACGCGGAGCCGCCCGCTCCCTGTTGAGGGATTGTGAAGATCGGCGTCAGGCGCCTACCTTGACTATGCTACCCCCCACTGTTCGGTGACCCCCCGGATGACCGGACTATTGCTCGCCCAGTACCGCATCGACGCCGAACTCGGAAGGGGCGGCATGGGCATCGTGTACCGCGCGACGGACACGAAGCTGAACCGCACGGTCGCGGTCAAGGTGCTGCCGCCGGCTGCCTTGGCCAGCGAGGACGACCGCGCCCGGTTCTTCCGCGAGGCCCAGGCCGCCGCGCAGCTCCACCACCCCAACATCGCGACGGTGTTCGGAATCGACGAGGCGGCGCCGCTGACGGCCGACGGCCGACCCGTCGAGGGGCAGTCGGAAAGGCGCCCCTTCATCGCGATGGAGTTCATCGAGGGGGAAACGCTGCAGGCCCGCATCGTCCACGGGCCCATGAAACTGGCCGATGTAGTCGCCGTCGGTCGCCAGGTCGCCGACGCGCTCAAGGCCGCCCATGCGAAGGAGATCGTCCACCGCGACATCAAGAGCGCCAACGTGATGCTGACGAAGGATGGCATCGCGAAGGTGCTCGACTTCGGCCTCGCCAAGACGAACCAGTCGACGATGCTGACCCGCATGGGCTCGACGCTCGGCACCGTCGCGTACATGAGCCCAGAGCAGGCGCGGGGCCAGGAGGTGGACGGTCGCAGCGACCTGTACTCGCTCGGGACGATGCTCTACGAGATGGTCACGGGGCGGCTTCCGTTCGCCGGGGACTACGAGCAGGCGGTGGTGTACGGCATCCTCAACGAGGACCCCGAACCCGTAACGGCGCTGCGCACCGGTGTGCCCCTCGAACTGGAAGCCGTCGTCATGAAGCTTCTGCGCAAGGAGGCGCGGCTGCGGTACCAGTCGGCGGCCGACCTGATCGCCGACCTGGAGTCGGTCCGGTTGGGCTCCGGCACGGGGCAGAGCGCTGCGTCTCTTCCGCCCACAAGATCGGGCCCGGCCAGGATCGACGCCGCCGGTGTCGCCCGCTGGCGACGCTATGCGCTCTGGTTCGGATTCGTCGGTTTGTTGCTCGGTTCCCTCTTTACGGCGGCCGTGCTCACGCGAAGCGCGCGGTCTGACGTACCCGCATTGGTCGATGTGAGCCTCGACGTACCCGGCATGGAGGCGCTCCTGCAGACCTACGTGCGGCTGTCTGACGTCGCTTTTGCACTTTCGCCCGACGGGCGCCTGCTGGCGTACCAGGGTCTGGAATCGGAGTCGGGCCTGTTGCTGCGCGACCTGACCAGCGACCGCCCGGTGGTGAAACTGGCGAGCCTCGGGGTATGGCCGGTCTTTTCGCCCGATTCGCGACAGGTTGCGTGGACGTCTGAGGGATCGCTGATGGTGGGCCCGGCCGGCGGGGGCGTCGCCCGCGTGATCTCGACCGAAACGCCCGATATCGTGGGCATTTCGTGGGCCGACGACGGAAGGATCTACTTGGCGGCCGATTACGGTGTCGGGATTACGCGCCTCTCGCCTGAAGATGGGGTGCAGGAGATGCTTACTGCACCCGATTCGAGCCGTGGCGAGATCGGGCATGTCTGCCCCTCGTTGCTTCCGGACGGGGAGACGCTGCTCTACCAGGTGTACGGCACGGCCGGGTGGGAGCTTGCGATGTCGAATCTGGAGTCGGGGCGCAAAGTCATCCTGGGCCCCGGCATCTGCCCCCGCTTCGCCGAGCCCGACCAGGTGTTCTACAACCAGGGCTACCGCCTGCTGGTCGCACGGCTGGATCTGGGGAAGGGACTCCTGGAACCCGCACGTACCGTCACGACCGAATTGATGGCCAACCTGCAGGCATTTACCGCCTACTATGCCGTTTCGCGGCGTGGCGATGTCGTGGTCGTCGAAGATTCCGACGGAGAGGGCAGCGGGATCTGGTACACCCGGTGGGACGGAACGAGGGAGGAGTATCGGCCCGACGTATTCGACGTGGAGCAGTTTTCCGTCTCGCCCGACGGCCGCACCATCGCGATCGCAGCACCCTATCCGGCCGCCGATCCGGATATCTACCTGTTTGATCGGGAAACCAGGGACACCCGCCGCATCGCGTCCAGTCTGACCTACGACGCCTTCCCGGTGTGGGCGCCCGACGGGGCGCTGTTGTTCAGTTCGGAGCGCCGCGGTCAATCGGATATCTACCGCGTGCCGCCCGGCAGCGACCAGGAACAGTTGTTGAGCGGCGAGAAGGTCCAGCAATACGTCGGATCGGTCTCCAGGGACGGCATCTGGGTCGGCTTCGAAACGCCTGTACCCGGTCGATCCACCGACCTCTTCTACGTGGCCATGGACGGCTCGACCGAGCCGATGCCCCTGGTGTCGTCCTCGGCCGCCGAGCGGGATGTTCGGTTCTCGCCTCGGGAGGATCTGGTCGCGTATCTGTCGGATGAGACGGGAACGTCCGAGGTCTACGTGGTCGATTTCCCGCCGAGGAGCCCGCGCGAGCGCATCACGGTGGGCGGAGGGGACTCCCCCCGTTGGTCGGCAGACGGCCGATCGCTGTTTTTTGTGAGCGGAAGTACACTGTACCGGGTGGCCGTAGGCCCGTCCGGGAGGCGAACCGGCGAACCTGTCAAGGTCCTGGATGGGATCTGGGGCGATTTCGAACTCGTGCCCGACAACAGCGGGGTCCTGAGCATCACCGTGGAGGGCCGACGCACCATCCGCTACATTCAGCGGGCTGCCGACCGATCCGAAGCACCCGAACCCGGCTCCTGACCCGTCAACACCAGTTCATCGATGATTGGAAACACGCTCTCGCAGTACCGCATCGATGCCGGTCTGCGCTTCAGTGCGGCAGGTCTGCTTGCCTTGACCCTCGTCGCCTGCTCACCGCAGAAAGCCGACCCGCTCCCCGAAGCCGACTACCACAACCTCGACGTCGCGCGTGCGCAAGCCCACATGGCGTCGGGCGCCCTGACCGCGGTTTCGCTCACGCAATACTACCTCGACCGCATCGCCGCGCTCGACGATGCCGGGCCGACGCTGAACGCCGTCATCGAGACGAATCCCGAGGCGCTGGCGATTGCCGCCGCTCTCGACGCCGAGCGAGAGAAGAACGGCCCGCGGGGCCCGCTGCACGGCATTCCGGTCCTGCTCAAGGCCAATATCGACACGCGCGACTCGATGGCGACGACCGCCGGATCCCTTGCGCTGGCCGGGCACCTGCCCATGAAGGACGCCTTTCTCGTGGCGCGGCTTCGAGAGGCGGGGGCCGTGATCCTGGGCCTCGCCAATCTCAGCGAATGGGCCAATTACAGGGGATCGAGTTCGATCAGCGGATGGAGCAGCCTGGGTGGGCAGAACCTGAATCCGTACGTCCTCGATCGCACACCGTGCGGTTCGTCGAGCGGATCGGCCTCGGCGGTCGCGGCCGACCTCGCCCTTCTCAGCGTCGGCACCGAAACGAACGGGTCGATCATGTGCCCGGCGTCGTTCAACGGTGTCGTGGGCGTGAAACCGACCCTCGGCCTGGTCAGCCGGGACGGAATCATCCCGATCGCGCACAGCCAGGACACGGCGGGCCCGATGGCGCGTACGGTGGCCGATGCCGCCGTGCTGTTGCAGGCGATGGCCGTGCGGGATCCGGCCGACGCGGCGTCGGAGCGCTTTCCGGTCTCCATTCCCGACTACGTCGCTGCGCTGGAGCTTCCCGATCTGGCTGGAGTCAGGATCGGCGTGGTAAGGGAATACGCGGGCGCGGGCACCGTCGAAGCGATCGAGGAGGCGTACTCCGACGCGGTGGACGCGCTGCGCGCTTCCGGAGCCACGATCGTGGATTCGGTGAGTTTCCAGGTCAGCGGTCTCAGGCAGGGGCCGGTGCTGTCCTATGAATTCAAGCACGGCATCAACGCGTACCTGCAGGCGCACGGATCGCCCAACGGGATGCGCTCGTTGGCCGATCTCATCGCGTTCAACGAAGCGCACGCCGACGAGGTGATGCCGCTGTTCGGTCAGGAGATCTTCCTGCAGGCCGAGGCCCGTGGTTCGCTGACCGATCCCGAGTACCTGGAAGCGCTGGAGACGAACACGCGACGGACGCGTGGCGCCCTCGACTCGGTCCTGACCGCACACGACCTGGATGCGCTGATCGGCCCGTCGAACGGGCCCGCCTCGAAGATCGTCGGCGAAGACGACTCGCCGTGGGTAGGTGTCGGCTGGGGGATTTCGGCGATCAGCGGCTATCCCGACATGACCTTGCCGATGACCCTGGTCAACGATCTTCCGGTCGGAATCTCGATTCTCGGTGCGCCCTGGAGCGAGGCCACGCTGCTGCGCATCGCGAACCGGATCGAGCGGGCGAGGGGCACGTTTCCGCCCCCGAAATTCCTCGCCGCCGCCGACTCGACTTCGAACAAGTAGCGCTCCATGACCGGTCTCATCCTCGCCCAGTACCGCATCGACGCCGAGCTCGGAAGAGGGGGCATGGGCATCGTGTACCGTGCGACGGACACGAAGCTCAATCGCACCGTTGCCGTAAAGGTGCTCCCCCCGGCCGCGCTGGGCAGTGAGGACGACCGAGCCCGCTTCTTCAGGGAGGCCCAGGCGGCGGCGCAGCTCCACCATCCCAACATCGCGACGGTTTTCGGGATCGACGAGGCGGTCCCGCACGGAGAGGGCAAGGAGCCGCAGGACGGCGCCGAACGTCGTCCTTTCATCGCGATGGAGTTCATCGAGGGGGAAACGCTCCATGACCGGATCCGCAAGGGCCCCCTGCGGTTGCCCGAAGCGGTAAGTATCGCGGTGCAGGTCGCCGAAGCGCTCAAGGCGGCCCACGCGAAGAACATCGTGCACCGGGACGTCAAGAGCGCCAACGTGATGCTGACGCCCGACGGCGTGGCGAAGGTGCTCGACTTCGGCCTGGCGAAAACCAACCAGTCGACCATGCTGACCCGGATGGGCTCGACTCTGGGTACGGTCGCCTACATGAGCCCCGAGCAGGCCCGAGGGCAGGAGGTGGACGGTCGCAGCGACCTGTACTCGCTCGGCACGATGCTCTACGAGATGGTTGCGGGCCGACTGCCGTTCGCGGGGGACTACGAGCAGGCGATCGTGTACGGGATCCTGAACGAGCCTCCGGAGCCGCTGACGGCGCTGCGCACGGGGGTTCCGATGGAACTGGAGCGCATCGTGGGCAAGCTGCTCACGAAGGAAGCCGACTACCGGTACCAGGGAGCGGCCGACCTGATCGCCGACCTGAAGAGCCTGGATGTGTCGGGTAGCGGCTTCAGCCGGCGCACGATGGCAACCATTTCCGGCACGCAGGTCGCGGCAGCCCCGAAGGCCGTGCTCCCGAGTTGGGTTGTGGCCGGCGTCGTGACTGCGGCGCTGGTGATCGGGGCGCTGGGGGCGTGGTTCGTGATGCCGGACTCCGAAAGCGAGCCGGTCCCCGTTCGACGGATGCAGGCTTCTCTCGCACCGGCGACCCAGCTCTATCCCCGCCTGTCGATCTCGGCCGATGGCTCGACGATTGCCTATCTGTCGCTCGAGGACGACGGCATTCACATGCGGGTGCGCAGGCTGGATGAGGAGGAAGGCAGGGACGTGGCGCAGCTTGATCGCATTTCGGCTCCGGCGCTCTCGTTGGACGGCCGGTGGATCGCGTTTTCGGATATCTCGGGTCTCAACCGCGTTTCCACGTCGGGCGGGTCTCCGGAGGTACTGATGGAAGCCGAGAGTTTTCTGATTCCGCGCTGGGTCGATGACGGTACGCTGATCAGTTCCACGGGACTCAAGGGGATCTTCACGCTGGCACTGGACGGCACGGAGACCCTGGTCGACGTCGGCATGCCCGAGGGAGGGACTGCGCTTCAGCCTATCATGATACCCGGCACACGGGTGATCCTGTACACGCGCTGGGGGGCCGGAACGGCCCAGTCCGAGGTGTGGGCGTACGATCTCGATTCGAAGGAAACGGCGCTGGTGGCGCAGCGCGCCGTCTGGCCGCGCTACCACCCGAGCGGGTACGTGCTGTTCTATCGCGGAGCGGACGTGCACGCGGCGCGATTCGACCCGGCGACCCTGACGACGGGGCCCTCGTTCGTACTGCAGCCGGACGTATCGAATGTCGCCGACGGCGCCATCGTGCTTTACGACATTTCGGCTACCGATCTGATGGTCTACTATCCCGGAGGCACGTTCGGCAGCGGCGGCCGCAACCTGGTCGTTCAGCGTGCGGCCGGAGGCAGGTCCCAGGTGCCGGTCGAATCGAGGGACTGGTGGGACCCCCGGTTTTCGCCGGAAGGCCGCTCGGTGCTCGCGCACGCGACCGGGAGTGCCGGCAACACGGAGATGTGGCTGATCGATCTCGAACGCGGCGCGGCGCGTCCCCTGACCAACAGCCCGGGCGAGGACGAGACCCCGGTCTGGGCGCCGGACGGCCAGTCCTTCTACTACTCGACCGACGGAAGCGGCTTCGAGGCGCTCGTCCGCCGATCCATCACCGGGATCGGCCCGGTGGATACCCTCTGGAAGCAGACCGTGCACCTGCACGTGGAGTCGGTGTCGCCGGACGGACGATACGTGGTCACGACGCTCGGCGGGGCTTCCCAGGACATGATGCTCGTGGATACCCGGGCGCCCGGAGGCGTCACGCCGCTGTTTCCGACCCCCGCCAATGAGACGTCGGGCCGGATCTCGCCGGACGGGAAGTGGCTGGCGTATGCCTCGGACGAGGCGGGACGCTACGAGGTCTACCTGGCCACATTCCCCGGGGCCGAAGTGATCACGCGCGTTTCCACGGAGGGCGGCGAAGCGCCGGTCTGGTCCCGCGACGGTCGAACCCTGTACTACCTGAAGAACGACGACATCCAGCAGGTGGACATGAGCAATCCCCGCTCGCCCGGCGCCCCCGCACTGTTCCAGGCGGCCGGCAGTGCCTTTTTCCGGCAATCGCCGCACACGACGTACGATGTGTACGGTGACCAGGCGATTTTCAGCGACGCTCCCGAGGGTGCCCAGAGCGTGCGCCACGTGCAGGTGATCACCGGGCTCACCTCGTTGCTTCGTTCGCTTGACCCTTCCAGCCCGAAATGAGCTCGCTCGACCAGCCGTATCCCCTTGCATCCGACCAGGTCGCGTTTTACCGCGAGCATGCCTGGATCAAGCTCCCGGGCGTGCTCACGCCGGCAGAGATCGCCCATTTCGACGCCGTGATCACGTCGGACGTACACCGGCTGAACCGGGAAACGCGGCCGATGGAGGAGCGGGACACGTACGCGAGGGCCTTCCTGCAGGTCATGAACCTGTGGCGGTCTTCCGTGGAGGCACGTCGGCTCGTCTTCTCGAAACGCCTGGCCGGCATCGCGGCGGCACTCCTGGAGGTCCGTGGCGTGCGGCTCTACCACGACCAGGCGCTCTACAAGGAGGCGGGCGGAGGGCACACGCCGTGGCACGCCGACCAGTACTACTGGCCGCTGGCTTCCGACCGCACGATCACGGCGTGGATCCCGCTGCAGGAGACCCCGCTGGAGATGGGCCCGCTCGAGTTCTCGGCAGGGAGCCACCGCCTGACGGACGGCCGCAACCTGGCGATTTCGGACGAAAGCGAAGCCGCGATCGATCGCGTACTGCGCGAGGGGCCGTATCCGCACGTCGTGGAGCCGTTCGGCGTCGGCGAGGTCAGTTTCCACGCCGGGTGGCTGTACCACCGGGCGGGGCCGAACACCACGGGGCGACCGCGCAAGGTCATGACCATGATCTACATGGACGCCGAAATGCGGCTGAAGGCGCCCGAAAACGCCAATCAGCAGCTAGATTGGGACACGTGGTGCCCGGGCGCGCGCATCGGAGAGATCGTCGATACGCCGCTCAACCCGGTCCTCTATCCCTGAAGGGCCGCGAGGCGCCGCGCCAGACCGCCGGCCGCCATGACGAAGAAGCAGAAGCTGGACCACGTGCTCCGGCACGGACCGCTCCCGGGCGAGACCCTCTTCCTGCCCATCCTGATGCACTTCGCCGCGCGTCACGGCGGGGTTTCGTATGCGGAATTCTGCGCCGACCACCACGCCCGCGTGGCGGCGAACCTCGCGTGTCTCGAGCGCTTCGACCTCGACTGCGTGACGCTGATGAGCGATCCGTACGCGGAGACCAGCGCGTTCGGGGCCCGTATCGAATACCTGCCCGAGGCCGTTCCGCGCTGCCGGGACGTGCTCGTCCGGGACGCCTCGGACATCGACGCGCTGCCGATGCCGGACGTGTTCCGCTCGGAACGCTGCCTCGACCGGCTGCGCGGCGCCGAGCGCTTCCAGCGCGAACTGCGGGGCACGGTGCCCGTGATCGGGTGGGTGGAAGGCCCGCTCGCCGAGGCCTGCGATCTGGCCGACATGACGGGCATGTTCACCCTGCTGATGATGGATCCGGACGCCTCGCACCGGCTGCTGGACCACGTACTGGAGTTCGGAAAGGCCTTCGCGGCCGCCCAGATCGAGGCCGGGTGCGACATCATCGGCATCGGGGACGCGGCCTGCTCGCAGGTGGACGAGGAGACCTACCGGACCTTCGTGCGCGATCGGCATGTCGAGCTGATCGAGCACATCCACTCCCGGGGCGGAATCGTCAAGTTCCACGTCTGCGGCAATACGACGCACCTCTTGCCCTCGTTCGCGGGGCTGGGCTTCGACCTCATCGACCTCGACTGGCCGGTCGGGATCGAAGATGCCCGCGCGGCGCTGGGCCCCGACGTGCTCGTCACGGGCAACATCGACCCCGTGGAGGTGCTCGAACGGCCGGCCGACGGGGTCTACGACGCGTGCCGGGCGCTCGTCGACGGGCACCGAGCGGAGCGGTATGCGCTCGCCGGCGGCTGCGAGATCGGCGTGAACACGCCTCCGGACAACCTGCTGGCCATGCTGCGGGCCGCGCGATCGCACGCGGCGTAGATTGCCCCAACCGACCGCTTCGTCGCCATGGACGACCTCATCGCCCGCATTTCCCACTGCATCGAGTTCGGTAAGATCGACCGCGCCTCCCCGTATCCGCCCGACATGAAGGGCGAGGACGGCGCCGACGAGCTGACGCGCGAGGCGCTGGATGCCGGCATCGCGCCCGATCGGTTGCTGAACGAGGCGTTCGTGCCCGGCATGGAACGCGTGGGGCGCAAGTTCTCGGAGCGCCGCATCTTCGTTCCGCAGATGCTCATGTCGGCCAAGGCAATGGACGCGGCGATGCGGCATCTGAAGCCGTATTTCCAGTCGGGCGCCGTGCGTCGCAAGGGCACGTTCGTGATCGGAACCGTCGCCGGAGACCTGCACGACATCGGCAAGAACCTCGTCGCCATGATGGTCGAGGGCTCGGGGTGGGAGGTCGTGGATCTGGGCGTCGACGTGGCGCCGTCGCGATTCGTGGAAGCCGTGCGCGCGCACCCGGAGTGCAGGGCGGTCGGGCTCTCGGCCATGCTCACGACCACCATGACGGGCATGGCCGCGGTCGTCGAGGCGCTGCGCGCCGAGGTGCCCGGCTGCCGCGTGCTCGTGGGGGGCGCCCCCGTGAACGAGGAATTCCGCGCGATGATAGGCGCCGATTTCACCTCGCGTGATCCGCAGGGCGCCGTCGCCTACCTCGAATCGATCGCCGCATGACGACGGTCGAAACCTGGAACGGACGCACGATCCTCGGATACGCGTTCGATCTCGCCGATCTCGCGCTCGAGCCCGGCCACCTGGAGCGCGTGATGCGCCACGACCCGGCCGAGCCCGCGGGGCCGTTCTCGGAACTGGCCCGCGAGGTGCTGGACGAGGCGGCCGCCCGATGCCGGATCCGGGGGGCGCTGACGATCGAGGAGGGACCGGTCTTCGACGACGGGGCGCGTACGCTCTCGATCGGCGGGGACACGTTCGACGTGCACCGGATCGTGCACGGGCAGATCCGCAAGGCCAAGCGCATCGCGTTCTTCGTGTGCACGGCCGGACCGATCGGGGAGTGGGCACGGGAGCTCGCCGCGGCGGGGGACTCTCTGCGCGCGTACGTCGCCGACGTGGCCGGGACCGAGATCGTCGAGTTCGCGGTCGACCGCATGCACCACGATCTCGGCCGGCGCATGGCCGAAGAGGGGCTGCACGTGACGAACCGGTTCAGCCCGGGCTACTGCAACTGGTCGGTGGCCGAGCAGCCGATGCTCTTCCGCCGGTTTCCCGAGGGAAGCTGCGGAATCCGGCTGTCGCCGTCGTGCCTGATGCGGCCCACGAAATCGGTGAGCGGCATCATCGGGATCGGCGCCCGGGTGAAGCTCGCCCCATACCTCTGCACGGTGTGTTCCGACGAGATGTGCGTCTACCGGGACAAGCGACTGCTCGAGGCCTGATGGCGCATTGTAGTTCCGTTATTGCACGGGGGCCACGGCTGAAACCGTTGGGTTTCGGCGCCGTGAAGCCGCTCGGCTGGTTGCAGGAGCGCCTGGTCTTCGACCTGGAGGAAGGAATTCCCGGGCATCTGGAGCGCCTCGTGCCCGAAGTGATGACGAGCGACGACCTGTACGGGCGCGACCGCCGATCCGGGGCCACCCGCGACGCGGGCACGGACGTTTCGCCGTTCGCGGTCTCCTGGTGGAACAGCGAGTCGCAATCGAATCTGTGGGACGGCATCGTGCGGGCTGCCGTCCTGACGGGGCTCGGCGATGCGATGGAGCGCGCACGCCGCTGGGTCGACGGCAAACTCGCCACGCAGGACGAGGACGGCTACCTCGGCATCCACGCGCCCGATTTGCGGCATCGCCCGGACGAGGAGGACGGCGACCTGTGGGCAAAAACCACGCTGCTGCGGGCGCTGCTGGCCTGGGCCGAAGGCACGGGCGACGGGCGGGCGCTCGCCGCCGCCCGGCGCGCCGTGGACCGCACGATGCGGGCGTGGCCCGCCGGGGCCTCGCACCCGTTCCGCGCGCCGGGGGTCGGGCACTCGCTGCTCTTCACCGACGTGCTCGAAACGCTCGAACGGCTGACCGGGGAGCGTGCGTACCTCGACTACGCGGCCTGGCTCGTCGCCGAGTTCGACCGGGACCGGGACGAGGATACCAGCCCGTCCCGGCTGCTCGACGCCCGTAGACCCTTCGAGGGTCACGGTGTGCACGCGTACGAGGGCCTGCGGCCCGTCGTCGCGGCGTACCGGGCCACCGGGGCGACCCGGTACGAACGGGCGGTGGCGGCGTGGGTGGCGAAAACCGAATACGCGACGGCGCCCAGCGGCGGCCCCTCGGGCGACGAATGGGTCGCCGGCCGCGCCGCCGACGCCGCCGACGTCGGGTACGAGGTCTGTTCGATACACGAGGCGCTCGATTCGTACCGCTCGCTGCTCGCGCTTACCGGGGATCCGGCGTTCGCCGACCGGATCGAGTGGCTGCTCTTCAATGCCGCGCAGGGCGCCCGGTACCCGGATGGGCGGTCGATCGCCTACTGCAAGACCGACGACTCGCTCTCGATGACGGGCCCGCTGCGGCCCGGTGGCGGAATCGGTGCGGGCATCGACCCGGCGCACGCCGGCGCGGGGCCCGAAACGGGCGCGCCCGTGCCCCCGCAGCGCCGGTTCAAGTACTCGCCCGTACACCAGGACGTGGCGGTGTGCTGCGCGCCGAACGCCGGGCGCATCCACCCCTATTTCGTCGAAGCGATGTGGCTGGGGCGCCCGGACGGGCTCCAGGCAGCGCTCTACGGCCCCTGCGCGGTCCGCGCTACGGTCGACGGTGTGGCCGTGACCATCCGGCAGGAAACCCGCTACCCGTTCGAGCCCGTCGTCCGCCTCCTCGTGGAGCCGTCGGCGCCGGTGGCCTTCACCCTGGGGCTGCGCCGCCCGTCGTGGGCCACCTGGATGCGGGTCGATGGCGTGCTCGTCGAGGGCCATCCGGAGCTCCGCCGCACCTGGCGAGCGGGCGACCACGTGCGGATCGAGTTCGGGGCGGACGTGCGCCGCGTCCCGGCCGGGGAGGGTCGCGCCCATCTCGCGTGGGGCCCCTTGGCCTTCGCCCTGCCGCTCCGCGGCCGGTCGCGCGTCGTGCGGCGTTGGGACGACGGTTTCGTCGATCGGAAGGTCTTCCCGGCCGGCCCGGACGGCTCGTCCCTCGCCCTGCCCACGGACGCGGTCTTTACCCTGCGCCGCGGTCGATGGTCTCGACGCTCGCCGTGGCGCACGCTGCGCCTCGAGGGTGCCCTGCGCGACCTCGAAACCGGCGCGGACGTGCCGGTGCGGCTCGTTCCGCTCGGGGCGACCGTCCTGCGCCGGCTCACCTTCCGGACGACGAGGGGCTGATCATCACCGCGTACCCCTTCGGCCCGAGCCCCCACGGGTCGTCGTTCGATGCCGACTGCACGTCGATAGCGCGGTAGCCGAGTATTCCGAGCGACCTCGGGTCGATCGAAATCGTCGAGTCCGAGAGGTTGGCTACCACGACCGTACGGCCGCCGTCAGCCTCGCGGGCATACGCTAGCACTTGCTGTGACGGCCCCGGGAGCGTGACGAACGAGCCCCGGCGCCATTCCGACCGCTCCTTGCGCCAGGCGATGAGGCGCCGGTACAGGTGCCAGGTCGACGACGAATCGGCCTGCGCGCGGTCCAGTGCGAGCGTGTCCGACAGCCCCGTCGTGTAGATCGAGTTCTTCCACCACGGCCCGTCGCCGCGATACCAGGTCGCGTTGGAATCGGCCGGCGCGGTCCACGGGAAGGCCTCGCGGATCGGGATGTCGTTGGCATCCGTGCCCCACGAGCCCTGCACGCCCGGGAGCCCGAGTTCCTGGCCGTAGTAGATCGACGGCAGGCCCGGCAGCGTCAGGAGCAGTACGGCCCCCATGCGCACGAGGCGGTCGTCCGAGGCCACTTCGCTGGCCCAACGGGAGGTGTCGTGGTTTTCGAGGAACGTCACCTGGGTCTTGCCGGCGGGCGTGCGTCGCAGGGTTTCGCTCACCACGCGGGCGAGGCGGGTGGCCGCGGAATCGGGCGCTGCGCCCGACAGCAGGTCGGTGAGCGTGAACCGTATGCCGAACGCGAACGCGGCGTCGGCCCCGGACCGCTCCATCATGTCCTCGCCGAAGGAGGCCCAGTCGGCCTGCTCGCCCACGACGAACAGGCCCGGCCGCACGCCGCGGGCGCCGTCGAGGGCCGGTCGCCACAGGCGCGCGTAGAGGTCGGTGAACACGCCCCGGTTGTCGAGATCGTCCATGATATGGTCGATCCGGTAGCCGTCGACGCCGTCCGAGAGGTCCCCGTCGCCGTTCGGATCGACCCACCGGGCGAAGTACCCGGCCGTCCAGGCGCGCACGGTGTCGGCGTTGAGGTCGAGGTGCACGATGGCGCCGCGTTGGTCCGGCCAGTAGGGAAGCGTCGGCTCGGCGGTGTCGATGCCGTAGAAGCCCAGCACGTTCTCGTGGGCGCTGTCGGTCCAGGCCACGAAATCGGCTGCGGGTGAGCCCGGGTTGCGCCACGCATCGTCGAGCCACGGGTGCCCGGTCGTCGCGTACTGGGTCTCCATGTCCATCAGGACCTTGAGCCCGGCGGCGTGGGCCGCGCGCACGAACGCCGCCCAGTCGTCCATCGTGCCGTACTCAGGGTCGATGGCCTCGTAGTCGGTCGGGAAGTAGTTGTGGTAGAACGGCGATTCCACGACCGGCAACAGCAGCAGGGTCGTGACCCCCAGCTCCTGCAGGTACGGAATCCGGTCGGAAAGGCCCCGCAGGTCGCCGTGCAGGTCCCCGTCCGAATCCTGGAAGCTGCGGACGAAGACGTGGTAGACGACCTCGTCGCGCCAGTCGGGCGGAGTGGGGGCCGGGGACGGTGCGCCGCACGCGGCGAGCGCGAAAACGAGCGGCAGGAAGAGCGTGCGCATGACAGGTTCGATGTCGCGGTATCCGATGGTACGAAGGGCAGGCGATGACCGCTGCCGGGTTCCGCCGGACAAGCACGGGACCGTGGTGCAACCGGTCCCGCGGGCCTCCCTAGGCCGAGAGGCCGAGGTCCGAGGCCGCCGCGGCGAGCCGTCGATCCCGGGTGAGCAGGCGGGCCGGGGCCGACAGCGCGGCGGAGGCGAGGAGGTGCACGTCGATCCATCCTATTCCCAAGCCGTAGAGTCGATGTGCCTCGAGGAAGCGGAAGGCCTCGGCTTCGGTCGCGACCACGGCCTGCGGAAGGCTATCGAGCAGATCAAGGACGGCGCGCCTGGCCATGACTCGACCGCAGGCGATTTCGCCCACGACCAACGGGTGCATGAGGACATCCCCGTTCTCGAGCAGCTTCTGAAGCCTGAAATCCCCTCGCGCGAGGAAATCGATCCAGACGGAGGTGTCAACGAGGATCATCCGTCGGCCCTCTTCGACGCGGCACGTACTCGAGTTGGGGCTCGGATGCGCCGAGGCGCGCGAGCCTACGAGCGCTCTCGCGCTGGACCAGTGCCCGCAGGGCTTCCCTGAGCAACTCGGTGCGGCCGGTGATTCCGCTGAGAATCTGCGCCTGCGCGAGCAGGTCGTCGTCCAGGATCACGGTCGTTCGCATGGCGGATGGGCGCTGGAGCATGCGCATCAATTGTGTCATCATAGGATGTATAAGGATGGTGATTGTTCCACACTCCTACAGAGGAGGATGGACGCTTTCGTGTAACGGACCTCGCGTCGGGCCGTGTTGCGAATCACGAAACGGACGTCGATCATGTCGAAAACCAGGGGGCTTCCTATGCCAGGAGCCGTGTCAGACGCCCATCCGACCGTCCACCAGATCCTCCGTCGAGCCCTTCTGATGCTGGCCATTGCCGCGGCGGCGGCCGGGTGCGCCCGCGAGCGCCCCCACGGCATCGATCCGGCGGCCTACGCGACGTGGTCCGAGTACTACGGCGACCCCGGGCGCAGCCATTTCTCGACGCTGGCGCAGATCGACACGTCCAACGTGGCTCGGCTCGCCGTCGCGTGGGAATACGCCAGCGGGGGCCTGCTCGACGGCGCCGGCACGCAGATCCAGCACAACCCGCTGGTCGTCGATACGGTGCTCTACGGCGTCAACGCGAGCCTCGCGCTCTTCGCGGTGGACGCGCGCACCGGGCGCGCCCTCTGGACCGTCGAGCCGACCGGCCCCGCCCGCCACGGGCGGTCGCGTGGGCTCCTGCGCTGGGTCGCTCCCGACGGCGCGGCGTCTCGCATCTATTTCGCGGCCGGGTCCTTCCTGTACGCCGTCGATCCGGAGGTGGGGCGGCTCGATCCGGCGTTCGGCGATTCCGGCAGGGTGGACCTGCGCCAGGGCCTCGGTCGCGACCCGGAGCGACTGCTGGTTTCCATGAACACCCCGGGGGCGGTGTTCGAGGATCGGCTCATCGTCGGTTCGGCGCTGGACGAGGGACCGGGCGCCGCCCCGGGGACCATCCGGGCCTATCATGCACGGACGGGCGAACTGCTCTGGTCCTTCCGCACGATCCCGCTGCCCGGCGAGCCGGGGCACGAAACGTGGCCGGCCGACGCGTGGACGTATACCGGCGGAGCCAACTCGTGGGCGGGCATGTCGCTCGACCCGTCGCGCGGCCTCGTGTTCGTTCCGACGGGATCGGCGGCGTTCGACTACTACGGCGGCGACCGGGCCGGGGACAACCTGTATGCTAATTCGCTCCTCGCGCTCGACGCCCGCACGGGCCGGCTCGTGTGGCATCACCAGTTCGTCCGGCACGACATCTGGGACCGGGACCTTCCGGCCCCTCCGAACCTCGTCATGATCGAGCGGAACGGCCGCCGCATCCCCGCCGTCGCGCAGATCACCAAGGACGCGCACGTGTGGGTCTTCGACCGCGAAACCGGCGAGCCGCTCTTTCCGATCGGGGAGTTCGTCGTGCCGCCGTCGACGCTGCTCGGGGAGCGGGCGGCGCCGAAACAGCGTTTTCCGACACTTCCCGAGCCGTTTTCGCGCCAGGTGCTGACGGCCGACGACCTCTACAGACCGGAATTCCCGGCGTACGACAGGCCGGACTCGCCGACGGTCGGCGAGCGGTTCGCGGGCATCACCTCGGCGGGACAGTTCGTTCCGCTCGACACGGCGGGGGTCGTGATCTTCCCCGGGCTCGATGGAGGCGGGGAGTGGGGCGGCGCGGCCGTCGATCCGCAGCGCGGCCTGCTCTACGTGAACGCGAGCGAGATGGCGTGGGTCTTGCGGCTCGGTCGCATCGGCGCGGACGCCGATCCGGCGGCGACGCTCTTCGCCCTCTCGTGCGCGCGCTGCCACGGCGGCTCGTCACCGTTCTCGGCGGCGGCTCCGTCGCTCGCCGGGGTCGCGGAGCGGCTGTCATCCGACTCCATGGCATCGGTCATACGGTACGGGCGGAACGCCATGCCGGCCCACCCCGAACTGGGCGACGGCGAACTCGCGTCGCTGGTCGCCTTCGTGCGCGGCGACCCGGCCGTGGCCGACACGACCCGGCCGAAATCGGCCCGTCCGACGCTTCCGTACGGGATCACGGGGTTCGAGCGGTTCCTGGACGCGGCGTCCAAGCCGGTCGTGAAACCGCCGTGGGGCACGCTCACCTCGATCGACCTGAACACCGGCGAGCATCGCTGGCAGGTTCCGCTCGGGGACGACGACGACATCGACGACCCGCGGTGGCCGGTGACCGGCACCGAGAACTACGGGGGACCGGTCGTCACGGCCGGCGGGCTCGTGTTCATCGCGGCGACCCGCGACGAGAAGATCCGGGCGTTTCACGAGCGTACGGGGGAGCTGCTCTGGGAAGCGCCGCTGCCGGCCGGCGGGTACGCGACGCCTGCCACCTACCAGGTCGACGGGCGCCAGTACGTGGTGATCGCGTGCGGAGGCGGCAAGATGGGCACACCGTCCGGCGACCGGTACGTGGCGTTCGCGCTGCCGGAATAGCCGGATGGGTCGCGAGCGGCGGGCGCGGTTTGCTATCGACGGATCGGGTGCGTTTCTTCGCCGCCCCTGCCTTCCCCCGATCGCCCTCGCCCAGCATGACCGGCCTCCACCTCGCGCAATACCGCATCGACGCCGAACTCGGTCGCGGCGGCATGGGCATCGTGTACCGCGCCACGGACACGAAGCTGAACCGGACGGTCGCGCTCAAGGTGCTGCCGGCGGCCGCGCTGGCGAGCGACGAGGACCGGGCTCGGTTTTTCCGCGAGGCGCAGGCGGCCGCGCAGCTCAACCACCCCAACGTCTGCCACGTCTACCAGGTGGACGAGGCGGTTCCGATCGACGCGGACGGATCCCCGGCTCCGGGACAGGACGGAAAGCGCCCCTTCATCGCGATGGAGTTCATCGAGGGGGAGACGCTCCAGGATCGTATCCGCAAGGGGCCGTTGAAGTTGGCCGAGGCGGTGCGATACGCCGCGCAGGTCGCCGAAGCGCTCAAAGCCGCGCACGCCAAGAACATCGTGCACCGGGACATCAAGAGCGCCAACGTGATGCTGACGCCGGACGGTGTGGCCAAGGTGCTCGATTTCGGCCTCGCCAAGACGAACCAGTCGACCATGCTGACCCGGATGGGGTCGACGCTCGGAACGGTCGCCTACATGAGCCCCGAGCAGGCACGCGGCCAGGAGGTGGACGGTCGGAGCGACCTCTACAGCCTCGGCACCGTGATGTACGAGATGATCGCGGGCCGCCTTCCCTTCGCCGCGGACTACGAGCAGGCCGTCGTCTACGGCATCCTGAACGAGTCGCCCGAGCCGCTGACCTCGCTGCGCACCGGCGTCCCGGTGGGACTCGAGTGGATCGTGGACAAGCTGCTCGCCAAGGAACCGCGCCACCGGTACCAGACGGCGGCCGACCTCGTGGCCGACCTGGAGACGGTCGACCTGGGCGGAAGCGGGCTGTCGCGGCGCACGATGAAGGCGGCCGGCACGACGGTCTCGCCAACCGTCGGTGCTGTGCTCCCGAATGGGGGTGGGTCCCGGGCCTCGGTACCCAGGTGGGTCTGGGCAGCATGTGCTGCGACGCTCGTCGTCGGGACGATTGCCGGTGTCCTTTTCGGGGGGCGAGCGGGCGACCCGGCTCCCAGGCACCCCATGGTGGCGTCGATCCTGCTGACGGATCAGTCCCGTGTGAGCCACCCTTCGATCGCGCCCGACGCGCGGTATGTCGCGTTCACCACGAACGGTTCGACACTCCAACTCTACGATGCGGGATCGGGGGCCGTCCGGGAACTGGTGCGGAACACGTTCCCCCGGCTTTCGCGGTTCTCCCCCGACGGGCGCTGGCTCGTCTTCGAGGAGAATACCGGGTTGTCGATCGTCCAGATTCCCGATGGAGCGCCCGCACGTCTCACCGATGCCGGAGCGACGCCGTCGTGGATGGACGACGAGTGGATCGCCTTCAACCAGGGCGACGGCATCTACAGGGTCAGCCGGGTAAGCCAACGCGTGGAACCGCTGTGGGAGCCGGCCGAGACCGATACCTTTCGCCTGGATCACCCCTTCGTACTACCCGGCGCGCAGGAAGCCCTGGTATCGATCGTGGGCACTTCGGGTTCGTCGATCGGGTTGCTCGATCTGGGCGATGGGGACGTGCGGCTTCTCGCCCGGCAGGCGATCGCCCCGTCGTACGTCGCGTCGGGCCACCTGTTGTTCACCGAGCAGCCGGGGGCGGTCAACCACAACGGAAGGCTTTTCGCGCAGCCGTTCGATCCGGAGAGCGGCGAGACCCGGGGCCCGGCGGTGCCCGTGCTCTCGAACCGCGGATTCTGGGAAGTGGGGGTCAGCGACAACGGAGATCTCGTCACGAGCGCCGGGATCGCGGCCGGACTGACGAGCGCCCAGGACCAGTTGCGCTGGCTTGACCCGGAGACCGGGGCCACCACGATGATCGACCGGGTGCTTCCGGACGTCGACGCCCTGGGTCTTTCACCGGATGGGGAAACCCTGTGGTACCGGACGGGACAGGACGGCCAGGTCTTCGTCGGGCCGCTGGATCCAAACGGGGGCTCGCCGCTCGAAATCGCACGGGGCGCATTCGGTGGCGCCCTTCTCAGCGCCGATTCCCTCTATTTCCACCGGGGCTCCATTTCGACCAGGCTCGAAACCTACGTCCGCAGCGTGGGCGGGTCCGAAGCCGAACGCCGCGTCTCGTTCCTGGGCAGGCCGTTCGAGGGAATCTGGGATCTCGCTGCCGACGGCAGGACCGCCGTGGTGCTATCGGGTGACACCTGGGAAGGGGACAGCGAAATGTTCCTGGTGACGCTCGACGACCGCTCGAGGAGCCGGCTCCCGATCGAGCCCCGCGCAGAGAGCGTGGCGATCTCCCCCGACCGGCGGTGGCTGTCGTATCGCATCTCCACGGACGGCAGCCGGCACTTCATCGCGGGCACCGACGGTTCCGGACCTTGGGAGGTCGCATCGCAACTCCAGGGCTCCGTCTGGCTCAACGACAGCCGCTCGCTCCTGATGCGGGACGCGACGGGACTCTATGTCGTCGAACTAGCCACGGAGCGGGGCGTGCGTCCCACGGGACCTCCGAGACTGGTGTATTCGGGCACCTCCGAGATGTGGTACGTGGTAAATCGGGCGACCGGGCAAGTGCTCCTGGCCGATCGCGTTTCGGCCGATCGCGGCATGGAATCGCGGCTGGACCTGATCATCGCGTGGGGCGAACGGCTCAAGCAGGAGGCGCCGGTACGATGATGCGCCTGCTCCCGCTGCTGGTGCTCGTCGCCGCCTGCTCGCCGACACCGAAGCTGGCCGCGCCGCCGCCGGGGCCCCAGGCGCAATTCCCGTCGCCCATGGCCGAGCAGGTCCGGCGGCACGAGCGGGTTCCGGACGCCGTGCACCCCGGGCGCGTCGACACGATCCGTGCCGTTCTGCCGAAACCGGTCGAAGTGTTCGTGCCGGAGGCGCTTGGCGCCAGCGCCGAGGTCGACGTGCTTGTGCACTTCCACGGGGCGGGATACGTGGTGCGTCACGCTGCGGCCGAGCCGGGCAGGGAAGTGGTCGCGGTTGCGGTCCACCTGGGTGCCGGCTCCTCCGTCTACGAACGTCCGTTCAGCGGCACGAACGCGTTCGCCGCCCTCGTCGATTCGGTACAGGCGATCGTGGCGCCCTCGCGCATCCGCCGGATCGTCCTGTCGTCGTGGAGCGCGGGGTACGGCTCGGTGCGGGCGATCCTCCGGGCTCATCCGGGCGACATCGCCGGGGTGATCCTGCTCGACGGGCTGCACACCGACTATATGCCCGAGGGCACCCGGCTGGCCGACGGCGGTGCGCTCAACGAGGCGAAGATGATTCCTTTCCGCGTCTTCGCCGAGCGGGCCGTTCGGGGCGAGACCCGGATGTTCGTCACGCATTCCGAGATCTTCCCGGGGACGTATGCCAGCACGACCGAAACGGCCGAATACCTCGCCTCGGCGCTCGGCCTGAAACGGTCTCCGGCCCTCGCCTGGGGGCCGGTGGGCATGCAGGCGATCAGCGAGACGCGGGCCGGTCGCCTGGTGATCCTCGGTTTCGCCGGCAATTCGGCGCCCGACCACGTCGACCACCTGCACGCGCTGGGTCCGTTCCTGAATCTCCTCCTCGCGAATTGAGCGCGCGGGTTGCCGGCCGTGCGGCGCTGGCGTTACTTGCGGCCTGAGCAACCAGACCCCTCCCATGAAAGGTCGCTACCTGTCGCTGGCCGTGCTCTTCTGGCTGGCCGTTCTGCCCCTCCGCGCGCAGGAACTCCCGTCCGGATTTCCGGAGGACGTGGGCATCTCCTCGGAACGACTGGAGCGCCTCACCCGCGTCTTCCAGGGATACGTGGACGAGGGGCGCCTGCCGGGCGCCGTGGTGTACGTGGCCCGGGGCGAACAGGTCGCCTACCTCGGCACCTTCGGCCACCTCGACCGGGAGCGGGGCGTGCCGATGCCGGCGGACGCGCTCTTCCGCATAGCGTCCCAGTCCAAGGCCGTCATTTCGATCGGAATCCTGATCCTGCAGGAGCAGGGCAAGCTGCTGATCGGCGACCCGGTCTCGAACTACCTGCCCGAGTGGGCGCAGACGACCGTGGCGGTCCCGAAGGAAGGGGGTGGTTACGACGTCGTGCCGGCCCGGCGCGGCATCAGGATCCGCGACCTCCTGACGCATACGGCGGGCGTGGGCTACGGATACGGGCCGGCCGCCGAACGATGGAAGGAAGCCGGCATCCAGGGGTGGTATTTCGCGCATCGCGAGGAGCCCATCCGCGAGACGGTCCGGCGGATGGCCGCGCTTCCGATGGAGCGGCAGCCGGGCGAAGCCTACGTCTACGGGTACAGCACCGACATCCTGGGCGCGGTCATCGAGGCCGCCGACGGCAGGCCGCTCGACGTCTTCCTGCGGGAGGAGCTGTTCGAACCGCTGGGCATGCACGACACCGCCTTCTACGTCGATCCGTCGAAGGCCGGCCGGCTCGCCACCGTCTATTCCTCGCGCGGAAACGGGCTCGAGCGGGCGCCCGACGGGGCAGGGATGGAGACCCAGGGCCAGTACGTCGAAGGCCCCCGCGCATCGTTCTCGGGCGGAGCGGGCCTCGTGTCGACCGCGCGCGACTACGGGCGCTTCCTGCAGATGATCGTGAACGGAGGCGAACTGTTCGGTACGCGCATCCTGTCCCCGACGACCGTCGACCTCCTGTCCCGAAACCACGTGCAGCACATCGCCGACTACGGCGTGGCGGGTGGCACCGGGTTCGGGCTCGCGTTCGGAACGCTGGAGAACGAGGGGCGATTCGGCCAACCGGGGTACGCCGGCTCGCTCACGTGGGGGGGCGCCTACCACACCAATTACTGGATCGACCCGGTGCAGGACCTGGTCGTGGTCTACATGACGCAGGTCATCCCTGCACAGGGGCTCGACGACCACGGGAAGCTGCGCACGCTCGTTTACCAGGCCATCGTGGAGTGACGTGATGGGTCCGTTTTCGCTCGAAGGACGCACCGCGCTGCTGACCGGCGGCTACGGGGTGCTCGGCACGGCGATGGCCGAGGCGCTGGCCCGCGCGGGCGCCCGCGTGGCGCTGCTGGGCCGTAGGGACGCCGAAGGCCGCGCCGCCGCCGAGGCGATGCGCGCCAAGGGGTTCGAGGCCGTGAACCTCGTCGCCGACGTACTCGACCGTGCCTCGCTCGAGGCCGCGCGCGACCGGCTGGAGGCCGACTGGGGCGCCCCGGACATCCTGGTGAATGCCGCGGGCGGAAATCGTCCCGGGGCCGTCGTTCCGCCGACCGGGTCGTTCTTTGACGTCGACGAGGCCGAAATGCGCCGGGTGGTCGAACTCAATTTCGACGGCACCCTCATTCCGACCCTGGTTTTCGGGGCCTCCATGGCCGCTCGCGGCGCCGGATGCGTCGTGAACATTTCGTCGGTCTCGGCCGTGCGCCCGCTCACACGCGTAGTCGGCTATTCGGCCGCCAAGACCGCGATCGACAGCTTCACGAAGTGGCTGGCCGTCGAGCTGGCCGTGAAGCACGGCGAGGGCATCCGCGTGAATGCGATACGGCCGGGCTTCTTCCTCGCCGAGCAGAACCGCACGCTCCTCACCAATCCCGACGGCTCGCTCACCGAGCGCGGACGCCTCATCGTCGAGCACACCCCGATGCGCCGCTTCGGCCGGGCGGAAGAACTCGGCGGCGCGCTCGTCTGGCTCTGCAGCGACGCGGCCTCCTTCGTCACCGGAACCGTCGTCGAGGTGGACGGCGGGTTCGGAGCGTTCGCGGGGGTGTGACCATGGACCTCATTCTCCGCTGGTACGGCCCCGACGACCCCGTCGTCCCGGCCCACATCCGCCAGATCCCGTACGTGCGCGGCGTCGCGACGGCGCTCCACGGGGTCGCCCCCGGCCTCGTGTGGACCCGCGAGGCCATCGTGAAGCGGAAGGAGCGGCTGGCCGCCGACGGTCTGGCCTGGACCGTCACCGAGTCGATCCCGGTACACGAAGACATCAAGATCGGCGCGCCGGGCCGCGACCGCGCGATCGAGGCGTGGGCCAGGACGGCCGAGAACCTGGGCGCCGCCGGCGTGCGCACGGTCTGCTACAACTTCATGCCGGTCTTCGACTGGATGCGCACGAACCTCGCCGTCACGGCGTCCGACGGCTCCACGTCGTCGGAATACCGCCACGAGGACCTGCTTCGCATCGATCTCTCGAAGGGCATGGAGGCCCTTCCGGCCTGGGCCGAGGCCTATTCCGCAGCCCGTATGGCCGAACTCGTCGCCGCCTACGCCGACGTGGACGCGGAGCGGCTATGGGACAACCTCGCGTATTTCCTCGAGCGCGTCGTGCCCGTCGCCGCGGCGGCCGGCGTGAACCTGGCGATCCACCCGGATGACCCGCCGTGGCCGATCTTCGGCTTTCCGCGCATCGTGACGGGGGAGGAGTCGTTCGCGCGCGTCCTGTCGCTCGTCGACCATCCCGCGAACGGCCTGACTTTCTGCACGGGCTCGCTCGGCGCGACGCCCGACAACGACCTCGTCGCGATGGCGCGCCGCTTCGCGCCGACCGGGCGCATCCATTTCGGCCACTTCCGCAACGTGAAGTGGACGGGCGACCGCTCGTTCGTCGAGGTCGCCCACCCGCGGGCGTTCGGGAGCGTCGATCTCGTCGCGGTGATCCGGGCCCTCGTCGAAGGCGGCTTCGACGGCCCGGTCCGGCCCGACCACGGCCGCATGATCTGGGGCGAGACCGGCATCCCCGGCTACGGCTTGCACGACCGGGCGCTGGGCGCGATGTACATCGCCGGGGCGTGGGAGGCGGCGGGGGGACGGGTCGGCTGATCCGGGGGGAAGCGCGGACGCCGATGGGCTGCGCAGAGGCGGCGAAATTGGCGCCCAGGGGCGTCCGGCTGGCCTGCGAACGGGCGCACGACGGCGCGGAAGGCTGCGAAACGGCGCGAAATTGGACTTTTGGCCCGGTTTCCCACGTATTGACCCCCAAAATGGGCCGAATATGTCGGATATCGGCCCTTTTTCGATGTATTTGCCCGAAAATGAGGGCGAATACATCGACAAGTGCCCCCTTTTTCCAATTTCGCGCCCGTCCACCGGCTCCCGGGCCTGCCTCGCCGGTGGCCGGGTGCGTCTGGAAGAGGTCCGGCGGACGAGGGTGCTGTCGGGCAAGCGGGCCGGGCGTACTTTCGATCGACCGTTCCGCAAACCCCATGAGATTCCTGCGTCTACTCGCGATGGGTTGCCTGCTCGCGACCTCGGGCCCGTCGAGCGCCCAGGATTGGGCCGGGCTGCGCCGTTTCGAGGAGGAAAACCGCATGATCGGACCCCCCGCCGCCGACGAAGCCCGCGTTGTGTTCATGGGCGACTCCATCACCGAGGGATGGGGCGAGCTGATGCCGGAGTTCTTCGCCGGCAGGTCGTACGTCAACCGCGGAATCAGCGGCCAGACCACCCCGCAGATGCTAGTGCGATTCCGCGCGGACGTGATAGCGCTGCAGCCGAAGGTCGTCGTGATCCTGGCCGGCACGAACGACCTGCTGCGCGCGTATGCCGATGCGCAGGGGCTGGTCTACCTGGACTACTTCGGCGCCATGGTGGACGATCGGAACGGGCTTCCTGCAGCGCTGTCCCCCGACGGAGTGCATCCGAACAGGGCGGGATACGAGGTCATGGCGCCCTTGGCGGAAGAAGCGATCCGAGCGGTGATGGGTCGGTAGCCGGTCCGGTCGCCGCTGCATGTGAAGCGCTTGCGAAGGTGCGGCAAATGGCGGACCTTGCCGTGCCCCCGTGGTGTCCGGCAGCCGACCTCCCGGGTGCCGTCGCCCTCCGCCGATCACGCGCCCCATCGGGCGCGCCCAGAATTCCGCCCGGAACGATCATGCCCTCGGTCTTTGGCCGTCTTGCGGCCCTTGCGGCCCTTGCGGCCCTTACGCTGGTTTTCGCAGGCCCGGCCTCCGCGCAGCCGGATCTTCGTGCCCAACTGCCCCGACTCGGTTCCGGCGAAGCCCCGGCACTGCGTTTCGAACGGCTCGGGCTGACCGACGGCCTCGCCCAGGGGTCGGTCTACCGCATGATCCAGGACCGCAACGGGTTCCTGTGGTTCGGCACGCAGGGTGGCCTGCACAAGTTCGACGGGCAGTCCTTCACCGTGTACACGCCCACCGCGTTCGATACGACCTCGATCGGCGAGGATTGGACCTGGAACGTGACCGAGGGAGCCGACGGTACCATCTGGGCGGCCGGCCAGGCGGGATCGGTGAGTCGGCTCGATCCGGTGACCGGGAAATTCCAGGTATTCCGCCCCGACCCGGAGGATTCCACGAAGCTCCAGGGAGGGTCGGCTTTCGACGTGCTGGAGGGTCGGGACGGAACGTTGTGGGTGGCAAAGGGAACGGGGCTGGCGCGGATGGATACGTCGCGGCCGGGTGTGTTCACGAATCTGCTGCATGAGCACGGGAATGCGTCGACGTTTCCGGGCGGTGTCCTCTTCCTGCACGAGGCGCCGGACGGAATCATCTGGGCGGGCACGAACAACGGGCTCGTCCGCATCGATCCGGCGACGAACGCGTGGGAGCAGTACGAGGGCATGGGGGACCAGCACGGCGGCCAGCGTAGTCCGAACACCTTTCTCGAGCTGCGCTCCGATCCCGAGGATTCCGGGATCCTCTGGATCGCCACGGGGCAGGGGCTGGTCCGATTCGATACCCGCACGAAGGTGTCGGAACGGTTCCTCGCGTTCCCGGACGACGCGCCGGGTCTCGCCCGAAATGCCCACTACTCGATCGCGTTCGACCCGTCGGAGCCGGGTATCGTCTGGGTCGCCTCCCAGGCGGCCGGCCTGCTGCGTTTCGACGCCCTGACACGGACCTTCACGCCGTACCAGTACGATCCCGGCGATCCCAACTCGTTGCCGTCCAACCAGGTGGAGACCGTGTTCACCGACCGGAGCGGCATGATGTGGGTCGGGACCAACGGGGGCGGTCTCGCGAAATTCAATCCGGGTTCCGTTCGCATAGCCCACATTGCGCACGATGCGAGCGACCCGAACGCCGTCGCCATGGGCGGCACGCTGTGGGGCATGGTGTCCGATGCGCGGGGATGGCTCTGGCAGGCCCAGACGGACGCGCTCGGTCGTCCCGTGGTCGCGGTCCACGATCCGGAAACCGGCCGCACGCGCTACCTGCGGGCAGAGCAGGGGCCGACGTCCATTCTTCCCGGAGGTGTGAACCAGCTGTACGAGAGCGTGGACGGGAGCACCGTCTGGGTAGGCAGCGTCGGCGTTTCGGCGTGCGACCCCATGACGCTGCGGTGCCGGCAGTATCCTCCTTCGCGCGAGGATTCGACGAAGCTCGGGCCCGGGAATGTGCATGCCATGTACCAGTCTCCCCGGGATCCGGGTACGCTGTGGGTGGGCAGCGTCGGTACCGGGCTCCAGAAGCTGGATATCGCCACGGGACGGGTCACCCGGCTCCCGACGGGCCCGGCCGAGGAGGGCAAGGGTTCTCCGTGGATCGCCCACATCACCGAGGACGACCAGGGCATTTTCTGGCTGGGCACCTGGGATCGCAGCCTCGAGCGGTTCGATCCGGCGACGGGCGCATTCAAGGCCTTCACGTACGACCCGAAGGACACGACCACGGTCGCGTTCGAGCAGATCGAAGCCGTGCTGCAGCGACCGGGCGAAACGGGCGTGCTCTGGCTGGCAACCCAGGCCGGCATCGACCGGTTCGACATCGCGACCGGCAAGGCCCGGCATTTCGGCGTGCGCGAGGGGCTGGGCGATCCCAAGACCTACGGCATGCTGCTCGACGACGAGGGCAAGCTCTGGGTTTCGACCAACAAGGGCATCTCCTCGTTCGACCCGGAGACCGAGACCTTCCGGAACTACGGGCTCGACGACGGCCTGCGCGCGCTCGAATTCCAGCAGAACGGGTTCGCGAAGGGCCGCGACGGCATGCTGTATTTCGCGGATGTGGCGGGCATCACGGCGTTCCATCCTTCGCTCCTGTCCACCAATCCGGCTGCACCGCAGATTGCGTTCACGGCGCTTCGCGTGGGGGGCCACGTGGTGGAGCCCAGGTCGGGCGGAATCCTCGAGACGCCCATCGCCCGCGCCGAGGTGATCACGCTTCCGTTCTCGCAGAACGAGTTCTCGATCGATTTCGTGGCGCTGCACTTCTCGGACCCGGCGCGAAACCAGTACGCATGGCGTCTCGAGGGCCTGAGCGACGACTGGGTGGACGCCGGAACGCAGCGCACGGCCACCTACGCGAACCTCGCTCCCGGAGAGTACACGCTGCGCGTGCGGGCGGCCAATCCCGACGGCGTCTGGAACGAGGAGGGAATCTCGCTGCGTGTCGTGGTGCTTCCGCCCTGGTACCGGACGTGGTGGGCCTACCTGTTGTTTGCCGCCATGGCGGCAGCCGTGGTGTTCGCAATCGACCGGTTCCAGCGCTACCGCCTCGTGAGGGCCGAACGCGAGCGTGCCGCCATCCAGGAGGCCCAGCTGCGAGCAGAAACGGCCGAAGCCGAAGCGAAGGCGCTCGCGGCCGAGAACGAGCGCAAGAAGAACATCGAGCGCCTCTCCGAAATCGGGAAGGAAATCACGGCTTCGCTGGACTTCGAGACCATTTTCGGAAGGCTGTACGAGCACGTGAACGAACTCACGGCCGCGCCCATCTTCGGGGTGGGCATCTGGCACCCGGACCGGCAGGAGATCGAGTACCGCATGGCGATCGAGGACGGCAAGCGGTACCAGCCCTACGTTCGCGATGCCCGCGACAAGAACCAGTTCCCGGTGTGGTGCATCGACCACCGCGAGCCGGTGTTCATCAACGACGTCGAGGTCGAATACTCGCGGTACATCGAGCGGTACGCGCACGAATCCGGCAAGCTGGAAGACGGAACGGTCGCCCGGCAACCGAGGTCGCTCATCTACCTTCCGCTCACGAGCCAGGACCGGGTCCTGGGCGTCATCACCGTGCAGTGTTTCGACCGGAACGCGTACACGGCCGATGACCTGAACATCCTGCGCACCATGGCGGCCTACGCGTCGGTGGCGCTGGACAACGCGAACGCCTACCGGAAGCTCGACGGAACGGTGGCCGAGTTGCGGCAGACCCAGCAGCAGCTCGTGCAGCAGGAGAAGATGGCATCGCTCGGCCAGTTGACGGCCGGCATCGCGCACGAGATCAAGAACCCGCTCAACTTCGTCAACAACTTCGCCGACGTGAACGCCGAGCTGGCGGGCGAATTGCGGGAACTGGTGACGGCGAACGCGTCGCTCGACGCGGTGCGGGGCGAACTCGACGAGTTGGCTTCGAGCCTGCAGATGAACGCGAAGCAGATCTCCAAGCACGGGAAGCGGGCCGATTCGATCATCAAGGGCATGATGCAACACGCCCGCACGGGCGACTCCGAACGATTCCCCGTCGCGGTGAACGACTTCGTCGAGGAGTACCTGATGCTCGGATGGCACGGCTACCGGGCGCAGCACCCGGAGGTGAGCGTTTCGATCGAGCGCAGGTACGACGAGAAGGTCGGAAACGCGACCGTGGTGCCGCAGGACATGGGGCGCGTGATCCTCAACCTGGTCGCGAACGCGCTCGATGTGCTCCGGCCGCGCAAGGACGGGGTGCTGACGGTCGAGACGCAGCAGGAGGGAGGATTCGTGACGATCCGGGTGTCAGACAACGGTCCGGGCGTGCCGTCGCACATCAAGTCGAAGATCTTCGAGCCCTTCTTCACGACGAAGCCGAGCGGGGAGGGCACGGGCCTCGGCCTCTCGCTCTCGCACGAGATCGTCACGCAGGGGCACGGCGGCACGATGCGTGTCGAGGACAGCCCGGGCGGGGGGGCGACGTTCGTGATTTCCATTCCGGCGGCGTGAGGCCTCGGCCCCGGGACACCAGCGCGGGGCAGCGCGTGGCGCCGGTGCGGTGAGCGTCGTGTCGCGGCGCCGTTACATCGGCGCGGCCAAACTCCTCTACCGGGAAACCCAGCCCCGAACCGCAGGTATGCGAAATGGTAGCACAATGGTACCATGCCGTCATGGCGACGCTAACGATCAAGCAGGTTCCGCCCGCACTCGTCGAGCGGCTCAAGGAAAGGGCCGAGATCAACGGACGTTCGATGAACAGGGAGGTCATCGCGTGCCTCGAGGCGGTCGTGATGCCGAGGGAGAAGAGCGCCGAAGAGCGCATAGCCGAGGCCAAAACCCTGTGGGAAAGCCTTCGAGTGAAGGACCTGGGCCCCTATGATCCGGCATGGAAGCGGGAGGGCCGGCCATGATCGTCGTGGACACGGACGTCTGCGCCTATTTCTGGCTTCGCCACGACACCGAACGGACCCGTCTGGCCGACGAGGTCGGCAGGCGCGACGGGCTGTGGGCGGTACCGCCGATCTGGGTTTCGGAGTTCCGGAACGTGCTCGCGTCGTCCATCCGGTTCCGCGGAATGCCTCTGGATGAGGCGCAGCGCGTGGCAAGCGCCGCTGAAGCCGATCTCCTGGGCCGCATCGTTCCGGTCTACACGCCGTACGTGCTCCAGTTGGTCGAGCGGTCCGGCTGCACGGCTTACGATTGCGAATTCGTAGCTGCCGCCCAGGCGCTCGGAACGCGGCTCGTGACCGGCGATCGGGCCCTCGCGGCCGCGTTTCCCGAAACGGCGGTGACCATGGAGGATTTCGTGGGTGAAGCGGGATAGGTCGCAGTACCTTGCCTGCGCTGCCCCCGAGAATTCCGGTTCCGTCCGTATGGCCCTGGCCTCGCTCTCCCATTACCGCATCGAGGCCGAACTCGGCCGCGGCGGCATGGGCATCGTGTACCGCGCCTTCGACACGGAGCTCGATCGCGTCGTCGCGCTGAAAGTCCTTCCGCCCCATGCGCTTGCGAGCGCGGATGACCGCGCGCGGTTCCAGCGGGAAGCGAAGGCGGCGGCGCGGCTGCACCACCCGCATATCGCCTCGGTCTTCGCGATCGGGGAGGCGCCCCTCGTGCCGGAAGGCGCCGAGTCGCCGGGGGCGGCCTCGTCGACGACCGCCGACGTCCGCCCGTTCATCGCGATGGAATTCGTCGACGGTGAATCGCTGGCTTCCCGCATCGCACGCGGGCCACTGAAGCTCGAGGAGGCCGTCCGTCTTGCGGCCCAGATCGCGCAGGCGCTGGGTGCGGCGCACGAGGCGGGCATCGTGCACCGTGACGTGAAGAGCGGCAACGTGATGCTGACGGCGAAGGGGGAAGCGAAGGTGCTCGATTTCGGCCTGGCGCAGACGGCGGCCTCGACGAAGCTGACGCGACTGGGCTCCACGCTCGGCACGGTCGCCTACATGAGTCCCGAGCAGGCGCGGGGAGAGGAGGTGGACGGCCGCAGCGACCTCTGGTCGGTCGGCGTGGCGCTCTACGAGATGATCGCCGGGCGGCTCCCCTTCGTCGCCGACTACGAGCAGGCGACGCTGTACGGGATCCTGAACCAGGACCCCGAACCGCTGACGGCCGTGCGCACCGGGGTGCCGATGGAACTCGAGGGCATCGTCGGCAAGCTCCTGCGCAAGGAGGCCCGACTCCGGTACCAGACGGCCGCCGACCTCCTGGCCGACCTCGAAACGGTCGCGGGGACCCTCAAGTCGGGGTCCTCGGCCGCCCGCTCCTCCGTCCATTCGGCCATTCGCGCGTCGGCCGCCGGGCTCGACGCGACGCCTGCACAGGCCCCGGCGCCCGACGTGCCCTCCCGCCAGGACCTGGTGCGCACCGGTACCGCCCGCTGGCGACGCTACGCCCTGTGGTTCGGGTTTGTCGGCCTGCTGTCCGGATCGCTCGCGACGGCGACCCTGCTTCGGACGGGTCGATCAACAGGCGCCGGCCCGACGGGCGACGTGGTGCGATCGACCATCCTGCTTCCGCCCGACATGCCGCTTCAGCTCGTCGGCGATGCCCTGGGCTCGCAGATCAACGCCCTCGACCTCTCTGCGGACGGTTCGATGCTCGTGTATTCCGCCCGAACGGGAGCCGACACCCGGCTGGTACTGCGCGACATGAGGACCGCGACCTTCCGGCGGCTGGAGGAGACGACAGGCGCCCGAAATCCCTCGTTCTCGCCCGACGGCCGCTCGATCGCGTACATCTCCGGCAACGGGGTCTACCGGGTGTCCGTCGATGGAGGGCGACCGGAATTCGTGACCGAGAATTCGGACGGCGGCGGGATGCGCTGGGGCCGGGACGGAATGATCTACGTCGTCGACCTCCAGGGAAAACGCGTGGTCCGCGTGACGCCCGAGGGCGAGCGGGAGGACCTGATACCGGATGGTTCCTGCGGCTGCGCGATGCCCTCCCTGGCGCCCGGCAGGTTCGGACCGGTGGTCTCGGGTCGGGACCAGGAGTGGGTGGGACGGATCGTCGACGGACGCATCGACACCACGACGATCCGCGGAAACCACGCCACGTTCCACGAGGCCGGATTCGTACTCTATGCGCGTACCGGGGTGCTGATGGCCTCCCGGTGGGATCCGTCAACCGGCGCGATCGGCACCGAAGACCTCCCGGTCGTCGACAGCCTTCGCACCGGGACGGTCATGCGGTCGGGTCACTACGCGGTTTCGTCGGGCGGAACGCTGGTTTACGCCAGGGGGGCGCCGCCCGGGATCGTGAATCTCGTGATCCGGGAGGCGGACGGCTCCGAGACGCCGATCCCCCTTCCGCCCGGCGTATACGGGCCGGTGGACCTGTCGCCGGACGAGCGCCGCCTGTTGGTGACCAGCTACGATGCTGGCGGTAAACTGGTCATCGCGGATCTCGTCTCGGGGAGCCGGCAGTTCGTGGCGCCGGACGCCGAGGCACGGAGCGCGATCTGGGCATCGGACGCGGAATCGATCGTGTACTCCCGGCGCGTGGGCGATCGATGGGAAATCGTTCGCGTCCGCACGACGGGGTCGGGCGAACCGGAGCGGATCGCGGAGGCGGATGTCCTGGTGCGTCCAAGCGCCATGTCAAGTGATGGTCGCTGGCTGGCGTACGAACGACAGCGACAATCCGGCCTGGTCGTGAGAAACCTGTCCGACGGGTCCGAAACCGTGATCTCGGAACCGGGAATCAGCTACTTCGCAGCCGATTTCACGCCGGACGGCCGGTTCGTGGCCTACACGAAGATCGGAGCACAGGGATCGATGGTCGCCGTCGCCCCGGTTCCGCCGACGGGCGAGGAGTGGATCGTATCGGCCGGGGATGGCGAGGAGCCCGAGTGGCTTCCCGACCGGGACGGCTTCGTATTCCGCAGGTCGACGCAGTGGTTCGTCGTGGACGTGAACCCGGGCGGCGGGAGGCCGGCCTTTTCCGAGCCGCGCCTGCTCTTTTCGGGTCCCTGGGTGAACATCGCGGGGATGGAATACCGGATGATGTCCGGCAGTCGGGCCGTGCTTCAGCGCCCCGTGAACGTCACGGAGACGACCTCTCGCATCGAGGTCATCAGTGATTTCTTCGTCGAACTGGATCGACTGCTGGGCGATCTCCGGAACTAGCCCAAGGCTCAGCAACCCAGGTCGGCCCGGGCCTGGGCATCATTCGCCGGTACGCATCCACCCGCCGGGAGCGACGTCGGCTGATACCGCAGGAGGTCCGGGTCGCGCAGGGCGTGCTCGAGGAAGGCGGTCAACGCCGAAACCTCGTCGGCGGTGAGGTGGAGCGGCTTGAACCGCGGTTCCAGTCGACCCGACGGCAGCGGTACCGCGGGGATCCCGTCATTGTAGTATTCGACCACTTCGCGAATCGTTCGGAAAGATCCCCCGTGGCCGTAGAACGGCGAGTCCGAGAGGTTGTACAGCTGCGGCACCTTGTACTTGAATTCGTCCTGCTCGGCGCCGTTGAAGCCGCCGCGGCCGCGCGATGGCGGCAAGGGCCTCACGGACTCGGAAATCGGCATGTCGGGCATGCCGATCGCGTAGAACGCCATCGAGTTGAGCGCCGGCCCCGAGTGGCACTCCTCGCACTTCGCCTTGCCGAAGAAGAGAATCGCACCCTGCTTCTCCTGGATGGTCATTGCACCCGTCTCGCCGCGCAGCCACCGCTGGAACGGGGCGCGGTTGGCCACCAGGGTCCGCTCGTACGCGGCGATCGCGAGGCCCGTCTTCTCGAGCGAAATCGGTTCGCCCGGGTAGGCCGCGTCCCACAGGGCCTGGTAGGCGGCGTGGGACGCGATCGGCCACCGGGTCATGTCGTCCGAACGATGTTCGGTCAGCGCGGCGATCGCCTGGGATTCCACGCCCTCGTAGCCCAGCAGGTTGATGCCCTCGAGCGTGCCGGGAATCCATCGGCCCGACGTGGGCGCGTTCGGGCCCTTGGCACCCATGCGTCCGTCCCACATCATGGCCTGCTGGTACGCGACGTGCAGCACGCTCGGCGAGCGGACCGGTTGTACGTCCACGTCGTCGACCGGGAACGCGGGATCGGCGAGTCTCGCTTCGCCCCGCGTGCCCCAGCCGCTTCCGCCTTCCCCGATGGCCTGGATGCGGCCGGCCTGGAAGCCGGCCCGGGCGTGGTGACAGGTCGCGCAGGAGAACGTTCCCGTACGCTCCGGGTGCCTGGGGCGCGTCGAGAGGCTCGGATCGTGGAACAGCACCCGCCCGAGGGCCACCTTGGCCGCCGTGACCGGATTCTTCGGATCCTGCGGAATGGATGCCCAGTCCCCGTCGTCCGGCAACTGGAAGTTGTCCACGAAACGCTGGCCGTCAAGCGTCAGGATCGCGGTGAGCGAATCGTCCAGCGCGGCTTCGTCCACGAGGTCGCCCGGGCCGGAGACGCCGCCGCCGCATCCCGAGACGACGGCAGCGAGGACCACGACGCCCGCGGCGAGCAGGCCCCCGAAGTCAGCGCGGAGTGTTCGGATCATCGGGGTTATTGATGACGACGAAGCGCCAGACCGGCGACCAGGCGGAGACCCCCGCGTGGTTTCGCGACCGGATGCGCCAGAAGTACTCGTATCCCTTGACCAGCCGGTCGAGATGCTGCGTCGGACCGGGTATGCCGCGCATGTCGGCGTCCCGGCGCACGAAGATGTCCTCCTGGGCTACCTGCAGATCGTAGGAGAGGGCGCCTTCGACGGGGGTCCACTCGACGTCGAGCTGCTCGGGTAGGCCGATCGTATCGTGGGGAGGCCACACCGGGTACGGGACGGCGGCTACATGCACTTCGCGTGCCGGAACGAAGGTCCACTCGGCCGACCAGTCGCTCGTGCCGGCCTCATTCCGTGCGCGCACCCGCCAGCAGTATTCCCGGCCGACCTCGAGGCCGGTTACCACGTACGTCGGCAACTGCAGGTCCGAGACGACGGTCACCAGGTCGGTGAACGACGCGTTCCGCGCGATGACCACTTCGTAGATCGTACCGGGCGCCTCGGCGGTCCAGCGCAGTTCGACGGCGTTCTCGACGTCGCCTGAACCGTTGACGGGCGCGACCAACCGCGGAACGCCGGGTGCGAGCGTCGGATCATCGTCGACGGGAGATTGGCTGTCGCACGCCGCCATCAGTACAGCGGCCGAGAGCACCAGGATAGCGGCGGCTCCGCGGGCTCGGGCGACGGCGCGGAGCGGGACGGGCAAACGGAGGACGGGATCCATGGCGGGGTTCGGAAACAGGTCACGCAGCAACCTGACACCTGGGCGCACGGATCCAAGATACTTCGCTTTTGCCCTTTGATTTTCCTACACTTATGTAGGGTTATCCCCTATACGACAAGCCACCTTTTACCGTGCCGGCGTGAGGCGACCCAGGTCGTCGGGCGCATCGAGCGGCTGCATCCGCGCGATCCAACCGTCCCCGTACGGATCGTCAACGAGAAGGGAGGCACGTTCCGCAAGAAGTGCATTCGTCTCGAGCACCTGCCCGGCGATCGGGGTCCACGAGACGTAGGGCCATCCGTTGTCGCCGACGACCCGCACCAGCACATCGCCCTGGACCAGCGGGAACGCCACCGTGGGCAGGTCCACCGAGGTGATCATCCCGGTCGTGCGGCCGAAGACGTCGGAGACGCCCACCAGCGCCGTGCCGTCCGCCCGCATCCGGACCCAGCTCTGCACGCCGAGGTAGCCCGAAACCCCTGCTCCGGGCGGATGGGGTACCCGGACTTCGGGCGGGAGAGCCAGGAATTTCGCCGCCCGGTGTACGAGGCTGCGTGCCTCCTCGAACGTGAACGGCTTCGACAGGAATCCGAATGCACCGCCCTGGAGCGACTCCACGATGTTTTCGCTGGTCGCATAGCCGCTCATCAGCACGAACGTGCGCCCGGGGCCCGCGGCGCGCTGAAGCAGCTCCAATCCGGACAGGCCCGGCAGCTTCAGGTCCACGACCACCAGGCCCGGACGTCCGGTCTCGAGCAACTCGAGTCCGATTTCGGCGTCCGGAGCGGTCGTCACCTCGAAGCCGCCGGACGAGAGGACGCGCCGCAGGGCCTCGACGATCACCGGTTCGTCGTCGATGACCAGTACCGCGGGCCTGTCAGTTGCGGGCGTCATTCGGACGGTTGCACGGTGGGTGCGGGCGGGCGTGGGGTCGTGCCGGACGGCTCGGAAACCGGAAGCGTGATGACGAATTCGGTTCCGACCCCTTCCTGGCTATGGACGTGGATCGAGCCGTGATGGCTCTCGACGATGCCCCAGACGATGGCGAGCCCGAGGCCGTTCCCCTTCTGGCCCTTCGTCGTATAGAACGGCTCGAAGATCTTGGTCAGCCGGTCGCCGGGCATGCCGCACCCGGTGTCGGCGACGGATAACACGACCCGCTCGGGGGTGGGCGAGTCGCCTTCCGGCCGGGTCCGGATCGTGACCGTTCCGCCCTCCCTGGGCATGGCGTCGGCGGCGTTCACCAGGAGATTCACCAGCACCTGCTGCAGCTGGTTGCCGTCTGCCATCAGGGCGGGAAGGTCCTCCCGCAGGTCCATCACGAGGCGGATCCGGTGCAGCGCAAACTGGTTGCGCACGATCGAGCCCGAGCGGTAAATGATCTCGCTGAGGTGGACCTGCTTCTTCTCGGGCACCGACTGTCGCGAGAAGTCGAGCAGGCTCTTGACGATCTCGCGGCACCGCTTGGTCTCGCGCACGACCACGTCGAGGTCGTCCTTGAGCTCGGGATACTCGTCGGCCCGCGCGGCGAGGAAGCTCGCATACGTCAGGACGCCCGTCAGCGGATTGTTGATCTCGTGCGCCACGCCGGCCGCCAGGCGGCCGACCGAGGCGAGTTTGTCCGACTGGACGAGCTGGCGCTGCGCCTCGGCGAGCTTCTCGGTCATGCCGTTGAACGACTGCGCCAGCCGTCCCAGTTCGTCGTCGTTCGTGACGGGAACGCGGTGCTTCATATCGCCGCCCGCCACCTGTTGGGTGGCCGCGACGAGGACCGAGACCCTGCGAAGGACATACCGTTCGACGAAGTACCAGAGGATGAGGCTGATGGTCAGCACGGCCGCGATCATGAGCAGGATCAACTGCAGTCCGCTGGCCTTCTGCTGCCGATCCAGCGCGTCCAACGGCACCGTGATGTCCAGGACGCCGAGGACGGTCTGATCCGAGTCGTGGGCATGGCACTCGCTCTGCCAGCAGGAGGGCTCGTTGTAGATCGGGTTGATGATGCCCAGCATCCGGTTCCCGTCGGGGCCGTCAAAAACCCGGGTGCGGTCCCGGATGGACAGGCTCTCGAGGGGCCGGTCTGCTGCATGGCACGCGTAACATGCCTCGGTATTCATGTCGACCAGCGTTCCGACATCCGCCGAATCGGTCGACAGGATGATCTCGCCCTCCTTGTTGAAAATGCGGACCTTGTCGATGGACTCCTGCGCGCCTATCGTCGAGATGATCTGGTGGATCGACTCGCGTTGGTTCAGCAGCATGTCGTAGCGCGTGCTGCTGCGCACGGTCTCCGAGAGCTGCTGCGCGAAACTCTCGGCGTCTGCCAGCGCCAGGCGCGAATAGGACCGCAGGACGAGAATCGCGGCCAGTCCGGTCACTACGGCGGCCGATACGCCGACGGTGACCATCAGGCGGTAGCTGAGGCGCGATCTCACGTGCGTACGCCGCGGCGTGACGAGTGTCCCGGGTCCGTTCTCGGAGTCATGTGCGCTTTTCGGTCGCGTTCATGTACCGAACGAAAAACACGAACAGGATCAGGAAACAGATCAGCAGGATGTACTCCAGCCCTTTCGTCTCGAAGATGTTGACGTAGGTGAATGACTCCATGGCGGTGTGGGAACGGCCGAATGCGGGGATGCCGTGTCAGGCGGTTTCTACGAGCCTGGCCGCCGGAACGCCGTCCGCGGTGTGCGCGCGCGCAGCCCTCGGCCGTGGGTAGAAGTTCATGCGGGTGACGAACCAGCGGAAAACCCAGACCTCGACGAGGACGACGGTCAGGCTGACCACGATTTCCATCCACGTGGGATAATACCGGTTGACCGACTCCCAGTTGAACGCGATCAGCGATACGTTCAGGCGATTGATGAGCACCCCGAGCAGCGACAGCCAGGCTGCCGTCTGGACGATGCCCAGGCTGCGGTGCCTGTAGCCGAGGGCGAACAGCAGGCACGGCAGCAGCGTCAGGCCGAACACTTCGACGAGGTACCAGAGCCCCCAACCGGTTCCGAGCAGGTCCCAATGCCCCTCGTGGAGGAAGAGCAGGAGCTTGAAGAAATAGTAGGCGAAGGACGCGATCGCGGCACCCTTGGCGAGCCCGAACAGGATTGCTCTCGACTGCGCTTCCGGTATCCCGATGTGCTCCTTGAGGTACCGACCGCTGAGCGTGCCCTCGACGATCACCAGCGAGATGCCCGCGAAGATGCTCGATACGAAGAACAGGATGGGGATGAACTCGGAGAACCACAGCGGGTGGATCTTGGGCTTCGCCATGAGGAACAGCGCGCCCAGTCCGGACTGGTGCAGGAACGAAAGCGTGATACCGAACACCACCAGCCCGAGGGTCATCGCATACAGGACCCGGTAGGCCTTCTTCGCGTCCAGCCACTCGGCCACGACCGGCGATACCTCGAGGAACTGCGCGATGATGTAGAGCAGGAAATGCCAGGCGACGAGAAAGAGGACCGAGTTGTATCCGAAGTCGTTGCCGATGATGGGGTTGAGGATGTTCCAGGGCCGCCCCAGTTCGAGGATGAGCGCCCCGGCGTAAAAGACGTACGCGAGGAACCCGTTGAGCACCGTCACGCGGATGATCGGCTTGTACTTCTCGAGCCGCATCACGTAGACCGTGAAGCACAGGGCATACGCACCGCCCGCGAAAGCCACGCCGGTGATCACGTTGAAGCCCTTCCACACGCCCCAGGCATAGTCCTGGTTGAGGTTCGTCACCGACCCGAGCCCGTAGATGAACCGGTATACCAGGATGACCATACCGACCACGATGATCGGGATCGAGATCATGTTGAACGGCGTCCAGAACGGCGGCCGCGGCTTCATCTCGTTCCAGATGAAGCGGAAGGTGCCCTGTACCGGGGGGGAGGTGTGCGTAGCCGACATCTCAGTGGGCCGCTTGGTGATCGGTGGTTTCGGCCACGACCTTCGGGTCGGGTCCCGTGCCGGAACCGTCCCGATCGGTGAGCTGGCTCAGGCCGTACAGGAGCGCGGGCAGGCCGAAGAAGACGACCGGCACGGCGTACAGGAAGTCCCTGGTGTATTCCGGGTAAGGCGTCGTGCCGAGGTCGGTACGGAACCCGATCTGTTCGAACGGAACCGCCGACAGGTACAGCCACCCGGTTCCGCCCGCTTCGAACTCCCCGTAGATCTTGTGGACGTATTTGTCGGGGTTGGTGTAGATGCGCTTGCGCGCGATCTCCATCAGTTCCCGCTTGGTGCCGAACGTGAGCGCGTCGGTCGGGCACGACGTGACACAGGCCGGACGCTGCCCCTCCTGCAGCCGCTCCCAGCACAGGTTGCACTTCTGGATGCGCGGATTCCAGTGGTCGTATTCGCATTTCGGAATGTCGAACGGACACGAGATCATGCAGTAGCGGCACCCCATGCACTTGTCCGACTGCCAGATTACCGGGCCCGTCTCGGTCTTCTTCATGGCGTTCGTCAGGCAGGCGGCAGCGCAGGCAGGCTGCCAGCAATGCATGCACTGCTTCTTGACGAACACCTCCCCGGCGTCGGTATCGAACCGGTTGACGACGGTCCACGCCGTCTCGCTCGTGGTACGTACGGCCTCGAGCGCGCCGTCGGTTTTCGGGTCGGGCACGGGCATGTTGTGCGCCATCGCGCACGCGACCTCGCAGGAGCGGCACCCGATGCATCGGGTGGTATCGACGAGCACGCCGATGAACTCCTCCGGCTTGTGCTCCTGGGTATCCGCGGCGGCCGAGCGTGCGCCCGCGGCGGTAGCGCAGGCCACGCCGGCCGTCTTGAGGAAGTTTCTGCGATCCATGGTTCAGGTCAGTTCGTGCCGCCCCGCGCCGTCGCAGGGGCGTCATGGCAGAACAGGCAACCGTCGGCGGCGTCGGCCCCCGTTTCCTGCTCGTGGCAGGTCCAGCAGGTCTCGTGCACGACCACCTTGGTGCTCATGAGCTGGTCGTGGGCGCCGTCGGCGACTTTCGGGTGGCACTCCACGCAGGCAAGCGGGGCCAGTCGCTCTTCGCCCCCGCGTTCGTGGCACAACGCGCAATCCACGCGCAGTCCCTCGAAGTAGGTCTCGTGGGGCGTGATCAGACGGCCGGCGTTCGTCTCGTGGTGACAGTCGACGCACGCGATGGCCAGCTCCTCGAAGTGCTGGTAGTGCGAGAACCGGGCTTCGCCCCAACCGGGCCACGCACCCGGATCGCCGGGACGCACGGACGTGGAATCGACCGTGGCTTCGCTCGGCAGGGCCGGGTCCTGGCCCGGGACCCACACCGCGACGGCAGCGACGGCCGCAAGCCCGAGCAGCCCCACGATCAGTCCGGAGACCCGGGACGGCGCGTTCATGCCGGCTGGAGCGTCTTCTGGATGGCTTCCCATGTCGATTCCTCGTCGTTCTTGCGCTCTCCGAGCGGTCCCTCGCGGTCCGCCGCTGCCGCGCGTGCCGCCTCGTACCGTGCAATCTGCTGGTCGTACCACGATTCGGCGTCGGCCCCGATGCGCAGACCGCCGAGTTCGGTGGCCAACCGTGCCGGCTCGATCCAGCACACCCAGCCCGACTCGAAGGGACGCAGGTTGACCAGCTCGGGGTGGTGGTGCAACTCGGCGTTGACGGCCACAACCTTACCGCTCACCGGGGACGGCACGGCCAGCCGCCTGCCGTTCCGTACGATCGCGAAGAGGGGGTCACCCTTGAGTACCGTGAAGGCGGTATCGGGCACCTCGACCGAATCGACCTCTCCGAAGAGCTTCTGGATGAAGTCGTCCACGCCCACCTGGCACAGTCCGTTCGGATGCACGCCGACCCAGGCGTGTCCTTCGCCGATGAACAGGCCCGACGGAACGTTGAACTCGCGCGGGGACGCCGATGCGCGCCGCGAGGGCGTCACGATGCGCACGTGGGGACGCTGCGCACGCTCCAGCCGATCCTGGCGGCGGATGAGCGATTTACCCACGAAGGCCACCAGTTCTTCGGCCGTGAACGGCTTCTGCACGTAGTCGGTCGCGCCGTACTTCATGCAGTCGACCGCCGTCTCTATCGTCGCGAATCCCGTGATCACGATGATGTCGATGTCGGGGCGCAGGTGCTTGACGCCCTTCACGACGTCCAGGCCGTCCATCACCGGCATCTTGAGGTCGGTGAAAACGAAATCGTAGTCGTGTTTCTTGACGAGGCCGAGCGCCTCGGGACCCGACTCGACCGTGTCGATCGCGTACCCCTCGAGAACGAGGATCTTGCGGAAGCTGTCGAGGATGATCGCTTCGTCGTCCACGGCGAGGATCCGGGCTTTCGGTTCGGCGGGCTCGGCGCGCTTCAGCGTGGGCGCCTCGTCGGAGACGTCGAGACGGAGGCCGATATCGAGGGCTTCGGCCCTCTCGCGTCGCAGCCTGGCCTCATGCCGCTGCCTGAGAATCAAGCGAATGCCAACGTCCACCACCAGGAAGGCGATGACCGTTACGATTACCATCAGGATGACCATGGCGCTTGCCCTTCCGTATGGTGGGGCGGTCTCGCGGCCGCCGGAGTTGACTCTGCGTGTGCGGACCTCTCGGGCACCGGTACGGGCCTCTGGAGTCCTAAAAAAACGTACGCTCCCAGCGAAACGGTTCGTGTGAGCAGACTCCTGCAGGGCCTGTCGGTGGCGCCGTTCATCGGCTGCGGGAGGTCTTCGGTCCCACGCGTAGGGCGGTTTCGCGTCCGGCCATGCACCGATTCGCCGGGACTCCCTGGGGAAATCCACTACGGCCCGGACGGAGGACGAGCCACGGGCGCGGGCACGGGCGTACTACCGATTGCGCCGCATCGGCTTTTCCCGTTCCTTGATCGGTGTCGCCGAACCTTTTGGACCACGTCATGCAGGACCTTTCCCGACGCGGCTTTCTCGGCCGCACGATCGCGGCGGCCGCCGTTCCGGTTCTTTCGCTCGCGCCGCGTTCCCGGCCGCAAGCACCGCTTGGCAGGGCCACGGCCCTTCCCGGTGGCCCCGGCGAACGCTGGGTGGAGCGCGCCCGGGCCGAGATTCCCGCCGCCACCAACTACGGGTATTTCCAGACGGCCGGCATAGGACCGAGCCCGACCCCGGTCCTGGACGTGGTGTCTGCCGTGCTGCACCGCCAGAACCGGGGCCCCGCGGCGCCGGAGGTCGCATCGGTCATCTCGCCGATCGAACCTGACCTTCGGGCGCACCTCGCGCGGGCGTTCGGCGCACGCGAAAACGAGGTGGCGCTCACGCACTCGACCTCCGAAGGCCTCAACATCGTGTCGTGGGCCTTCAACTGGAAGGAGGGGGACGAGGTGGTCGTCACCAACCAGGAGCACCCCTCCAACGTCATCCCGTGGTACACCCTGCGCGACCGCTTCGGCGTGCGCACGAGGGTCGTCGATTTTTCGGCCGGAACCGACCTGGTCGGGCAGATCCGCGCGGCGCTGAATGCCCGCACGCGGCTCGTTTCGATTCCGCACGTCTCGCGGAACAACGGCCGGCGCGTCACGGCCGACGAATCGGCGGCATTGGCCGACATGCTGCGGAAGGCGGGCGTGTACTACCACCTCGACGGCGCGCAGGGCCCGGGCTGCGTGCCCTTCGATTTTGCGGCGCTCGGCTGCGATGCCTACTCGACGTGCGGACACAAGTGGCTGCTCGGTCCGAAGGGCACCGGCGCCTTCTTCGTAAGGGAGGCCATGCTCGAGCGCACCCTGATGTCGTGGACGGGCGCCCACTCCCACGCCACGATGGACTACGAGGGCGGCTACACGCTGCTTCCATCGGCCGCCCGTTTCGAGTTCGGAACGCGCGCCCACGCCGATTTCGCGGGTTTCGACGCGGCGGTCTCCTGGATGGAAGCGATCGGATTCGACCGCATCCACGGGCGGATCGACGCGCTCGTCGAGTACGCCATCGAAAAGGCACGGTCCCTGCGCCGGTTCGGGATTGCCTCGCCCGTCGAGGCCGGGGCGCGTTCGGGCGTGTTCGTGCTCCGGCTTCCCGAGGACGCGGATGCCGGTGCGCTGTATCACCGCCTGGCAGGCGAGAAGGACATCCTCGCTTCGCCGGTGCGGGAGGCGCGGGACCTCCGGATCGCCATCCACTTCTTCAACACGACCGACGAGATCGACGAGGCCTTCGATGCGATCGAGCAGTTCACGCGCGGCTGAGGCGCGGGCGAGCCACGTCGTTCCTGGGGAATCACGTTCATCACCCGGATCGACACCGGCAAGTCCGTGCAGTGGTTCAGGACGGGGCGCCGGCCCGTCCGTAATTATCGCGGCTCTGTCCGTTACGCCTTGACGCCGCGCACCCGGTGGCGTATTAACCCGCTCCGAATTCCGGCGACCGGGTTCCACAGTTCGCTACCCCCATGATCGGAACGACCGTCCGGCAGTACCACGTCCTCGAGCAACTCGGACAGGGCGGAATGGGCGTGGTCTACCGCGCCCACGACACGCGTCTCGAGCGCGACGTCGCGCTCAAGTTCCTTCCGGCCCAGTTCTCGCACGACGAGCAGGCCAAGGCCCGGTTCATGCGCGAGGCCCGGGCGGCCTCGGGCCTCGACCATCCGAACATCTGCACGATCCACGAGATCGGCGAGGCCGACGACGGCCGGCTCTTCCTCGCGATGCCCCTCTACGACGGGCAGACGATGAAGGACCGGCTGGAGGCCGGTCCGCTGGACGTGCCGACGGCGCTGGGCATCGCGTACCAGGTCGCGGGCGGCCTCGAGCGGTCGCACGAGGCGGGCATCGTGCACCGGGACGTGAAGCCCGCCAACGTGATGATCACGAGCCGGGGCCGCGCCGTGGTGCTCGATTTCGGCGTCGCCAAGCTCGAAGCGTCGAGCGACCTGACGAAGATGGGTTCGACGGTCGGAACCACGGCCTACATGAGCCCCGAGCAGGCGAGGGGAGACGCGGTCGACGCCCGGAGCGACGTGTGGTCGCTCGGCGTGGTGCTCTACGAGATGGTCGCGGGCCGGCGCCCGTTCACGGGCAGCTATGAACAGGCGATCGTCTACGCGATCATCAACCAGGATCCGGACGACCTCGATTCGGTGGCTTCCCGGCTGCCGGACGGCGCCGGCGACCTGCTGAAGTCGATGCTCGCCAAGGATCCGGACCGGCGCCCGGCCTCCATGGCCGAGGTCGTGACCGCGCTGGCGCCCTTCGCCGGCGCGTCTGCGGCTACCGCCGAGCGCACGTCGTCGGGCCGCACGGCGCCGTCGCGTGCGACCGCTCCGGCGCGCGCGCCCGGCGATGCGGCCGCCCGGCCGTCGTCACGACCCCGATGGCTCATCCCGGTCGGCGGCGCCCTCGTCACGGCCGTCGTCATGGCCGCGATCTGGTTCATGGTCCCGCGGGGCGCCGGCGAGGAGGACGGACTTCCGCCCGACCTCGTGGCCGTCATGCCGTTCGCGGTGAACGGGGACGAGTCGCTCGCCTACCTGCGCGAGGGGCTGGTCAACCTGATCGGGACGCGGCTCGACGGGGCCGGTCCGCTGACCGTCGTCGATCCGAACGCCGTCATCGGCAGCTCGGAGTCTTTCGGTGCGGAGGCCATCACGCCAGACGAGGCGCGTGGGGTCGCGGAATCGCTCGGCGCGGGCAGTTTCGTGCTGGGTTCGATCACCACGCTGGCCGGCCAGATCCAGCTGGCAGCCGATTTCTACGGGCCGGACGACACGGTGCGGGTCCGGGTCACGGTCGACGGGGAGGACCACCTTCCGAAGGGCGTCGACGAGGTCGCGCTCCAGCTCGTGAAGTCGCGCCTCAAGGCCGGGACGGAAGCGCTGTCCACGGCGGCCGCGGGCAATACGGTGTCGTACGAGGCCCTCAAGGCCTACCTGAAGGGCGAGGAGTATTTCCGCACGCTGGACTACGACAAGGCCCACGACGCCTTCAAGGAGGCCATTGCGGCCGATTCCACCTTTGCCCTGGCGTGGTATCGCCTTGCCCGGGCCGTGCGCTGGGGCGGAGGAGACTACACGACGTCGGCGCTCTTCAGGGCGCGGCGGGAGGCACTCGACCACGCTCTGGCCGGTCGCAGCGAGCTGCCGGAGCGGTTCCAGATGCTGATCGAGGCGGCCGATGCCTTCGAGAAGGGGGACGTGAATCGGGCCCGGGAACTGTACCAGCGCCGTCTCGAGCGTGATCCGAACGATGTCGAGGCGCTGTCGGAATACGCCGACCTGACGTACGCCTACAACCCGCTGGTCGGAAAGTCGTCGCAGGAGGCCGTGCCCGTCTTTGAACGGCTGCTGGCCATCGACGCGGACAACGGCACGGCCCTCTGGAACCTGGCCATGCTCGCGGGACAGAGGGACGACCTCGCGGCGTTCGATTCGATCATGGGGCGGTTGCTCGACAACCCGCGAGCACAGAACGGCAATTCGGACTTCGCCCGGCAATTCCGGGTGCTCGCGGCTCACGGTGTCGATTCGTTGGACGCGGCCCTGGGTCGCGTGTCGAACGTGGAGAACCACGTCACCCTCGCGAATCTCCTGGCGGGCTTTACGCACCGGTACGACGTCGCCCGCGCCATCGGGGAGCGCCTCGCAAAGGGCGACTACACCGAGCAGACCCGCCGTAACGGACGCTGGATCCAGTCGGTACTGGCGAGCGTGGAGGGCCGCCCGAAGGCCTCCGACGCCCTGGCAGAGGACGATCCCGGCCGCGATTTCGGCCGGTTGCTCGTCGACCGGGTCATGCGCGACGCGGTACCGCAGTTCGCGGCCCCCCGGGAGCGGCTCGAGAAGCTCAAGGCGATGACCGAGGCCTGGGATACGACCACCCAGCATCTCGACCCGCACAGCGTCATCGAGGGGCACTACGGGGAGATCCGGGCCTACCTGTTGGGCATCCTGGCGGTGCGGCTCGGCGACGACGCGGGGCTGGCGCGGCAGATCGCCTACCTGAGGTCCCGGTCCGGCGCGACGAGCCCAGGCGAGCCGCCGTACGTCTTCGCGCGCACGCTCGAGGGGCTCAAGGACTGGCGGAACGGGCAGCTCGACGCGGCGCTCGCCTCGTTCGACAACGCGCAGATGTACGTCAACGACGTATGCGCCTCGTGCTCTAACGCCCACTCGCAGACGCTCAACCGCTTCGTACGGGCCGAAATCCTGTTCGAGCAGGGGCGCCACGAGGACGCGCTCGGCTGGTACGGCTCGCTCTTCGACGGGGACCAGTGGTGGGGCGCGGTGCACCTCGGCATCTCCACGGTGCGTTCGGCCGAGATTGCCGAGGCGGCGGGCAATACGGCCGAGGCCGTGCGGCTGTACGGGAAGTTCCTCGATCTCTGGAAGAACGCCGAGCCGGAGTTGCAGCCGCTGGTCGAGGATGCGCGGCGGCGCATGGATCAGCTCGTCGCGGCCGGCTCGAGGGAACCCGGGCGAACGGTGACGCCGGGCGGGTGAGCCGCGGCGCTGCAGTATTCCGGTGCCCGGGCCATTATCCGGTCCCGTCTTTCCTCGTCCGGGGCGCCGATGGCCGGAGTCCACGGTCAGGCCCGGCGGAAGCCGACGGATTCGATCCGGGGCACTCCGCGTCCGGGAGGAACGCCGACCGGCGTTCCGACCGCCTTGCCGCTTGGTGATGCGAGGAGTATATAGCAGCGATTCTTCACCGACGGCCGCCCCCTGTCGTCGAGTGGATGCGGCCCAAAGGACACCGGGCCGGCCCCTCATCAACCCGGAACCCCATGGACACCCTCACCCAACGAGTCCGGACCTTGGGGGTCTGGACTGCCCTGGCATTTTCCTTCGTCGCGACTGCCGGCGCCCAGGTGCCCGAAACCCTGAGTTGGCAAGGCGTTCTTCGCGGCGCGGACGGCCACGTCGTGCCGGACGGCTCCCGATCGCTCACCTTCCGCCTGTACGAGGCGGCCAGCAGTGGCGATGCGATCTGGACCGAGACGCAGACGGTCGACGTTTCGCTCGGCATCGCATCGGTCCTTCTCGGCAGCGTTTCGTCGCTGGCCACGGTCCCGTTCGACAAGCCGTACTGGCTCGGGGTTGCCATCGACACGGCCCCGGAACTCGAGCCGCGCACACCCCTCTCGTCGTCGCCGTACAGCCTCGGAGGGCGTCCGGCCACCGTGACGGCGGGCGAAGTCCTCGGAATCGGCTCCGACTCGCCGGCATCGATAGAGCCGTTCACGACGCCGATGCTGTCCCTGGTCGGTCGTCCCGGATACGAGGACCTGGTACACGTCCTGGCGACCGAAGGAAATCCGCGCCATCCGTCGTACCAGGCCGCCGTCTCGAACGGCACCAAGGTTGACAGGGAGGCCGTAACCCCCGGGCAGCCGCTGTTCAGCCTGCAATCCTGGGCGCACAGCGGTACCGGGTTCGTTCCCGCAGCCTACCTGCAGTTCGTCGCCGGGCCGACGGTATCCGCCAACGCGGTTACCGGCGCACTCGCAATCGGGACGTCGGGCAGCGACGGGATTCGCCCGCGGTTGTTTCTCGACAGCGAAGGCCGGCTCGGCATCAATACGGTGTCGCCGGCCCATCGGCTGGATGTGCAGAACGGCACAATGCGGATCCTGAATCACAATGTCGACAATTCACTCGTCAACCGTCCGATCCTGTACCTGGAATCGGGCGGTCCCGAGGGCGCGTTCGGGGGCGGCCTTGTTTTCGCCAAGAACGGAACGAACCGGCTGGAGCTCTTTCACATCGATACACCGAACCAGCTGATCGCCTGGGATTCGCAGGGTCGCGGACCGTCCCTGTGGCACACCCCGGCCGGAGGCATCGAAATGCTCGGTCTGGGCGGATTCCATTACGATACCGACCACTATCTCACGATGCGCACGGCGGGTGGCCATGCGTACCGAACGGGTATCCGCCTGCGCGTCTACAACGAACAGCACGGCTTCACGATCGAGAATGACGACCGCCCCGGAAGCCTCGGCCTGAACCTGAAGCGGCACGACGCGATCGATGGCGACGCGTCCTTCTTGGGGATCTCGTCGCTGTTCGTGGAGCGCGCGACCGGAAACGTCGGATTCGGCACGACCACGCCTTCGCATCCGATCCACATGGCGAGCGGAGCGCACGTCACGGCCGGCGGAGTCTGGACGGACGCCAGTTCCCGGACGCTCAAGGAGAACATCGAGGACCTGTCGCTCGAGGATGCGCTCGACGCGCTCTCCGGCCTCCAGCCCGTGCTCTTCACCTACCGCGCCCAGGCCGGAGAACAGTACGCCGGCTTCATCGCAGAAGACGTACCCGACCTGGTGGCGCACAACGACCGCAGGAGCCTGAGCCCGATGGATCTCGTGGCCGTGCTCACGCGCGTCGTGCAGGAACAACAGGCACAGATCGAGCAGCTGCGGAAGCGCCTCGATTCAGTGGACGCGGCGAGGGCACGATGATGGGGCGGCACATGCCGCCTCCCGGGAGGCACACACGGTGGTCGAAGGCGGTTCGGCTGACGGCAGCGCTTTCGCTCGCACTGGCGTGGTCTGCCACGGCGGGCAGGGTCGTGGCGCAGGAATCCACCGGGTGGACGATCGTTTCCGGCGGCGCGATGCGCGCGTCCGGCCAGGGAATCCTGCTGACGGCAACCGTCGGGCAACCCGTCGCGGGCGTGTCCGGTCCGCTGCGACACGGATTCTGGCAGGCCGCGCGCGTCGGGACGGCGACGGCCGTCGACGAGCCGACAGCGACCGGCGTTCCCGTGGCGTATTCGCTGCACGGCGCGTATCCCAACCCGTTCAACCCGGAGACCACGTTTCGGATGGACGTTCCCGGGGACGGACGGGTGCGCATCCGTATCTTCGATGCGCTCGGTCGGAAGGTGCGCACCCTCCTGGACGAGGCACCCGGTCCCGGAACGCACACCGTGCGTTGGAACGGGTTGCTCGACGGAGGTTCTGCGGCCTCTTCCGGACTCTACCTGGCGCGAATGGAAGCCGACGGATTCGTCGGCGTCCGTCGCGTGATACTCGTGAGGTGACGATGACTGCCTGGCATGGCCGCCTGGGTCCGGTCGTGTTGGTGCTCGCGATGTCCGGTGCGGTCGCCTGCGAGCGCCCGGCCCGTGTCTGCACGCCCCTCTTCGACGGCACCTCGCTCGCGGGTTGGACCGCTATCGGCGACGCGTCCTACGCGGTCGAGGACTCGGCGATCGTCGGGCGCGCGGTTTACGGGGTGCCCAACAGCTTCCTGCGTACCGACGCCGAGTACACCGATTTCGACCTGTCGCTCGAGTTCGCCGTCGATTCCGGCTTCAACTCGGGCATACAGTTCCGCAGCGCGGTCGCGTCGGATACCCTGCGGTTCGACCACCAGGCGGGCAACGGCGACCGCTTCGTCAGCGTCGCGGCGCCCGGCCGGGTCTACGGCTACCAGTCGGAAATCGACCCCACGCCGCGCGCCTGGACCGCCGAGATCTACGAGGAAGGCGCCCGGGGCTGGCTCGAGACGTTCGTGAAACGGCCGGCGAAGGCCGCAATCACGCCCGGCGTTTGGCACGCCGTGCGCATCCGCGCGGTCGGCGACAGCCTGCGCACGTGGCTCGACGGGCGTCCCGTGGCTTCACTCGTCGATTCGGCGCGCGCGAGCGGATTCATCGCGCTCCAGGTGCACTCGGTCGCGACCCCGGAGGACGCGGGCAAGACGGTGCGCTTCCGCAATCTCAGCCTGTGCAAGCCGTGACGGGGTGCCGGTTCGTGACCGCCGCGCTGCTCGGCGCGCTGTCCCTGCCCGCCGAATCCATGGCCCAGTCGCCGCTCGTGCGCCTGCGTGAGGTCGACGCGACGATCCTGCAGGACATCCGCTACTTCTCGTCGGACAACTTCATGGGCCGTCCCGTGCGGGGTTACGGCGCGCCGGAGTGCCTGCTGACGCGCGAAGCGGCCGAGGCGCTCTCGCGGGCCCAGGCCGACGCCGTGCGGCAGGGACTGAGCCTGCTGGTCTACGACGGTTACCGGCCCCAGCGGGCGGTCGACCATTTCGTGCAGTGGGGCGTGGTCCTGCGCGATACGCTGCGCAAGGCCGAGTACTACCCCGACGTGCCCAAGGCCGAGCTGTTCGAGCGCGGATACATTGCCTCCCGCTCCGGGCACAGCCGCGGTTCGACCGTCGACCTGACGCTCGCGCGCAGCGGCGTTCCGCTCGACATGGGGACCCCGTTCGACTTCTTCGACGAGCGCTCGCACACGGAGAACCCGGCGGTCGGCGAAGTCGCCCTCGCGAACCGCCGGTTGCTCAAGGGCATCATGGAGCGCGCCGGGTTCCGCAACTACGCGAGCGAGTGGTGGCACTACACGCTCGTCGGGGAGCCGTACCCGGACACGTACTTCGACGTGCCGATCGAGTGACCCGATCGGCACGTCGAAGTCCGCGTTCACTTCAGCAGCGTAACGGTGCGCGTGGCAGCCGCCGATCCGGATTGCGCCCGCACCACGTAGATCCCTGACGGGAGGTCCGACGCGTCGAACCGCAGGGAGTGCGTACCGGCGGCGAACGATCCGTCGGCGAGCGTGCGCACGCGGCGGCCCAACGCGTCGTGCACCGTCACCACGGCGTGTCCGGGCGTGGCCAGCTCGAGCGCCAGGCTCGTCGACGGGTTGAACGGGTTCGGCCATGCGGGCGCGAGCGCGACGGCCCCGGGAAGCTCGGCCGGGGGCTCGTTCGACACCTGCAGCGGCGTCCACGCCATCAGGTACCGGGTCGTGGTTTCCGGGCCGTTGCCCCCGTCGAGCTCGACGATCGCGCGCGTCACGCGGCCGGTCTCATTGTACGTGTAGGACTCGATCGAGGTGATTCCGAACCCGCCGGCGCCTACGAGCAGCGACGAACGCTCGATGCGGCCGGTTCCGTCGTAGGTGAGTTCGTGCCGCATGGTCTCGACCCAGCCCGCCGGTTCGATCCACTCGGAGTAGACCACGACGGCAGGCCCGCCGGTCGCCCAGTCGACCAGGGTGGTCTCGCGGCGCCCCGTCGGCACCCAGTCCGCGCCCTGCCATGCCTGGGTTTCGAAGTCCGGCAGGACGAGCAGGCCGAGGGCCAGGTCCTCGTAGTCTCCGTATTCGGCGAGCAGCGTCTCCATGCGGCCGTACAGGGTCGCGACGTCCGGCGCGTCGAAGACCTGGCGCTCACGGGCTTCCCAGCCGGCGCCCGGCGCGGCCTGTTCCCAGGTGGTCTGCACGACCGAGGTGCCGTTCTCCTCGAGCTCGGTCTTCGTGCGCTCGTGCCATGCGCCGTCGATCCACGTCGACTCCACGGTGCCCGTCACGAGGAACCCGGCAGAAGGGTGCAGCACCACGCTCTGGCTCGTGCGGTCCGCATTCTCCCAGGCCGACCCGTTCCAGGCCTGGCGCACGATGAGGGTAGGCGCCGACGCCCCGGTCGGGAAGTCGTACGTGAGCTCGTATTCGTACCGTTCGAGCGGCATGAAGGTGCTCGTTCCGTCGTTCCACTCTTCGACCGATTCGACGAGGCCGTCCAGCCGGAACGTGGTTCGGCTCATCGGAATCCACGACAATCCGCCCCAGTAGTGGTCGGTTCTCGCCACGAGACGACCCTGCGAGTAGGTGTTGGTCGTCTGCGAGGAGGGCATCCACCCGGCTTCGGTCCAATCCTGGCGGAGCACTCCCTCGAGTCCGTACACGGTGGAGCCGGTGCCCGCCTGGGCGACGAGCGAGCGGACGGGCGAAAGCGCGGAAATCGCGTCCTCGGGCGTTGCCATCCGCGGCTGGGCCGCGGCGACCTGCACGAGGAACAGGAGCGGAAGGGCCCGGAGGGCACGTGACGGTAGCGGAGTTCTCATGGTCGTGAAGGGTTCGAGGGTGTCTTCCGGGAGAGCCGGCGGGGTAAGCCGGGCGAGGCCCCGGGTCCCGGGTGCCACGGCCCCCAGGACGCATGGGAGGTACGGGAGGTCGCCGGGACAGGTTGCGGAGGTCCCCTGTGCCCCTGAATTTCCTCCTCGTGCAGTATCATGACCGTCCGGCCGCCCTCGGCCTCGGCGTGCCGTCCTCCCGAACGAACCCCCAGTCGCATGGACCGTCGTCGCTTTCTCCACCGGGCCACGGCCGGGGCTGCCGGAGCGGCCGTCGGTCCCTTCGCCCTCGCTTCCGCCGAGTCCCGGGCCCCTGTCGTCGCCCTCGACGACGCGGCCTTCGCCGACATCGTGCCCCGGTTGCGCTCGTGGCGGCACGCCACGCCCGACGAGGCGGCCGACGACGAGGATTTCTGGGCGGAAATCCGGCGTGCGTTCACGATCGACACCAACCAGGTCAACCTGAACTCGGGCAGCGTGAGCCCCGCGCCGCGCATCGTGCAGGAAGCCGAGCGGCACGCGCTGACGATCCAGAACATGAGCCCGTCGCTGTGGGTCGACGAACTGCTCATTCCGCAGCGGGAGATGATCCGGCAGCGGCTCGCGGCGATGTTCGGATGCGACCCGGAGTGCCTCGCGATCACGCGGAACACCACGGAATCGCTCGAGATCGCGCAGTTCGGGCTTCCGCTCGAGCCGGGCGACGAGATCCTGACGACGACGCAGGACTACCCGTCGATGCTCACGGCGTACCGGCAGCGGGCGCGGCGAGACGGGATCGTGCTGAAGATGGTACCGTTCCCTTCCCCGGCTTCGAGCCAGGACGAGATCCACGACGTGATGGAGCGGGCGATCGGGCCGCGCACCCGTGTCCTGCACTTCAGCCACGTGACCTACACCGCAGGGCAGATCTTCCCGGTCCAGCGCCTCTGCCGGCTGGCGCGCGAGCGAGGGCTCTTTTCGGTCGTCGACGGCGCCCACGCCTTCGCGCACTTCCCGTACGACGGCGGCGCCTTGGACTGCGACGTCTACGGCGCGAGCCTGCACAAGTGGCTCACGGCCCCCTTCGGCACGGGTTTGCTCTACGTGCGAAAGGAGATGATTCCGAGAATCTGGCCTCTCACGGCGGCCCCGGAATCGCTCGACGGCGACATCCGCAAGTTCGAACAGATCGGAACGGCGCCGGTGGCCAACCGCAACGCCATCGGCGAGGCGATCACCTTCCACGAGGCGATCGGAAGCGAGCGCAAGGCGGCGCGCCTCTCCTACCTGCGCGAGCGCTGGATGCGGCGCGTGGCCGGCGTCCCGGGCGTGCACCTGCTGACCCCGGACGACCCCGTGCAGGCCTGTGCCCTGGGCACGATGCGCATCGACGGCATCGGCGCGCAGGATCTCACCGACCGGTTACAGCGCGAAGACGCGATCCACGTGCGCCCACGCTTCGTGCCGGGCGAGTGGGAGGGTATCCGCGTGACGCCCAACGTGTTCACGACGACGTGGGAGATCGATCGCTTCGCCCAGGCGATCGAGCGGATCGCTACCGGCCTGCGCTAGCCGTCGCAGCTGAATCGCACCGACCCGTCGAGGGCAGGGGACAGCACGATCGTGCGGAAGTTCGCCGCGCGCGCGGCGGTGCACATGGCCTGCCGCGCTCCGGCATCGGAGGCGTACTCTGCCTTGTACTCAGCGCTGAAGACCGGCTTGGATGCGGCGACGAACGGGGCGAAACGGTCGCACTCGCCACGTTCGCGGCAGCGTTCCACGAGCGCGAAGTCCACGTAGTCGATCAGGGCGGCCACCTGTCCGCCGTTGTTCGCGAGACCGACCGCCAGGCGGTTCCTGTGGGCTTCGTTGTACAGCCAGCGCGAATAGGTCAGCTGGTGCGAGGCGAGCACGGTGAAACCCGTGTCCACCAGGTAGTTGTCGGCGTCTGCAGGCACCACGCCGTTGCACCCGAGGTCCCGGGCCGTCCGCACGCGTGCCGCAATGGGTATGCGCACCCGGGGAGACCGGATGTTCAGCCAGCGGTGCTTGTTGGTCCCGGCGATCTCACCGCCCAGGTCCTGCGCGTCGAACGAAGGGGCATCCTCGGCCAGGGGGTCGTACCGACCGGCAGAAAATCGGCAGAGCACCTTCCGCCCGCCGGCCTGAAGCCTATCGATCTCGTCGGCCGTCGCGTTGAAGAGGTCGATGACGACCACATCCACGAAATCCTCCGACAGGACCGGGCCTTCCAGTTGCATGTACCACGAATCGTCGACGGCCGGGCGGAACCACGTGCCCTCGGTGATCGGGTCTTCGTCGGCCTCTTCTTCGTCACCGGTGTTGTCGGACGAGCAGGCCTGGGTCGCAAGGAGGGCGGCGAGGACGAGCAGGAGGGGGAATCGGCGCACGGGAAAGGGGACGGGTTCGTGGGCTGCTGGAAGAACAGGAATAGTACCTCCGATCGCGGGGCCGCGGCAACCCGGAAGGGTGGAGGCATCGGTGAATCAATATCTGAACCGTTTCAAGGATCCCCTACAAGGGTCCAGCGGGCGGGCGACTATATTATCGGAACGTTATCCGACCGAGCCACGAAACCGGAAGCCGAGTGTCGCTCCCACGACCGGAACGGGATCTGCGACCGCCCACGGGCGCGCGCGTGCTGCGCCTGGTGGCCGGGCCGGCCGTCGTGGTCCTTCTCGCGACGGCGTGGTTCGCGCCGTTCGAGATCGGCGGCACGCTCCGACTGGACGCGACGGTTTTCGCGGCCCGCACCTGGACGGTCGAGCGGTCGGGGCAGGGCGCGGTGTCGGCGTTCCTGAGGGACCGGGAGGCCGGAGTCTTCCCCGAAGTCGTGCTGCAGTCGGCCGACCGGGGCGATGCCGCCACGTTTTCGCTGGCGCCGGGCATTCGCGCCGGTCGCGCCGTGGAAGCCGGCGACACGATCGCGGTGCTGCGGTCGGGCATGCTCGATGCGCTCGTAGCCGAACTGGAGGGCGCCCGGCGCGTCGCCGAGAGCGAGGCGCTCGCGGTGGCGGCCGGCGAGAAGGAGGAGATGATCCAGGAACTGCGCGTGCGACTCGGGGCGACGAACGAACTCCTGGCGGTCCAGCGGCGCATCGTCGAGCGCATGGCCACCCTCGTGGAGCGCGCGGGCGAGTCGGTGATCGAACTCGACCGGGCCCAGGTGTCCGTAACCCAGCTCGAAGGGCAGGCCGACCTCATCCGGGCCCAGATCGCCGTGCTCGAGACCGGCGCCCGGCCGGAGGACCGGCGCGTCGCGTTGGCGGCGCTGGAGGCGGCACAGGGCCACCTGGAATCGGTCCTGGCGCAGCGGGAACGCCATGTCGTCCGGTCCCCGATCGCCGGGGTCGTCTCGCGCCCGCCGACCGATTCGGTACTGGTGGCGGTCACCGACACGACGGCCTGGGTCGTCGTTGCGACCGTGCCGGTCGATCGCCGGGGTGCGGTGCGGCCCGGGCAGGCCGGCCTGGTGCAGGTGGGGACGGCCGAGGCCTACGTGACGGTGCTGGATGTCGAGCCGACGCTCACGCCGGGAGCGTCACGCCCTTCGGTACTCCTGACCCTGCGCGCCGACGGTCCCATCACGGGCGCCGTATCGGGCATGCGCGGCGAGGTCAGGGTCGAAACACCGCCCGAGACGCTCCGGGCCTGGATCCTGCGCCATGCCAGGAGCCTGTTCCGCTTCGAGCAGTTTCTCTCGAATCGACCGGCAGGTTGACGATGCGCCACGAGCTGAAATTCCTCGTCCCGATCGAACGCGCCGACCGCGTACGCGAGGTCGTGCGGCGTTTCTGTCCATTCGACAAGTACGGGGAAGCGAGGCCGGGACACGCATACACCGTGCGGAGCATCTACTTCGACAGCCCGCAGGCCGCCATCTACACCCACAAGGTCGAAGGGCTGCACACCCGCGTGAAGGTCCGGGTTCGCGGCTACAACGAGATCACGTCCGCTTCGTGGGTCGGTCTCGAGCTCAAACGCAAGCGGGCCGATCTCTCCTGGAAGACGAGAGCGCACGCGCGGCTCGACGAGGCGGCGGCATGGCTGGGTCGGCTCCCGTCGGAAGACGACCTGTTCGAGGCCGGCGAAAAGGAGGCGGCCGACTATTTCCACTACGTCGTGAACCGGTTCACCCTGCGCCCTGTATGCCTCGTTGCGTACGAGAGAGAAGCATATGTGGGGCACAGTGATCCGACGCTTCGCGTGACGTTTGACATGAACGTTCGCGGGCGCCTGGTAGGGTCGCTGCTGGAACTCGGCGCCGACTGCCCGGCCGTCGTATTCCAGCGACACCTGATACTGGAGGTCAAATTCGACCACCACGCTCCGGCCTGGATTCGGCCGGTACTCGCCGAGATCGGCGTGACGCGCCGCGCGCTGTCGAAGTACGTGCTGTCGCTCGACGCCGCCGCCCGGTTCGAGCGCCGCAGTCCGTCCCACGTGTTCACTCGGCTCCGTTCGGCCGGCCTCGGCCGGGTAGCGTCCATCCCAGAAGCCATGAGGCCCTGACGTGCTCCGCGAACTCCTGGATACCGGGCTCCTGAGGCCCATCACGGGCGGCGAGGTCCTGCAGAGCCTCGTGGTGGCCATGCTGTGCGGACTGATCATCGCGATGATCTACCGGCACACGTACCGGGGCACGGGATACGCCCCGTCGTTCACGCGCTCGATGGTCATCCTCCCGATGATCACCGCCGTCGTCATCCTGGTGATCGGAAACAACCTGGCCCGCGCGTTCGGACTCGTTGGAGCCATGTCCATCATACGGTTCCGGACGGCCGTGAAGGAAACGCACGATATCGTATTCATCTTCTTCTCGCTGGCGGTCGGGCTCGCGGCCGGGGTGGGCATGTTCGCCGTCTCCTGGATCGGCACGTTCGTGGTCGGGCTCACGATCATGGCCACCGAGCGGGTCGGTTTCGGCCACGTCCGGCGCAACGCCGTCCTGCTCGAGTTCCGCTACGACGCGACCGACGGGCCCACGCCGCCGTCGTACCAGCGGATACTCGACGCCTACTGCCGTTCGGTCTCCGTGCTCAGCGTGCGGCAACCGTCCGACGGCGTTGCGCTGGACATGACGTTCCACGTGCGTCTCAAGCGGCCGGGCGACCACGCGGAGCTGGTCCGCCGGCTCGGCGAGACGGATCGGGTGGAGCGGGTCAGCGTATTCTACGACGACGAAGAACTCTGACGTCCGGATGCGCCATTTCGTGACCGTCGCCGCGTGGGCGTCGGCAGTGCTGGGGCTCGCCGCCCAAGCGGCCGCCCAGCCCGTGCCCTGGCCGGGCCCGCACCGCTCGGACGCGGTGTTCGCCGACGATTCGCTGCCGGTCGTGCGCATCACGATCGACCCGGCCGACCTGGCGTTCCTGCTCAACCCGGCGAATCAGCAGAGCGACGCCGAGTTCATGGCGCGCTTCGAGTTCGAGTCGCCCCACCTTGCCGGGGTCGTCGATTCGGTCGGTTTCCGGCTGCGCGGAAACACGTCGAGGGCTTCGGCCAAGAAGAGCTTCCGCGTTTCGTTCAATGCGTTCACGCCGGGCGGCAAATTCCGCGGGCTCGAGAAGCTGAACCTGAACGGCGAACACAACGATCCGTCGATCATGCGGGCCAAGCTCGCGTGGGATCTGTTCGGCGATGCGAATGTGCCCGCGTCGCGGGCCAACCACGTCGCGCTCTGGATCAACGGCACGTACTACGGCCTGATGATGAACGTCGAGCAGATCGACGAGCAGTTCCTCCAGCGCTGGTTCGGCGGGGACGCGGGATCGCTCTACAAGTGCCTCTGGCCGGCCGATCTCACGTACCGGGGCCCGACGGGGGCGTCGTACCAACCCGCGGCGAACTGGGCGCCGTACGTGCTCGAACGGGGCCCCGGCGGGTACGAGGACCTGGCGCGACTCGTCGCCGTGATCGATCGGTCGAGCGATGCCGTCTTCCGCACCGAAATCGAGAGGGTCCTGGACGTGGACGGCCTGCTGCGCGCCATGGCGGTGATCGTCGCGACCGGGTCGTGGGACTCGTACTGGTTCCTGAAGAACAACTTCTACCTCTACAACGATCCGATCGAGGGCCGCTTCCGCTTCATTCCGTACGACATGGACAACTCGTTCGGAATCTGGTGGGACGGCATCTGGCCGGGCCTGGACTGGGGCACGCGGAATCCCTACGCGTGGGGCCACCCGGCCGAGCCCAGGCCGCTCATGACGCGCCTTCTCCAGGTGCCCGAGTACCGGGAGCGGCTGACGCTGTACCTGAGGCGGCTCGTGCACGGCGCGCCGTGGGCGGCGATCGAGTCCAAGGTCGCGGCGCTGCGGGTGTTCACGGACGCCGCGGCCGAGGCTGACCTCCGGCGCGTAATGGACTACGAGTTTACGATCGACGACTACCGGGCTTCCTTCACTACGGCGCTGGCCAACGTGAATCCGTCGACGCAGGGGCACGTGAAGTACGGCCTGCTGCCCTTCCTCTCGCAGCGGCGGAACTCGCTTTTCGGTCAGCTCGATACGGCGCCCATCGCGCCCATGTTCTCGGACGTCACGGTGCTGCCCGCCGCCCCGCGCCCGTCGGACGCGCTCGAGGTGCTGGCCCGCGTCGAGGACGAGGGTGTGCCCGCGCTCGTCGAGGTCGAGTACTGGCTCGACCGGCCACAGCGCGAGACGGCCCCGATGGCCCCGGCACCGGACGTGGGGCCGGACTGGTGGCGCGGGTTCGTTCCCGCCCTCGGCGCGGTCGGCACTACCGATGTTCGCATCCGGGCCGTCGACGCGCAGGGCAACGCCCGCACGGGCACCCTCCGGCGCATCGCGGTCGGATGGACCCGGCCGCCAGTCTACGTCAACGAGCTCATGGCCCTCGGCTTCGGCACGCCCGTCGATGAGGCCGGGGACGCGGACGACTGGGTCGAGCTCCACAACGGCGGCCCGCAGCCGGTCGACCTCGCCGGCTGGTTCCTGAGCGACGACCGGTCGGAACCCACGAAATGGGTCTTTCCGCCCGTGTCGATCGCGCCGGGCGGTTTCCTCGTCGTATGGACCGACGGTGAGCCCGCCGAAGGCCCGCTGCATGCGACGTTCCGGCTGTCGGGCGACGGGGAGTCGGTCGTACTCACGTCCCCGGGCGGGCAGCTCGTCGACGCGGTGGATTTCGGACCGCAGGCCGAGGGCGTCTCCTGGGCCCGCACGTCGGACGGGGGGCCCGACTGGAGTGCCGCGACGATCCCGACGCCCGGAGCGACGAACGCGGGGTCGGTGGCCGTAGAGCCGGTGGACGGGGGGCTGCCCGCTCACCGGGCCCGAGTGGGCGCCTTTCCGAATCCCTTCCGCGACGCACTCACCCTCGATGCGGGCGCCGCGGGGCCGGCCCGTTTCGAGATCCTCGACCTGCTCGGCCGCCGGGTACGCACCATCGACGCGCCGGACGGGCGGGCGACGTGGGACGGCCACGGCCCGTCGGGGCGAATGGCTCGCGGGGTCTATTTCGTGCGGGTCGCCGGGCGACCCGTGGCCGCGAGGGCGGTGCTGCTGCTCGAGTGACGGAGGCCGGCATGGTCGCAACCCCGTGAAATCTCGCGGGATCGCCGGGTACGGAACTTGTCGGGCCTGCGCGGAATTCGTACCATTTGCGCCCGCTCGATAGGGCGGACCGCCGACACCTGCCCTGGTGGCGGAACTGGTAGACGCGCTAGATTCAGGTTCTAGTGGCTATTGCAGCCGTGGAGGTTCGAGTCCTCTCCAGGGCACCGCGCTTCGGCGCCAACCCGCTCTCCCGCAAGGGGGAGCGGGTTTTTTCGTGGTCCGGTCGGCGATGCGCGTCCGCCGGTGCGGTGCCGTCCTTGACTCGCGGCCCGTACGGCCGATACTCCGATCCAGCCGCTCCTCCCGATATGACACCCCACTCCTCCCGCATTCCGACCTCGACGAGCAACGGGTTCGTCCACCCGCTGCAGTCCCTGCTGGACAAGATGGGCCGCGACCCGGCGTTCGCCGAGGAGCGCAGGCGTATCGAGGAGTACATCAAGCGGAGCACCGTCGTCATGTCGGGCGCCGAGCCCGATCGCGAGGATCTCGCCGCGACGCGGTGGGCCGTCCTCGAGCAGGAGGCCCGTGAGGAAGTCGCGCGGTATGTCGACAACATCATGTCGGATCGCGACCGCGAGTGGATCGGACTGACGACCGAGCTGCTGAAGGTGCTATGGACGCGGGGCGACGAGAAGCCCGAGCTGCAGGAGCACCTCGAGGACGCGCTGCTGGCCGGACTGTATGCCCGCCTGGCGCCCGGGGCGTTCGTCCGTGATTTGGCGGCGGGCCGCGACCGCGGGGCCCGGCCCGATCCGGCCTGACCGGAAGGCCCGTCCGTACGCCCCGGCCGCGTGCCGAGTCTGGCGGGAGTGTCCGGGGTGACGTATCGTCCACGCAAGCCGATACACCGCCTCCGAAGATGCGCACGTTCCCTCTCGCCCTCGTCCTTGCCGTCCTGTCCGTCGCGGCCGGCTGCGCTCGAACCGGTCCACTGACCCCCGAAACCCTGCCTTCCGCGGTTCGCGAGGCCTTCTCGGGCGATTCGGCACTGGAAACGGTGGCGTTCCTCGACCAACACGTCCGTTGGCCCGGAAACGCGGGCTTCGACGCGTCGATCGACCACGTCGCCGAGCGGCTCGAGGCGGCCGGTTACGTGAGGGACGACGAGGGCACCTCGGGCGAGCGCCTGGCCTATCGCGTCGAAAGCTACCCGATGGAGCGACCGGCATGGCAGCCGCTCGGGGCGCGGGTCGAGATCGAGGGGGACTCCGCGGCCGTGCTCGATTTCGCGACGAACCGGAACATGCTCGCGACGAATTCCCACGGAACGCCTCCCGGCGGGGTGACGGCCGAGCTCGTGGACGTGGGTCCCGGACGCGAGGCCGACTTCGACGGCGTCGACGTGCGCGGCCGTTTCGTGATGGCCGACACGGACGTCGGAAGGCTCTTCCGCGCAGCCGTGCAGGAGCGGGGCGCCGCCGGGGTGCTGGGATACGACATGCCCGATTACACCCGGCCCGAGGTGAACCGCACGTCGATCCAGTTCGGCGGAATTCCGATCGATACCGTCGCGGCTTCGTGGGGCATCGCGCTATCGTACGAGGCCCGCGAACGGCTTCGCGCGGCGCTCGCGGCGGGTCCGGTGCGACTTCGCGTCGAGACCGAGGTCGAGTGGACGGCCGACGCCGTGGAGCGCACCGTGGTCGCCGAGATCCGAGGCTCGGTCGTGCCCGACGAACGCTTCGTCTTTTCGGCCCACGTGCAGGAGCCGGGGGCCAACGACAATGCGTCGGGCGTGGGTGCCCAGGTGGAGATGGCCCGCGTGGCGGCTGAACTCGTGCGTCGGGGCTCGATCGACCCCGGACGTACGTTGACGTTCCTGTGGGGCGACGAGATCCGCTCCACGGCCCGGTTCGTCCGGCAGGATTCCGTACGCGCGCAGGGAATCGAGTGGGGCATGTCGCTCGACATGGTGGGTGAGAACACGGCGCTCACCGGGGGCACGTTCCTCATCGAGAAGATGCCGGATCCGTCGGCCGTGTGGACGCGCGGGGACGACCGACATACGGAATGGGGCGGTCGCCCGCTCTCGCTCGACGAGATGACTCCCCACTTTCTCAACGACTTCGTGCTGAACCGGGCGCTCGAGCAGGCATCCACCAACGGGTGGATCGTGGCCACGAACCCGTTCGAGGGAGGAAGCGACCATGTCCCGTTCCTGCGGGCCGGCATTCCGTCGGTCCTGCTGTGGCATTTCACCGACCAGTTCTACCACACGGATCGGGACAGGCTGGAAATGGTCTCGGCCGAAGAATTGGAGAACGTCGGCGTGACGGCGCTCGTGACCGCGCTGCGGCTCGTCACGGCCGACGGGGCCTCGACCCGCGCGATTGCGGCCGAGGTGCGGGACGCCGCGCTGGCCCGGCTCGAGGGCGAGGCCGCGCTGTCGGCGGCCGAGATCGCCGCCGGTGCGGAACCGGAAGGCCAGGAGGCGATCCTGGCGGCGTGGATCGACTGGTACGACGGGGCGCTGTCGACCGTCGCCGCGGTCGAGATCGGCGGTCCCTCGACCGAAACCCTCGCGGCGATCGGAGAAGCCCGCGACCGTTTGCGGGCGTATGCAGAAACGGTGCGGGCAGGCCTGGGCGAATGAGGGCCTGCCGGGGACCCTCTACTCCAGGCGCCGCAACGCCTCGACGTCGCCCGGAAGTCCGACCGTGATCTCGCGGCGCTCCTGCAGACTGTTGAGCCGCATGGCTTCGTGCGCGTCGTCGCGTCGCCGCTTGAGCCAGCGGAAAGCGACGAACAGGACTCCGAATGCGATCGCGAGTTCAACCGGGCCGATGGTGTTCATGCGCGTCCTTTTTCCGGATAACGAAAACGGGGGCGGTCGCGCGCCACGCGACCGCCCCCGTCGCCTCCGGGGCCGGCAGCCGGCTCAGTGCGCTCGGCGATGCACGACCAACCGCGACGGCCTGTCGGCCTCGAAGTAGATGCGCTGGGTGGCCTTGACGAAGTCCTCGGGTTTCGCCTCGTAGATGTTCACGAACGTCTGCGGGTTGCGGTCGACGAGCGGGAACCACGAATGCTGCACCTGGACCATGATCCGGTGGCCCGGCTTGAAGGTGTGGTGCACGTCGGGGATGGAGAACCGCACGCGGGTGGGCTTGCCGGGCTCGAACGGCTCGGGCTTCTCGAAGCTGTTGCGGAACCGCCCGCGCATGACCTCTCCGCGCACGAGCATCTGGTAGCCCTGCATCGGAACGCCTTTCTCGTTCCTTGGGTAGGCCGCGGACAGCGTGTCGGGGAAGACGTCGATGAGCTTGACGACGAAATCGGCGTCGGTGCCGGTGGTCGAGATCCAGAGGTCGGCCGCGATCGGGCCGGTGAGCGTGAGCGCCTCGGTCAAGTCGCCCGTCTCGAACACCGCGACGTCGGGCCGGCGGGAGGCGAAACGCTGGTCATCCGACATGTACTCGACGGTGCGGAAGAGATGGACGTCCTCGGTGTACGGCACGGGTTTCGCCGGATCGGACACGTATTCCACGAACCCGGTCGTGGCGCGGGGCGCCGTCCAGGACAGGTTGCCGTTCTGACGCAGGTAGAGGCTGGTTTCGGTGACGTCCGCGGGCGGCCAGGTTTCGAACGAATCCCACCGGTTGGCGCCCGTGTCGAATACGGTCGCTTCGGCGAGGCCGTCGGCAGGTCCGTCCTTCAGGTACTGGTCGAAAAAGGCCTTCTCCATGGCCTTGTAGTCGGCCGACGTGTTCCGGAACCAGTGCACGTTGCCCATGTTCGGCGCGTTTCCTCCCGCCCACTGGCCGTGGAACCATGGGCCCATCAGCAGCCGGTTCGACGTGGACGGGGCATTCTGCGCCTCGATGGCGCGGTAGACTGCGAGCGGTCCCCACAGGTCCTCGGCGTCGAACCATCCGCCCACGGTGAGCACCGCGGGCTTGACGTTCACGAGGTGCGGACGCGGATCGCGGCGCTTCCAGAAGTCGTCGTAGTTCGGGTGCGCGATGATCTCGGGCCAGAACTCGATGCCCTGCAGGTACGTCTTCACGATGTTCGGAATCGTGCCCAGCTCGAGGAAGAACCGGTAATTGTCCTGCATCGGCCACTGGAAGGGCGGCGGAGACTCCCGCGTGGGTTCGGGCCGCGGCACCCCGTTCGACACGTAGAACGAGAAGGCGTCGAGCTGGAAGAACGCGCCGTTGTGGTGCCAGTCGTCCCCCAGGAACCAGTTCGTGACCGGGGCCTGCGGCGAGACGGCCTTGAGCGCCGGGTGGGCGTTCGGAAGGGCGGTGGTGGAGTAGAAACCGGGGTAGGAGATTCCGAGCACGCCCACGCGGCCGTTGTTGCCCTTCACGTTGTTCACCAGCCACTCGATGGTGTCGTACGTGTCGGTCGACTCGTCGATGTCCTGCGGGCCCCTCGGGTTGACGACCTGCGGGCGGATGTTCTCGAACGTGCCTTCGCTCATGTAGCGTCCGCGCACGTCCTGGAGCACCAGGATGTACCCGTCCTCCAGCATGTGGCGGAAGGCGCCGATCTTGCCCGAGAAACGCTCGGGTCCCCCCGGTTCGGAGTTGTAGGGCGTGCGGTTGATGAGGATCGGGTACGACTTCGACTTGTCCTTCGGCGTATAGATCGACGTGAAGAGCTTCACGCCGTCCCGCATCGGGATCATGACCTCGGTCTTCTCGAGGAGCGCGGTGGCCCACTCCGGCCCGGCCTCGGTCGGAACGGCCGCGCGGCCGAACTTCAGCGGCAGCGGCTGGCCCCCCTGCGTGAAGGTGCCGTCGATGGTCTCCCCGTCGAAGGTGCCCTCGTACCGCACGCCGGCCTGCACGAACGTGAAGACGACCGTGCCGCCCTCGAGCGTGAAGGTGGTCATCGGGATGCCGAACGCGCCCTGGTTGGGACTGTCGAGCGTCGCCGTGTAGCCGTCCCCGGCCGCCGTGACGTGCAGCGACATGGGGAGGTTCACCTGGCCGGGGGCGAGGGTGCCGTGCCAGTCGCCCGCAATCGACTGGGCGCGGGCGTGGCCGACGGTGAGCAGGAGCGCGAGGAGCAGGGCAGAGCGGATGGGACGCATGGCAATACCTGGGTGGGATGCGATCCCGAAAGGTATTGGGCCGCAACCCGCCGCGAAGCCGGGGAATGGACTACGCGGATGCGTCCAAAGGCTGTCGCCGGCTCGGCGGGGTTCACTCCACCGCCGCCACGGCGTCGATCTCGACCAGGATGCCGTGGTGCAGGCCCGGCGCCGGCACGATGGCCCGCGCGGGCCGGTGCGTCCCGAACACCTCGGCGTACGTGCGGTTGACCGCGTCCCAAAGCGCCATGTCGGCGACGTAGACGGTGGTCTGGAGCACCCGGTCGAGCGACGATCCGGCCGCGAGCAGGATGGCCTCGAGGCTGCGCAGCACGAGCCGGGTCTGCGCCTCGACGGGACCGCTCTCGATGGCGCCCGTCACGGGATCCTTCGGAATCTGCCCCGCAACGTACACGAGGCCGCCGTGCACGACGGCCTGGGAGTAGTGCCCGGCGGGAATCGGGGCCTCGGGCGTGGAAACGAAACGCATGGTCGGGATCGGGCTGTTCGCGCCGAACCTACGAACGCTTGGCCAGAGGAAGGACCGCTTCCTATCATTCGGGCCGCACGCCCCGCACCAGCGACATCCATGCGCATCACCCGGATCGAACTCTACAAGGCCGAAATCCCGTTCCACGAGCCGTTTCGGATCTCGCTGACGGTGTCGACCTCGGCCAAACCCGTCTTCGTGCGCATCCACGCCGAGGGCGCGCTGTACGGATGGGGAGAGGCTACGCCCACGCGCGCCATCACCGGCGACACCCAGGCCGGAGCCTTTGCCGCGGCGCAGGAGTACGCCGGGCTGCTCATCGGGCGGGACGCGACGGACATCGAGGGCGCGAACGCGCTGCTCCGGCGGCATATCGCGGGCGAGCCCTCGATCCGCGGGGCCTTCGACAACGCGCTCTTCGATCTCGCGTCGAAGGCGGCCGGCCTGCCGCTCCACGCGTTCCTCGGCGGGCCGCGGCGCACGTTCGAGACCGACAACACGGTTCCGATCGAAACCCCCGAACACATGGCGGCCAAGGCCGCCGGCTTCGTTCGCGAAGGCTTCCGGGCGGTCAAGGTGAAGCTCGGCACGACCGCGGTCGAGGACATCGCGCGCATCGCGGCGATCCGCGAGGCGATCGGAGAGGGCATCCCGATCCGCGTGGACGCCAACCAGGGCTGGGACGTGCCGACGGCCATCGAGGTCCTGCGCGCGATCGAGGCGTACGACGTGCAGTACGCCGAACAGCCGGTCGCGCGGTGGAACGTGGACGGCCTGCGCCGGGTGCGGGACTCGGTCTCGCTTCCGATCATGGCCGACGAGTCGGTCTTCGACCACCACGACGCGGCCCGCCTGGCCTCGGCCGAGGCCTGCGACTATTTCAACATCAAGCTCGCCAAGGCGGGCGGCATCGGGACCGGCCTCAGGATAGCGGCCGTCGCCGAGAGTTTCGGGCTATCGTGCATGGTCGGATGCATGAGCGAGACCCGCCTCGCGCTCACCGCCGCGGCGCACCTGGTCTCGGCGCGGCCGGTGATCCGCTTCGCCGACCTGGACAGCCACGTCGACCACGAATTCGACCCGGTCACGGGCGGAATGACGATTGTGGATGGCTTGGTGCATCTGCCGGACGGTCCCGGCGTTGGAGCCGATCTCACCCCGGAATTCCTCGAGCGCTGCGAACGAATCGCGATCGACTGAGCCATGCTTCCCGTTCCGCCCGAACCCCATCCCGCGCTGCTGTTCACGAACGGCATCCTGGACGACGACCACGCCAAGACCGGGCACGGCGTGCTGCGCGGCAGCCGCCGCTTCCGCGCCGTGGCCGTCATCGACCATACGCACGCCGGCCGGGACGCCGGCGAGGTCATGGACGGAAAGCCGCTCGGCGTGCCCATTTTCGCGTCGGTGGAGGCGTTCCAGGCCGCCGGTAACGTGCTTCCGACCTATTTCCTGATCGGTGTCGGGTTCGCGGGCGGAAAGCTTCCGGCCAGCGCGCGTCCCGCGATCGCCGACGCGCTCTCGCGCGGTTTGACGGTCGTGAACGGGCTGCACCAGCTGCTGGGCGACGATCCGGAGTTCCGGGCGATCGCCGAGGCGAACGGGGGAGGCTTCCTCGACATCAGGCGCCCGCGGCCGGTTTCGGAGCTTCGATTCTGGACCGGCGACGTGCGCGACGTCAAGGCGAAGGCCATCGCGGTGCTGGGTACCGACTGCGCGATCGGCAAGCGCACGACGGCGAAATTCCTCGCCGAGGCGTGCAACGCGGCCGGCCTGAAGGCCGAGATGATCTACACGGGCCAGACGGGCTGGATGCAGGGCCACAAGCACGGATTCATCTTCGACACGACGGTCAACGATTTCATCGGCGGGGAGATCGAGCGTGCGCTGCTCGAGTGCGACCGCGAGTCGAAGCCCGACGTGATGTTCATAGAGGGGCAGAGCGCGCTGCGCAACCCGTCCGGGCCGTGCGGATCGGAGTTCATCCTGTCGGGCAACGCGCGGGCGGTCATCCTGCAGCATGCCCCGTCCCGTACCCACTTCATCTCGCACGATCCGCCGGAGGCCGAAGTGCCTACGCCCGAGCAGGAGATCCCGCTCATCGAGGCGTACGGGGCGCGTGTGCTGGCGGTGACGATCAACGAGTCGGGCAAGGACCGGGCGTGGCTCGACGCCTACCGCGACGACCTGCAGCGACGGCTCGGCATCCCCGTCGTCTTCCCGCTGCGGGGCGAGACGGAACGCCTGGTCCCGGTCGTCAGGGCGTACCTGGGAGGCGGCTGACCGGGGTCCACGGCCCGGATGGGTGCGCACTACCCGATGTCGGGTGATGCCCCTACAGTTCCGCGCGACATTCGCTGTCAGCGAACGATCGGGGGCCGCCGTTTCTTTGCGGCCGCAACCTGACCCGATCCACCATGTCCACCGATTCGACGGAGCGCAAGGAATCCACGCTCCACCGGGACGCTTTGGCTTATCATGAAGGCCGCCGCCCCGGGAAGATAGAGGTCTCTCCGACCAAGCCGCTGCAGACGCAGCGCGACCTCTCGCTCGCCTACACGCCCGGCGTTGCCGTGCCGTGCCTGGAGATCGAGAAGGATCCGGGCCTGGCCCGGCGCTACACGGCCAAGGGCAATCTCGTGGCCGTCGTCTCGAACGGAACGGCCGTACTCGGTCTCGGCGACATCGGCCCGCTCGCCGGCAAACCCGTCATGGAAGGCAAGGGAGTGCTGTTCAAGCACTTTGCCGACGTCGACGTGTTCGACATCGAGATCAACGCCCGAACGCCGGACGAGATCGTGGCGGCCGTGCGTGCGATCGCGCCGACGTTCGGCGGCATCAATCTCGAGGACATCAAGGCTCCCGAGTGTTTCGAAGTCGAGGAGCGTCTGCGCGAAGAACTCGACATTCCGGTCTTCCACGACGACCAGCACGGCACCGCCATCATCTCGGGCGCGGGCCTGTTGAACGCGCTGGAAATCGTCGGCAAGAAGATCGACGAGATCAAGGTGGTCGTCTCGGGCGCCGGGGCCGCCGGCATCGCGTGCGCCAACTTCTACGTGCTGCTGGGCGTGCGCCCCGAGAACGTCCTGATGACCGACTCCAAGGGGGTGCTCTGGTTCGGCCGCGGAGACGAGGGCAGAAACAAGTACAAGGACGCCTATTTCCGCAAGACCGACGCCCGTACGCTCGCCGACGCGATGGTCGGATGCGATTTCTTCTGCGGCGTCTCGATGAAGGGCGTGCTGACGGTCGACATGATGAAGACGATGGCCGACCGTCCCATCGTCTTCGCGATGGCCAATCCCGATCCCGAAATCGAGTACCACGAGGCCGTACGCGCCCGTCCCGACGCCATCGTCGCGACCGGACGAAGCGACTACCCGAACCAGGTCAACAACGTCCTGGGCTTCCCCTTCATCTTCCGTGGGGCCCTCGACGTCGGCGCGACCGGGATCAACGAGGAAATGAAGGTCGCGGCGGCGCACGCGCTGGCTGACCTGACGCGCGAGGAAGTGCCCGAGAGCGTGCGGCGCGCCTACGGCGGCGAAGCCATTTCCTTCGGTCCGCACTACATCATTCCGAAGCCTTTCGACCCCCGCGTGCTCGTGTGGGCGGCTTCGGCCGTGGCCGAGGCGGCCATGAAGACGGGGGTTGCCACCCACCCGGTCGAAATCGAAGAGTACCGTGAGCGTCTCCGGGCCAAGAGCGACTGGTCGCGCGCGCTCATGCGCGGCGTCTACGAGCGGGCCCGCCGGTCTCCCAAGCGCATCGTGTTCCCGGAAGGGTCGAATCCCCGCGTCGTGTGGGCGGCAAGCGAGATCGTTCGCGAGGGCGTGGGCAAGCCCATCCTGGTCGGTCGCAAGGAGCGCATCCTGGCCAAGTTCCGCGAGCTGGGACACGACATGGAGGGCGTGGAGGTGGTCGATCCCGCCGATTGCGCGCGCCGTACGGATTACGTGGCGGCGTATTACGCGCTGCGCCAGCGCAAGGGCGTGACGCAGCCGGCAGCCGAGACCGATCTCGACAACCCGTTCACGTTTGCCGCGATGATGGTCCGGCAGGGTGACGCCGACGCGATGGTCGGAGGCGTGACGGTGCACTACGGCGACGTGCTGCGGCCGGCGCTTCGGGTCATCGGTACGGCACCGGGCCGTCGCCTCGTGGCCGGAGTCTACCTCGTCGAGCACGGGCACGAACTGACGCTGCTCGGCGACGCCACGGTCAACATCCGGCCGTCGGCCGACGACCTGGCCGAAATCGCCATGATGGCGGCGTCGGAGGCGCGTCGATTCGACCTGGATCCGAAGGTGGCGATGCTCTCCTTCTCGAACTTCGGAGCGGTGCGGTGCCCCGAAACGGACAAGATCCGCGCGGCCGTGCAGCGCATCCAGAGCGAAGAGCCGGGCCTGGTCGTCGACGGACCGATGCAGGCCGACGTGGCGCTCGATACCGCGCTGCGGCTGGAGCATTTCCCGTTCACGAGGCTGACCGAGCGTCCCAACGTACTCGTCTTCCCGAACCTCGAGTCCGGAAACATCGGATACAAGCTGCTGCAGCGCATGACGTCGGGCCACCTCCTCGGGCCGCTGATCGTCGGCATGGCCAAGCCGGTGCACCTGACCGACCGGTCCGGCACGGTAACCGATCTCGTCAATCTCGCCGCCGTGGCGAGCGTCGAGCGGTAATCCTCGGAGAGCGGAAACGAAGCGGCCGCCGTGCCTTCGGGTGCGGCGGCCGCTTCCTTTTTCTGGACCTGGGGCCGAAACCAGGTGGTGTGGAAGGTTGCAGTGTGAAGAAATGGAGAAGTCATGGGATTTACGGACGGGGCGGAACCCTGTGTCAACGAGGCGGTTCCAAAACGCAACCAATGGGCACCACAATGGAACCGACCGTATCCATGACCCTCAAGGGTATCCCCGAATCGCTGCTTTCCCGTCTTCGCGAGGAAGCCGACCGGGAGCGTCGCAGCCTGAATCAGCAGGCGATCCTCCTTCTCGAGCGTGCCCTCGAGCGGCCGACCCGGTCGTTCGGCGAATTGTTCGACGAGTTCGTCGAGCGGCACGGGGTTCCGGGATTCGGTGACGAGGAACTGGGCAGCCTTCGCGGCGCGGCCGAGCCCAATTGATCCGTGGTCCGGTACCTGCTCGACGCGGATGTCGTCTCGGAGGTACTGCGCGCGCGGCCGGACCCGTCGGTGGTCCGGCGCCTTCGCGAGTGCCGGGGCGAGGCCGCCTTGCCCAGCGTGGCATGGCACGAACTGGTCGAACTCGCCGCGCGGGTTCCGGCAGGGGCGGTGCGGCGACGCTACGCGGCGTTCCTGAAGGACGTGGTTTCGCCGTCCCTTCCCGTCGTCCCGTACGACCGCGAAGCGGCCACGTGGCACGCCCGGTTGCGGTCCGGACCTTCGGACTGGATCACCCTGGCCGATTCCATGGTGGCCGCGGTCGCCGCGGTACACGGGCTGACGCTGGTGACGAGGCGGCCGGCAGCCTTTTCCGCGTATCCGGGGCTGACGGTCGAGCGCTGGCACGGAGGCTGACCGTGCGCGCGGCTCACCGGTAGCGGCCGGGGGGCGGGGGAGTATGGCGCACCGATCCCACGTCTCCCGGGACGGAAATGCCGGGGTACAGGGTGCGGGGCCGCTGCGGCGGGGGCTGCACGGCCCGATCGACGGGTCGCGGAGGCTGCTGCTGCGGCTGCGATTGCTGCCGCGTGTGTTGCGACAGGGAAGACGGCGGGGCGACCTGCACGATTTCCTGGCGATACCGGCTGGGGGCCGGCTGCGGCCTGCGACGGGGGATCATCATTCCGATCAACCACGCGAGGCCCAGGGCACCGAGCACTACGGCCCAGGCGGGGCGATTGATCTCCCGGGTGATATTCCAGGTAATGGTCTGGAGCTGCCCGTTCCGCGTGTAGCCGACGTCGGGACCGGCATCCGCGCCGCCGATCCACGACGGCATGAACTGGTGGTCGACCACGCGGGTCTGCCCGTCCACGCTGTACTCGCCCAGTTGGCGAGTGGGTGGGAAGAGGAGAGCCAGCCCCAGGAGAGCCAGGCACAGCACGGTCCAACGTCCCCGTGTCAACCCCTTCGATTCGCGGCCCGATCGGTTCGGACCCACGGCGCCGCAGTACGGACACTCGAACGAAGTCGGCGAGATGGCGCGTCCGCAGTGGGAGCAGGCGATGGGAGACATGGCGGGTAGGGCAAGGTGGGCCGTAGCGGTAGGATCGGCCGGGAATCTGCCCGGATAAGCCCCTTCCCGTCAGCGCCCGAATCGCTCCAGGATCCACCCCGAGATCGTGTCCAATGCCTGCGGCGCGATCGTCTCCTCGATCTGCCCGTACTCCGTAGGACTGCCTGTAGTCGCCGTCTGGAATAGGTGATTGAGCCCCTCGAGAGGCAGCGCCGTCACGTCGGCGTTGCCGGCCTCGCGCAGCGCGCCAACGATCGCATCCAGGTTTTCCTGCCACGGGACCTGGAGATCGAGGGTTCCGTTCAGGGCCAGTACGGGTACGGTCACTTTCCGCAAGGCCGGCAACGGGTCGTAGGACAGGAAATATCGGAACCAGGGCGAGTTGACCTGCGCGACCTGTCGATCGATGAGCGCGTCCGTGTTGCCGCCCGTAAGCCCGGATTCGGTACGCTCGGCTTCGCTCATCGACGCCAGGTCGGCCGTCATGAGCGCCTTCAGGGAGGCCGAAGCCCGCGCCGTGTCGGGCTCGTTCTCGACGATGTCGAAATAGGCGGCCTGTCGTTTCGCATTGGCCTCGAGCCGCGTCGCTTCGACGCCCTCGGCCCGACCGATCAGGGTGGACTGGAGCAGCACGATGTCCCGGCCGTCGAGACCGGGTGCCGCCAGCAGAACGAGGAACGCGATGTCGGTCGACTCGATGGCGGCCATGGGTGCGACCAGCCCGCCCTCGCTGTGACCCACGAGACCGATCCCGTCGGGCCTGACCTCGGGGCGCGTACGCAGCCAGGCGATCGCAGAAAGCGCATCCGAGGCGAAGTCCCTGGATGTTGCCGACGGGAAATCGCCCGTCGATCCGCCTACCCCGCGATCGTCGTACCGGAGCACGGCGATGCCCGAGCGGGTCAGGTGATCGGCCAGCACGAGGAACGGTTTGTGCTCCAGCAATTCCTCGTTGCGGTCCTGGGGGCCGGACCCGGTCACCAGCGCTACCGCGGGGAATGGGCCGTCCCCCGCGGGCGTCGTGAAGGTGCCGGCCAACGTGATTCCGGCCTCGCCGTTGGCGAATTGCACATCCTCGCTTCGGTACGGATAGGGCGGTTTCGGCTCCTGGGGGCGCTTCGGGGCTTCGGGTTCGTCGCCCCGCTCGAGGGAGAGCGGCAGCGACATTCCACCCTGCGACCAGGTACCCTCCAAGCGGTTCGCCGAGGCGTCCAGGGTGCCGGCGTAGGTACCGGCGATGGCCGAAACCTCGAAGCGTACGGATGACCCATCGACGATCACGGCACTGATCGGAATGCCGCGCGCACCCTGGTCCGGGCTGTCGAGCGTCGCGGCAAAGCCGCCGTCTTCGGTCGCCTGCACGTTGAAGACCAACCGCAGCTTCACGCCCACGTCCAGGGTGCCGACCCACGAACCGGCGAGATTCGGACCATCCTGGGCCCGGAGGCGAAGCGGAGCGCCGAGCGCTACGGCGAAAACGACGGCCAGCAGGAAGGAGGTACGCATACGAAAAGGGTGATGGGAGCGGGACCAACCACGTACGGCCGAGAGTCCGTCCGGATTCGTGGGGCGAGGTGCCTCGAGGCACCGGGCAGCGCACCCCGGCCGCGTAGGGGAATCCTGTACGGAATTATCTGCAACCCGCCAACGGTTGCCCCGCGTGCGGTGTATTATGCACGGAGCCGGGATCCGCGCTTCCCGCCGTCGCACCCGGAGGCCCGGGCCCGCGGCAGCGGCACCGCACAGACTTGCCCTCATCGCCATGACGCACCGCATCTTCGGCCTGCTGACCCTGTTCGCACTGTTGGCCATTCCCGTCGCCTCGGCCCGGCAGTCCGCAGCGCTTGTCACCGACATATCGGGGGATGTTCGCGTAGCACGGGCCTCCGGCGGCGCGTCCCAGGCCGCGACGTGGGGCATGCAGCTCAATGTCGGAGACCGGGTTACGAGTGCCTCCGGCGCGAGGGCCTCGTTGCTGTATTCCGCCACGAACTCGATCGTCACGGTGGCTTCGGGCGCGACGCACGAAGTGGGCAGCGCGGCCGATGGCGCAGGAGCGTCACGTCCGGCCGGGGCGCCACGCATCGCGGCCGTCAGCGAACTCACGCTCGCACGGGCCGGTGCGGGCGAGGTCTCGGCACTCGGCGGCCTGCGCGCCGGCGAACGCGAACAGGCCATCGTGAACCTCACGCCGCGCCAGACGCGCATCCGCCAGGGGCGGCCGACCTTCGCCTGGATGGCGTCGGAGGAATTCGAGGGGTACCGTGTGCGGTTGTACGACGCGGCCGGTCGCGAAGTGTGGACGGGGGCGGCCACGGGTTCGGAACGGGTGTACCCCGACGATGCGCCGGCCCTTGTCGCGGGCTCCCAGTACGTGTGGAACGTGGAAGGCGAGACGATGCTCGATGCCGTCTCGTCGCAGTTGACGCCGTTCGAGGTCCTGTCGGACGAAGAGGAGACGATCGTCGCCGAGGGTCTGGGCGGAATTTCCGACGCCATGGCCGGCGCGGCGGACGAGACCACCCGCGACTACCTGCTGGGAGCGTTCTACGTGGACCACGGCCTGCTCTTCGACGCGGTAGACGCCTTCTCGCGTATCGCGCGTCGCCATCCGGACGCGGCCCTGGTGCACGAGATCCTCGGGAATCTCTACTACGACCTCGGGCTGAAGGACGAGGCCGTCGCTGCGCTCAAGCGCGCGCTGGCCGCGCGGAACTGACATGGCACGGCTGCTCGCGCTGCTCCTGCTCCTTCTTCCGTCGGCCGCCGGCGCGCAGACGGTCGCGGATCGGCTGCGGCACGCGGCGATCGCGGGGGACGGTGTGGATCGCCTCGTGGCGGCGCATCGGCTTGCGGTCAAACCGGTCGTGCAGGAACTCGTGCGGGTTTCTGCCGCGGCGACGCTGGCCGGTCGGCCTGACTCCGCGCGAGCGGCGTCGTCGGCGGCCGCCCGCCTGGCGAGCGCGTTCCAGGCTGCGTTCGGCGAGGCAAGCCTTTCCCTCGTGGTCGAGTCGTTGGGGCGGTGGGACGCGGAGCAGCTTCGTTCGAAGCTCGCGGCCGACAGCCTGCTGGCTGCGGGTGTGGCGGTGCGGCAGCAACAGCCGGAAACCGCGCGGGGGCTCTTCGCGGCGGCGCTGGAGGCGTACCGTGGCATCGGCGATCGGCACGGCGAGGCCGAAACGCTCGGTCAGATCGGGTACGTGACGTGGTTCCTGGAACGGCCGGCCTATGTCGAGCGCAACCTCGAGGCCCTGGCCGCGCGTCGTGCGGTGGACGACAGGCAGTTGGTGGGCAATACGCTGAACGACCTCGGGCTCGGGTACCGCGACGTGGAGAAGAACCTGCCGAAGGCGCTCGAGGCCTACCGGGAGAGCGAGGCCGTTCGGCGGGCCATCGGCGATACGTTGGCGCTGAGCCGGCTGCTCCCGAACATGGGACGGGTTTTCGAGGGCCTCGGTGATTTCTCGGCCGCACGGGCCTACTACCTGGACGGGGGTGCGATGTACCTGGCGGTCGGGGACACGGCGCGGTGGATCGGGCAGATGTCCAATACGGCCGGGCTGCTCACCGACTACGCCGATCGTCACGCCGAGGCGCTCGCGATCCTCCTGAGCCTCGACAGGGCGCTGGACCGGTCGGGCGACGCCCGCGCGCGGGCGGTCGTACTGAGCAACGCGGGCATCATCCGCCGGCGGCTCGGGGATTTCGAGGGGGCGGTCGAGGCGTACCGGGAGGCCATCCGCCTGTCCGAGGAGAACGGGTTCGACGATCTCCTGGCCAAGGCCTACAACAACCTCGGGGTCCTTTACATCTTCCTTTCCCGCTCGGACCGGGCCGTTCCGATCCTGGAACGCGCGCTCGGGCGTACCGCGGCGGATGACCACGACGGGCGGGCCGATGCGCTCCTGAGCCTGTCCAGCGCGCATTTCCAGCAGCGGGACTACGAACGGGCCCGCTACTATTCGGCGCGCGCGGATTCGGTCGTGGCGGATCCCGTGCGGCGCGCGAAGGCCGTGAAGATGCGCGCCGACATCGAACTGCGCGACGGCGAGCCCGAGGCGGCGATCCCCGCCTTCCGGGAACTGCTTGCGCTCGGAACCCGCCTGGAGGTCCCGATGCTGGTCTCCGACGGCCATTTCGGACTTGCCGAGGCTTACGAACGCTCCGGGCGGGCGACGGAGGCGGTCACGGCCTACGACGAGGCGCTCCAGACGCTCGAATCGGCGAGGGGGCGGCTCTATACGCAGGAGGACAAAGCCGGATACCTCGCGCAGTCGCGGTACCTGTACGAGGAGGTTCTGCATTTCCTCACCCGTCAGGCCATCGGCGAGGCCCCCGTGGGGCAGGTTTCGCCGGGCCAGCGGCCCCGCTTTGCCGAGAAGGCGTTCGAGGTGGCCGAGCGCGGAAAGGCGCGCGCGTTCCTCGACCAGATGGCCGAGGCGCTCGCCGGCGTTCGGGAGGGGGTGGATCCCGGACTGCAGGAGGACCTCGAGGCCCTGTCGCGGAACATGACGACGCTTCGCGAGCAGCTCGCGGCCGCCGATCCGGACTCGCAGGCCACCGAGATCGCCGAACTCAAGGGCCTCGTGGCGTCGATGGAGACCGAGTACGAGCGGGTGGAGCGCGAGATGCGGGCCCAGAACCCGCGCTTCGCGGCGATGCGCTACCCGGACCCGGTGACCCTGTCCGAACTGCGCGCCGAAGTGCTGCGACCCGGCGAACTGCTCCTCCAGTACTCGCTGGGAGACTCGTCGTCCACGCTCTGGGCGGTGACACGGGACGGTTTCTCGATCCACCGCCTGCCCGTGCGTTCCGAAATCGAGGGCCAGGTCCAGGTACTGCGGGCCGCCCTGGAAATCCCGGACGACGCGTCGCTCGAACGCTTCGCCCTGCCGGCGCGTGCGTTGTTCGACGGATTGCTGGGACCGGTGGCCGGCCTGCTCGCCGGCGCGGACGAACTCACGGTTGTGCCCGACGGTGCGCTGAGCTACCTGCCCTTCGAGGTGCTGCTGTCCGGGCCCGCGGGCGCGGACTTCCGCTCGGCTCCATACCTGGTGCGGCAGGTACCGATAGCCTACGTGCAGAGCGCGAGCGTGCTTCGCCAGTTGCGGCGCGAGGTAACGCCCGAATTCACGCACCAACTGCTGGCCGTGGGAGATCCGATGTTTTCGGACGGCGGCGAACTCGGGGACCTTCGTGGTCGCGGACTGTCCCGCCTGCCCTTCACGGGGGCCGAGGTCTCGGCCATCGGCGGCCTGTTCGAACCCGCGTCGCAGGTCGTCCTGATGGAGGACGAGGCGTCGGAGGCCCGCGTGCGCGAGTCGCTCGCCGGCCGCAAGTACCGGTACGTGCATTTCGCCACGCACGGTCTGGTCGACGACGACAGGCCCGACAATTCGGCCCTCGCGCTGGCCGGTACCGGCGGGGACGCGCTGCTCGAGGTGAAGGAGATCTTCAACCTGGACGTTGATGCCGAACTCGTCGTGCTGTCGGCGTGCGAAACGGGCCTCGGACAGCTCGTGAAGGGGGAAGGAGTGGTCGGCCTGACGCGCGCCTTCATGTACGCCGGGGCGCCCGCCGTCGTGGTCAGCCTCTGGAGCGTTTCCGACCGCTCCACTTCCACGCTGATGCGAGGGTTCTACCGCAACCTCGTCACGCGGACGGGGATCGACCGATCCCTGCAGGCCGCCAAATTGGCCCTGCTCGAGTCGGCGGAAACGGCGCATCCGTTCCACTGGGCGCCCTTCGTACTCGTCGGAAAGGGAGAGTAGGGCCCCCGCGCGATCGCCATTTGTCCATTCCGGGCATTTACTTGCGAATATCGCGCGTGTAAGGGTGAATCCTACACATTCTGTCGTTTTCACCTTACACTTCCATGTCGCAAGTGGAGCCCTCCGGCCGCGCCCTTTGGAGCCGAAACGGGCATGCGACACGATGGGGGGATCGCCCCCAGCCCTCAACCACCGTGTCCGACATCCGACTCATGCGCACCCGAGCCCTCGCTATCGGTGTACTAGCCGCCTGGGCCGCCGTGGCGGCTCCCGCCGGCGCCCAGACCCTTCGTCTTTCCCTCGATGCCCTCAGCCGCGAATCCGACGCCGTAATCGTCGGAAAGACGCTCAGCACCGAGAGCTTCTGGACCCCGGACCGCTCGGCGATCCTGACGCGCGTCACGGTGCAGGTCGAGGAGACCCTCAGCGGACAGCCTACGTCCCAGGTCGTCCTCACGGTTCCCGGCGGGCAGGTCGGCGAGTACCTGCACGAGATCTCCGACATGCCGGTCTTCGTGCCCGACGAGGAGGTGGTCGTCTTCACGACCCGACTCGCATCCGGCGAGACGGTAGTGGCCGGCGGCCTGCAGGGCAAGCTCGAGATCGTGCGCGATGCCGCCGGCGGAGAACGCCAGGTGATCGGCTTCGCGGGACTGCTCGACGACGCGTCGCTGGGCGTGTCCGGTGCCGCCGGTGCCGGCGAGACCCTCGAAGCCGACGAAGCGAAGGCGGCATTGCCGCTCAAGGACTTCTCGGCACGCATCAAGCGCCTCAGCGTCGAGCGCTAGCGTCTTCGGAGCCGCGCCGAAGGGCGCCTCCCGTGCCCGCCGTGCCGGGCACCCCCAACGATTCCGGTAGCCAGGGCCCTGCCCCCCAAGGGCCTCCAATCCACCCGGTTCCATGACCCGTTCGTCCCGTCTTCTTTCGCTGGCCGTTCTTCTCGCCGGATTCGTCGTCCCGGCCTCTGCCCAGACGTTCGTGGTGCAGCCCCAGTTCTCGGGCAACCTCACGTACGGAATGCACCTCGCCGACCTCGACGGGGATACCGATCTCGACCTCGTGTACATGGGTCTGGATGGACCGAACGTGGTCTTCAAGAACAACGGAGCGGGGGTGCTGACGCAGCACCAGGCCATCCCCAATACGCTCGCGGGCGTCGATGCGGCCACGGCCGACTTCGACCGGGACGGGGATCTCGACGTGGTGTTCGCCAACGGGTTCTTCAACAATGAAAACTGTGGCGTCCGGTGTGATGCCAATACGCTCTTCCTCAACAACGGGAGCGGCACATTCGCGGCCGTGGCCGACTGGACCGATGGGGAAGCCGGCGGCACGCAGGAAATCGCGGTAGCCGATTTCGACGGCGACGGATGGATGGACTTCGTGACGGCGAACTGGCAGTTCAACGGCGGCACGGGTTCTGCCGTCTGGCTCAACAACGGAACGAATCCCGGCACGTTCGCGGGCTTCACCCGGCTGGAACTGCCCAGCGGCCCCCACTCGGCCCGCGCGGTCGCGGTCGGCGACTTCAACGGAGACGCGACCCCCGACATCGTGATGTCGTTCGGGCAGCTGTTCCTGTCGAACGGCCCGGCGAGCTGGACCTACTCCAGCCTTGGCTTCACTGCCGTCGAAGTGCTGGCCGGCAACGTGGACGGCGTCGACCGCGACGACATTGTCGTCCCCGGCAACTGGGCTCAGCACCATGTGCGCCTGAACAACGGATCGGGTTCGTTCGCGGCGCAGCCCGCGTTCGGATCCAGCTCGCCCCTCTTCAAGGGCCGGCTCGTGGATATCTCCGGGGAAGGCAACCTCGATCTCGTCGTGGCCGCCGACGGCGGCGGCACGCGGGTCTACGTCGGAGACGGCTCCGGCGGGTTCACCGCCTCGACGGTTTCTTCGCACGGCGGCAACCGCGACGTCGTGGCCGGCGACCTCAACGGTGACGGGCGCGTCGACTTCGCGAGCACGTTCAACAGCACGTTCGGCGGCGAGGTCTGGCTGAATTCCGGTCGGAACGTCTTCACGGTCACCAGCCCCGCCGATTCGGGGCCGGGTACGCTGCGCCAGGCGATCCTGAACGCCAACGCGACCCCGAACCTCCCGCTCATCGACCGGATCGAATTTGTGCTCACGTCGAGCGTCATTGCGCCGCTATCCGCGTTGCCGGTGATCACGGAGCCGTTGTTCATCGACGGCCTGACCCAGCCCGGGTCCACGTGCGGCGCCACGCCCGCAAACCGCGTGCTGCCGATAGGGCTGGACGGATCCGCGGCCGGCAGCGGCGCGGGAATCCAGTTCGCCCTGAGCGGCGGAGAGGCCTCGGTCCGGGGCCTTCTGATCTACAACTTCCCGGGCTCCGGCATCGAGGTGAGCGGAGCCACCAGCGGCACGATCGCGTGCAATGCCGTCGGCACCAATGCGGCAATGAACGCCGGTCTCGCGAACGGGTCGGGTATCACCCTCTGGAACTCCAGCAACGTGGTGGTCGGCGGCGGAGCCGCGGGACAGGGTAACGTCGTCTCGGGCAACACCAGCCATGGCATCGCGTCCCTCGGGTCCGGGGCGGGCAACGCACTGTACGGCAACTACGTCGGCCTGGCCGCCGACGGAACGACCGTCCTTCCCAACGGAGTCGTGGCGGTCGCCCTGCATGATGCAGGCACGATCGTGGGCGGGCCGACGGCCGGTCAGCGGAACTACATCGTGGGCGGCAGTCTGTTCGGAATCGAGATCTCGGGCAGCGGCCACGTCATCCTGGGCAACCACATCGGCGCGGACGTCAACGGTAATGCCCCCGCGGGCGCCGGGCAGGCCCGTGGCATCAACGTGGGTACGGCCTCCGACGTGACCATCGGCGGGGAATCGGCGGGAGAAGGCAACCTGATCGCGTACAACAGCGGTCGGGCGATCCGGATGAACGACGATCCCGCCGCGACGGGAAACCGCGTCATCGGAAACGAGATGCGCGACAACGGCAGCCTCGGGTTCGACATCGGCGAGGACGGACTCACGGCGAACGATCCCGGGGACGCCGACACGGGCGGCAACAACCGCCAGAACTTTCCGGACGTTACCCTGGCCCACATCGACGGCGGCGATCTGACGGTAAACCTCACCCAGAACTCGACGAATGGGGGCGGCGCGGGCTCGTCGACCTATCCGATCACCGTCCACGCTTACGTCGCCGACGCAGCCGGCTTCGGTGGCCAGCGCTATCTCGCGTCCGCGGTCATCCCGGCAGCCTCCGCCCAGGCACCGGTGATCCTGAACTTCGGGGACGCCGCTGCCCTCGGTGTGTCGCTCGGCACGGACCTCGTGCTGACCGCCACGGACGCGGCGGGCAATACGTCGGAGTTTTCGCCGGTCGCACCGGTCGTGGATCCGCTCGTGGTGACCAATACCGACGACAGCGGCACCGGCAGCCTGAGGAGCGCGATCCTCTTCGCCAACGCCAACCCGGGAACCGATACCATTTCGTTCGCGATTCCGGGGGGCGGTCCGCATGTCATCCAGATCCTCAACTCCCTCCCGGTAATCACGGAGGCAGTCCTGATCGACGGCTATACGCAGTCCGGAGCGACCCCCAACACGGCGGCCGGTTTCGCACCCGGTAACGCGGTACTCATGGTAAGGGTCGAATGCGCGGTCGGGTGCCCGGGAACCACGAACGCTTTCTTCTTTACCGGCCACTCGGGAAGCACGCTTCGCGGAGTCATGACCGGTTCTCTGACGGGCGCCGCGGTCACGTTCCACTCCAGTTCTTCCGGCAATACCGTGGCCGGAAACTACTTCGGGACCGACGGCTCGGCCCCGCTCGGAAACGGATCGATCCAGGTGTCGGGCAGCGACAACGTGGTCGGAGGGCCGAACCCTGCCGATCGAAACCTGATCGTCGGCGGCGGTGTCAGCCAGAGTCCCTCCGCCCTGAAGACGATCATTCGGGGCAACTTTTTCGGTACCAACGCGGCGGGAACGGCCAGGGTCGGATCCGGTGCGACGGCTGCCAATATTGCGATCGGTTCCAACCAGGCCCGGGAGACCGAGGTGCTGGACAACCTGATCGCCAACGCGAACTGGTACGCCATCGAGAGCACGATGGCCAATTGCTGTTTCGGAGACGCCAACTGGACGATCGAAGGTAACCGGATCGGGACCGACGTTTCGGGCACCTTGAACCTCGGAAACAGCGCCGGGATCTTCATCCAGAAGGGCGCCAACGGAAGCGTCATTCGCTCCAACGTCATTGCCAACAACCCGGGCTTCGGGGTTCGCGTTTCGGGCGGCGACGGCGAGTATTCGCCCAAGTTCATCGCCATCCGAGGCAACAGCTTTTTCGACAATGGGCAGAACGGCATCGTCTTCGGGACCAGCACGGTCAACGGACCCGCAAACGAGGGCATCGTAGCCCCGACCCTCGTTTCGGCGGAAGTGGTCGGAAACGGCAGCCTGGTCCTTACCGTCACGGCCGATGCCGGGACGATCGAGTTCTTCGAGGCCGACGGATCCGGCGCCGAAGGGAGGGTCCAGCTGGGCACGCCGGTAATCCACCTGGGAGGAACGGCGGCCTATCCGGTCGGAAATGCGGCTGCGCTCGACGTCCTCATCGGCGACAGAATCGTCGCGACACGTACCGACGCTTCGCACAATACTTCGATGTTTTCGGCGAATGCCACGGTCGTCGCCGGCTCGACCGAGATCGCGCGCTACCGCGCCAACGGCAATCTCGACGACGCGCTCGGCAACCATCCTGCAGAGTGGGGGAATTCGGCGCAGGGCATCAACGGCACCGCCGCCTACGCGGTCGGAGTGGATGGCAGCGCATTCTCGTTCGACGGGAACGGTGCCAACGGTAACACCACTGCCAGTTTCGTGTCCGTCCCGACGCTGGGCAACGTGACGCTCGGCGGCGACTCGTTCACGTTCGCGGCGTGGGTGAATCCGACCGCTTGCCCGAGCGGCGAGTGCCAGATCGCGTCCACGTCGAAGCACAACGTGGACTTCGGCTGGGAGCTCCGCATGAACGGAGGGGGCAGTCTCGACTTCACGTGGGTGGATTCGGGCCTCGCTCAGCGGTATGTCAGCTCGAGCCTGCCGCTGGGCCGGTGGTCGCACGTGGCCGTGTCCTGGGATGCGCTCACGAACCTTCCGAGCCTGTACGTAGACGGCGTGTTTGTCGGTTCGGCAGGGGTTCCGGCCAATCCGATGCTCACCGACGTTTCCGGTAAACTCGTGATCGGCGAGAACAACGACTGGTTGGTCCCCTCCCAGACGTGGGGGCCCTTCCAGGGACTGATCGACGAGGTGCGGGTCTTCTCGGCGGCACTCGACGGTGCCGACATCGCGGCGATCTTCGCCGAGTTCACCCCGCCGGCCGATCCGCTCGTCGTGACGAACACGGCTGACAGCGGGGTCGGAAGCCTGCGCGGCGCGATCGAACACGCCAACGCGACTCCGGGCTTCGACACCATTTCCTTCGCGATTCCGGGTGCCGGGCCGCACGTCATCGCCCCCGCCACCCCGCTTCCGCTCATCGAGGATCCCGTCGAGATCGATGGACTCTCGCAGTCGGGAGCGACGTGCGGGCCGGACGTCACGGGGCACGACCTGCAGGTGGTGCTGCGCGGTGATCTCGGAGCGGCCGGGGCCAGCGGGAACGGCGTGCACATCTTCGGAAACGGATCCGGTTCAATCGTCCAGGGCCTGGTGATCCAGGGCTTCCCGGGCTCCGGCGTCGCCGTGGAGTGGGCCGAGCGGGTTTCGGTCCGATGCAACTTCATCGGCACCACGGCCGACGGATCGGCCCCGTACGACAACGGGGAGTGGGCGGTCGTCCTGCGGTTCGGCACGGGATCGGGCGCGGACCGCAACGTGATCGGAGGTCCGTCGACCTCCGATGCCAACCTGCTGGGCTCGGTCCGGCTCGGCCACGTGGTCAGCCTGAATGAATCGGCCATCGTGCAGAACAACCGGGTCGGCGTCTCACCGTCCGGGGCTTCGCTCCTGTCGACCGAGCCCGGCGTCACCACGTACACGGGCGTCAACGTAGGCGATGCCGCGTCCGGCTCCACGATCTCGGACAACGAGATCGGCGGTGGGTTCGTCTACGGCATCGAGTTCCAGGGGGGCAACGGGGTCACCGTCTCCGGTAACCGGATCGGCATCGGTCCGGGAGGCGAGGACTGGGGCAACGGAATCGGCATCTGGCTGCAGAAGGGCTCGTCGGACAACATCCTCGGTCCCGACAACGTGATCGCGTACAACGGGATCGGCATCGCGATGGGCAAGGGGGACGGAGGCCTGTTTCCCGGTACCCCGCTCGACGCATTCCCGGTACGCAACCGCATCACCGACAACTCGATCTTCGCGAACGACCAGGCCGGGATCGACCTGGCCACCGGGAACTACGCGGATGGCCTGCGCAACACCGACGACGCGGGTGACGCGGACGTCGGGGCGAACGACCTCCAGAACGCGCCGGTAGGCCTCTCCGTGGATCGCCAGGCCACCGGTCCGGCCGTCGCGACGTTCACCGTGGACACCCCCCTCGCCGGCGGGGCGACGGTCGAACTGTTCAAGGCGGACGCTTCGGGAACGCAGGGGCTGACGCTCCTGGGCACGCTCGTCCTTCCCGACATGACGAACGCGGCAAGCCAGGTCCACGCGGTGGAGTTCGACGGTTCGAGCCTGGGCCTCGCGGACCGCGTGGTGGCGACGATCACCAACGCGGCCGGCAGCACGTCCGAATTCTCGCTTCCGGGCACGGTCGAGGCGTCCTTCGAGGTGCCGGCCGGGTTCGTGTACGGGACGACCGTGTCCAACCTCACGGCGCCGCCGACGTTCGTGGGCATCGGTCGTGCGGACTATCTCGGCCTGCCCATGTCGGTCATCGAGGGCGGGCAGCTCCTGTATCGCTACGCGGCCGATGGAAACTCCGGCTCGCGATCGATCGTCGCGTTCGCCGCGGACTACTCTTCAGCCACGTCGGCGCTCTTCTGGGGCGGGTACGACTGGGTGGTCGGAACCACGTTCACGCCGGGGATCCTGCAGTATTCCAGTTCAGGCGGCTCGATACGGCACCGGATGATGGAGGGGGGCTACACCTTCATTGCCGTCGGACCGGACGGGTGCATGTATCAGGGCATCTCCGGAACGCTCCGCAGAATGTGCCTGAACGGAGGCCCCAACGCCACGTTTGACCCCAATTCGGGGTCGAACAACACCGTCGCCACGATTCTCAGTGGGGGCTTCGAGACGGGCGGACTCGCCTGGGACTCTGCGGGCAACCTCTACGTGTCCATTCCTGCCGAAGGCAAGGTCGTCCGGGTGCCGGCGGGCGGCGGCGGATCGATTTCCAGCTTCCCCGCCGTGGCAACGGGCCTGTCCTCGCCGCGCACGATCGCCCTGTCCGAAGACGACCAGCTGTTCGTGGCCACGGCGACCGGGATCGTGTTCGGCCCGGTCGGAGCTCCGCTGCAGCCGTTCGCGCAGGTGCCCAACGCGTCGATCGCGATGGCCCCCTTGAGCCAGCTGCTGGTCGGAGATCCGGCCTCCGGAAAGGTGCACCGTTTCGTCATCCCGGTAACGCAGGAAGCCGACGCGCCGCTGCGGTTCTACCTCACGACCGAACTGCGCGACATGATGCCGGGTGTCGAGGGCGCGGTCACGGGCGCTTTCGCGGCGTGGACCGGGATTCCGACGGCCGACGCCGCCGGCCGCATGGAGTACGGAGGCATCAGCCCGTATCCGGCCGGCGAGCCGTCGATCACGGACTACCGGAACGAGATCCACCTGGGCGGGCTTCCGCTCGGGCCGTCCACGCTCGCCGTGGCTTCGAAGCTCATCAAGTTGGGCGCCACGCCCGAGGATAGCCGCATCGTCACGGCCGACGTCGTGTTCAACGAGCGGTTCGCCCCCGCCGGCGACGCCAAGGACAAGTTCGTGATCGGTGTCAGCACGACGGACCACGACATCCAGGGCATCCTGACGCACGAGCTGGGTCACGCCGCGCTGGGCCTCATCCATTCGCTCGATCCGACCGCGACCATGTTCTTCGTGCTGCCCAAGGACGCGCGAGACCTCAAGGTCGACGACGAAGCCCAGGCAAGCGTTCTCGCCCCTTCGGGCAGCGGGGAAGGGGCCTTCGGAACGATCACCGGAAGCGTCGTGAGCGGCAACCCGACGACGGCCGGCATGCCGGTGGCCGCCGCCGGTGTGCTCGCTACCAACCTCGCGACCAACGAGAGCCTGCACGCCTACACGGATCGGAACGGCGACTTCTCCATCCGATTCGTTCCGCCCGGACAGTACCGGTTGGGCGTGTTCGCGCTCGACGGAAGCGTGTTCTCGCTCAAGTGGCCGCTCACGCCGGGCCGCGTGAGCCGTCACCTCCAGACGATTGCCAACGAACTGGACTTCCTCGAGGAGTACTGGAACGGAACGAACGAGAGCGCGAACGACGTGCGCACCGAGGTGACCGAGGTAAGCGTGACCGCCGGCGCGGTCTCCGGCGGGATCGACTTCGTGACGAATCTCGATACCGTTCCGCCGCGCGTGACCTCCATGATCCCGGCCAACCAGGAGATCGAGGTGTTCGTCAAGCCCGTCATCACGGTGCAGTTCAGCGAGGGCGTGCGGGCCGGCAGCTTCGCGGCCACGCTGCGGTGCGTTTCGTGCGGAACGCCGGCGGAGCCGCTCGCCCTCACGCTCGACCAGGATCTCGGGCGGCTGGCGGTGGCCATGCCGACCCTCGCACCGCTCTCCATCTACGAAGTCTCGGTCAACGGAGCGACCGACCGGCAGGGTAACGTGCAGACCGTGGCCTTCACGTCGCGATTCACGACGAGGAACGCGGATACGACGGCTCCGACCGTCGAGTCGGTGACCCCCGGGTCGAACGATGCTCCGGGCATTTCCCAGCCGGTGATCGTGACGTTCTCGGAACCGATGGACGGCTCGACCCTCGGAACCGGGAATTTCGAGGTGCGGTCCGGATCGGTTACGGGCCCCGTGGTTCCGGGCAGGCTCTACAGCACGGCCTCCACGGTACTGGCGTTCGAGCCGGCGATGCCCTGGAGCCAGGGCACGGACTACACGATCGTGCTCAAGCCCGGACTCACCGACCTGGGCGGGAACCCCGTTTCGACGTCCGACCTCACGTACTCGTTTTCCACGCCGGTCGACCTCGCGCCGACGATAGCGGGATATGGTCCGGTGGGAGGCACGTATTCGGGAGAAACGTTCGTTTACGTGGACTTCAGCGAGCCCGTCGTGCTGGGCACCGCCGGTCCGTTCAGCCTCGAAGGGGGATCGGTGCCGGGCACGACCGAACTCGCGAACGGCGGCACGCGGGTGGTCTTCACGCCGCTGACCACGCTGGCCGCGGGCTCCTACGGGGTGTCCTTCGACACGACGGGTATCGTGGATGCCAGCGGAAACCCGGCGCCGGCCCCCTCCCCATGGTCGTTCCAGGTTGCGGGAGAGGCCGAGGCGCTGCTCGCGCTTTCCCCGCACACGGCCGCCGTCGGATCGCTGGTCACGCTCGACGTCGCCGGGTTCATCCCCGTCGTCGGCGAAACCGTGACGTTCGCGGGCGGCGCAACGGCCCCGGCGATCAGGGTGTCGGGCTCCTCGCTGGCGTTCGAAGTGCCGGAAGGCGCGCAGACCGGCACCGTGAGCCTGCGTTCGCTGTCCGGACCGGTCTTCACGCTGTACGTGCCGGATGCGTACGTCGAGCCCGCCGTGCGCATCGCGACGACCGATTCCGGTCCGCGCGATGTCGAGGCCAGCCCGGACGGCACGCTGGCGGTGGCGGTGAACACGGGCAGCAACTCGGTGTCCGTCATCGACATCGCGACGGGCGCGTCGACGTCGATCCCGGTGGAGAAGAGCCCGCTGCGGGTGGCCATCACGCCCGACGGAACGCGGGCCTACGTGACGAACTTCGAGTCGCATTCCGTCTCGGTCATCGACCTGACCACGCGCACGGTCGTCCAGACCATCCCGGTCGGCTACAATCCGTACGGGATCGACATTGCGCCCGACGGGTCGTTGGTCTACGTCGCCGAGTACACGAGCCGGTCGGTGTCGATCATCGACGCGATTCCGACCAGCGGTACGTACAACCTCGCGATCCGCACGATCGACACGTCGTCCAGCACACGCGAGGCGGCGACCGATCCCGACGGCGGCACCACGCGCCTCATCACGGAGGGCGGAACCCGCGAGGCCGCCGACGCACCGGACGGCGCGAACGCCAAGCTCGCCAGCGAGAGCAATCCCCGCGACGTCGAGGCGAACCCCGACGGCTCGGGCATCTGGATCGGTACGAACTACGGCATCCTCGCCGTCGAGGTCGACCTGGACAAGGACCAGGCCGACTGGGCGGTGAAGATCCTGGTCAGCGAATCCACCATCCGCGAGAACAGCCTGAGCCCCGACGGCGGCATCACCCGCCTTGCGAGCGAAGGCACGGTGCGCGACGCGTCGGGTGATCCGGAGGGCGGAACGACCATCGCGGCCAAGGAAGGCTCGGTGCGTGACCTCGAGACCAACCCCGACGGCACGTTCCTCTTCATCACGACGGCCACCGGCCAGCTGCTCGTCCACGCGGTGCCCGAAAGCCCGTACGACGCCGACTCGCCGTACGAAGCCATCACGAAGCTGGGTTCCGAATCGAATACGCGCGAATCGGCCGTGTCGCCGGACGGAACGCTGGTGTACGTGACCAACTACTCGACGGGCACGGTGTCGATCTACAGCTTCGGCGCGGGGCTCGCGACGTCGGGTTCGGATTACGTATCGGGCGCCAGTTACGGCCTCGTGCTGCTCGACGTCGTCAAGGTCGGGGCGCAGACCGAAGGCATCGCGTACTCGGCGGCCGGCAACTTTGCGGTCGTCGCGAACGCCGGGTCTTCCGACGTGTCCTTCCTGACGTTCGAGGGTACGCCGCCCCCGCCGGATGGCGTGGTGGACGAAGAGGAGCCGCCGCCGCCGATGCCGGATGCCGACGGGGACGGGGTCACCGACTTCGAGGATCCGTTCCCGCTCGACGCCGACGATGTCAATATCGATGTCGACGAAACGTCGGTCAGCGACCGACGCGAACTCGTGCCGGATCGGATCGAGGCCGCACTGGTCGAAGCCGGCGGATCCGTTCCCCCCGTGGCGCGCGCGGTGGGCGACGCGCCTGTCCTGAACGATCATGGGGACGACGATGAGGCTTGCAGCACAGGCGCGACAGCGAGCGACCACGGCCGCGGCCGTGGCGATCGGGATGACGACGACCGGGACGAATCGTGCGATTTCACCGACGAGATCATCGAGCAGCTGCTGCGGGCCCGGCAGTTCGCGATCTCCACGAACGAAACGCGAAACTGGGACAACGCCCTGCATCCATCGTCGAAGCACGGTCACAAGGTCTTCGACAACGACAAGAAGGTCGCGGCCAGCCTTTCGAAGGTGATCGCCATGGGGGGCGACGACTCGGGTACGGTGACCGGTATCCTGGACGACGTGGTCGAGATGGACTTCGAGATTCTCGAAGGGCTGCTCGGCACGCGCACGTCGGGCGGTCCGTGGACCGGAGGCGAACTCACGTGCGCCACGGCCCGCCCGTCTTCGAAGAAGAAGACCTGCGAGAAGGAACTCGCCGACGCCCGCAAGGAGTTCGTCAAGGCATACGACGAGCTGGCCGACGGGGACGTCGAGAAGGCGATCGACCGGCTCAAGAAGGCGTGGGAGCAGGCAGGAAAAGCTGCGAAGATTGCCGGCCGGGCGGGTGAGTTGGTCGAACTCGAGCTGGCCGGACTTGCCGACGACCTCGCCGACGGGCTTCCGACCGAGTACGCACTGGACGTCAACTACCCGAACCCGTTCAACCCGGAGACCACCATCGGCTTCGCCCTGCCCGAATCGGGCGACGTGCGGCTCGAGGTGTTCGACGTGCTCGGGCGCCGGGTGCGTCTCCTCGCCGAGGGCCCGATGAACGCCGGCTGGCACCGGGTGACGTTCCGGGCCGACGACTTGCCGAGCGGGGTCTACCTCTACCGCATACAGGCCGGCACTTTTACGAAGGTGCGGCAGATGGTGCTCGTGAAGTAAGCGGCGCCGGCCAGAAACGAAGAGCCCCGGTTCCCTGGTGGAGCCGGGGCTCGTTTCGTTTGGAGCGCGTCGTAGGTCGGCTTCAGACCCGCGTCTTTCCGGCATCGGGGTCCCGGAATTGGAGAAACGGGCTCCGTTACGACATATTCCCCCTGTTTTGAGGGTCAAAACGTCGACATACGGCCGATAGTCGATGTATTCGCCCGGATTTGGGGGCCAATACATCGCATCCGGGCTGAAATCCCACGTTCGCGCTTCGGACATAGGCTCGGGACCGTCGAAACCGGGCGGATGCCGGCTCCGGCGCGCGGAATGTCCGTACCGTTTGGTGAGGCCACCGACTCCCTGCCCTACTGCATCCTCCCCCGCACGGCCTCCATCTCGGCCCGACGCACCGCGTCGGTCTCGACCTCGAAGTACCGCGTCCATGTGCGGTCGGCGCTGCCCCGGTCGCCGATCGCGAACTGGGCCTGGGCGAGCAGGGCGAGGGTCTCGGGCCAATCGGGCATGGCTTGGAGCGAGGTGCCGAGGAAACCCAGCGCACCTGCCGGATTTCCGAGGGCGAGTTCGGCCTTTCCGCGGTTCTTGTCCAGGAGAAAGAGGTATTCCGTGTCCGGGTTGATGCGCCGGCCCTCGTCGAGCACGACCACGGCTTCGGACGGCCGCCCGAGCTCGATCAGTACGTCGGCCAGCGCGCTGTACGCGAGGACCTGGTTCTGGTCGGAACGGATGGCCGCGCGGTACGCGCGCGCAGCGGCGTCCGGATCTCCGGTTTCCTGGAGGGCGAAGCCCAGATTGTACTGCGCAACCGCATTGGTCGAGTCGAGCGCCACCGCCTGCCGTGCGGCGTCGGAGGCGGCAAGGTAGTCGCGCAGCCGGATGTGGACGCCCGAAAGGGTTGCCCAGGCGGCCGAGTACCCGGGGTCGAGCTGCAGGGCGCGCTCCAGGCGCGCCTGGGCCACGGACAACCGGCCGTTCTCCCATTGCACGAGGGCCTCGTCGTGCATCCTGCGGGCCTCCTGGCGGGCCTCTTCCGACACGGAGTCGGCACCGAGGCCGGGGCCGGCGACGAACCACGTGACCGCGGCAAGGACAACGACGGCCACACCCACGGTCGGAACCAGCCACTTCCGCCCGCCCGAGGCCGCGGGGGCGGCGGCCGGCGCCGCGGCCGGCGCCATGCGCGACACGGTCTCACCGCGCGGAACGATGCGGGTGACCGTGGCACCCGGCTCGGCAATGCCCACGCGGGCCGCTTCGAGGGCCATGACCACGTCGGCTGCCGAGCCGTAGCGTCGTTCGGGGTCCTTCGTGAGCAATCCGTCGATGACGGCCGACACGATCTCGTTGACCTCGGGGCGGTACATCGTGACCGGGTCGTGGTCCTGGTTGGCCGCGGCGTAGAGTACGGCGGCCTCGTAGGGACCCACGAACGGGCGGCGGCCGGCCAGCATCTCGTAGAGCACCACGCCCAGGGCCCAGAGGTCGGTCCGGTGGTCGAGTTCGCCCCCGGTGGCCTGCTCGGGGCTCATGTAGGCAACGGTGCCGAGGGACACGCTTCCGCGCGTGATCGTGACGTCCTCGACCTTCGCGAGGCCGAAATCGACGATCTTGGCGAGCCCACGCTCGGTGACGATGACGTTGCCGGGCTTGATGTCCCGGTGGATGATGCCTTCCTCGTGGGCCCGCTCGAGACCGCGCGCGACCTGGATGGCATAGTCGAGTGCCGTTTCGACGGGCACGGGGCCGTTCGCGATCTTCTGCTCCAGCGTCTCGCCCGCGTAGAACGCCATGGCGATGTACAGATCGCCGCTCTCGGTGCGTCCGATCTCGTGCACCGTGCCGATGTTCGGATGGTCGAGCGCGCTGGCGGCCTTGGCCTCCTGCACGAACCGGGCCTCGGCGTCGTCGACCGCGTGGAAGGCCTTCGGGAGGAATTTCAGCGCGACCGTCCGGTCGAGCGTCGTGTCCTCGGCCTTGTACACCACGCCCATGCCGCCCTGGCCGAGCTTGGCCAGGATGCGGTAGTGCTTGATCGTGCGGCCGACCATGGGGTCGGTGGAAGGCGTCGGTTCGTCCATGAGGGCAGGTAGCGTCGAACGCGACAATATCCCCCACGCCGCGGCAATCGCCAACGGGCATGCCGATCCGACGATGGTTACCTTGGTGCCGGCACCCGGAGCATCCCGTGACGATCGCAGACAACGAACGACGCCAACGCATCGGTCTCTGGCTCGCGCCGGCCCTGCTCGTCGCCGTTTTCGTCACGCCGGCCCCGGCCGAACTGGGGGTCGTCGGGTGGCGCACCCTGGGGGTAGCCCTGCTGATGGCGACCTGGTGGATCACGGAAGCGGTCCCGATTCCCGCCACCTCGCTGGTTCCGCTCGTCGCGTTCCCGCTCGTCGGTGCGGGTACCATGCGCGAGGCGGCGTCGCCGTACGCCGATCCGGTCGTCTACCTCTTCATGGGCGGGTTCATCATCGCGCTCGCCATGGAGCGGTGGGACCTGCACCGGCGGGTCGCCCTGCGCATCATCGGGGCGGTCGGAACGTCACCCGCGCGGCTCATCGCGGGATTCATGCTCGCGACCGCGCTCATCTCGATGTGGGTCAACAACACCGCCACCACGCTCATGATGCTCCCCGTCGGGCTGTCGGTGCTCGAACTCGCCGAACGGACGGGCGCGACCGGGCGGGGGAGCGCGTTCGAGGCCGCCCTGCTGCTCGGGATCGCCTACGCGTCCTCCATCGGCGGGGTGGGTACGCTGGTCGGAACGGCTCCGAACGTGCTCATGGCCGGCTTCTTCGAGCAGACCTACGGGTTCGAGATCGGGTTCGCCGAGTGGCTGCTGGTCGGCGTTCCGGTCGTTGCCCTCGGGCTGCCGATCACGTACGTGATCCTGACGCGCCTGGTTTTTCCGATCGGAAAGGGCGAACTGCCCGGAGCCCGGGCCGAGGTGGAACGCGAACTCGCAGAGCTGGGGCCGATGTCCCGGGAGGAGCGGTCGGTCGGCGCGGTGTTCCTGCTGACGGCGGCGGCCTGGGTATTCCGACCGCTCATCGAGCCCTTCGCGCCGCAGCTGACCGACGCCGGCATTGCCGTCACCGGTGCGCTTGCGCTCTTCGTGCTGCCGGCGTCGGACGGCCGGCGGCTGCTGGACTGGGACACCGCGCGCCGGCTGCCGTGGGGTACCCTCGTGCTGTTCGGCGGCGGCCTGAGCCTCGCCGGCGCGTTCACGAGAACGGGTTTGTCGGAATGGATCGGAACGTCGCTGCCGGCCGACGCGCTTCCGCTCGTGCTCGTGATGGCGATCGTGACGGCCGCCGTGATCTTCCTGACCGAGCTGACGAGCAATACGGCTACCACGGCCACGTTCCTGCCGGTCGTGGCGGCCATGGCGGTCGGAATCGGCCAGAATCCGCTGTACCTCGCGGTTCCGGCCGTGATCGCTGCCAGCTGCGCGTTCATGCTGCCGGTCGCCACGCCTCCGAACGCGATCGTGTACGGCACGGACCGCGTCTCGGTCCCCCAGATGGCCCGGGCGGGCATCTGGCTGAACCTCGCGTTCATCGTGCTGCTCGTCGCGCTCGCCTACGGAGTCTTCGGGTGGGCGCTCGGAACCGAGCCGGGCGTGCTGCCCGAGTGGGCGACCCCCGCCTCGGGGCAGTAGCCGACCTGGTTACCGCAGGGGACCGAACCCCGAGGGCGGCTGCCTGCGGAGCGTCGCCTGCTCGTAGGCGTAGGCGAACCGGATGAGGTCCGGTTCCGAGAACAGGCGTCCCACGAGCGTCATTCCGACCGGAAGCCCTGCCTCGGTGAACCCGGTCGGGACCTGGATGGCCGGAAGGCCGGACTGCGGCGACAGGTACTGGCTGTTGTCGCCGGAGGGGCTGCCCATGTCGCCGATTTCGCGGGCCGGCCAACTCCAGGTGGGGTAGAGGACGGCATCGACGCCGGCCGCATCCATCGCCGCCACGAGCGTCTCACGGAACCGGATGTTCGGCGGGTGCGAGAAGAGATCCGGGCAGGGCGCCCCCTCGTATTCGGAGGCCCATCTCAGCAGCCCGTCGATGTAGGGCGCGAACTTGCCGGTGGCGTACACGTCGGCCAGGGTCCGGTACGGGAAATCGGCCCCGCGCGAGGCGAAATAGGCGGCCGCGTCGTGGGCGAACGTCTCGCACCAGATGTCGTCGGAGAGTTGCAGTCCGGGCACGTCGAAGGGATCGACGATCTCGGCGCCGAGGGCCGCGAGGTCGGCGATTGCCCGCTCGGTGAGGGCCAGGATTTCGGGATGCGTCGAATCGGGGCGCAGGTAATGGCGGAAAACGCCGATCCGGGCGCCGTCGAGCCCTGTCGGGTCGAGGAAGTCCCGGTAGGAGGCCGGCATGAGACCCTGTGAGCGGGCCGTGACGGGGTCGGCCGGGTCGTACCCGGCGATGACGTCGAGAACCCGCGCCGCGTCTTCGACCGTACGGGTCATCGGGCCGCCGATGTCGTTGCGCAGGTAGAGCGGTACGATGCCGTCGCGGCTCGTGAGGCCCATCGTCGACCGGATGCCCACGAGCGCGTTGTGTCCGGAGGGCCCGCGGATGGAATTCCCGGTATCGGTGCCGAGCCCGACCATGCCGAGGCTCGCGGCGACCGCGGCGGCCGTGCCACCGCTCGATCCGGCGGGCACGCGCGTGAGGTCGTACGGGTTGCGGGTCGTTCCGCCGATCGACGACTCGGTGACGAAGGGGCTGAAGGCCCACTCGGCCATGTTCGTCTTGGCGAGCACGATGGCGCCGGCCTCGCGCAATCGCCGCACCTGGAAGGCGTCGTCGGGCGGAACGAGGCCCGCCAGCGCGGCCGATCCGGCGGTCGTCGGCAGGTCGAACGTGTCGTAGTTGTCCTTGACGAGCACCGGAATACCATGCAGCGGAAGGAGTTGGCCAGTAGCGCGGAACAGCGAGTCCAGCCGGTCGGCCTCGTCGAGGGCTCGGGGATTCACGACGAGGATCGCGTTCAGGGTGTCGTCGTAGGCCTCGATACGGTCGAGGTAGGCCTGGACGAGGTCGCGGCTCGTGAGCGTACCGCTGCGCATCGCCGCGTGCGCGCCGGCGATCGTGGCTTCGACGGGGTCGAAGGTCGGGGTGGGGGCGCCCGATCGGCCGCAGGACGCGAGGAGCAGGAGGAGGGCGGGGAGGAGGAATCCGCGCATGGCTTCGGGAATGGCGGGGGCTCAGAATCCCCGGCAGTATAGTGACGAAGGCGGGTACGAGGGCCCGATGCGAAACGGATGGTCCAAGTCACCATCGGTTACTGCGCAAACCTCCATGCGCCATGCGCCCACAGGTCGCCAAAGAACAACTCCGAAGTGGAAAATGAGCCGATATTCCACTTCGCCGCGCCCAAAACGGCTTCGGAAGTGGAAAATGAGCCGATATTCCACTTCGCCGCGCCCCAAACGGCTTCGGAAGTGGAATTTTGGGGTCGAATTCCACTCAGGGTCCTGCGCGGGGCGGAATCCTCGCGGGTCAGCGTCTCGGCCCGCCGCGCCAGGGGCCCGCACGGCCGGCATGTCGCGACCATGCACCGGACGTGGGAAGCGACCGCGCAGTCTGACGCATCCGCAGCAGCGTTCGATGCCGGGGGAGCGGGAAACCGCGGCTCGTAATACGGAATGCGCCCCGGTCGTACCTCCGCGCCGGTTTCGAGCGGCTACCCCGGTGGCGGGAATAGCCCCAGGCTGTGCAGCGGGACTGCCCGACGCAACCACCCAGGGCAGCTTCCGTACCTTCGCGACGCGCCCGGAAGCCGCTCCACGCCTTGCCGGGCATCCTTCCCCGCCACCGGACCCCGTGCCGCCATGCGTCGCCTGCTATTCGGCGTCCTCCTTGTCCTGGGCGCCTGTCGCCCGGCTTCCGATCCCGTCCCTCCGGGAGTCGTCCATTTCGAGATCGACATGGCGGCCGCGCTCAAGGCGGGCTGGCTCGATCCGGCCGGCGAGCGGGTGGGATTGCGGGGCGGCGTGGCGCCGCTCTCGTGGAACGAGACGATTCCGCTGGAAGACCCGGACGGAAACGGGGTGTACGAGGGCGACGTCATGTTCACGGCGGACGCCGATTCCACGGTGCCCTACAAGATCAAGGTCGACGGGGAGGGGAACCCGAACGACGGATGGGAGCAGGGAGACAACCGGGTACTCCTGCGGTCCTCGACGCGCGTGAAGCGGGCCTTCGGCGATTCGACCGAGCCGGTTCCGGCGAGCTATTCCGGCGACATCCGGCACCACGCCTCGTTCGGAAGCGGCGAACTCGTGCCTCCCCGGGACCTCGTCGTGTACCTGCCGCCCGGGTACGATGCCGAACCGGACCGCCGTTACCCCGTGCTGTACCTCCACGACGGGCAGAACGTCTTCGATCGGCGGGGTGCCGGTAACGAGTGGCGATTCGACGAGGCCGCCGAGGAACTCATCGCGAAGGGGGACATGCGACCGGCGATCCTCGTCGGCGTCGCCAACTCGCCTGCCCGCATCGCGGAGTACACGCCGACCGAGGCCACGCTTCCGTTCGAGGGGGGGCAGGGGCGACGTGCGGGCGGATCGGGGCGGACGTATGCGCGGTACCTGGTCGAGGAAGTGAAGCCGTTCATCGACGCGACGTATCGCACCGAACCGGGCTTCGAATCCACATCCGTCGGCGGCTCGTCCCTCGGAGGGCTCATCACGATGTCGATCGCAACGTGGTATCCGGAGGTTTTCTCGGGTTACCTCGTGGTGTCGCCGTCCGTCTGGTGGGGCGACGGGGTGATCCTCGGCATGGTGGCCGACGCCCCGTCGTTGGACGGGCACCGCATCTGGCTCGACATGGGAACACGCGAAGGGGAGGGCGCGGTCGGCGGGGCCGAGCGACTACGGGACGCGCTGCTTGCCAGGGGCTTTCTCCACGGGAAGGATCTCCGGTTCGTCGTCGACGAGGGGGCCGAGCACACCGAGTCGGCCTGGGCCGGGCGTGTCCCGGACATGCTGCGGTTCCTCTACGGGAGGTAGCTCGCCCGTTATCGGCTCCGACGCTCCGGATTCCGTCCGGGGTCCGTGAGTCCGGCGTGCCTGCGCAGTCGCGGACGGCTGGCGGTCGGATTCGGCGATCGACGCGAGCCGGTCGACCAGGTCGGCGATGCTGCGGCGGCGCTTCGAGGCGATGGTTCCGAAGAGCAGACGGGCCGACCCTAGTACCACCGCTACCCAGGCCGCGTAGATCGGAATCCCGGCGAGGCCCGGCGCGAGTTCGCCGAAGATCACGCCGAGCGCGATGAGGCACAGGATGAGCGGAATCACGATGAACGGCACCGCGAGGATGCCTTCCGCCCAGAAGACCTCGAGGTCGGTCCCGCCGTCGCGCTCGGTGAGGCTGAAGCTGTACGAGGCCGCGCCCGGAGAGCCGGCCGTCCATTCGCGGATGTTGCCTACCTCGCTCGACTGACCCGACTGACCAAAACTGCGCCTGGCGGCGGTGACCATGCGGGCGAAGGACTCGTTGGATACCGGGCCCTGGACGCTGCGGCGCAGCGTGAGGGTCAGCGGACCTCCCATGAGGGTTCGAACGGCCGGGTCGTCTCCGCGCGCCAGTTCGAAAGCGGCCGCTTCGACGAACCGGGGGTCGATGTCCACGTCACGGGCCAGCTGGCGGAGCTCGTCCAGCGTCAATCCGGCTCCCGACCTGTCGCCCGCGGAGCCCTGGAGCTCGGTCGCCCGGCGCAGGATATCGGTGATCTCGTCCCGCGAGTAGGTTCGCCGTTCGGGAAGGTCGGTCACGGCGCGAGTCGGTAGGGTCGCCTCACCCGGCGGTCGGCGCGCCGTCTCCGGTGCGCCCCGTTCCGAACCAGGCGCGCAGTTTCGGGTGGCGAAAGTGCCACGCCGAGTAGAACGTGAACGCCGATACGGCCGAAAGGATACCGGCCATGCGCAGCCAGGGTCGCCCGGTCTGCATACGCTCGCCGGCCGTAGCCCCCATCTCGAGCAGCCAGACGGCCACGCCGAGGGCGAGAATGGTCTGTACGGTGTAGGCGGCCCACGGCTTCCGGACCCACAACAGGCCGGTGCACGCAACCGTCAGCACGGTCATGAGCAGGTTGGCGTCGCGCAGGAAGTGCGCGCCGAGCAGCAGGAGCGACAGCGTGGCGGGCAGGAGGCGCAGGAACACGGGCGTTGAAGTGGTTCGTGATCGGGTCATGCGGCCCGGGAAAGCCGTTCGACGTGCAGTACCACCGGTCGGCCCCGACCGTCGCGGCAGCGCGAGCATGCGTATCGCATGCGCCGGAGGCGGTGGCGCGTCCAACGGGTGCCACAGGAGGGGCAGGTGAGTGCCCACGATGGAGCCGGCTCGACGACCTCGCGGCCGTAGCATCGCTCCGGGCGGGCGCCCACGGCGAGAGCCGTGCGCTTCCACGCCTCCCCATGGCCGGGCTTGCCGACGAGGGCATGCGCGATCTCGTGAAGAATGGTGTCGAGCACCTGCCGCTCGTCGTTGGCAGCTGCCAGGTGCCGGGAAAGCGTCACCGTGCGGTCGTGGAAACGGCACGAGCCGAACCGCCGACGCGCATGGTCGAATCGGAACCGCCAGCCGGCCTGGGCCAGGCCGTGGTCGTGCAGGAGTCGGGTCGCCACGCGTTGGGCTTCTGCAAGATCCATGAATGGCGACGGTCTGCCCGGGGGTCGGTCGGTGTGCGGACGAAGTTCAAAATAGGGACCGGAACCGCTCCGTGCCTGCCCGTTTGAACCGCCCCACCCCATCCACAGGACCGTTACATGGAATATCTGTTGCTGATCGTCGGTTTGGTGCTTCTGGTCATCGGCGCCGAGGCGCTCGTCCGCGGCGCCTCGCGCATCGCTGCGGCGCTGGGAATGGCTCCCCTGGTGATCGGGCTGACCATCGTCGCCTTCGGCACGTCGGCGCCGGAATTCGCCGTGTCTCTCTCGTCGGCCCTGGCCGGACAGACCGACATCGCCGTCGGCAACGTGGTCGGCAGCAACATTCTCATCGTCCTGGTGATTCTCGGGTTGTCGGCGGTCATCGTCCCGCTCACGGTAGCGCGGCAGCTGGTCTGGCTCGACGTTCCGCTCGGCATCGTGGCCGCGCTGCTGGTGTGGCTGTTCTCCGTGGATGGGGTGATTGCCCCGTGGGAGGGCGGAATCCTGTTCGCCGGACTCCTCGCCTACACGTTCTACCAGATTCGAAAAGGCCGCGGCGACGCCGCCGAAGAAGCAGAGCACTTGGTCGAGGGATCCCGCTCGATACCCCTGAACGCGCTGCTCGTCGTGGCCGGGCTGGCGATGCTGGTCCTGGGATCGCGTCTCATGGTCGATTCGGCGGTTTCGATCGCGCGCGCGCTGGGTGTCACGGAACTGGTGATCGGCCTGACCGTCGTCGCGCTGGGTACCTCGCTACCCGAGTTGGCCACCTCCATCGTGGCAGCCGTCCGGGGCCAGCGGGACATCGCGGTCGGGAACGTGGTCGGCTCCAATATCTTCAACCTGCTGGGCGTACTCGGATTGACGGCTGCGGTGTCCGGCGAGGGACTCGGCATCACCGCCACCGTCGCGCGGTTCGATCTTCCGATCATGGTGGCCGTTGCCGTGGCCTGCCTGCCGATCTTCTTCACGGGTCACCGGATCGACCGGTGGGAGGGCGGGATGTTCGTGGCGTTCTACGTGGCGTACGTCGCATGGCTCGCCTCCCATGCGAGCGGGGAAACCGCCCGGGCCGAGCTGATCGCCGGGTCGATGGCGTTCATCGTGCCGCTTACCCTGGCTACGATCGTGATATTCGCGGCGCGGGAATGGCACGGAAAGCGGAGGAGCGCCTGATCGGGCGCTTCCGCGTGCGGGGTATTCGTTCCGCTTCGAATGCGCCGCCCGGCCCCGGACGCGGTCCGGGGCCGGGACGGCGCTTCCGGTCACCGGGTCAGCACGACCGTTCGGGTGCGCACGGCGGCGCCGGACGAGACCTTTACGAGATAGGTCCCACTGGAGAGCGCAGTCGGCGACCAGGTGAACGCATGCTGCCCCGGGGTGAGCAGCCCGTCGTGGAGCCGGGCGACTTCGCGGCCGAGGATGTCGTAGACGGCTACGCGAACGGGTTCCGACCGCTCGAGCGCGATGCCGACGGAGGTGGAGGCCGAGAAGGGGTTCGGGTACGCCGAAACGACGGCGAAGTCCGACGGACCGTCGACGGATTCGACCGACGTGGACGGCGAGCCGATCGCGAACCAGCGCGGATGGTACACCGGGATGCCGAAGGAGACGGTGGAGAGTTGGTCCGTCGATCCGTCGTAGAAGAGGAGCTGGCCTTGCGCCGGGCTCGACATCACGACGCTGCCGTCGTCGGGGGAGAATGACGGGCGCTGCGCGTCGGTCGTCGTGCCCGTGTCGACCAGGAACATCTCCCCGCTCGCCATGCTGGCGACGTAGTTCGCGAATTCGCCGGTCGCATCGTCGAACACGTTGAACGCGATGAGATCCGGGTCGGTATTGGAGTACGTGATGTTGCCGGCGCTGATGCCTTCCGGCTGGGCGGCCAGCAGGTTGTAGATGCGGCCGTTGTCGAGATCGATCTCGTACATGCTCCAGAACTGCAGCACGCCCGTGCCGGCCGCGACCGCGCGTAGCGCGTCGAACGCGATTTTCGGCTGGTTCGGGTTGGGCGAGATCGAAATGACGTCCGGGTACTGGATCGACTCGTCCAGGATGCCTTCCTGCGTGGTCTGAGCCTTCAATTCGATCACGGCCATGTCCGTACCGTCGGTCACGTACAGGTTGGGGTCGAGTTCGTAGACCGACGAAAGGATGGCCACCGTCTCGTCAGGCGCGATCGCGACGTTCCAGAGGTCGCCCTCTTCCTGGATGTAGAGATTCGGGAAGAGCTGGTTCGTGAAGGTGGCGAGGTCGAACCGGGCCAGTTGACCGGTGAGGTGTATGTACCACACGGCCGCTCCCCCCGCCGGCGTCGATAGCTGGGTGGATCCGTTGGTCACGGCTCCTGACGACGTCGGCACCTGGTAGGCGTTGCCGTCCTGCATGTCCAGGTACGCCATCGAGCCGTCCTCCAGGGTGAAGAAGACGTAGCCGGCGCCGGCGATCGGATCGACTTCGTTGCCCTCGGCCCCGCCCGGCCCCTGGGTGGAGCTTCCGATGCCCACCGCATCGAAGGCCTGGCTGACGGCCGTCACCTCGGCCGAGCCCGCGCCGTGCAGGTCCGTGGCCGCCTTTTCGAGGGCCAGGCGGGCGTCGCCGAACTGGCTGGTCCGCGTCAGGTATGTCGAAAGCGCGCGGTAGTAGATGCGTTCGGCCTTCTCGTATCCGATCGCTTTCATGACGAGTACGGCCGCGCGGTTCGGGATGCCCGAATTGATGTGTACGCCGCCGTTATCCTGGTTCGCTCCGAGGTTCTGGTACTCGTTCATGTGCGCAGGTTGGCGGAAATTCGCCTGCAGCTGCGCACTGCCCGGGTTTTCCATGTCCCGGAGGGCGGGGCCCTGCCCCGGCTGCATGATGTCCTCGCCCATGAGGTAGTCGCCGCGGTCGACGAACGCGCCGAAGACGTCGGCCATCGACTCGTTGAGCGCCCCCGGCTGGTACTGGTAGACCAGGTTCGCGGTATGCTCGATCACGCCGTGGGACATTTCGTGGGCCGCCACGTCGAGACCCCCGGCCAGCGGCTTGAACGTGGTTCCGCCATCCCCGTAGCCCATGATGCGACCGGTCCAGAACGCGTTCTCCATGGACTGCCCTCCGTCGGTGATGTGCACGATCGAGATCATCGACTCGTCCTGGTTGTTGATCGCGCGCCTCCCGTGCGTTCCCGCATAGTAATCGTACGCGGTTTTCATGTTGAGGTGGGCCGAGACGGAGGAAGCGTCGCTCCAGGAATTGTTGGCCGACGTGACGAACTGCGCGTTCCGGAAGTCGTCGCTGTTGTTCGCCGTGAGCGTGATGGCGCTGCCGATGCCCGGCACGTCGGGCAGATTGATCGGAGTGGTGTTCGGAAGGTCCCAGATCGTGTAGTGCGTGCCGTTGTTCTCCCGCCATACCCGGATCTGCCGGGTCTGTCCGTGCAGATCGGTCGCGGTGGCGTCGACGAACTGGCCGGCGCGCGGAGCCGCGGTTCCGGACGCGATATCGTCGCCGACCGTCACCCGGTAGCCCAGATCGTCATCCGGCACGATGGTGCAGTGCTTGTCATAGCGGTTGAGGATATCTCCCGTGGCCGCATCCACGATGAAGTGGACCCACTGCACGAGATTCGGGTGCACGGATACTTCCCATGCGCGCACCAGGGTGCCGTCTTCGGCCGGGTACCACGTCGCGGTCACGGAAGGGCCCTCGATGCCGAACCGCGCGCGCACCCGGTCCGAGGGCGGATTCCAGCGCCCCTCGGCAGTGAGGATGCGCTCGACCCGGGCGAAGGCCTGCCGCTCGCTGAACGCGATGCGGGCCCGCCGCCGTGCCGGCGTCGGTTCGTAGGACCCGTTGACCGACACGATGCGTCCGGAGCGGTCGGCGTGCACGATCACCTCGCGCGCCCAGACGGGCACGCCGTCGAGCATCTGGCGAAAACGGACGTGGGTCATGCCCAGGTCGTCGGTTTCGTACCGCACGCCCTCCAGTTCCCGCTGCGGGTCGGCGAGCCGCAGCACCGCGTTCCACCGGGCGAGCTGCGCCGAGGCCCCGGCGGCGAGCGCGGCGACACCGCCGGCCTTGCCGGCCGCGAGATCGATCGTGCCCAGGTCGCCCTCCATCCACGAGACGGTTCCGTTGGGAGCGCGCACGATGTCGACGCGCACGCCGGCCCTCGGAGCCGAACGGGTAATCGCGAGCGGAGTGCCGGTCGCGGGCAGGCCCGCGACGCCCGTGGCCGAAGGCCCGCGGAGTGCCGACGGCCGGGTCCGCGAGGCCTTGAACGCCTCGATGCTCTCGAATCGGGGCAACTGTTCGACCGGACGACCGGCGACGGGACGCCGTACGGCCTTGGATCCCTGGCCGTCGGCGGTCATGACGCTGCCGAGCGACAGCAGGACCAGCGCCAGGGTTTTCAACATCGGCGATTTCATCGGGGTGACCGTTTGGGCAAGTTGGGGGGCGATCTTCAGCGACCTTCCTCGAGTCGGGCGAGGATACGCTCGACGTGCCGGTAAAATCGTTCTTCCGGCAGGTCCGGGGCATCCGTGAGCAACCCGGATGCCCAGGTCACGACGGCGCTTCGGTCGCCGAGGGTGAGTTCGAGCCGTGCCGACAGGTTGCCGGTGCCGCTGGTGGACGAATCCAGGAGTCCGCTCGATTCGACCTCCGATCGCAGGCTGTCCAGCGCGGCCGCGTCCAGGGTCGCCACGCGGAGGCTTTCGGCGGGAAGACCGATGCCGCGCCACGTCCAGACCGACCCGTCCCCGTGCACCAGGAAACCCCGCCACTGGCCGGTGAAGCCGCCACCCTTGCCGAGCAGAAGGCGGAACCGGGGAGCGTCGGCGGGACGATCAGCGACGGATTTCGCCCCGCCGCACCCGGCTGGCCCGGCGAGGACCAGTGCGGCGAAGACGAACGTGACGACGGCCTTGGTCATGGTTCAAGGGCCGCTACCCGTGCCCGGCATCAGCTCGTCTGCAAGGTAACGCTGAAGCAGCCCGGGTTCGGCCATCAACGCCTCGATCGCGTCGATTTCCATCGGGACGAAATCCGAGATGATCTCGGCCCCGTTCTCCCGGATCACGATCAGGTCCTCGAGACGGATGTAGGTCTGCTCCTCGGGAATGCGCAGCGCCGGTTCGATCGTGAATACCATGCCCGGCCGCAGTACGCCGGTGTAGTCGCCCACGTCGTGGGTAGCCATTCCGACGGCGTGACCCAGGCTCGTCGTGGATGCTTCGGCGCCCCGCGCATAACCGTCCACGAAATCCTGCGCCGCCTTGCGGTCGATGTCCCTCGAGAATTTCCAGCCGGCGAGGTCGGCCCGCATCGCCGCTACCGCCTCGGTCTTGATCTGCTTCGGGGTGACGCCCGGGCGGATGCGGTCCAGGATGTGCCGGTAGGCGGTCTTGTAGAATCCGTAGATCTCGCGCTGCGCCGGGGTGAAACGGCCGCTGACCGGCATCATGCGCGTCACGTCCGACATGTAGTAGCCGACGTCGGGCGCGAAGTCGAACAGCAGCCACTCGCCGGCCTGCATCGTGCGGGCGCCCTTGTGGTAGTGGGGGTACCAGGCATTGGGTCCGCTGGCCACCAGCGAGTAATAGGCATCGCCCTGGGCGCCGCCGCGAAGGTAGATGAACCGGGCGAGCGCGTCGATTTCCCGCTCCACGACGCCGGGCTGCACCGAACGCATGGCCTCCATGATCGCGACGCCCGACAGGACGGTCGCTTTCCGGATGAGCGCGATCTCGGCTTCGCTCTTGATCGTGCGCAGTTCGTCGAGGACCGGGGAGAGGTCCCGGATCGCGTAGGCCGGGAATCGCTCCCGTACCAACCCGATGAACCCCGATTCGCGGCCGACGCGCCCGTCGAACGGGTCTGCGAGGCGGTCCTGGACGCGGCGCAGGGCGAGGTCCCGGCTCTCGGCGAGCCCTTCGGCCGGCTGGTGGGGGATATAGACGGCTTCAAGGTTCGCACGCCGCATCAGCGCGCCGAGTCGCGCAGAGAGCGCCTCGAGCGGGGCGACGTCGTCGATTCCGCTCAATTCGCGAACGAGTTCTGCGTCCTCGGCCGAGAGCATCTTGCCCTCGGACGATTCGCGCCGCGCGTCCCGATGCGGGAGGAACACCGTCGCACGGCGCGAGCTCCCGTCGAGCAGCAGGTAGGCATGCGGCACCTCGATTCCAGACAGGTAGTAGAACTCGTTGGACTGGCGGAACCGCACGTAGCCCCGCGGGGTGGGCTCGCCCTGGATCACGGCCACCGAACCGCTGCCGATCGCGTCGTAGACGCGGGCTCGCCGCGCGGCGAATTCCTCGGGGGTGAAGTCGGTCGTGAAGAGCGGCGCATCCTGGGCCGAAACGGCGGCGGGCAGGACGGCGAGGAGCACGAGGCCGAGTCGGAAGGTGCGGCGGAGCGAATCGATCATGGGGTTTGGATGAAGGTTGCGCGCAGGGAGCATCCGGCAAACTTTCCGATTAGTCAAGCCGGACGCCCGGCAATTGCGCCGGGTCGGCTTCCTCACCATCTTGTCTTCTCCCAACCGCATTTCCGGCACGAGGCTCGATGAACGATACGATGCTGCTGGTGCTGGCATTCGCAGCCACGGTGGCTGTCGCTTCGGGGCTTGCGGCGCTCCTGTTCCGTGCCGGTCGCCGGACGATCGAAGACCGGCTTCGCGAACGCGAAACCTCGCTGGCGAAGACCGAATCCGAGTTGACGGCCGAGCGCGAGCGCCGTTTCGAGGCCGAAAGCCGCCTGGCCGCCGAGCGTGCCGGGCGCGAGGAGGAGCGCCGCGCGGCCGCGGAGCGCCTCGAAACGATGCGGCAGGCCCAGGCCGATTTCCTCAAGGAGATGGACGCGCTGTCGCGCAGGGCGCTCGACCGGAACAACAAGACCTTCCTCGAACTGGCCCGGACGCAATTCGAGGGACTGGTGGGCAAGGCCGACGAGCGCGCAAAGCTGCGTGCGATCGAGATGGGCAAGCTCGTGGAGCCGCTCGGAAAATCGCTCGAGGCGGTCCAGGCGCAGATCAGGGAGGTCGAGAAGTCCCGCACGGACGCCTATTCGGCCCTCACCGAGCAGGTCAAGGGCCTTTCGGAAGCCCAGTTGCGACTGCAGAAGGAGGCCGGAAACCTCGTCACCGCGCTGCGCAGGCCCCAGGTAAGGGGCCGTTGGGGCGAAATCCAGCTGCGGCGTGTCGTCGAGCTGGCCGGCATGGAAGCGTTCTGCGACTTCGACGAGCAGGTCACGGCCCGGTCAGAGGATGGACGTTTGCGCCCCGACATGATCGTGCGACTGCCCGGCGGGCGCATCATCGTGGTCGATGCCAAGGTTCCGCTCGAAGCCTATCTCGAAGCCGCCGCGAGCGAGGATCCGGCGGTCGTCCGGCCCGCGATGGCGCGCCACGTGGCCCAGATCCGGGAGCATGTGCGCAAGCTGGGCGGAAAGGCCTACCAGGACCAGTTCCAGGAGGCCCCGGACATGGTGCTCATGTTCCTGCCCGGAGAGTCGTTCTACTACGCCGCGCTGGAGGAGGACCCGCACCTGCTCGAATACGGCATCGGCAGCAATGTCATCATCGCCACGCCCATGACGCTCATCGCCCTCTTGAAGGCGGTGGCCTACGGCTGGCGGCAGGAGGCGATGGCCGACAACGCCCGGCGGATCATGGTGCTGGGGCAGGAACTCTACGACCGCCTGGCGACGCTGGCCGACAGTTTCCAGAAGGTCGGAAGCGGCCTCGCCGCGGTGGTCGGCAACTACAACAGGGCCGTGGGTTCGCTCGAGGGACGCGTGCTGGTCTCGGCGCGCCGCTTCAAGGACCTGGGCACCGTGAGCGCCAAGGATTTGCCCGAAATCGAGCCCGTCGACGCGACGCCCCGCCTGTTGCAGGCCTCCGAACTGCGCGCGACGCCGGGATCCGCGGGCGGGGAGGGTGCGGAATGAACGTCTCCCGGCCCCGCACGGTGGCGTTGGCGCTCGCGTTCGCGACGATTTACGTGGTCTGGGGCTCGACGTACCTGGCTATCCGCGTCGGCGTCGAGACGATCCCGCCGTTCCTGATGCTGGGCGCACGGTTTCTCTTCGCCGGCGTCGTGCTCTACGGCTGGCTGCGTTTTCGCGGGGTGACGGCTCCGACCGCGCGACAGTGGCTCGTGGCCACCGTGACCGGGGTCATGATGCTCTTCCTCGGAACGGGCATGGTCGGCGTGGCCGAACAGACCCTCGATTCCGGGCTCGCGGCGCTCCTCGTCTCGACGACCCCGCTGTGGATGGTCCTGGCGGCGTGGTTGGGCGGAAAAGGGGAACGTCCGCGGGCCGCGGTGTTCGCGGGCATTGCCATAGGCCTCCTTGGGGTGTTCCTGCTCTTCGACCCCTTCGCGGCGGGGCAGGCCGGTTGGTCGGCGGCCGTGCCCGGACTCCTGGTCGTCGGGGCCTCGGTGTCCTGGGCGGTCGCTTCGGTCTATTCCAAGGGTGCCGATCTGCCGTCCAACGCCTTCATGACGTCGGCCATGCAGATGACGGCCGGGGGGGCAGCGCTTCTGCTCGGCGCCGCGGCGACGGGGGAACTTGCCGGCTTCACGATCGCCTCCGTGAGCGGCCGGTCGGCCTGGGCGCTCGCATACCTGGTGGTATTCGGCTCGTTTCTCGCCTTTTCGGCGTACGTCTGGCTGCTTGGCGTCGCAAGCCCGGCACGGGTCTCCACCTACGCGTTCGTCAACCCGGCGGTGGCCGTGTTCCTCGGCTGGCTGCTGCTCGGGGAGCCGGTCACGCTTCGCATCCTGCTGTCGATGGCGCTACTGACCTTGTCGGTCGTCGTGATCCTGCGCCTCGGGCGGTAGGCGGCCGCCCGGGCGCAGGAAGGCGATCCGTCAGGACGCGGGACGGCCACCCGGGCCGTGTGCCGCTCCGTTCCGGTGGGGTCGGAACGTGGAAAAGAAGCCGATTTTCGATGTATTCACCCGTTTTTGGGGGTGAAAACGTCGACAAACGGCGGAAAGTCGACATATTGGGGCCGTTTTCGGGCCCAATACATCGTTTTTGGCCCGAAATCCCAATTCCGCACCCTTCGAAAGGTCAGCCGGCGGTCGTCACGCAGCCGTTACGGAGGGTCGGCGGATCCGTGCGTTCCGGTGGGGCGAAGGGGCTTGCGCGGCCCGGCAACCAGGCGCATCCGGGACGGCCGATGGATCACGGCATGCCGTACCCGGCGCACGCGGACCTTGCGCGCGCGAAGGCCGAGCCGGAGGAAGGCCAGGGCCGCCGCCAGTGCCAGGAGGAGCGCAAGGCCCGCAAGGCGCCGGTCCCGGCCCGGTGCGAGGTCGGCATCGGGCGGGTACGACGGCAGGGTAGCGGCGGGGGCGAGGTCGGCCATGTCGCGGACCTCGGGCGTGGACGGGGATTCCGGTCGGGCGCTCCCGGTACGGCGTGGCCCGTCGGTCCGGCCGGGGTCGGACGAAGCGACGACCTGGAGGTCAGAGGGGATCGCGTCGGCGCCGGCCGGTACGACCCGGTCCGACGGATCCGCCAGCGACAGCGAAGCCGAGCCGACCATTCGAACGGCGCGGCTCCGTCGGAAGACCGGTATGGCGACCTCTGCCCGTGCACCTGGACCCACGGTAACCTCGATCGGCTCCTCCGTTGCCCGGAACCCGGCGGGGATCGTCGAGGCCCGGGCCGAAAGGGTCCACGTGCCGGGCGACAGGCCGGTCAGGCGGAAGCTGCCGTCGACACCCGTCATCGCAAGACGCTCGACCGCGCCGTTCGACGCGACGACGGTCATGCCGCGGATCGCGAGATCGTCCTGGGACACGTCGTCGGCGAGCACGTCGGGCGAGGACCGCTCGTCGAGCACGAACGACCCGGACAGGGACGAGCCCGGAGTGAGGTAGATCTCGATCGTCGAGCCGGTCGGCTGCCCGAACTCGAGCGCCTCCGGGTTGAGCACGACGAGCCACGGGTCGACGAGCGAGGCGTCGACGTCGATCCTGCCCTCGCCGGCGCGGCCGAACCAGAACCGTCCCTGGGCATCGGTCAGCACGGTCTGCTCGCCGAGGCGCACGATGACGTCCCGTGCCGGCCGGCCTGATTCGGCGAGCAGGATCTTTCCGTGTACGCCCGCAGCC
>JANJTM010000014.1 GCA_024711125.1 Rhodothermales bacterium
ACCGACGGCGGCGCCATCGCCCGCCTGATGGCCGGCGTCGCGCCGGCCGACAAGCCGTACACGATTTCGGAATACAACCACGCCTTTCCGAACCGGTACCAGACCGAGGGGGTGCTCTTTCTCGGCGCGTACGCCTCGCTACACGACGTGGACGGGGTGATGCTCTTCGACTACAACGGGTCGAAGGACTGGACCACCGACAAGGTGGACAGCTATTTCTCGATCGCTCGCAATCCGGCCATGATGGCGCTGATGCCGTCGATGGCGCGGGCGTACCGGGAGGGGATGATTCCGGAAGCGCGCACGACGCTCACCGCCGAGTACTCCGACGACGAGGTGCTGGGCTATCCTGGGCTCGACGGCGGGGCGTGGGGCGGGACCTGGCTGTTTCCGACCACGCTGGCCTTGAAGCATCGGGTCGTGACGGGGTCGTACGGGGCGGGCACGACAAACGTCGGGTCGTTGCCGGCAGCGACCACCGCGCCGTTCGTGTCGGATACCGGCGACATCCGGTGGGATACGGCGGGGCTTCTGTCGGTCTCGACCGCGGGTTTCTCCGGAGTGGCCGGTTCGCTTAACTCGTTCGTCGGGTCGGAATTCGGGAGCGCGCGCATCGCCGCGGCCGATGGATTCGGAACGCTGACGTGGGTGTCGCTCGAACCCACCGCAAGTGTCCATTCGGGTCGCTCGATGCTCACGCTGTCATCTGTTGCCCAGAACACCGGCATGACGTGGGACGGAACCCGAACGATCCACAACAACTGGGGATCGGCGCCTACGGTGATGAAGCCCCTGCGCGTCACCCTGCGGATCGGGGTCCCCATCGCGCCCGAGGCCACGGCGTACCTGTTCCTTCATACCCTCGACGCGACCGGCGTCGTTACCTCCACTCGACGCGTGGATTTGGGCCCGAACGGCCTCGAAATCGTGCTCGACCAGGCCGTCGACCGCACGCCGTGGTACGGCATCGAGATGGTGAATACGACGGCGCGGGAGGGCGGCGGGCTCCCCGACCGGTTCTCGTTCGACGGCATCTGGCCGAACCCGGCGTCGGGCATCGCGCGGCTCGGGATCACGATGGAAGCCGGCCAGGAGGCCAGCCTGGAGGTTTTCGACATGCTGGGGCGCCGGGTCTTCAAGCGGCCCATTCCGCCCGAACCGGGCCGCTCCACGATCGATCTCGACGTTTCGCGTTTCGCCGCCGGGCTCTACCAGGTACGTCTCACGGCGGGGGGCGTCGCGAAGGCGCGTCCGCTCGTCGTGCGGTAGGACCCACTCGGGCGGCCGGAGCCACCGGTCGCGCCCTGAGAACAGCCCGGCAAGTCGCGGGCGCGTAGGTTGTTACATGGCGAGTCAGGTCCCGAACCGTCGTTGGAGAGCACGAACCGGCCGCATGGCGGCGGTCCTGCTCGCCCTCGGGATGGCTGCATCGACGCCGACCCGCGCTCAAACAGTCGGCACCTGCTCGCCGGCTCTAGGCGACGCCTACCTCGACATCGGCAACGTTCGCGCTCGCATACTCAACAACGGCAACCTCTTCTACCGCGGCGAGCCGCACGTGTACAACGTGCCGAAGGGGTCGACCTCCAACGCGATCTTCGCCGGAGGTATCTGGATCGGCGGCATGGTGGACGGCACGCTGCGCATGGCCGCCACCCGCTACGGGCCGTACGAGTTCTGGCCGGGCCCACTGGATGAGGCCGGCAACCCGCCCGCCGACTGTGCGCCGTTCGACCGGCTCTTCAAGGTCTCGAAGGCCGACGTCGAGGATTACGAAACGACCGGTACGGCCGGGCCCGACCTCGCCGACTGGCCAACCGGGCTCGGTGCGCCGACCGTCGACGCGGCCGGGAACGAAATCGACCTCTCGGGTCAACCCCTGGCCGTGCGGCAGGACCGTCTGATCGACCTCGCTGCGGGAGAGCGCCCTGCGTTCCTCGGCGACCAGATGATCTGGTGGGTAATGAACGACATGGGTAACGCGCACACCTCTTCGGGTGGTGCCCCCGTGGGCGTCGAGGTGCAGGGGCTCGCGTTCGCCTTCGACGAGCCGGGCGCGGTCGGCAACGCCACGTTCTACCGCTACACGATCACGAAAAAGGGCGCCTCGCCCCTCGAGGACGCCTACGTCGGCATCTTCAGCGACCCGGACATGGGCGATTTCAGCGACGACTGGGTCGGCAGTGACTCGACGCTCGGGCTCGGGTATGTCTGGAATTACGACAATTTCGACGGGGGTAGCGAGGGCTTTGGCACCCCGCCGCCCGCCCTGGGCTACGATTTCTTCCAGGGGCCGCTCGTGGCATCCCCGGGCTCGAGTGCCCGGGACGGTCCCACCGTCGTGCCGGGCTATAAAAACGTCCCGGTCACGACAGTACTCTACTACAACAATGGGGGTGGTGTGACGAGTGAACCCAGCGTTGCGGTCGATTACTACAACTACATGAGGGGCCGGTGGAAGGACGGTATACCCGTCACCGTAGGGGGCAACGGTCGCGATTTCTCGACGATCCCGACGCGCTTCATGTTCAGCGGCGACGCGGCGAACTGCGGGTACTGGACCGAGTGCAACGCGGACGGACAGGGCGCCAAGATCGCCCC
>JANJTM010000035.1 GCA_024711125.1 Rhodothermales bacterium
ATCGTCTCCCGGGTCCGGTCGAAGTGCTTGCGGTCGCTTTCCTCGAAAAGCTCGTGCCCGACCAGCCAGGCCATGTTGAGCCGCACGAACTCCCCGTGCAGGCGGGGGTCCCATCCGACGATGCGCACGTCGTCCGGCATCGTCATGCCCTCGCCTCGGCGGCCAGTCGGTCGAGCAGCGCGTCGAAGTCGGGGTCGACACGGCGCCGCGCCGGGTGCTCGTCGTACCACGCCACGATTTCCCGCGCCCCCTGCTCGAACGGGATCTTCGGGCGGAAATCCGGCACGGCCGCCCGGATCTTCGCATTGTCGAAGACCATCGAGTGCGTCTTGTCGCCGAGCAGCGACTCGCCCCACCGCGGGTCGTGGCGTGCGATGACGTGGGAGGGCACGTGCACGAGGTAGGGTTCGGCGCCGGCCGCTCGGCCCATCAGGATCGCGATGCGGTCCCAGGAAAGCCACTCGTCGCTCGTGATATGGTAGACCTCGCCGATCGCGCGTTCGTGTCCGAGCAATCCGACGAGCCCGACCGCGAAATCGGCGTGGTGCGTCAGTGTCCAGAGCGAGGACCCGTCACCGTGCACGACGATCGGACGGCCCGTACGCATACGCTCCACGTTGGTCCACCCGCCGTGCAGCGGCACGAGCGTGCGGTCGTACGTGTGGGAGGGGCGCACGATCGTCACGGGAAATCCGTGATCGCGGAACGCCCGTCCGAGCCGCTCCTCGCAGGCGATCTTGTCGCGCGAATAGGCCCAGAAGGGGTTTTCGAGCGGAGTCGCCTCGGTGACCGGAAGACGCTCCGGCGGGGTCTGGTATGCGCTCGCCGACGAGATGAAGACGTACTGGGCCGTTCGGTCGCGCCACAGTTCCAGGGCGGTCTCGACGTGGCCGGGCGTGAACGCGATCCAGTCGACGATCGCGTCGAACCGCCGGTCGCCCAGCGCCGCCCGCACCGCCGCCGGGTCGCGCAGGTCGGCATGCAGCACCTCGGCGCCCTCGGCGGGCGGGCGAAGGGACGTTCCCCGGTTGAGCAGGGTGAGCCGGTGGCCCCGCTCGAGCGCGAGCCGCGAGCAGGCCGACGAGATGATCCCGGTTCCGCCGAGGAAGAGGAGGTCCATCAGTTCGCGTCGGGCAGGATGATGGCCGGAATGCGCTTTTCGGCGACGAGCGCGTTGAACCGGGCCAGTTCAACGGTCAACAGCCGCTCGAGCGTTTCCAGGTGACGTTCGAGCGCCCGCTCGATCTCCCGGGCATACGCGAGGGCACCGGCCGTGACCTCCCCTTCGCTCGAATCGACGAGTCCACGCAGGTTGGTGAACTGCGCCCGGAGCCGTGCCGGGTAGTTGATCACCGTCTGCCCGTCGACGACGCGCCGCTGCACGAGGGAATCCTCGACGGCCGACAGGTCCTTGACGAGCGCGGCTCCGAGGCTGTCCACCTCGGCGTCATCCGGGGCCCGCTCCAGGAACGCCTCGATCTGGGTCCTGGCCGCGCGGATCTTCCGGATCCCGGCGTGCAGCCGATCCAGGCCGGCGGTCACGCGGGTCCCCAGGGCATCCTGCTCCGTGAAACCGGCTGGATTCACGACGATGCGGGGATCGGGCAACACGGGAAGCGGCTGCTCGACCGACCTGCCGTCGACGGTCAGCCGCACCCGGTATTCGCCCGGCGGCACCCGCATGCCCTGCAGGCTGCCCCATGTGTACTGGTTGGGCAGGTTCCGCACGGCCTCGCGGCGCAGGTCCCAGTTCGTACGGTTGTGACCTGGCTTCACCTTGAGCCTGTCGTCCCCTACGGCATCGCCCTTGCCGGTGCCGTACGTGCGCACGACGACTCCGCCGGGATCCAGGATTTCGAGGATGACCTCGGTCGAGTCGGACACCTCGCCCAGGACGAAGTCCAGGATGGCGCCGGGGAGGGGATTCCGCCCGATCGTGGGGCTCGTGGAGCGGCCCTGGCCGCCCGCCATCCGCACGGCCGGTTCGGGGCGGAACAACACCGCGCCGTCGACGGCCGGCAGAGCCTGCTGCAGCGGGCCCAGGTCGTCCAGGATCCAGAAGCCGCGTCCTCCCGTCGAGGCCACGAGGTCATTGTGCCGCCGCTGGACCTTGAGATCGGTGATGTACGTGAGCGGCATGCCGAGCTGCAGCGACTGCCACTTCGCCCCGGCGTCCCACGACACGTACAGACCCCCTTCGGTGCCCGCGTAGAGCAGGCCGGGCCGGCGGGGATCCTCGCGCACGACGCGCACGTGGTGATCCGGGGCGATTCCGTCCACGATGCGGGTCCACGATTTCCCGAAGTCGGTCGTGCGGAAGGCCATCGGCGTGAAGTCGTTGAACTTGTAGCGGGTGACGGCGACGTAGGCCGTGCCCACGGCGTGCGGTGACGCTTCGACCGCGTTCACGATCGCCTCGGGCAGGCCCTTGGGCGTCACGTTCTCCCACGTCGCGCCGCCGTCACGCGTCACGTGCACCAGCCCGTCGTCGCTGCCGGTCCACAGCACGTTCGCGTCGAGCGGACTCTCGGCGATCGTGTAGATCGTGCCGTAGATCTCGCCGCCCGCGCCCTCTCCGGTGATGGGCCCTCCGCCGGGGCCCTGGTGCGCGTCGTCGTCGCGCGTCAGGTCCGGGCTCGCCTCCCGCCAGGAGATCCCGCCGTCGCGCGAGCGAAGGAGCACGTTGGCCCCGTGGTAGAGCACTGACGGGTCATGCTGCGACGCGAGGAGCGGCGCGCTCCAGTTGAACCGGTACTTCATGTCGCGCGAGGCGAACGCCGCGGGAAAGAGCGGCCACGCCTGGGCGTCCCGACCGGCGCGCAGCGACGCGTCGTACGCATTCAGCATGCCCATGTAGCAGCCGCCCACGCTCACGTCGGGATCGGCCGGATCGAACGCCGGGACCGAGGTTTCACAGCCTGCCACGTCGTACCAGTCCTCCTCGGTGATGCCTGCGCCCGAGGTGAACGCGGCGATCGCGATGGCCGAATTGTCCTGCTGGCCGCCGTACACGTGGTAAGGGAACCGGTCGTCCAACGTCACCCGGTAGAACTGGCCCGTGGGCTGGTTGCCCTGCGTGGACCACGTGCGGCCGCCGTTCAGCGTGACCGAGGCGCCGCCGTCGTTCACGTTGATCATGACGTCGGGGTTGTCCGGGTTGATCCACAGGTCGTGGTTGTCCCCATGGGTCGCCCGTACGGGCGCGAACGACTTTCCGCCGTCGATCGACTTCATGATCGGGGCGTTCAGCACCCAGATCACGTCGGGGTTCTTCGGATCGGGGAATACGTTGATGTAGTACCAGGGCCGCGCCCGGATCGTCGGGTTGTCGGTCGCCAGCTTCCACGTGCGCCCCGCGTCGTCAGACCGGTAGAACCCGCCTCCCGGATCGGCCTCGACCAGTGCGTACAGGCGGTCGGAATCGGCCGATACCGCGATATCCGTCTTGCCCATGAGCTTCGGAAGGCCCTCGGTGAGCGGCGTCCACGTGTCGCCGCCGTCGGTCGACTTGTGGAAGCCCGATCCGGGCCCGCCCGAGCGGACCATCCAAGGAAACCGCTGGTGGTCCCAGAATGCCGCGTACAGGATGCGGGGATTTCGCGGATCCATGCGAAGGTCGCTCGCGCCCGCCACCTCGCTGACGTAGAGGATCTTCTGCCAGGTCGCGCCGCCGTCCTTCGACCGGTAGACGCCGCGATCCTCGCTCTCTCCGTACGGGGCGCCTTGTGCCGCCACGTACACGAGATCCGGGTTGGTCGGATGCACGACGATCCGGGATATGGCACGCGAGCCGGGCAGTCCGACGTGTTTCCAGGACCGGCCGGCGTCGGTCGAACGGTAAATGCCGTCCCCGTGGGACGTCATGACCCCCCGAATGGCGTGTTCGCCCATGCCGACGTACACCACGTTCGGGTCGGAAGGCGCCACGGCAATGGCGCCCACCGAACTCGTGCCGAAGGTCGAGTCGCTCACATTGGTCCACGTGCCGCCGGCGTCGTCGGTCTTCCAGACCCCCGAGCCCACGGCCCCGTGGTAGAAGGTGTGGGGCTGGGAGGGCACGCCGGCCGCGGCCACGGCGCGACCCCCGCGGAAGGGGCCGATATTGCGCCATTCCATGCCCTGGAACCGGGCGGGATCGACGGGTACGTCCTGGGCGACCACGGGGACGGCAAACAGGAGAACAAGCGCGAGGGCTGGGTGGCGCATGACCATTTAGGAACTTGGCAGCGTGGCTCTGCCACGCCGGCAGGAACGGAGACCGCAAAGTACACCGCGTGGTGGTTTACCTGTCTGCCCGGGGCAGCTATCATACGGTCCCAAGTCCCCAACCCGCGCTCCACGACCGTGGGGAGCGCCCGCGCGCCATGCCCGACCGTCGCCGCTTCCTCCGCCACGCCGCCGCCGCAACCGCAGGCGCTTTCACGCTGCCTGCCGCCGCGCTGTCCCGCGGAACGCGGACGCACGACGCCGCGCCGATGCCGACGACGCCCGCCGGATCTCCGGCCGAGGTCGCGCGCGACGAGGACTACTGGGAGCGCATCGCGGCCCGGTACGAGGTCACCCGGGAGGTGACCAATCTCGAGGGCGGCTACTACGGCCTGATGGCGACCCCGGTGCGCGAGGCGTTCCACCGGCACACCAACCGCGTCAATCGGGAGAATTCGTACTTCGCGAGGCGGGAGTTCTTTCGGCTCGCACAGGAGGTGCGGGAGCGCGCGGCGGCGGCGCTCGGCCTCATGCCCGGCGAGATCGCCTTCACGCGCAACGCCACCGAGGCCCTGCAGGCGCTCATAGGGCAGTACAACCTGCTTCGCCCCGGCGACACGGTGATGTACGCCGACCTCGACTATCCGTCGATGCAGCAGTCGATGGACGCGCTCGCGGCGCGGCACGGCGCTACGGTGGTGACGCTGACGATCCCCGAACCGGCCTCCCATGCCGCCATCATGGCGGTGTACGAGGAGGCCTTGCGTCGGAACGAGCGCACCCGGCTGCTTCTGCTCACGCACGCCAACAACAAGACGGGCCTCATCCACCCGGTGCGAGACGTCACCGCCCTCGCGCGTTCGCGCGGCGTGGACGTGGTGGTCGACGCCGCACACTCGTGGGGCCACGTTCCGTTCGACCCCACGGGCCTTGGCGCCGACTACATCGGCATCAACCTGCACAAGTGGATCGGCGCGCCCATCGGGGTCGGCGCGATGATCGTGCGGGAAGCCGGGTTGGCGGGGATCGACCGGGCCCACGGCGACCCCGGTCCCCTGGACCGCATCGACAGCCGTATCCACACCGGCACGACGAACTTCGCGACGCTCCTCACCGTACCCGACGCGCTCGATTTCCAGGAGGCGATCGGATTCGAGAACAAGTTCGCCCGCGTGCGCTATCTGCGCGACCTCTGGGTGTCGAGGGTCCGTGGGCTGGACGGAATCGACGTTCTGGCGCCCGACGATCCGGACCTCGTGGGCGCGATCACGAGCTTCCGCCTGCACGGGCAGGGCGGAACCGACGCCAACCGGGCCGTGGTGCAGCGCCTGCTGGACGAATTCGGGATCTTCACGGTGGCGCGGAACGGCATCGCCGGCGGAGACTGCGTGCGGGTCACGCCGGCGCTCTACAACCTCCCGCCGGACCTGGATCGGCTGGTGGAGGCGCTGAGGGCGCTGGCCGGATGAACACGACCCGCGAAGTATTTCTCGCTTTCGCCGTTGCGATCGTTCTTTCGGCGGGCCCCGTCGCCGCCCAGCCTTTCTCCTCCTCGAACCTGCCCATCGTGGTGCTCCAGGTGGGCGTGCCCATTCCGAACGAGCCCAAGGTCGACGGATGGATGGGGGTCATCGACCACCCGGCGGGGGTGCGGAACCGGGTAGGCGACGCGTACGACGGCTACGACGGGCCGATCGGCATCGAGATCCGCGGCTCGTCGTCGCAGTCGTTCCCCAAGAAGTCCTATGCCGTGGAGCTTCGCGGCCCGGACGGGCTCGACGTCGAGGCGTCGGTGCTCGGCATGCCGGCGGACGAGGACTGGATCCTCTACGGCCCGTATTCCGACAAGTCGTTCCTGCGCAATGCGTTGATCATGCACCTGGCCCGGAGTGCCGGGCGCTATGCGAGCCGCACGCGTTTCGTCGAACTCGTATTGAACGGTTCGTACGAGGGGGTCTACGTGCTCATGGAGCGCATAAAGCGGGGGGATGACCGCGTGGACGTTGCCCGGCTCGACCCCACGGAGGTCACGGGGGATGACGTGACCGGCGGATACATCCTGAAGATCGACAAGTGGGACGGGGCCGAAATCGGGGGCTGGTGGTCCGGGTACCCGCCGTTTCCGGGGAGCGGGGACCGGGTGTTCGTCCAGTACCATTATCCCCGGCCGAACGAGATTGCGCCGGAGCAGCAGGCCTACATCCAGGAGGCGTACCGGCAGTTCGAGGCCCTCATGGCGAGCGCCTCGTACGCCGATCCCGTCGTGGGGTACCCGTCGCTTCTCGATGTCGAATCGGCCGTCGATTTCGTCCTGCTGAACGAGATCTCGAAGAACATCGACGGGTACCGGCTTTCGACCTTCCTGTCGCGCGACCGGGTTCAGGCCGGCGAGCCGCCGCCCAAGTTCGTCCTGGGACCGATCTGGGACTTCAACCTGGGCTTCGGAAACGCCAACTACTACGAGGGCGAGCGCACGGCGGGCTGGCAGATCGAGGTCCGGCTCGGCGCCGGTGAATTCCATCCACCCTTCTGGTTCCGGAAGCTGTGGGACGATCGGGACTTCCATTTCCGCGTGGTCGAACGGTGGAGCACACTGCGCAGTGGCCCGTGGCACGACGAATCGATCCGCGCGTGGATCGATGCGAACGCGGCCTTCCTGTCCGAGGCCGGGGTGCGCGACGCGGCGCGGTGGGGCAATCTCGGGACGTGGGTCTGGCCCAACCCGGTGGTCTGGAGCACGCGCACGCAGGAGATCAACTACCTGAAGGACTGGATCACGCTGCGGCTGGCGTGGATGGACTCGAGGATCCGGTGGGTCACCGGGGTGGAAGACGGGCCCTCCGTTCAGTCGGGTGGCTGGGCACTGGATATCTATCCGAACCCGGCATCGGGGGTCATGACGGTCCGGGCGGCAGGCCCTCGCAGTGGCGGCGGCTCGCCCCATGGGGCCGCGACGGTTACCGTGGCCGATCTCCTCGGCCGGACCCGCAGCTCTGTCGTCGTCCGCGAGCCGGGTTTCGGCCCGTTCGAAACACCGGTCGACGTGTCGGGCCTCGAGCCGGGCGTCTATTTCGTGCGGGTATCCGGAGGCGACCACGAGGGCGCGCGGGCGTTCGTCGTGGCAAGGTGAGGGCGGGGCTAATCAGGATCGTGCGAACCGGCACCCCGCTGAGCCCGCTTCAAGACGCCTGGGCGAGTGGGCGGATGCGATCGAGCGAGCGCCCGAGTCGCGCACGGGTCTTCTCCAGGTCGTGCGCGGCCTGCGCGCGAAGCCAGTATCCGTCGCTGAGGCCGAAGTACCGGCATAGCCGCAGATCGGTATCGGCGGTGACCGCGCGCCGGCCTGCAACGATTTCCCCGATTCGCTGGGCCGGAACCCCGATTTCCTTTGCGAGACGGTACTTGGTCAGGCCCATGGGTTCGAGGAACTCGTGGAGCAGGAGTTCGCCGGGAGTTACCGGGTCGAGCCCCTTTTCCTTCTCAATGGTAATCGACGATTTCGACATGGTGGGCGCCGTGGTCGGTCCACACGAAGCAGACCCGGTACTGGTCGTTGATACGCAGGGAATGTTGGCCGTTGCGATCGCCCTGCAATGCCTCCAGCCGGTTGCCCGGCGGCACGCTCAGATCACGCAGACTCTCGGCAATCTGAAGTTGCCGAAGCTTGCGGAGGGCCACCCGTTCGAAGGAATTGAATCGCGGCACCCGAAGCCCGGATGCGAGCCGGGCCGTGTCCTTGCAGGCAAAGGAAACGATCACGGGAATAATAACGCCTTGCGTTAATCACGTCAAGCGTGAATATCGAAGCGATCGAAGACCTATGGTCTCGATGTATCCATAAGGAGGAAGCATCGCTCGCAAATGCAACGCCCTCCTTCACGCGATCTATCGCCTGCCGGACCGACTGCCGACCCGCAGCACCGGTCGAACCTGACTACATGTTCCGCCGGTACTGCCCTCCGACCTCGAACAGCGCCCGGGTGATCTGCCCCAGCGAACACACGCGCACGGCGTCGAGCAGCACATCGAACACGTTCGCGCCCTCGCGGGCGGCGCGCTGCAGCCGATCGAGCATATCGCCTGACCGGTGTTCGTTGCGCGCCTGGAACGCGCGCAGGGCCTCGAGCTGGTTGCGCTTCTCGTCGTCGGAAGACCGCATCAGCGGGATGGCTCCCGCGTGCTCCTCTTCGCCCTCGTGCGGGCGGAAGGTGTTCACGCCCACGATCGGAAGTTCGCCGGTGTGCTTCTTCCGCTCGTAGAGCATCGATTCTTCCTGGATGCGCGAGCGCTGGTACATGGTCTCCATCGCGCCGAGCACACCGCCGCGGTCGTTGATGCGCTCGAATTCGGAGAGCACGGCCTCCTCTACGAGGTCGGTCAGCTCGTCGACGATGAAGGCGCCCTGCAGGGGGTTCTCGTTCTTCGCCAGGCCCAGCTCGCGGTTGATGATGAGCTGGATGGCCATCGCGCGGCGCACCGATTCTTCGGTCGGCGTCGTGATGGCCTCGTCGTAGGCGTTGGTGTGCAACGAGTTGCAGTTGTCGTAGATCGCGAGCAGGGCCTGGAGCGTGGTCCGGATGTCGTTGAACTGGATTTCCTGCGCGTGCAGGCTGCGACCGGACGTCTGGATGTGATACTTGAGCTTCTGGCTGCGATCATTGCCACCGTAGAGATCCCGCATCGCGACGGCCCAGATACGCCGGGCGACGCGTCCGATCACCGTGTACTCCGGGTCCATGCCGTTCGAGAAGAAGAACGACAGGTTGGGCGCGAAGTCGTCGACGTCCATGCCGCGGGCGCGGTAGTACTCGACGTACGTGAAGCCGTTGGAGAGCGTGAACGCGAGCTGTGAAACCGGGTTGGCCCCCGCCTCGGCGATGTGGTAGCCCGAGATCGAGACCGAGTAGAAGTTGCGCACGCCGTTCCGGATGAACGACTCCTGCACGTCGCCCATGAGGCGGAGGGCGAACTCGGTCGAGAAGATGCAGGTGTTCTGCGCCTGGTCCTCCTTGAGGATGTCGGCCTGCACGGTGCCGCGCACGACCGTGAGGGCCTTGGCGCGCAGCATCGCGTATTCGTCGGGCGTGAGCAGCCCCCAGTCGACGAGGTCGGCGCCGCTCGTGCCGAGCAGGCCGAGTCCCGAGCCGTCGTGACCCGCGGGAAGGGATGATTCCGGCCCGGAGGGGCCCGTCGGGCGGTACGCCGGGCGGTCGTCGCCGAGCCGGGCCGAGATTTCGACCTCGGCGGCCTCCCAGCGGCCTTCGGAGCGCAGGAACCGCTCGACCTGCTGGTCGATCGCCGTGTTCATGAACATGGCGAGCAGCATCGGGGCGGGCCCGTTGATCGTCATCGAGACGCTCGTGGTCGGGTCGCAGAGGTCGAAGCCCGAGTAGAGCTTCTTCATGTCGTCGAGCGTGCAGATCGACACCCCGGCGTTGCCCACCTTGCCCCAAATGTCGGGGCGCTCGTCCGGATCGAATCCGTAGAGCGTCACCGAATCGAACGCGGTCGAGAGGCGGGCCGCCGGCATTCCGACCGAAACGAGGTGGAAACGGCGGTTCGTGCGCTCGGGGCTGCCTTCGCCGGCAAACATGCGGGTCGGGTCCTCGTTTTCGCGCTTGAACGGGAAGACGCCGGCGGTGAAGGGGAAGTAGCCGGGCAGGTTCTCGAGCAGCGCGAACCGCAGCCGCTCGCCCGGATCCACGGTGCGGGGAAGTACCACGCGCGGTATGCGCGTTCCGCTGAGCGATTCGACGTGCAGCGGCACGCGGAATTCGCGTCCGCGCACCTCGTAGGTGAACGCGTCGGCCCGGTACGTGGCGGCCGTCTCGTCCCACTGCTCCAGGATGCGCTTCGATCGGCCGTCGAGCTTCTCCCACCAGTGCCGGACCATCTCGTCGAGCCGCCCGGCGAGCTGGTCCCGGTCGGCGGGGTTCCACCGCTCGACCTGCTCCCGCGCACCCCGGGCCTCGCCCCACTTGCGCGCGATCGCCACCTGGGCCTCGGCCCACGCGCGGTAGCTGCGGCTGGTCTCCGCGATCTCGCCGAGGTACCGCTGCCGCTTGGGCGGAATCAGCGCCTGGCCCTTCGCCGTGGGCTCGGGCACGCGGTCCCGGTCGTAGATGCGGGACTCGCGGCCGAAGAAGAAGCGCGCGTTCAGGTGGTCGAGCAGGGCGAGGTAGAGCCGCGTCACCCCCGGATCGTCGAAATGCGACGCCATCGTGGGGTAGACCGGCATGTCGGCCGGGTCGCGGTCGAACGCCGCCCGGTTGCGCTGCAGCTGCTTGCGGATGTCGCGCAGCGCGTCTTCCGACCCCCGCTTCTCGAACTTGTTGAGCGCCACGAAATCGGCCGCGTCGAGCATGCCGATCTTCTCCAGCTGGGTGGACGCGCCGTAGTCCTGCGTCATCACGTAGATCGAGCAGTCGACGAGCTCGGTGATCTCGGTGTCCGACTGGCCGATGCCGGCGGTCTCGAGGATCACGAGGTCGAAGCCGGCCGCACGGCACACGGAGAGCGCGTCCTTCAGCGCCTTCGAGGTGGCACGGTGGGCCTGGCGCGTCGCGAAACTGCGCATGTAGACGCGCTCGGTGTGCTCGCCGAAGATCGCGTTCATGCGGATGCGGTCACCCAGCAGCGCTCCGCCCGACTTCGGCCGGGTCGGGTCCACCGACAGCACCGCGACGTGCACGTCGTCGAAATCGTTCAGGAAGCGGCGGACGATCTCGTCGGTCAGCGTCGACTTGCCGGCGCCGCCCGTTCCCGTGATGCCGATGGCGGGCACGGGCTTGAGCGTGATGCCGACGCGGGCGCCGTCGCCCTGCGAGTCCGGCTCGGCCGGGTGCGGCGCGGCCTCGATCGCCGTCAGGTGCCGCGCCAGGGCCCGCGAGGCGCGCCCTCCGAACGACGAGCCGGCCGCCGCGGGTTCGAGCTCGAAATCGCACTCCCGCAGCATCCGGTCGATCATGCCCTGCAGGCCCATCGCCAGGCCGTCCTCCGGGGAGAAGATGCGGGCGATTCCGTACGCGTGCAGCTCCTCGATTTCGTGCGGAACGATCACCCCGCCGCCCCCGCCGTAGATCCGGATGTGGCCCGCGCCACGCTCGTCGAGCAGGTCCTTCATGTACTTGAAGAACTCCATGTGTCCGCCCTGGTAGCTCGACACCGCGATGCCCTGCACGTCCTCCTGGATCGCCGTGTCCACGATCTCGCGCACCGAGCGGTTGTGCCCGAGGTGGATCACCTCGGCGCCGGACGCCTGCAGGATGCGCCGCATGATGTTGATCGCGGCGTCGTGCCCGTCGAAGAGGCTCGCGGCGGTCACGAAGCGGACCGGGTGCTTGGGGCGGTAGGGAGACGCTTCCATGCGGGGCGCGGGCAGGTTCGGGCGGAAACTACGGAGGGACCCGAATGCACGCCCGAGGGGCGGCGAAAGTTCGCTGAGGCCGGAGGGCCGGCGGTGCGCCGGCGATCGACGGCCGCGATCGGGGGACCGTCGCGGGCGCTGAAGCCCCTTTTTGGAGACTCGGCGAATCGGGGATTACACTACAACCGCAGGCGCGACGCTTCGTATCGACGGGAGAACGAACGAGGGAGGTCCCCCATGGAACGGACCGACGGCCCCGGCCCCCACATCGTCGTGATCGGGGGCGGTTTCGCGGGATTGACGGCCGTGCGCCGTCTCGGCCGGCTCCCGGTGCGCGTAACGCTCGTCGACCGGGAGAACCATCACCTGTTCCAGCCGCTGCTGTACCAGGTGGCGGCGGCGGCGCTCAACCCGAGCGACATCGCGTACCCGCTGCGGGCGATCGTGCGCGGGCGCGAGAACGTGCGGGTCCTGCTGGCCGAGGCGCGGCGTGTGGACCTCGCGGCCCGGCGGGTCGAACTGGACAACGGCGCGGTCGAGTACGATTGGCTCGTCATCGCGACCGGGGCGCACCACGCGTATTTCGGACACGACGACTGGGCGCGACACGCCCCCGGGCTGAAGACGATCGACGACGCGCTCGAAATGCGGCGTCGCATCCTGTTGGCCTACGAAGCCGCCGAGCGGGAGTCGGACCCGGTCGCCCGGGCCGCCTGGCTCCGGTTCGCGGTCGTCGGCGCGGGCCCAACGGGCGTCGAACTGGCGGGAGCCCTGTCCGAGATCGGCCACCAGGCGCTGGCCGGGGATTACCGGAAAGCCGACACCACGCGCGTCGAGGTCCTGCTGCTGGAGGGCAGGGAGCGGGTGCTTCCGACCTATCCGGAATCGCTGTCGGAGAAGGCGCAGAGACAGTTGGAGGTCCTTGGCGTGACCGTGCGCACGCGGGCCTTCGTGACGGCGCTCGACGGAGAGGGACTGAACCTTGGCGACGAGCGCATCGAGGCGCGCACGATCCTCTGGGCGGCCGGCGTGCAGGCGTCATCCCTCGCCGCGTCCTTGGGCGTACCCGTCGACGCGGCCGGGCGCGTCGTCACGGAGCCCGACCTGTCGATTCCGGGGCACCCGGAGGTGTTCGTGGCGGGCGATCTTGCGAGCGTGCCCGGCGTGCCGGGGGTGGCGCCCGCCGCGATGCAGGCAGGGCGGTTCGTGGCGCGTGCGATCGAGGCGCGGGTGGGCGGAAGGGCGCCGGGCGTGTTCCGCTACCGTGACAAGGGCTCGCTCGCGACCATCGGTCGCTCGGCGGCCGTGGCCGATTTCGGCCGCGTTCGGCTGTCGGGCTTCGCGGCCTGGCTCGGATGGCTGCTCATCCATATCTACTTCCTCGTCGGATTCCGCAACCGGCTGTGGGTCATGGCGGGATGGACGTGGTCCTACCTGACGTTCCGCCGGGGGGCCCGACTCATCACCCAGCGTGGGCGGCACGGGGCTCTGCCGCGGGTGGCGGGCTGACGGCCGCAGTTCGCAGGCGAGCGAATAGCACGTTGTTCTCGAGGTGCACGTGGCGGTGAAGGTCCTCCTCGAATTCCCGGAGGTTCGCGAACGAGGCCCGGTACGTCGCGCATGCCCAGTCCGGCGGCGTGAAGTCATTGGAAAGGCAGCGGATTTCGGCCATCAGGTCGCCCGCGCGCACGTGCTCTTCTTCGGCACGTCCTAGGCGGTCGGCAACCGCCGGATCCGCCGAGCGCACCGCCGGAAACAGCACGGTCTCCTCGTACGCCATGTGCGATTCGAGTTCGTCGGCGAGGGCGTCGAACGCCTCGGCGATATCGACGAGCTCCGGGACGGCGTGCCCGTGGACGCGTGCGACCTTCTGCGTGAAGGCGCGCAGCGGCGGTACCGCCTCCCGCACGTACGTGTGGTGCGTGACCTCGATGTAGTCCGCGAGGAACGACGGGCTCCAGCGCGACACCATCGACAGCGGATCGGCCGGATCCCGCTCGACGGACGCGAGCGCGCTCGCCACCTGCTCGACGGACAGGTCCTTCCTGCGGCAGGCCTCGCCGAGCGGCACGCCACCTCCGCAGCAGAATTCAAGACCGTACTGCTTCATGACGCGGGCGCGGCGGTAGTCTTCGGCCACGAGTTCACCGACGGTGCGCTCGGAAATCGGGAGGGAGGTCTGCAGGGTTTCGCGCATGACGAATTAGAGATAGCGGACTAGGTTGTCAGGAATAAGATACTTTACCGACGATGAACGCGCGGTGGAGACGGTGCGAAAGTGCCGGGTATCCGCGGATGGGAGCGTGCCTGCAGGACCGTCCCGCGCCCCGCAGGAGCCATCTCCCCGTGAAGTCGGTCGGAATTGGGTGTCATGCGGGACGGGGAAGAGGATCTCCCCCCCGGAGGCAGTATGCCCCCAAGTGCAACGCGAGTATTTTCCCACCCCGATCCACCCGTCCCGCCGGTTGACCGATGGCCACCGACCCGAACGCGGATTCCGCCCCCTGGACCCTGGTGTTCCTCTGCTGGCTCATCGCCGCGGTCGGTACGCTCGGAAGCCTGTTCTTCAGCCAGGTGATGGGGCTCGTTCCCTGTTCCCTGTGCTGGGTGCAGCGGATTTTCCTGTTTCCGCTTGCCATCGTCTTCACGGTGGCACTGTTTCCGCTGGATACCCGTGTGGTGCGGTACGCCGCGCCACTCGCGGCGGGTGGATGGTTGGTGGCTTTTTACCAGAACCTCCTCGTGTGGGGCGTCGTGGAAGAGACGCTCAGCCCCTGCCAGGCGGGCGTTTCGTGTTCCGAAGTCGATTTCGCGCTGTTCGGGTTCGTCACCATCCCGCTGCTTTCGTTGGCAGCCTTCACGGTGATGGCCGGCCTGCTCGTCGCGCTCCAATACAAGGTGTCGAAGTGAAAAAGGAAAAGCTCGTCATCCCCGTCGCGATCCTGCTCGTGGTCGCATTCGCCGTGGGCCGCTACGCATTCAACACCGAGAAGGCCGAGGCGCTCGCCTTCGCGGCCAGCGAGAATTTCGAGGCGTTCGTTCGTCCGCACGCCCGCGTGTACGGCCCGGCCGACGCGAAGGTCGTGATTATCGAGTTCACCGATCCGGCCTGCGAGACATGCGCGGCATTCCATCCGTTCACGCGTCACCTGATGGACCAGCACCCGGGCAAGGTGAAGACCGTCGTGCGCTACGCGCCGTTCCACGGGGGTTCGGACCAGGTCGTGCGCGCACTCGAGGCCGCCTCCCGGCAGGCCGACTACTGGCAGGTGCTCGAGCTCGTGTTGCAGACCCAGGCCCAGTGGACGCAGAACCACCAGGTGCTCATTGACCGCCTTCTGCCCATCCTGGCCCAGGCCGGGCTCGACATGGAACGCCTCCAGGCCGACATGAACGACGGGGCCATCACACAGCTCATCGGGCAGGACCTGGCGGACGCCGAGGCGCTCGGCGTCACCAAGACGCCGGGTTTCTTCGTCAACGGCAAGCCGCTCGTGACGTTCGGCTACGAGCCGCTGCAGCAGCTCGTCGAGGCGGAAGTGCGGGCGCAGTATCCGGCCAACTAGGCCGCGTCGGCGCTCCGGGTGGACGTCCGACCCGGCACGTCCTGCCTGCAGGGTAGGACCGAATCGGAATCGTCCTCCGGGACAAGCTCCGAACTTCCATTCGGGGGCCGAATCGAAGCAGAACGTCCTTCGAACGGACGCCGAACTTCCATTTGGTGCCTGAATCGAAGCAGAAGGTCCTTCGAACGGACGCCGAACTTCCATTTGGGGCCTGAATCGAACTGGTGGGTATTTGACCAGGGCGTGCTCACGCTTGGCCCGGATCGGAACTCTACGGTCCGGTCGGACCCATGCAGGGGAAACCGACCCAGTCATCGACCACGACGGTCGCCGGCGGGGCAACAGTGCACTTTGGCCCCGGAAGTGCACAAAACGGCCCTTCAATCGCGCGCATTTGTGCACTTTGGCCCCGGAAGCGCACAAAACGGCCCTTCAAACGGGTGCAGTTGTGCACTTTGGCCCCGGAAGTGCACAAGACCGCCCTTCAAGCGGGTGCGGAAGCGAGAGAACGGCTCGGCCAGCGCCCGGCCCACCTCCCGCACCGCGCATATTCAGCGACCCGCGTATCAAATGGCCACGTCACTGCCGTAAGGAGTCGCTCGTGAAGCGTGAACACACCCTAGGCCGGCCATGCCACCGCGAGCGCGCATTCGTCGCTGACGTCGAATGCGACCTGCCACGATTCCCCGTCGTCGGCCCGCACCCGGGCGGTGCCGGCTGGGTCGAAGTGCGCGATGCGCAGTGATTTCGGAGAGTGCCTGAGGCCCGTGCGACGGCCCTTTAGCACCGACTCCTTGATCGACCAGAGGAGCGCGATGCGGCGATCGACGGGACCGGGCACCGTGTCGGGCAGCGCGGCTTCATCCGGCCGCAGCATGAACCGGTACAGGCTCACCGATCGCGGCTTGATGCGCTCCAGATCCACGGCGACCCGATGATCGCCCATGACGGCGACGACGTCCAGTGCCGAGTGGGAGATCGAGACGTGGAGCCCGGTGCCCGGTACGGCAAGCGAGCCGTCCTCCTCCACGCGAACCTCCACCGCGCCTGCGGAGCATCCCACGCGTTCGGCCACGAGGGTTCGGGCGGCAAGCCGCCCGACGGCGAAGGTGGCGCGGCGGTCGTCGTGCCGGAACGAAGCCATGCGCTCGGCCTCTTCCGCCGACAGCACGGACGCCGCGGCTCTGCGCGTGGCGGCGTCGGCGTGCAGGCGCAGCAGGGCAATCGATGGCGGAAGCGTCACGAGACCGCGCAGAAATGGGAACGGGGCGGCCGGAAGATAACCGGCCGCCCCGCCACGCGTGTTCAACCGTCGGATCAGCCCTTGGCCGCCGCGAAGTTCGCCGCGACCGCGTTCCAGTCGACTACGCTCCAGAAGGCCGCGATGTAGTCGGGGCGACGGTTCTGGTAGTGCAGGTAGTAGGCGTGCTCCCAGACGTCGAGGCCGAGGATCGGCGTATGGCCGTCCATGTACGGCGAATCCTGGTTGGCCGTGGAGTAGCACTTGAGCACGCCTGAGCCGTCCACGACGAGCCAGGCCCAGCCGCTTCCGAAGCGGGTGGCACCGGCCTTCGCGAAGAGCTCCTTGAAGGCGTCGAAGGAGCCGAAGGCCGCATCGATGGCGCTTGCCAGGGCGCCCGCGGGGGCTCCGCCGCCGTTGGCCGACAGCGTGGTCCAGAAGAGGGAGTGGTTGGCGTGTCCGCCGCCGTTGTTGCGCACGGCCGTGCGGATCGCCTCGGGAACGTCGGCAATGCCCCGGAGCAGGTCCTCGATCGACTTCGCGGCGAGTTCGGCGTGTCCCTCGAGGGCGGCGTTGAGATTGTTCACGTACGCCTGGTGATGCTTCCCGTGGTGGATCTGCATCGTGAGCGTGTCGATGTGCGGCTCGAGCGCGTCGTGCGCGTAGGGGAGTGCGGGAAGGGTGTGGGCCATGGGATTCCGATGGAGGATCGTATACGAACTCAGTATATACGTTCGGCCGGCGGTTACGGATTCCGGGCGTGGACGATCCGGGGGCGGCGGCGGGCCACGCACCGGCGCTCGGCGCTCACCCCAACGCGTCCAGCAACCGTCGCAGGTCGGCCGACGTCAGGGCGCGGTCCGCGTTGAGCCGGTGCAGCGCGCTGCGCACCGCAACGAGGTCGGTCTCGAACGAATCGGACGGTTCGGGAAAGTCCTCCTCGGTAAGCGGTCCCGCTTCGCGGCTCCCGCGGGCTCCCAGCGTCACGCCGGCCGTCATGGCGTCGGACAGGAACTCGGCGACGTAGCGGGCGGCCGCGGGACGGCCTGAAAAGTCGATCGTCAGTTCCACGGTGGCCCGCCCGCGATTGACGCCGACCTGGACCCGCCGCCCGCCGAGCAGCCTCTTGGCCGCCTCCACGGATACGATGTCGGAATACCGGACGGTCTGCGGCGCCTCGAGATCGTTGTTCTGGAAAACGAACCGGTCGGCCGCAAAAACGGCGCCGTCCTTCGCGTTGCGCAGCAGGGTGGCGTCGTAGAGCGCGAGCACATCCTCTGCGGCCAGGTCCGGAGCGTAGTCGCGGATGGCGTTGCGAAGCCGGTCGGCCGGGATGTCCGGCGCCACGTACAGCCCGAGTTCGGGCGCGTGGGGGATCAGGTCACGTACGAGGTTCTGCATGGAAGCGGGCCGCTTGGCCGCCTCCAACGCGGGAGCCGGCGAGCGGTGCCCGCATGGGGTGCCTGTATCCCGTGCCCGCCCCCGAATCGTTACGGAATCAGCGCGAGAGCGCCCGTCGACGAGAAGAACCGGGCGGTGACTTCGAGCAGCTGCGGGCTGACGCCGAGTACGAGGAGCGCCGCCGCGCACAATACGAGGACCACCGCCGTGGAACGCGGCACCTCGAACGGCGCGTCGCTCACCGGAACCCGCACCTCGTCGGCCGTCTTCATGAAGAAGACCACGAGCACGCGCAGGTAGTAGTAGGCCGACACGGCGCTCGCGAGCACGCCCACGATGACGAGCCAGGTGAGGCCGGCTTCGACGGCCGGAGCGAAGACCGCGTACTTGCCGAGGAAGCCGCCGAGCGGCGGGAAGCCCGAGAGGCTGAAGAGGAAGAAGGCCATCGTCCAGCCGAGCAGCGGACGTCGGTATCCGACCCCCGCGAGTGATTCGAGCGTCTGTTCGCGACCCCCGCGTTCGTCCCACTCGAGTACCGACATCACGCCGAAGGCGCCGATGTTCATGACGGTGTAGACGAGCAGGTAGAACAGCGCCCCCGAGTAGCCGTCGGTCGAACCCGAGGCGAGGCCCACGAGAACGTAACCGGCATGGGCGACGGACGAGTAGGCCAGCATGCGCTTCACGTTCGCCTGCGCCAGCGCCACGATATTGCCCAGGACCATGGTCAGGAGGGCGATCACCGACAGCGCCTCGGTCCATCCCTGTCCCGGCATCGCGATGTAGAGCACGAGGATCAGCGCGCCGAACGCGGCCGCCTTGGAGGCCGTCGACATGAAGCCGGTGAGCGTGGTCGGAGCCCCCTGGTAGACGTCGGGCGTCCACATGTGGAACGGAACGGCGCTGACCTTGAAGAGGAACCCGATCAGGAGCAGCGCGCTGCCGGCCACGAAGAGCACCGACGGTCCGTTCGCCGCGACATGGGCGGCGATCTCGGGCAGGTACATCGACCCGGTCGCGCCGTAGAGCAGCGCGATTCCGTACAGGAAGAACCCCGTCGCGAAGGCCCCGAGCAGGAAGTACTTGAGCGCGCTTTCGATGGCGCCCTCGTCGTCCCGCACGAGACCCGTGAGGATGTAGAGAGGAATCGACATGGTTTCGAGGCCGACGAAACTCGAAACCAGGTTGTTCGACGCCGCGAGGACCATCATTCCGACCGTCGCGAAAAGGACGATCGCGTGTACCTCGCCGTAGTTGTGGCGAATGCGCTTCAGGTACGGAACGGAGAGGATGATGGTCAGGAGCGCCGCCGCCATGATGACGATGTTGAGGTAGGCGGCATAGCCTCCGACCCTCAGCATGCCGTAGAACGCGGTGCCCGAGGGCTGGAACAGCGTCAGGGCTTCGAAGGCGATGCCTGCCGCGAGGCCGAGGCCGGCCATCCACGGCAGGGACTTGTGGTCGTTCGAAAACGCGTCGACGACGATCGCGACCAGCCCGAGCACGGTCAGGAGCACGAGCGATTTCGTGGCGACGAGATCGGCGCCGAGCAGGTCGTAGGCGGTGGAGAGATCCATGACGGTTCCGTGCGAGGTCGTATCAGACCCAGGAGAATTCGGCGATACGGCGCGCGAGGCGCACGTCGGCAGCCGTGATGCGGTCGCCGGCGTCGTGCGTCGTCAGGGCGATGCGCACGCGGTTGTAGACGTTGGTGATCTCGGGGTGGTGGTTCATCCCCTCGGCTTCGAACGCGATCCGCACGATGAAGCTGATCGCCTCGCGAAAGCTTCCGAACGAGAACGTGCGCACGAGGCGGTTGTCCTCGACGTGCCAACCCGGCAGGTTCGGCAGGGCGTCGGCGAGGGCCTCGGGGGAGAGCGCGGTGGGTTCGTTCATGGGGCCGTGTGCCGGATCAGAGGATCCAGCCGCTGTAGAAGACGAGGTAGATGAGCCCGTAGACCGGGATCAGGATCGGAAGCGAGTACTTCCAGATGTACTCGGTGAAGGAGGGGGTCTCGACGCCGTTGGCCTCGGCGATCGCCTTCACCATGAAGTTAGGAGCGTTGCCGATGTAGGTGACGGCGCCGAAGAAGACCGCGGCGACGGAGATCGCCTGCAGGAAGTACCAGGAGTCGGGGTGGGCCATCTCGGGCAGGGCCATGTCCTTGACGTCGGCAGCCAGGTTGACGTCGAGACCGAACTTGCCCATCGCGGCGGCCAGGAAGTTCAGGTAGGTCGGCGCGTTGTCGAGCACGGCCGAGAGCGCACCGGTAGCCCAGTAGAACATTCCGACCGAGAGTCCGTCGGCGTGATCGGCCGCGAACGACGCGATGAGCTGGAGCGCCGGCTGCATCGTCGCGAAAATGCCGAGGAAGAGGAATCCGACCTCGCGGATCGGCTCGAACGTGAACTCGTTCCGGGCGAGCGCGGTCTTGTCGGCCGTACGGTAGGCGAGCACCGCCACCGTGAGCATGATGAGTTCGCGGATGCCGAACGGAACGTGCAGGAGTTCGTGCAGGTCGGGCACCCACGGGAAAACGTTCGGGTCGATGAAAACCGACGCGATGATGATCGCGACCCACCCGAACGATTTCGCTCCCTGGAGCTGGATGGTGCGTGCTTCCGGATCCGGAGCCGGGCCCTGCCCGGTGTTGCGCCGGTCGATCAGGTAGAAGAGCCCGAGCAGGATCACCGTGGCCGGCAGCCAGATGTACCAGACGTGCTCGAACGTCCAGAAGAACGGCACACCCCGCAGGAAACCGAGGAACAGCGGGGGATCACCGATGGGCGTAAGCGCTCCGCCCACGTTGGCGACCAGGAAGATGAAAAAGACGATGTGGTAGGCCTTGAGCCGCCCGGTGTTCAGGCGCATGTAGGCCCGGATGAACAGCATCGCCGATCCGGTCGTCGCGATCAGGTTCGCGATGACCGACGCCATGAAGAGCAGGATGACGTTGTTTCGCGGGGTGCCCTTCGCGTTGATGTTCACGAAGATGCCGCTGGCGGCGATGAACAGCGATCCCACCAGCGCGATGAACGACAGGTACTCGGTTGCCGCATGCACCATCGGGGTCGGCGAGCCGAGGGCGAACACGTAGTACGCCGCCACGACCAGGCCCAGGCCGATGGAGTACTTCGGATAGTGGTGATGCCAGTGGTGCGCGAAGAACAGCGGCCCCGTGGCGATCAGGAGCAGGATCGATACGAACGGAAGAACGAGCCAAGCGGGAGGTTCGGGGCCGTGAGACGCATCGGCCGCCGCGTCGCCGGCCGCTCCCGCGGCGCCGTGGGCTGCCTCCTGGGCCATCGCGACCAGCCAGTCGGTCGCGCCGAATGCCCACGCGAGTCCCGCGGCGATCAGCGCGGGGACGGCGAGGCGCAGCGTGGTTCTGGGACGAATCATGGGGTGCGGTGCGGTGGGGGGAATCACCGGACGGAAGGCGCGGGGGTGAAACGCTCTCCGTCGTACAGCATCGAAACGGGTTCTTCGGCCGCGGGTGCCGACTGGGCGCGCTTGGCGTCGATCTTCCGCAGCAGGTCCTGGACGGCGGGCTCGCTGCGGGCAAGGAAGGGCGCCGGCGCGAAGCCCATCCAGATCATGAGGATCACGAGCGGAAGCAGGAGCAGCACTTCCCGCGGATTGAGATCCTTCATCGTGCGGTTGGCCTCGATCTCGAGCGGACCGAAAAACGTCCGGTAGACCATGTAGAGAAGGTATACCGCGGCCAGGATGACGCCCGTCGTGGCGATCGCGATGAGCCACGGGCTTCCGACCGTCGCGCTCTTGAACGAGCCCATCAGGATCAGGAACTCGCCCACGAAGCCGTTTAGGCCCGGGAGCCCGGCCGAGGCCAGGACGGTGAAGATCATGAAGAAGGACAGGACCGGCACCGACTTCGCGATTCCGCCGAAATCGGCCATCGCGCGGGTGTGGCGGCGTTCGTACAACATGCCCACGATGAGGAAGAGGGCGCCGGTCGAGATGCCGTGGTTGATCATCTGGATGAAGGCGCCCTGCATGGCCTCGGCCGTGAGGGCGAAGATGCCCAGGACCACGAATCCGAGGTGGCTCACCGACGAGTAGGCCACGAGCTTCTTGGCGTCGGTCTGCGCGCGGGAGACAAGCGCTCCGTAGACGATGCCGATGACCGCGAGCACCGCGAAGAGCATGGCGTATTCGTGGGTCGCGTCCGGGAAGAAGGGAAGGCAGAAGCGCACCAGTCCGTACGTACCCATCTTCAGCAGCACGCCGGCCAGGATGACCGACCCGCCGGTCGGCGCCTGCACGTGCGCGTCGGGAAGCCACGTGTGCAGCGGGAAGAGCGGGACCTTGATCGAGAAGGCCAGCGCAAAGAGCAGGAACAGCCAGCCCTGCTGCACCGCCGGCATGTTGAACTCGACCAGCGTGTACCAGTCGGTCGTGAAGACGCCGCCGTTGATCGCCTCGCCGGCCGCGAAGCCGAGGAAGAGCAGCGCGACCAGCATCAGGAGCGAGCCGACCAGCGTGAAAAGGACGAACTTGACCGCGGCGTACACCCGCTCCTCGCCGCCCCAGATACCGATGATGAAGTACATCGGGATCAGGGTTAGTTCGAAGAAGATGTAGAACAGGATGACGTCGAACGAGGTGAAGACGCCCGTCACTCCGGTCTGGAGGATCAGGAGCAGCGTGTAGTAGGCCTTCTCGTGCTTGTGGATGTAGGTCCACGACGAAAGCACCACGATCGGACCCAGCAGCGTGGTCAGCAGCACGAGCAGCAGGTTGAGCCCGTCGATGCCGACGAAATACTTGACGTCGACACCGGGGCCGAACCACCCGGCCCAGACGTTGGCCAGCTGCGGCCAGTCGGATGTCGAAACCGCCGGGTCGAAGCCCGTCCAGAGTCCCAGCGAGACGACGAACGTGACGGTGGTGACCACGAGGGCCGTCCACCGGGTCGTGTTCACGGACCGCGAGAGCAGCGTGAGTACCGCTCCGACGAGCGGCAGGAAGATGACGATCGACGTCAGGTAGGGGATATTCATCGCGAACGCTTGCCGGGCGGGTGGATCAACCGAAGAGCATCATGCCGACGACCAACAGGACGCCGAACACGATGGCGACGGCGTAGGACTGGACGAGGCCGGTCTGCAGGTAGCGCAGCACGTAACTGATCGCCCGGGTGACGTACCCGACCGCGTTGACCATTCCGTCCACCACGTACTTGTCGAAAGGAGCGAAGGCCTTTTCGGCGCCGCCGATGACGGGACGCACGACGATCTTCTCGTAGAGCTCGTCCACGAAATACTTGCCCTGCCACAGCTTCCATGCGCCGCCGAAACGGGACGCGAGGGCTGCGTCGGAGGCGAGTCCGTCCTTGAGGTAGAGCCGCCGGCCGGTCCAGAAGCCCACGATCGCGACGAGCGATCCCAGGACGATCAGACCCCACTCGGTGCCGAGCGAGACGTGTGCCTCGACGGCGCGCTCGGCGACCGGTCCGTGCCCGCCCGCCAGGAAGTGATGGATCAGGTTGTACTCGCCATGCCCGATGACGGCCGGAATGCCGACGTATCCGCCGACGACCGACAGGATGCCGAGCACCCACAGCGGCGTCGTGATGGTCCAGGGCGATTCGTGCGGGTGGAGCTTGTCGGCGTGCGGCCAGCGGGGCGTGCCCTCGAACGTGAGATAATAGGCCCGTGCCATGTAGACGGCCGTCAGGAACGCGGTGACCAGGCCCACGACCCACGCGAACCACGCGGCCGACATGCCGGTCGTGCCGGCCTCGAAGGCCTTGAAGAGAATCTCGTCCTTCGAGAAGAAGCCCGACAGCAGCGGAATCCCCGAAATGGCGAGCGTGGCCAGCAGGAAGGTCTTCTGCGTGGACGGCATGTACTTCTTCAATCCGCCCATCGTGCGCATGTCCTGCGGATCGAGGTGGTGCCCGTGGCCGTCCTTGTGCAGTTCATGCTCGACGTGGTGCATGCCGTGGATGACCGAGCCCGAGCCGAGGAAGAGGCAGCCCTTGAAGAAGGCGTGCGTCATCACGTGGAAGATGGCCACGAAGAAGGCGCCGACGCCCGAGGCCACGAACATGTAGCCGAGCTGCGAGACGGTCGAGTAGGCCAGGACCTTCTTGATGTCGTTCTGCGTGATCGCGATGGTCGCGGCGACGATCGCGGTCAGGGCGCCCACGATGGCGATGACGTTCATGATCGCGGGCGCGGCCAGGACGACCGGAGACAGGCGGGCCAGCATGTAGAGGCCGCTCGTGACCATCGTTGCCGCGTGGATCAGCGCCGAAACGGGCGTCGGGCCGGCCATGGCGTCCGGAAGCCACGTGAAGAGCGGAATCTGCGCCGACTTGCCGGTCGCGCCGATGAAGAGCAGCAGCACGGCCCAGTTGATCGTCGACTGGTCCATCGTCGGACCTTCGGCGATGACGCGGGCGAAATCGAGGCTTCCGATCTCCTTGACGAAGATGAACATCGCGAGCAGGAAAGCGAAGTCGCCCACCCGGTTCATGATGAACGCCTTGTTGCCGGCCGCCGAGTTCTTCAGGTCGGTGTACCAGAACCCGATGAGCAGGTACGAGCAGAGCCCCACGCCCTCCCAGCCCAGGAACAGGACGAGCAGGTTGTCGCCCAGGACCAGGTTGAGCATCGCGAAGACGAAGAGGTTCAGGTAGGCGAAGAACCGCCAGAACCCCGGATCCCCGTGCATGTACCCGACCGAATACAGGTGGATGAGCGCGCCCACGCCCGTCACGACGAGTGTCATGAGCAGCGACAACTGGTCCACCCGGTAGGCGAACGAGACGGAGAAGTCCCCGGCCGCCATCCAGGTGTAGAAGTTCGCGACGTGGGCCTCGCCGTGGAATCCGGCGAACAGGTACGCCGCGATCAGGAAAGGCACGGCGACCACCGCCGTTCCGACCGTTCCGATCAGGGTCTCCCGGTGGCGCAGCGACGGGATGAAGAGCGGCAGGATGCCGTTGAACACCGCTCCGGCCAGCGGAAGCAGGAGGAGCAGTCGTACGAGGGAATCGGTTTCCATGGATCTCGCGGGGCCCGGGAGCGGCTCCCGGGACCGTTCTCAGGGAGTCTCAGTACCGGAACAGGTTGATGTCGGTCACGTCGATCGTGAGCCGGCTGCGGAAAATGGCGATCACGATCGCCAGGCCGACGGCCGCCTCGGCGGCCGCTACCGACATCACGAAGAAGACCAGGATCTGGCCCGCCGGATCGGCCATCGACTGGCTGAAGGCGACGAGCGTCAGGTTCACCGCGTTGAGCATGAGCTCGACCGACATCAGGATGACGATGACGTTGCGGCGCAGGAGCACCCCCATCACGCCGATCACGAACAGGACCGCGGCGAGGGTGAGATACCAGTTGAGCGTGACTTCCATGGAGTGGGCCGGGTGGCTGTCGGCAGGCTGGAAGAAAAAGGTCAGTTCCGCCCGTGAGTCCGGGAAAAGCCGGTCGGAAGAGGACGGGGCGCGGAACGCATGAACGGGTCAGACGAACCGCCGCTTGGCGATCATGACGGCGCCCACGGTGGCGACGAGAAGCAGTACGCCGATCACCTCGAGCGGCATGGCGTACCGCGTGAACAGCTCCTTGGCCAGGTTGGCGGCCGAGCCGTTCTGGCCCGCGGCCTCGAGGGCTGCCGGGGAGGGCAGCACGTCGAGCGCGGCCGAAACGACATAGGCGAGCTGCGCGAGCACGCCGACGCCGAGGACGAACGCGATGCCCCTGCGCCAATCCATCTTCTCGGGCTTCGGAAGCTCGGCGAGGTTCAGGAGCATGATCACGAAGATGAAGAGCACCATGATCGCGCCGGCGTAGACGAGGACCTGCACGACCGAGATGAAGCTCGCGTTCATGGTCAGGTACAGACCGGCCACGCTGAACATCGTCAGGATGAGCCAGAGGGCGCTGGTGACCGGGTTGCGCGCGATGAGCATTCCGAGCGCGCCTGCGATCGCCGCTACGGCGAACACGAAGAAGAGGATGGGCCCGAGCATGGAACGGCGGGTGGGCTGTAAAGGCGCGGCAGGCACGCGGTTCGTGCGCTCTGCCCTCGAAAACCGGCGGGCAAGTTAGGCAAGGGGGTACTGGCCGGCAAGAAAAGATCCGATAAAGAGGTTTCGTGCAGAAATGGGGAAATCCGTGCAAAAACGCAAGATTTTGACGGATCGCAGGGCCGTTTCCACGGGCGGAAACCACCGCCCGGCACGCGGGTACGGCTGCGGTCGATCCCCTCATCCGGAGACCCCGCCTTGACCCCGTCGTCGGTCCGCACTTCCGCCGATCCGGGTCGGCGCGGCCCGCGGGACTGGTGGCGGGAGGCGAAGGACGGGCTCACGGGCCGTCCGCGCGACTACACCACCGGACCGATCGCCCCGGCACTCGTGGCGCTCTCGGTGCCGATGGTGCTCGAGATGTCGATGCAGGCCGTGTTCGAGGTGGCCGACGTCTGGTTCGTGGCGCGCCTCGGGCCCGCGCCGGTCGCCGCGGTGGGGCTGTCGGCCGCGCTCGTCGTGCTGGTCTTCGCGGTCGCGATCGGACTCTCGATGGCCGTGCAGGCCATCGTGGCACGGCGCATCGGAGAAGGTCGCCCGGAAGACGCCGCGCAGGCCGCCTGGCAGGCTATCGTCGTGGGGCTCGCCGTTTCGCTTGCGCTCGGCGCGCTCGGCGTGTACGAAGCGGAAACCCTTCTGCGGCTGATGGGCGCCGACGAGCAGGTGGTTCAGGCCGGCCGCGGTTACCTGCAGGTCCTCCTGGGCACCAACGTGTCGATCATGCTGCTCTTCCTCATGAACGCGGTGTTCCGCGGGTCGGGGGATGCGGCCTACAGCATGCGGGTGCTGTGGATAGCCAACGGCCTGAACGTCGTGCTCGACCCGATCTTCATCTTCGGGTGGGGGCCCGTGCCGGCGTTCGGAACGACGGGTGCCGCCGTCGCGACCACCATCGGCCGCACGGTGGGCATCGCACTCCAGGTCTGGATCCTCGCCAAGGGACGCACGCGCCTCCGCAGGCCCGTCGGCGGGTTCCGACTTCAGCCCGCCCTGCTGCGCTCCCTGCTCACGGTGGCGGCGCCCGGCATCGTGCAGTTCCTCGTCGGCACCGCCTCCTTCCTGGTCATGACGCGCATCGTTGCCGATTTCGGAAGCGATACGGTGGCCGGCTTCACGGTCGCCCAGCGCGTGCTGGTCTTCGTCGTTCTTCCGGCATGGGGGCTCGGCAACGCGGCGGCCACGATGGTCGGGCAGAATCTCGGCGCCGGGCATGCGCAGCGGGCGATCGACTCGGTGCGACTGTCGTCGGGCGCCGCGCTCGCGATCATGGGCACGGGCGGGGTGCTGACGTTCCTACTTGCAGAGCCGCTCGTGCGCCTCTTCACCCCGGATCCGGCGGTCGTGGAGGCGGGACGACTCTGCCTGCAGGTCATCGCGTTCGGATTTCCGCTCCGGGCGGTCGTGCTGACCCTGGTCCAGTCGTTCAACGGGGCGGGAGACACCACGACGCCGACATGGGTCAACCTGCTCGCCTACTGGATCGTGCAGATCCCCGTGGCCGTCGTGCTGGCGCACACGGCGGGCCTGGGGCCGTTCGGAATCTACCTCGCGGTCGTCGTCAGCCAGGTCGCGGCGGCCTGGGTCGCCTGGGTGCTGTTCCGCCGCGGCCGGTGGCTGACGCGCACGGTCTGACGCGTCGCCACCGGCCGCGCACGGTCAGCGGGGTGCGGATACGGTGACCCTCGAGGAGCCCGTGCGACCGCGAACCGTCGGCTCGTACATCGCCTCGGCGCTCGCGGGCGGCCAGGCGAACGTGCCGGAAGCGGTCGCCCGCACGACGTAGCGGTACGTGTGTTCGCCGCGGTCCAGCCGGTCGGCGAACAGCAGGACCCGGTCGTCCCGGAGTTCCGCGTGGTTGAACGACCCCCACCAGCGACCCGGCCCGGTTTCTTCGCTGACCGACGTCGGGGTCGTGACGAACGCGCTGTTCACCGCCTCGAAGCCGGCGGGCAGCGCGTCATCGACCACGACGTAGTTGCGGTCTCGGGGCGCGATCACGCGGAGGGTCACCGCGATCGCGTCCCCGTGCGCGACGTCCACGGGACCGTTCGAGGGATCGATGGCCGACGAAACGGGCCGACCCGCCCGGTCCAGGCGCTCGATCGTGCGCCGCACCGCCAGCCCCTGGTCGAGCGGACGCACCGCGCCCGATGTCCAGGATTCGAGCGTGAGGTCGTAGAACAACCGTCCGCGCCCCTCGACGGACAGGCGGACCGCGGTCGAATCGGCCACGGCGTCGGCTGCGAGCGAGGCTTCGACGGCACCGGTCGATCGGCCGGCGAACGCGTGGCGCAGCCATTCCCGGCTCCCTGCGCGCACGACGGCCGTGAACGCCGGTGCCTGCGCCTCGTACGCGGCGTGGTAGGCCGCAAGCGCGTCCACGACGGCGGCGTTGTCCTGGGTCGTCGCCCATCCGTCGGACGAACGGCGCGAGAGCAGCGAACGGGCGAGCGCCTCGGCGACCGGCTGCGCGGCGCGTGCGTCGGGGCCCGCGGCGAGCGCCGACAGCGCGAGGGCGGTCGAGCGGGTGTCCGAAGCGAAGAGCCACGAGAAGCCGTCGCCCGTCGGGGCCGGCACGAACGACGAACCGGCCTCGGAGCGTACCCGGGACCGGATCGCCGCGTCGATGCCCTTCCGGTGGGTGTCGAGGCCGCGCACGCCCGGCTGGGCCATGGCCCGCGCAAGGTGACTCAGGCCGTCGATCGACGCTCCGGGTCGCCGCAGGTACGCGTCGGAGAGTGACGCGAGTTCGCTCTCGAGCACGACGCCGGCCCGCGCGAGGGCGTAGAGCAGGAACGCCCGGGTATCGGACCAGGCCGCTTCGTCGAGCCATGCCGGGCGGTCGCCCGCGTTCCGGACCCACGTCTCGACCGACCGCGACGCGTGCCGCACCAGGTCGGGATCGACCTCGAGTCCGGCCGCGCGCGCATCGACGAGCGTGAGCAGCACGTACGCCGTCACGTACGGGTGGGCGGTCGAACCGCCGTTCCAGAGCGCGAACCCGTCGGTCGTGCGGAAGGCCTCCAGGCCCGCGAGCCACTCGGTTCCGAGCCGTTCCCGCTGCAGCAGCGGGGTTTCGATGGCATACGCGTCGAGCAGCGCGTCGGCGACGAGCAGAGGGCGCACCCGGGAGGTGCGCTGCTCGAGGCAGCCGTACGGGTACTCGAACAGCGACCGGGCCGCCCCTCCGAGCCCGACCAGCGCGGTCGGCGCCACCCGGACGGCCAGCGAACCGCGGCCCGGGATCCGCTCGCGCGCCGGGCGCACCCGTTCGACGACTTCCGATTCGGTCGAACCCGATGACCCCGTCACGGTGCGCACGGCCACCGGGTGGACGGGGATCGGAAGCACCAGGGCGTCGCGCTCGGTGCCGAGACCGGCCTCGAACGTGAATCGGGCCTCGCCGTCCTCGCCGATCGCGCCCGGGAAGGCCACGCGGCGCGTTTCGCCGGCCGCCAGCGTCAGCTCGATCGGGCGGCTCGTGGTCGCGGTGAACCCGTCGGAAAGCAGCGAAACGCGGGCCGATCCGGCGCGGCCGGTCCGGTTGGTCACCAGCACCGCGGCATCGAACCGGTCGCCCGCGCGGGCGAAGCGCGGAAGAGCGGGTTGCAGCACCAGCGGCTGGGTGGCGGTCACCTGCGACTCGCCGCGCCCGAACCGGTCGCCGGTCGAGACCGCGACGGCCATCAGGCGCCACGTCGTCAGCGATTCGGGCAGCCGGAACGTCACTTCGGCGCGTCCCGAACCGTCGGTCACGATGCGCGGGTCCCAGTGCGCCGACGGGCGGAAGTCGCTGCGCAGCCTCGCGTTGGGGTCGCCTCCTCCTCCTCCCTCGTCCTCTTCCTTCTGCCCGAACGAACGTTGCCGCACCAGGTGCGAGCGCGATTCGGCCGTCGTTACCGACAACGGCCGGTCGGCCCAGAACGTCTCGAACGGATCGGGCAGCCGGTACCCGATGAGATCCACGACCCCGGCATCGGCCGCCGAAAACGTGACCTCGGAGCGGACGCCGCGTCCCTTCGCGTCGAGGACCCGAAGGCGCACGGTGACCGCGTCGCCGGGTTTGAGCGTATCGGCCGAGGGAGACATCTCCACTTCGAGCCGCCGCTCGACCGGGTCGACCGGCAGTTGCACGTAGCCCGCCCGGAAGGAAGGCGCGCCCACGTCGCCTCCCGCCGATGGCTGGGCCGTGCGCCCCGAAAGCAGGACCACGCCGACGAACACGTTCGGCAGGTGCCGTTCTTCGATCGGGATGCGGATCGACGGCGCGCTGCCCTCCAGTGTCACGACCTGGGACGACAGCACGCCGTCCCGTTCGACGGTCACGAGCGCGGTCGCCTTCTCGTACGGGTTCGGAACGAGGATGCGCGCGACGTCGCCCGGGGCGTACGAGTCCCTGTCGGCGACGAGTTCCAGCCGGTCGTCGTCCGAGCGCTCCCACGCGACGTAGCCCTCGCCGGCCGCCCAGAACAGCGTTTCGGCGCGCACCAGGTTGCCCCTGACGTCGTTCGCCGTCGCACGGATCACGTAGAGACCGCCCTGGCGCACACGGAACCGGAGGCGCGTGGCGCGTCCGGCCCGGGTCGAAACCTCCTGCGAAGTGACCGGCGTCTCGACCGCCTCGGAACGCCAGCGCGTGCGGCCGTCGCGTCCCACCTCGCGCACCGAAATCCACTCGCGCCGCACGAGGTCGACCCGCACGTCGCGTACCGCGAGCGAACCGCCCGACGGGCTGACCGAGACCAGGTCGACGTGCAGCCCGGGGTCCGAGGCCATTTCCACGAACCCGGTGGACGGGCGCAGGCCGAGATAGAACTGCCCGGGGTGCACGACGATTTCGGTGCGGCCCCCGTACTCCTGTCCGTCCGGACCCGTGACGGCACCTTCCCACGAGAGCGTGGTGGGAGAGCCGTCCCCCGTCCCCGGCAGGAACAGGCGGCGATCGAGGCGTCCCGAGGCGTCGAGCAGGGTGTCGGTGGCGACGAAGGCCCGGTAGGCATCGTTGCCTTCCCACGCGTCGAAGCGGTACGGCGCGGTGTCGTATCCCTCGAGTCCCGGGGGCGTGTAGGAGCCGCCGAACCGCGTCAGGTTGGCCCGCACGGGCATTCCGGCCATTTCCGCCCCGAAATAGTAGCGGCCCGTGATAGAACCCTCGAAGAGGTCGCCGGCGACGTACGACGGGCGGGACGTCGCTGCGGTCACCGCGAACGTGGCCGTGCGGAACGCTTCGACGCGGAACGTGCCCTCGGCGAGATCGCCTCGTTCCCAGGCCTGGCGCGACACGGCCGCGGTGTCGCCCGGAGCGACGAGGCGCACGCGGTAGCGGCCCTGCGAAGCCGACGTCGGCACGGTCCAGTCGAAATCCAGGGTCCCGAGGTCCGAAAGGGCCACCGCCCGGTCCACCACGACCTCGTCGCGCGGGCTCACGACGAGTGCGCGCACCGAATCCGTGACGGGCTGCCATGCATCCCCGACCCGGCGGCGCAACACGCCCTTGACGTGCACGGGCTCCCCGGCCCGGTAGAGACCACGGTCCGAGAACACCGAGCCCGCGTGCGGCGCCGGCTCGGACGACCATTCGAACGGCATCCCGAAGCGCCAGGCCTCGATGCCGTCGCGGTACAGGTTCGACGTGAACGTCCAATCGTCGCCCGTCGACGCGGTGGCGAAGAGCGTCGGGGAACTCCATTCGTTCGGGGCCGGGATTCCGAGCGAAGCCCAACCCGGCGTGACGGCGCGGCCGGCGGCGTCGGTTCGACCGGACCACCGCGCCTTGCCGTCGCCGTCACGCAACGTGACCGTAGCGCCGGAGACCGGCGTGGCGTCGGCCAGTTTCGTGACGACCACGAGCCCGTCGTGCGGCGAGAACTTGGCCGTGATCCCGAGCTTCGTCACGATCGCGATGCCCACGAAACGGCGGCTTCCGCTCCACTCGTCCCGGATGTCCGTGGCGAGGTGCAGGGCGAGAACCCCCGTGCCGCCGCGGAGGGCACGATCCAGGTCGAGGAAGGTCGTCGTCGGCCGGTCGTCGGGCACGTCGAACGCCACGGGATCCTCGGCCGGAGCCGGCACGGGTTCGGGCACGTCGGGGCCCAGGTCTCCGTACCAGTGGTTCGGGTCGTAGGCGCGGACGCGCCCGGCGAAGTCGTCCGGGGACAGCCGGACGAGGGAAACCCTCGCGCCCTCGAGGTTCGTCACCCGGACGGGAAGGCGCGCCGAAACCTCGCGCTCGAGGATCATCACCCCTTCGGGCATCGAGATGTCGGGCACGCGCCGCCCGGTGCGGAACGCGGCCTGCCCCGAAACGAGGCGCTGTCCGAACGCATCGACGAGATTGACGACGCTCACGCGGTACGCCGTGTTCGCGTCGAAGACGCCCGGAAGGCGGTGTTCCGCCCGCGGCTCGGGGTCGGAATCGGCGAACGACGCCGGCCACTCGACCGCCGGCTCGAGACGCATCGCGGCCCGCACCGCATCCCACGAGACCGGTGTCGAGAAACGCAGCGTCACCGCCCGGTCCGGATCGAACTCCTTGCGGGCTTCTTCCCACCACTCCGGCGCCTGGTCGGCGGCCACGAGCCGCGGCGCGCCGTAGGTCCGGAACGGAAGACGGAATTCCCCGGCGAGGCCGAGCGGCCCCTCGCGTGAGGGCAGCCCGGGCGAAAGCACGAGTTCATACCCCTTTTCCGATTCCAGCGCCGACCGGGGAGACACCGTGATCGCGCTGTCGCCGTCGGCCGAAACGGTCACCGGGACCTCGCGCGTCGCGCCCTCGACCCGGATCAGGCGTACGAAATCGCCCGCCCGCCGGCCGTCCACCGGCGCGTCGAATCGAATCCGAAGCGTTCCGGTCGGCGCGAAGAAGGGCTCGGACGCTTCCGGGTCGGTGATGGCGACGCGCGGCACCGGCGTGTCGAACGTCCACTCGAGCGGCCCTTCCATGCGGCGCCCCTCGAGGTCGGGCAGGTCGTTCGACACGCGCACCGTGAACCGCGTCGCCGCCGGCCAGGCCCCGTCGGGTCGGAATACGAGCGTGCGCGTGCCCTCCCACGTCACGTTGCCCGCGACGGGCGGATCCAGCGTCAGGGTCCCGGCCGGAACCGACGGTACGTCGCCCTCCAGCGCGATCATCGGCGCCGAGAAACTCACGGTCACCGCCAGTCCCGGCGGCATGCCCGCCAGCGCTCCGCCCGGACTCGCCGCCACGATGCGAAGCGGACCGTCGAGCGTTGGTACGAACTCGAGATCGGCGAGCGCCCCGTCGAAGGGGACTTCCTCCACGGCGAAGCGCACCGGGGCGTTCGGGTCGTCGCGGTCGCACGCGGGAAGAAATAGGCAGGCGGAGGCCAGAAGCAGGACGGAACGCAGGGTCGAAAATCGCATGGCTCGGGGGGGCGGAACGTGCGGGGTCGTCGATGGGTGAACGCCCGAAAGGGCGGCTTCGTATTCTCGGTCGCCCGTTCCGCAAGATCCTCCATGCGCCCCGCCATGCCAATAGCCGACGAGCCCTCTATCTTCGTTCCGGGGCGCATCGAAGTGCTCGGGAAACACACCGATTACGCGGGCGGCGCGTCGATCACCTGCGCGACGACGCGGGGTTTCCGCATCGTCGGTCGCGCGTCGGCCGGGCACGGCGTGCGGGTGCGTTCGGCCGACGGGCGGCTCGACGCGACGCTCGACATCGGCCCCGACGTCCACGCCCCCGGATGGCTGAACTACGTGGCGACCGTCGTGCGTCGCGTCGAGCGAAACGCGCCGGGGGTGCTGGGGCCGTGCGACCTGGTCTTCGACAGCGATCTGGAGCCCGCGGCGGGCATGTCCAGCTCGAGCGCGTTCCTGATCGCGGTATTCCTCGGGCTCGACGAGGCGTGTGAAGGCCGCATCCGCGCGGCGATCGGGGACACGGTGCATTCGCTGCCCGCGCTCGCCGAATACCTCGCCTGCGTCGAAAACGGCGCATCCTACGGCCGGCTGGCGGGCGAGCGGGGGGTCGGCACCGCGGGAGGTTCGCAGGACCACACCGCCATCCTGTGCTCCGGGGCCGGCCGGCTTCGCCGCTTCCGGTACGCGCCGTACGCGGAAGAGGGCTCCTGGCCGCTGTTTCCCGGCCTTTCATTCGTCGTGGCGGCGAGCGGGGTGGAGGCCGTGAAGACGGGCGCCGCGATGGAGGCCTACAACCGGGCCTCGCGCCTCGCCCGCGAGGCGGCGGCGGCCTGGTCGCGGGCGGCGGGCCTGCCGGCAAGGCACCTGGCCGACGTGCTGGCCGCCGATCCCGATGCCGCGCATACGGTTGCGCGGTCGGGAGTCGCGGGTGCGGAGGAGCTCGCCCGCCGTGTCGGGGCGTTCGCCGCCGAGATGGCGTGCGTGGACGCCGCGTCGTCCGCGCTCGCGGCCGGCGACGCGGCGGCTTTCGCCGAAGCCGCGAGGGAGAGCCAGGGAGTGGCCGAGCGGATGCTGGGCAACCAGGTGCCCGAGACGATCCGGCTGGCCGGGACGGCAGAACGGTACGGCGCCCTCTGCGCGTCGGCCTTCGGGGCCGGCTTCGGCGGCTCGGTGTGGGCGCTCGTTCCCGCGGTCGACGTGTCGCGGTTCGTCGACGCCTGGAGGGCCGATCATGCCGCGGCCCATCCCGCCGCGGCGGCCCGCGCGCGGTTCGTCACGGAAGCGCCGGGGCCGGGGGCGACGGGGACGGGCGGCGTGGCCGCGTGGTGATCCGCCGTCAGCGGCCCGGTGTACGCCGGGGCAGGCGTTCGCCGTGCATCGCCGCGTGGTAGACGAAGCTCGCCACCACGACCGCGTTCTTCTTCAGGTCGTCGATCGGAAGCGTGTCGTAGAAGTCCATGTTCGTGTGCCCGCCGGTGCCCGGAGCCGCGTCCTGGATGAACTGGAAGCCCGGCAGGCCCGCGTCGTCGAAGGGCACGTGGTCGGTGGATCCCACGCCCTGCGTCGAGAGCGTCGTCATTCCGAAATCGTGGAAGGGCTCCATCCAGGCCTCGAAGAGCTTGCGCACGTGCTCGTTGCGCTGCAGCCAGACGCCGCGGTACAGCCCCGGTCCATAGTCCTGGTTGAAGTAGACCGAGAGCTTCTCGTAACCGGGTTTCGCCCCGACCGCCGGATCGTAGGGGTTGCCGAAGTGCGTGCGCACGTACGCGCGGGAGCCCCAGAGCCCCTGCTCCTCGCCGTTCCAGAGCGCGATGCGGATCGTGCGCCGGGGCGTGACTCCCAACGCCTTGAGGATGCGCATCGCCTCCATCATGACGGCCGCGCCCGACGTATTGTCGCTGGCGTTCGGCGACGCGTGCCACGTGTCGAAGTGGGCGCCCAGCATCACGATCTCGTCGGCGCGGTCGGATCCCGGGATCTCGGCCAGGATGTTGCTCACCGGCTCGACCCGGTCGCCGACCCGGTTGCGCACCTCGACCTCGACCTTGATCGGTATATTGCGCAAGGCTATGCGCACCATGCGGTTGTAGTGTTCCGGCGTGACCGCCACGATCGGGAGCGACGCCAGGATGCCTTCGCGTGACCACCCGTCCTGGGCCGCGCCCGGGCGCCCGAAGCCCCGCACGACGCCCGGCCACCCGCTGGAGGACTCCAGCACGACCGCGACACCTTCGGACCGGTAGAATTCGAGGCGTTCGACCGCGTTCAGCACATCGGCGTTCGCCGGAGTACGGGGATTGCGCAGCGCCTCGACGGGGTCCGGGGTCACGGATGGCGGGATCACGTTCTCGGCGAGTGTCCGGAGGTCGGCCTCGGTGCGCGCCGCGGGCCCCCGCTGGTACATCATCCGGTCGATCGCGGGCGGCGCCGTGGACAGCACGGCCTTGCCGCGCAGCGTTCCGCGCAGCCGCTCGGCGTCCTGGCGCGTGCGCACCTCGGCATAGACCACCTCGAGCGTGCGTTTTCCGCCGGTTCCGGGCGTCCACGCGATCGGATACCCCACCATCGGCTGGTAATCGGGCTCGAGGAGGTGCAGCGAGGTGAATTCGTTGTCCCACGTCACGCCGTAGTCCATGAACGGCTCGGCGGCCACGTTCGCGAGGCCCATCGAGCGCAGCTCGGCGAGCGCCCACGCCTGCGCGCGCTGCATATCGCGCGAGTTCGTGAGCCGCGCACCCAGCACGTCGGTCATGTACGACAGGCGGTCGGGAAGTCCGGACCGCTGCAGGCCCTCCTCGCGGATACGGGCCACCATGGCCCAGTCGACCGGGTACGGTGCCTGCGCGAAGGCGTCGGCGGTGAGGAAGAGCAGCGTGGCGAGGAGGAAACGGCGGGCCATGGCGCAATCAGTTCGAGGTCGGCGGATCCAGTACGAGCGCGTCGATGAAGAACTCCATCATCCGGTACGGATTGAGGCCCGTGTGGCCCAGGTCGGGTCCGACCTGCACCTCGAAACTCTTGCCCTCGCGCTGCAGCGCCTGGATGAGCTGCATCGAGTTGTTCGGATGCACGTTGTTGTCGGCCGTTCCGTAGTAGATCATGAGCCTGCCGACGAGGTCCTTCGCGTAGGTCATCGCCGAGCCGGCGTCGTACCCTGCCGCGTTCTCCTGCGGAATCCACATGTAGCGCTCGGTGTAGATCGAGTCGTAGTGGCGCCAGTCGGTGACCGACGAACCCGCCGATGCGGCGTGGAACGTGTCGGGGTAGCGGAGGAGGGCCATCGCCGACGCGTACCCGCCGTAGGAGGTGCCGAAGATGCCGACGCGACCGCCGTCCACGTACGGGCGCTGGGCAAGCGCCTTGACACCGGCCGCCTGGTCGTCGATTTCCACCACGCCCAGCTTCTCGTAGATCGCGTCGAGGAACCGCTTGCCGCGTCCACCGGCGCTGCGGGAGTCGATCGAGGCGACGAGGAACCCGTACTCGGTGAGCGCGCTCGGCATGCCGAACGTCTCGCGGGCGCCGTTCGTGGCGGGGCCCGCGTACACGCTGACGAGCAGCGGGTACTTCTTCGACGGGTCGAAATTCGACGGTTTGCTCAGCATGCCGTAGAGGTCGGTGACGCCGTCGGCCGCCTTGAACGTGAACAGCTCGACCGCCTGGAGGCCCAGTTCGGCCATGCGCGACGTGTCGCTCGTCGCGATTTCGGCCACGGCGGCGCCGTCGGCGCGGCGCAGCGTGGTCGCCGGCGCGCGGTCGTGCGTCTGCGCGACGTCCACGAAATGCGAGAAATCCGGGGACAGGCGCACCGTGTGGTTCCACGCGGGGTCGGTGACGCGCCGGTCGTTCCGCCCGTCGAGCCCCACGCGGTGGAGCTGCACCTTCATCGGGTTGTCGCCCGAGCGGGCGTTGTACCACAGCGTGCCCGACTGCTCGTCCACGCCCGCGATGCCCGCGACCTCGAACGCGTGGTTGGTCAGCGTTGCGAGCAGCTTCCCGGTGAGGTCGTAGAGATAGTAGTTGCGCCACCCGGTGCGCTCCGACTCCCAGATGAAGCGCTTGCCGTCGGCCAGGAACTGGAAGGTCGGGGTATTGTCGACCCAGCTCGCGGGCCACTCGTCGCGGACCACGACCCGGCACGATCCGCCGGCCGGGCTGCAGGCCGCGAATTCCAGCACGTTCTGGCGACGGTTGGTGCGGTGCACGAGCAGCTCCGACCCGTCGGGCGACCACGAGACCGCGTAGACGTAATGCCCCACGACCTCGTTCGTGAACGGCTTGCCGTCGCGGATGTCGAGCTTCGTGATCGCGCCGCCCGCGACGTCGAGCACGAAGAGGTCCACGATCGGGTTCGGAGCGCCCGCCTTAGGATACGCCTCGATGTCCAGCGACGACTGGATCTTCGTCTGGTCCATCTGGAGGTAGAAATCGGGCACGCCCGACTCGTCGAACCGGTAGAAGGCCAGCTTCTTCCCGTCCGGCGACCACCACATCGCCGTGTTCTGGCCCAGTTCCTCGCCGTAGACCCAGCTTGCCGAGCCGTTCTTGATGCGGCCCTCGACGCTGCCGTCGGTCGTGACGGCGCGCTCGTTCGACCCGTCGGCGTTCGACAGCCAGAGGTTGCGGTCGCGGTAGAACGCCTTCAGCGTCGAGTCGGGGGACATCGCCGAGTCGAACTGGCGCCCGCGCTCGGGGAAACCGCCGCGACGTCCGCCGCCCTGCGGAGCGTCCCCGAGGTCGGTCGCCTGCCGGGTCGAGACGTCGAAACGCCACCGCTTGCCGGCCCGAACGTACTCGAACGACCTGGAATCGGACGCCCACGTCGCGTTCACCGCGCCGCTCGTGAACGCGGTCTGCATTTCGGTGCGCATGCGCTCGTACTGCTCGTACCCGGGCATCTGCTTGATGCGCTGCTGGGCGAGGGCGGTGGGTACGAGGGCGAGCAGCGTGAGGGCGGCGAAGAGGAGGGGGCGGAAGCGGGACATGGCCTGCCGGGGTTTGCGGGTGGGGCCGAAGCATAGGATTTCGCGGCGTTCGATGCGACCCCTTCTTCCACCCTGCACGGAAATGCCATACTTCCCGGCGGCAGCCCTGGCCGTGGCGCCGGGCGATGCCTCAGCGCGGCCGGCGCGCCACGACCTGCACCACGGCGCTCATTCCGTCGTGGAAACGCCCTTCCGCCACGGGTCGGTCGACCTCGCGGGCCAGTTCGAACGAGAGCCCCGGCAGATCCTCCCGGAGATCCGCGAGTCGCACCAGCATCTCGGGGTCCTTCGGTCCCCCGGTGCCGAACTCCAGTTGGCGCGGGGTGTAGGCCTCGACGACGAACACCCCACCGGGTGCGAGCCCCTGCGAGACCCTTCGATGCACATCCAGGCGAAGGGCCCGCGGAAGGTGGCAGAAGATCGAGACGATCCCGTCCCATGCGTCGGGCTCGATCGCGAAATCGGCGAGGTCGGCGTGCACGGTGGTGACGGGGAGACCCCGCTCCCACGCCAGGCGCTCCACCTTGCGCAACCCGACCGCAGACGCGTCGACGGCCGTCACTTCATACCCCAGCGAAGCGAGGAACACCGCGTTCCGCCCTTCCCCTTCACCGATCGAGAGGACGCGGCCGGCGGGAATGCGGTCGGCGACCGAAGCCAGGAAGTCGTTGGGCTCGGTGCCGTATACGTACTCGTGCGTGTCGTAGCGCTCGTCCCACATGGCGTCGTCCCGGAAGGGAAGGCCGCGAACCGGCGGGAAACGGGGCGGTTCCTACCGCCTGAGCAGCTTGAACCCGATCTCGCGGCCGAGGCCCCGGCCCATCGCGAGGTTGATCCAGAACCACGCGAACTGCTCCATCAGTTCGAAACGGTCGTTCCCGCCGATGTCGTAACACTCGGCAAACCCGGCGTCCTTCGCGAGGCCCATGGCCGCGGCTTTCGCCCGCTCGCTATCGCCCGCGACGAAGAGATCCAGCGCGACGTCGCCATACACGGGGTCCGACATGTTGTTGAAGCCCGTGGTGTTGAAGCACTTCGCCAGGTCGCGCGTGGCGGTGTGGGCGAGCAGGGCGTCCGAGGTCGTGCGGAATCCTTCCGGCCCGCGCCCCATCACGACGTTCATCGCGTCGATCAGGATCTTGCCGGTCGTGTCGCCCAGGCTTCGGGCCACCTCCACCGCGCTCGTGGCCGGCGTGGAGATCAGCACGACGTCGCTCAGGCTGACGGCCTCTTCCACGGCGTGGGCCGTGGTATTCGGGTTTTCGAGCAGGTGCTGCCCCTTGAACCGGTCGAGGTCGCGGACGCCGAGATGTATCGTGTGCCCGGCCTCGGCCCAGCGGGTGGCGAGCGCCGAGCCGACGTTGCCGGTTCCGATGATGGCGATGGTCATGGTCAGGCTCCCTGTCCGGCGAGCAGTTCGACCACCAGTTCGGCCGCAGCCGCGCCGGAATTCTGCTGCTGGCCGGTCACGAGGTTTCCGTCCCGGATCGCGTGCGACGCGAAGGGCGCCGCCACCGAAAACGTGGTACCGGGGATCTTCCGCGCCTCGGTCTCGATGCGGTACGGTTGGATTTTCTGCCCGACCGCCTGGTCGGCGAAGTCTTCCTCGGCATCCGCGAACCCGGTCCAGGTCTTGCCCTTCACGAGCAGCTCACCGTCCCGCGTGGGCGCTTCGAGCAGGACCGTGGTGGAATGGCAGACCGCCGCCGCGGGCTTGCCCGCCTCGTGGAACGAAACGAACAGGCGCTGCAGGTCGGCATTGCCCTTGAAGGTGTACATCGGCCCCTGGCCACCCACGAGGAAGATCGCCGCGTAGTCCCCGTGGGAGACCTCGCTGAGCTTGCGGGTATTCCTCAGCAGCGCGTTGAACTCCGGCTTCTGCAGGAATCCGAGCGAGATCACGTCATGGGCGGAATAGCCGCTCGGGTCGGTCGGGTTGGAGTACCCGTCCATCACCAGGTCGCCGCCCTCGGTAGATACGAGGTCGATGGCGTAGCCGGCTTCCTGGAATACCAGCATGGGGTGGGTGAGCTCGGCCGCCCAGAATCCGATGGGCCAGCCGGTCTGGTCCGAGACGGACGGGGAACTGGCCACCATCAGGATCCGGCCCTTCGGCGGGGCGCCGTGCGGATGGACGTGGCGGAGGAGGGTTTTAGGGGACGTCATCGCAGGAAGATTGATTGAGTCTGACGTCGAAAAGTTCGTACCATATGGTTGTGAAGGCGATATACTGACAATTAAGTAACATACTATCCAGAAGGAGAGTGAAGACTTGCCGGAGTTCCTCTACAACGACAAGCTCTACTACAACCCGGTGGAGTTCGCGATGGACCGCATCGGCGGCACCTGGAAGATGCCGATCCTCTGGAGGCTGCGATCGCGCGTGATGCGGTACGGCGAGCTGAAGAAGGACCTCGGCCGCATCACCCACAAGATGCTCTCCACCCAGCTCAAGCAGCTCGAGGCCGAGGGATTCATCCACCGGGAGGCCTACCCGGTCATTCCGCCCAAGGTCGAGTACTCGCTGACCGACCGCGGCCGTCGCGCCATCGAGATCATCGAGGGTCTGCGGACGTACGGCCTCGAGCTGATGGCCGAATTCGGGGTCGGGGAGGAGGGGCGGAGGTGAGCGTCGGCCTGGTGGGGCGCCAATTCCCGCTTTCGGCACGACGAAGTGGAAAATCGCCGCAGATTCCACGTCGGAAGCCGCTCTTCGAGGCTGCGAAGTGTAAAACAGGGCCAAATTCCACTTCCGGTGCCTGTTTTGGGGTCTCCGAAGTGTAATTCGGGGCTGAATTCCACTTCCGCGCGCGAAAAATGGCCTCGGAAGTGGAATATCGCCTCAGTTTTCCACTTCGGGGGCTGTCCTTCGGTGACTTCCGGCCCCGCCGCCGCCGTCACCCCCAGATTGTCACGGTCATCGTGGAGTCGAACGAGGCCAGTGGCAGGTTGACCCCCGCCCGGACGAGGAGCTCCCACCGGCAACACGGTAGGAAAGTGAACCCGAAGTCGGCGATGGCCACGGTGCGGCGATAGTTCACCGAATCGCCCGGGGCGATCGATACGCTGGGGCCCAGGCAGTCGTCTTGGTAGCCAAGCGCGACTCCGCTCGTGCATTTCCACGGGTCCGCGGGCGCGGAGGCGTACATCTGGCCGAACTGGGCCCAGAAGCGAAACGCCTGTTCCGACCCGAAATAGAGGGTACGCGTCGAATCGGTCGGGTTGGAGAGGTTCAGGAATACGGTCAGCGAATCGCCCGATCGGTAGACCTGCCGATCGGTGCGGAAGGCGTACGTGACCCCTGCCCACGGGGCCAGGCGCTCCACCATGTCGTCGTACAGGCGATTGAACTCCTCGAAGAAGCGGACGCGGTTCACGATTGCGTCAGGCATGCGGTCCGTGGCCAGACCGCAGAGCAGTCTCAAGGAACCGGTCCGATACGGGGTGCGCCAGGCCAGTTCGTAGCGGTCGGCGTCGGCGCATCCCGGCTCCCGCTCGCCTT
>JANJTM010000010.1 GCA_024711125.1 Rhodothermales bacterium
GCCGCCCGCGTGCTCGCCGCCGCCATCGCGCCCTCGGCGCCCGATGTCGTGCTGACGGGCGCCGTGTCCAGCGACCAGGGCTCGGGCGCGCTGGGCGGCCTGCTCGCCGAGCTGCTCGGCCTTCCGCAGGTCGCGCTCGCGACTTCGCTGTCGGTCACCGGCCGCTCGGCGAGGGTCCGGCACGAGGTCGAAGGCGGCCTCGAGCGCGTCGTGGACGTCGATCTTCCGATCGTCGTGTCCGTGCAGACCGGCATCAACGAGCCGCGCTACGTCTCGGTGCGCGGCATCCGCAAGGTCGCCGACGTCGAGATCCCGGTACGCGGCGCGGCGGACCTCGGGCTTCCGGGCCCCGCCCCCCGCGTGACGACGCTGGAAGTCTTCCTGCCGCCGTCGGGCAAGACCGCCGAACTGCTCCAGGGGTCGACCGCGGCCGTGGTGGACCAGCTCGTGGACCGCATCAAGCAGCGAGGGCTCCTGTCATGAAGAAGATCGTGGTGCTCGTCGACCGCGTCGGGCGGTCGATCGACGATTCGGCGTTCGAGCTGGCCACCGCCGCACGCTCCGCGGCCGGAGCCTCCGTCGTCGGCCTCGTGGCCGGCCACGACCTGGCGTCGTACGGGGCCGAACTCGCCCGCTGGTTCGACGAGGTCGTGCTCGTGGACGACGCGCGGCTGGCGGTCCCGGACGGCGACGCGTGGACCGCGGCGCTCGCTCCGCTGCTGCGGGCCGAGGCCGCCGACTGCGTACTCGCCGCCCACACGAACCACGGGCTGGATTACGCGCCCGCGCTGTCGGTCCGCCTGGACCTTGCGCTGGTGAGCGACTGCCTGTCGGTCGACCTGTCCGGCCCGGCCGTGACGGCCGTGCGGCCGGTACACGGCGGCAAGGTCCATGCCCGCGTGGCCGTCGATCCGGCCGCCGGCGGCTGCCTCGTCACGCTGCGACCCGGCGCGGTCCGGGCCGGCGCCTGTCCGGAGCGGGGCGGAACGGTGCGGAACGCCGCGCTTCCGGCCGGCTTTGCGCCCCGCCGGCGTTTCGTCGAGACCGTCGCCGGGGACGCCGGCGAGGTGGACATCACGCAGGCCGACCGCCTGGTCGGCGTCGGGCGCGGCATCGAGGACGCCGAGAGCCTCGACCTCGTGCGCGACCTCGCGGCCGCGCTGGGCGCCGAAGTGGCCTGCTCGCGGCCGGTCGTCGACAAGCAGTGGCTTCCGAAATCCCGGCAGGTCGGCACGTCGGGCAAGAGCGTGAAGCCGAAACTTTACGTGGCGTTGGGCATCTCGGGCTCGTTCCAGCACCTGGGCGGGCTCAAGGGCGATCCCTTCGTCGTGGCCGTCAACAAGGATCCGAAGGCGCCGATCTTCTCGGTCGCCGACGTCGGCATCGTGGGAGACCTGTACGAGGTCGTGCCCGCGCTCACCGCGAAACTGCAATCCCTCAAGGGCTGAACCGTCATGGACTTCGAACTGACCAAGGCGCAGAAAGACATCCAGCAGGCCGCGCGCGAGTTCGCCAAGGGCGAGTTCGACAAGGACCTCGCGCTGGAACTGGATCGGAAGCACGAGTATCCGACGAAGATCTGGAAGCGGGCCGCCGAAGAAGGCTTCATCGGGCTCCATTTCCCGACCCGGTACGAGGGCTCGGGCTACGGATGCCTGGAGAACGTGCTCGTGGTCGAGGAATTCTGCCGCCGCGATTCGACCATCGGGGCGGCCCTGATGCTCGCCGATTTCGCTTCCGAGAACATCCTGCGGTTCGGCAGCGAGGAGCAGAAGGCGGAATGGCTGCCCAAGATCGCCCTCGGCGAGGCCATTTCGGGCGGCTGCATCACCGAGCCCGACCACGGTTCGGACATCACGACGATGAACACCACGGCCGTGCGCGACGGCGACGAGTGGGTCATCAACGGCGTCAAGACGTTCATCACGAACGCCGGCATCGCCTCGGTCTACGTCGTGATCTGCCAGACCGACCCCGAGGCGGCCCACCGGGGCCAGTCGATGATCCTCGTGCCGGCCGACGCGCCGGGCATCGGCATCGCCGACGTCGGCGAGAAGATGGGCATCCGGATGATTCCGACCGGGGAAGTCTCGTTCCGGAACGTGCGCGTGCCGGCGGCGAACCTCGTCGGGCAGGAAGGCCGCGGGTTCTACCAGATCCTGGAGTTCTTCGACGAGAGCCGGGTCGAGACGGCGGCCCAGGGCCTTGGCACCGCGCAGGGCGCCTTCGACCGGGCGCTCGCCTACGTGAAGCAGCGCGAGCAGTTCGGCAAGAAGATCGCGCAGTTCCAGGCGACCCAGCACAAGCTGGCCGACATGGCGACCAAGATCGAACTGGCCCGGCTCGTCACGTACAAGGCCGCGTGGAACTTCGACCAGGGGCGCATCGACCCGACCCTGACGTCGATGGCCAAGTGGTACGCGGGCCGGACGGCCGTCGAGGTCGCCGACGAGGCGATCCAGCTGCTCGGAGGCTACGGGTACATCGCCGAGTACGAGGTCGAGCGCTATTTCCGCGACGCCAAGATCTGCGAGATCTACGAGGGCACGAAGGAGATCCAGAAGAACACGATCGCGTCGGCGCTCATCGGCAAGCTGAAGTAGGTCGGAGCTGCCCTCTTGCATTCGCTCCCAGCGAATGCGTATCATTGCGCCAGCTCATCCAGAAGGGCGGAGGGTGCAGGCCCATTGATGCCCTGGCAACCCCCCGGTTGCTCCCAAAATCAACCGGTGGAAGGTGCCAATTCCTGCCTCGCAACAAGCGGGGACAGATGAGCGGGAGACCCTGACGGTCCTCGTGACCCGACTGTGACCTCTTCCGCCGTCCTCGCGGGAGAGGTTTTTTGTTGGCCTCGCGGCCTGCCCCGGACCCCGGGGCGTCGCGAAGCCGGCAGGCCTCCCCCGCGGGCGGCAGCCGCAAGGCCGCCGACCCCGACGCTGCGCTCCTCCGGATGGGCTGCTCCCCAGCAACCAAGCCATCCGATAGAGACCATGAGCCAGCCCCGCTTCGAGACCCTGCAGCTGCACGCCGGACAGACCGTCGACCCCACGACCAAGGCGCGCGCCGTTCCGATCTACGCATCGACCTCGTTCCAATTCGATTCGTCGGAGCACGGCGCCGACCTCTTCGCGCTGCGCCAGTTCGGCAACATCTACACGCGGATCATGAATCCGACGACGGATGTCTTCGAGAAGCGCGTGGCGGCGCTCGAAGGCGGCGTGGCGGCCCTCGCGACGAGTTCGGGCCAGGCCGCGCAGTTGCTCGCACTGACGACGCTCGCCGAGGCGGGCGACAACATCGTCTCCACGAGCTTCCTGTACGGCGGCACCTACAACCAGTTCAAGGTCGCTTTCCCCCGCCTCGGCATCGACGTGCGCTTCGTGGAAGGCGACGAACCGGCCGAGTTCGAGAACCTGATCGACGACCGCACCAAGGCGCTCTACGTCGAGACGATCGGGAATCCCCGGTTCAACATCCCGAATTTCGAGGCCATCGCGCGCGTCGCCGAGCGCCACGGCGTCCCCCTCGTCGTCGACAACACGTTCGGCGCCTGCGGCTACCTCTTCCGCCCGCTCGAACACGGGGCGCACATCGTCGTGCAGTCGGCCACCAAGTGGATCGGCGGGCACGGCACCACCATCGGCGGCGTGATCGTCGACGGCGGCACGTTCCCGTGGAACAACGGCCGCTTCCCCACCTTCACCGAGCCCTCGCCGGGCTACCACGGGCTGAAATTCTGGGACGTCTTCGGTCCAGACGGTGTCGTCGGGGCGAACGTGGCGTTCATCATCCGGGCGCGCGTCGAGGGTCTGCGGGACCTCGGCCCCTGCCAGAACCCGTTCGGCTCGTTCCTGCTGCTGCAGGGGCTCGAGACGCTGTCGCTCCGCGTCGACCGCGCCTGCTCGAACGCCCTCGAACTCGCCCGCTGGCTGCAGTCCCGCGACGAGGTCGCGTGGGTGAGCTACCCGGGCCTCGAGGACCATCCGTACCACGAGCGGGCGAAGCGATACCTCCGGAACGGCTTCGGCGCCGTGCTCGCGTTCGGCGTCAAGGGCGGCCTCGAAGCCGGCCAGGCGTTCGTCGACCACGTCAAGCTGGCCAGCCACCTCGCCAACGTCGGGGACGCCAAGACGCTCGTCATCCACCCGGCGTCGACGACCCACCAGCAGTTGGCCGCCGAGGAGCAGCTCGCGTCGGGCGTGACCCCGGACCTGATCCGCGTTTCGGTCGGAATCGAGCACATCGACGACATCCGCGCCGACTTCGCGCAGGCGCTCGAGGCCGTGCCGACCCATGTGTGACGCGAAGCCCCTCGAATCCCCGTCTCCCGCGGCGCCCGTGCGGCGCGCCGCGGGGGCTGGGTACCTCGACGCCGCGCGGGCCGGCCTGCAGGCGGCGCCGGCCTCGGAGGAGCGTGTGCTCGTCCTTCCCGAGCTCCGCCTCGAGAGCGGTCGCACCCTGCGCCTCGCCCCTGTGGCCTACCGCACCTGGGGCACGCTCCGGCCGACGCGCGACAACGCCGTCGTCGTCTGCCATGCCCTCACGGGCGACACGGCCGCCGATGCCTGGTGGAGCGACCTCGTCGGCCCCGGCCGGGTGCTCGACACGGAGCGGTTCTTCGTCGTGTGCGCCAACATCCTCGGATCGCCGTACGGCAGCGTCTCCCCGCTCTCGGTCGATCCGGACTCCGGTCGCCCGTACGGGCCGGACTTTCCCGAGGTCACGATCCGGGACACCGTGGCGGCCCACCGGCAGGTGCTCGAGCACCTGGGCGTGCGCCGCGTGGCCCTGGCCATCGGCGGCTCGATGGGCGGAATGCAGGCCCTGGAGTGGGGTTTCCACCGGGACCTCGTGCGTGCGATCGCGGTGGTCGCGGCGGGCGGGCACCACTCGCCGTGGAGCATCGCCTGGGGCGAGGCACAGCGCCAGGCGATCTTCGCCGATCCGGCCTGGAAGGGCGGAAACTATGACCCGGATGCTCCTCCGTCGGCCGGACTGTCGGTGGCCCGCATGATGGCGATGGTCTCCTACCGGTCTTCCGGCGAATTCCGCACCCGATTCGGACGCTCGACGGTCGCCGATCCCGTAGCCGACGCCCGGTTCGAGGTCGAATCCTACCTGCACCACCAGGGCAAGAAGCTCAACGAGCGCTTCGACGCCAACTGCTACGTGCACCTGACGCGCCAGATGGATACGCACGACGTAGGGCGCGGCCGCGGCGGGTACGAGGAAGCGCTCGATTCGCTTCCGCAGCCGGCCCTGGTCGTGGGTATCCCGTCGGACGTGCTCTACCCGATCGACGAGCAGGCCGAACTGGCGTCCCTGCTCCCGGGCGGTCGCCTCGATACGCTGCACTCGCGGTACGGACACGACGGATTTCTCGTCGATTCCGAGGCGCTGGCCGAGCTCATCGCGCCGTTCGTGCGCCGGTACGTGTACTGACGGTTATACTGCGCAGATCGTCACACCGTACCGATGCGCAGCACGCTTCCGCTCCTCCTCGTTCTCGCAGCCTGCACGAGGCCTCCCGCGCCGAGCCCGGATCCACGGTTCGAGTGGTTCGAACTCGCGGCGACCGACAGCGTCGCCCTGCCGGCGCCCGGCACCTTCCGCAACCCGATCCTGCCGGGATTCCACCCGGACCCGAGCGTCGTGCGCGTCGGGGAGGATTACTGGCTCGTCACGTCGTCGTTCGCGTGGTTTCCCGGTCTTCCGATCTTCCATTCGCGGGACCTCGTGCACTGGAAACCGGTCGGCCACGCGCTCGACCGGCCGGAGCAGGTATCGTTCGATTCGCTCCGGGTATCCGAGGGCGTGTTCGCCCCCACCCTTCGGTACCATGACGGCACGTTCTACCTCGTCGTCACGCTCGTAGGCGCGGGCGGGAACGTCGTGCTCACCGCATCGGACCCTCGTGGTCCCTGGTCGCGCCCCGTTCCCCTTCCGTCGGTCGACGGCATCGACCCGGACCTCTTCTTCGACGACGACGGCAGGGCGTGGATCGCGCACAACGGTCCCCCGCCGGCCGAGCCGGAGTGGGACGGGCACCGCGCGCTCTGGATCCAGGAGTTCGACGTCGACTCGCTGCGCATGATCGGCCCGAGAACCCTCATCGTCGACGGAGGTGTCGATCCCGCGACGAACCCCGTCTGGATCGAAGGCCCCCATCTCATCAAGCGCGACGGACGCTATTTCCTGATAGCGGCCGAGGGCGGGACCGGCGAAAACCACTCGCAGGTCGTTTTCGCCGGCCCTTCGCCGACCGGGCCGTTCACGCCCGGTGAAGACAACCCCATCCTCACGCAACGGGACCTAGCCCCGGGCAGGACCGATGCCGTAACGAGCACCGGCCACGCCGATTTCGTGCAGACCCCGTCGGGCGAATGGTGGGCGGTGTTCCTGGGATGCCGTCCGTACGATGCCGATCACCTGCTGTATGCGACGGGGCGGGAGACTTTCCTGCTGCCGGTCGACTGGTCCGGCGAGTGGCCGCGCATCCTGGCCCGCGGTACGCCCGTTCCGCTCGAAGTGCCCTCCCCCTTCGGCGCGACGGGCCCGGTCCGCGGTCCGGTCCTGGACACCTTCGATTCCTCCGAGCTGTCGCCGGAATGGGTGCGCCTGCGCTCGACGACCCGCTCCCACGCCCGGCTCGACGACGGGGACCTCGTATTGACCGCGCGACCCGATTCGCTCGGAGGTCTTGGCCGACCCGCGCTGCTGGCCCGTCGCCTCGAGCATGCAAATGCGTCGGCGAGCGTCTCGATGCGGTACCGGCCCGGACAATCGGGCGACCGCGCGGGTCTCGTCGCGATGCAGCAGGACGATTCCTGGTTCTTCCTTGCCGTCGGGAATGGCCCCGGAGGTACCGGTATCGCCCTCGAACGCCGGTCGAACGGGACGAGCGCCATCGTCGCGAGCCGCGCCCTGCCGCTCGACGCCGACCAGCCGATCGTCCTGCGGTTCGAGCTCTCGGGGGCTCGGGCCCGGTTCTCGTACCGGGTGAACGGGGACGAGTGGGCGACGCTCGCCGACGACGTCGACGCGACCCTGTTGACGACCCGCCGGTCCGGTGGATTCACCGGCACGATGGTCGGCGTATACGCGCAGACGGGGAGCGGCGCACCGGCTATATTGCCGACCGGAACGGGTCCCGCACAGGGCGGGTGAGCCGCTGTCGGCCTCGTCCCGCGCAAAGAACCAAGCGACGACCGTGCGCAGCGATTTACTCCCCCCGATTCTCGACGCCGGAGTAGTGGCCGTGGTCCGCCTCACCGACGCAACGCGGGGCGTCGCGGTTGCCGAGGCGCTGGCGGCCGGCGGCATCCGCGCGATCGAAATCACCATGACCGTGCCCGACGCGCTCTCACTCCTCGCCGCGCTCTCCGGGGCCCTGGGTCCCGAGATAGCCCTCGGAGTAGGCTCGGTGCTCGACCTGGACACCGCCCGCCGGGCTATCGACGCCGGCGCGCGGTACGTCGTTTCGCCGGTTTCGAACCCGGCGCTGCTCGAGGCGGCCGGCAGGCTCGAGGTTCCCGTCATGCCCGGCGCGTTCACGCCGACCGAGATCGAGCGAGCCCACGCGGCGGGCGCCGAAGTCGTCAAGCTGTTCCCCGCCGACGTCCTCGGTCCTTCGTTCCTGAAGTCGATCCTGGCCCCGATGCCCTTCCTCAAGGTCCTTCCGACGGGCGGAATCGACGCCTCGAACGCGGCCGCGTGGATTCGGGCCGGGGCCTGCGCGGTCGGGGTCGGAGGCGCCCTCGTGGATCGCACGGCGATCGCCGAGGGCCGGTTCGACCTCCTGACCGAGCGGGCTCGGGATTTGGTGCGCATCGTTCGCACCGCGCGCGAAGACCAATCCGGAACCTCCTGACGTCAGACCCATGCGCGTCGTCACCTTCGGAGAAATCATGCTGCGGCTTTCGCCGCCCGGGTACGAGCGGTTCGTCCGGACCGACCGCTTCGACGTGGTGTACGGAGGCGGAGAGGCCAACGTGGCGGCCTCGCTCGCCGGGTTCGGCACCGAAGCGGCGTTCGTCACCCGCGTTCCGAAACACGAGATCGGCGAGGCGGCCGTCGGCTACCTGCGCCGCGCCGGCGTGGACACGCGGTTCGTGGTGCGCGGAGGGGACCGGCTGGGCATCTATTTCCTCGAGACCGGCGCCAGCCAGCGGCCGTCGAAGGTGATCTACGACCGCGCCGGGTCGGCGTTCGCGGACCTGGCGTCCGGCGACGTGGACTGGGGCCGGGTCTTCGACGGGGCCTCCTGGTTCCACTTCACGGGCATCACGCCCGCGACCGGCCCCGGCCCCCGGTCGGTGCTCGGGGAGGCCCTGGCCGCCGCCCGTGCGGCGGGTCTGCGCGTTTCGTGCGACCTGAACTACCGGGCCAAGCTCTGGACCGTGGACGAAGCGCGCGCCACGATGGTGCCGCTCATGGAGCACGTCGACGTGTGCATCGCCAACGAGGAGGACGCCTTCAAGTGCCTCGGAATCCCGTGCGAGGCGTCGGATCCGGATTCGGGGCTGCTCGAAGAAGAAGCGTACCTCGACCTTGCCCGCCGGCTGCGCGAGCGCTTCGGGTTCGAAGTCGCCGCCGTCACGATGAGGGAGAGCTTCTCGGCCACGCGCAACGGTTGGAGCGCCGTGCTGGCCGACGGCGACGCGCATGCGGGCGGAATCCGCTCGCGGATCTACGACGTGCACGTCATCGACCGCGTGGGAGCGGGCGACGCGTTCGCGGGCGGGCTCATCCACGCCCTCCTGTCGGGTCGTCCGGCGCGGGAGGCGCTGGAGTTCGCCGTGGCGGCCGCGTGCCTCAAGCACACGATTCCCGGCGACTTCAACGCGGTGTCGGTCGCGGAGGTGGAAAACCTGGTCCGTTCCAGCGGATCCGGGCGGGTGGAACGGTGAGGGGGCGGATCGCGCTACTGGCGGCCGTGGTCGCGGCGCTCACCGGATGCGGTGCCCGAAGCGACGTCACGGTCGTGCGGCTCGCACACGGACTCGACCCGTCACATCCCGTGCACCGGGCGATGGAGTTCATGGCCGAGCGCCTCGCCGAGAAATCGGCCGGCCGGATGCGTCTCGACCTCTACCCGAGCCAGCAACTGGGCTCGGAACGCGAACTGCTCGAACTCCTCCAGCTCGGCTCCATCGGCATGACCAAGGTCACGGCGGCCGTACTGGAGGGCTTCGTTCCGAAATACAAGGCCCTTTCGGCGCCGTATGTCTTTCGCGACGAGGGGCACCGTTTTCGCGTACTCGAGGGCGAGATCGGTCGCGAACTGCTCGAGGAGGGACGCCGATACTGGCTGCTCGGGCTCGCGTTCTACGACGCGGGCAGCCGCAGCTTCTACACCAAGGACCACCCGATACACACGCCGGACGATCTTCGGGGACTGCGCATCCGCACGCTCGAGAGCGCGACCCAGATCCGCATGGTGAACGAACTGGGCGGATCGGCGACCCCCATCTCGTGGGGCGAACTCTATACCGCCCTGCAACAGGGCGTTGTCGACGGGGCCGAGAACAACCCGCCGTCGTTCCAGACGTCGCGGCACTACGAGGTCTGTCGGTACTACTCGTTGGACGAGCATACCGGCATTCCCGACGTGCTGCTCGTATCGACCATCGTCTGGGACCGACTTTCGCCCGAAGAGCAGGGCTGGCTTGCCGAAGCGGCGGCCGAATCGGCCGAAGTGCAGAAACGACTGTGGCGGGAGGCGACCGAGGAGGCGCTGCGCATCGTCCAGGAGGCCGGCGTCACCGTCCTGCGTCCGGACAAGACACCCTTCCTGGAGAAGGCGGCCCCGCTGCTCGATGCCTACCGCGACGAGCCCGAGGTCCACGAGTTGATCGAACGCATCCGGGCGGTCGAATGAGCGCGCGTCCCACCTCGGCCATGATTCATGTGCGGCGCGCCTTGGACCGCACGCTGGCGATCGCCCTGTCGACCATCATGGCGCTGCTCGTCCTGGCCGTGTTGTGGCAGGTTTTCACCCGATTCGCACTGCGGGACGCGGCCTCGTGGACCGAGGAACTGGCCCGCTACCTGCTGATCTGGCTGTCGCTCCTCGGAGCGGCGTATGCGACCGGATCGCGCCTGCACCTGGCCGTGGACCTGCTGCCGACGCGTCTGCGCGGGGCGGCCCGACGCCGTCTGGAGCGCGTCATCGACGCGTGCGTCCTGCTGGTCGCCGTGGCGATCCTCGGCATCGGCGGCTCGCGGCTGGTGTGGGTGACCCTCGTACTCGGACAGGATTCGCCCGCCCTCGGCATTCCGCTCGGGTGGGTTTACCTGGCGCTGCCGCTGTCGGGGGTCCTCATCGCGGTCTATGCGGGGTTCGACCTGGTCTTCGGGCCGGGCGCACCGGGACCGGATCGCGGTTCGGCGCCGCGGGAGGAACCCTGACCATGGAGTGGCTCGACGTCGCCGTCCTGTGCCTGTCGTTCCTGGGCCTGCTCGCCCTGGGCGTACCGGTTTCGTTCGCGATCGCGCTCGCGACGCTCGCCACGATGCTGCTCGGGATTCCGCTCCTGCCGGCCCTGACCACCGAGGCCCAGCGTATCGCTACCGGGATGGACAGTTTCGTGCTGCTGGCCATCCCGTTCTTCGTACTCGCCGGACACCTGATGAACCGGGGCGGAATGGCCCGGCGGCTCATCGACTTCGCCCGGGCGATCGTCGGCAGCCTGCCGGGCGGACTGGCCCACATCAACGTGGTCGCGGCCATGCTCTTCGGCGCGATTTCGGGCTCGGCCGCGGCGGCCGCCTCGGCGGTGGGTTCCGTCATGGGGCCCCAGATGGACGAAGCGGGGTACGAGCCGGGTTTCGGCGTGGCGGTCAACGTGACCTCGGCCACGACGGGGCTGCTGATACCGCCCTCGAACATCCTGATCGTGTACTCGCTCGCCAGCGGCGGCACCTCGATCGCCGCGCTTTTCCTCGCGGGATACCTGCCCGGCATCCTGGTGGGACTGTCCCTGATGGGGGTAGCCGGTATCCTGGCGTGGCGGCGCGGGTACCCCGTTTCGCCCCGTACTTCGACCCGCGAGGCTCTGCGCCGCTTCGTGGACGCCATTCCGAGCCTGTTCCTGCTGGTGGTCATCATGGGCGGCATCGTGGGCGGCCTGTTCACCGCGACCGAGGCCGCAGCGATCGCCGTGCTCTACGCGGGGGTCGTATCGCTCGCCTACCGCGAGATCTCGTGGCGTGACCTGCCCGGAATCCTGCTGGACGCGTCGGTGACGACCGCGGTCGTGATGCTGCTGGTCGGAACGTCGATGGGCATGTCGTGGATCATGGCCTACGTGCACATCCCGCAGACCGTCGCCGACACCGTCGTGGGCGTATCGAACAATCCGGTGCTGGTCCTCCTGCTCATGAACCTCGTGCTGCTCGTCGTCGGCATGTTCATGGACATGACCCCGGCCGTACTCATCTTCACGCCGATCTTCCTTCCGATCGCGGTCTCGCTCGGGATCGACCCGGTACACTTCGGAATGATCATGGTGCTCAATCTCTGCATCGGGCTCTGCACCCCTCCCGTCGGCAGCGTGCTCTTCATCGGCGTGGGCATCGCGCGCACGTCGATCGCGCGCGTGGTGCGCCCGCTGCTGCCGATGTTCGTCGCGATGATCGGGGCCCTGCTCCTCGTCTCGTACGTGCCGGAGATCAGCCTGGTGCTCCCCCGACTCTTCGGGTATTGAGATCCTGCGATGCCGTCCTTCCTCCACCCCGATCGCTTCCTGGGAACGGATCCCGCGCTGGTGGCCATCGCGCGACCGCTCTACGAATCCGTCGCCCGCCTACCACTCGTCTGCCCGCACGGACACGTGGACCCGGCCCTCCTGGCGCTCGATGAGCGGTTTCCCGAGCCCACGGCGCTGATGATCGCGCCGGACCATTACGTGCTCCGGATGGTGTACTCGCTGGGCGTTCCGTTCGAACGGCTCGGCGTGCCGCGGCTCGATGGCACGCCGTCCCCGGCCGATCCCCGCGACGTGTGGCGCACGCTGGCCGCGCACTGGCACGCCTTCGCGGCGACGCCGACGCGGGCCTGGTGGGAGTACCAGCTGCACGAGGTGTTGGAGATCCCCGAACGTCTGTCGCCCGCGACGGCCGACGCGATCTACGATGCGATCGAGACCCGGCTTGCGGAACCGGCATTCCGCCCGCGCGCCCTGTTCGAACGGTTCGGCATCGAAGTGCTCACCACCACCGACGGGGCGTCGGACTCCCTCGAACACCACGAAAAGATCCGCACATCGGGTTGGAAGGGTCGAGTGGTGCCGTGCTTTCGCCCGGACGCGGCGTGCAAGATCGCGTCTCCCGGGTGGTGGACCGAGATCGAGCGCCTGTCGCGCGTCTCCGGCCGCGCGATCGACTCGTACCGGGCCTTCCTCCAGGTCCTTGCCGAGCGCCGGCGTCGCTTCCGGGAACTGGGTGCGACGTCGACCGATCACGGCGTGGAGTCCCCTTTCACGCACCGACTTTCGGCCCAGGCGGCCGCGAACCTCTTCGAGAAGGCCCTGTCGGGAACGGCCGACGCCGCCGACCAGGCCGCCTTCGAAGCCCACATGCTCGTCGAAATGGCCCGCATGAGCCTGGAGGACGGCCTCGTCATGCAGCTCCACGCGGGGTCGCTGCGCAACCACAATCCGTGGCTGGCGGCCACGTACGGACCCGACCGCGGCGCCGACATTCCCGTGGCCGTCGACTGGACGCGCGGGTTGCGCCCCCTGCTTTCGGAATGCGGAAATGACGCCCGCTTCCGCCTGGTGCTCTTCACGCTGGACGAAGCGACGTATTCGAGGGAACTGGCGCCGATCGCGGGGCACTACCCGGCCGTTCGCCTGGGGCCGCCGTGGTGGTTCCACGACTCGATCGAGGGCATGCTGCGCTACCGGTCGCTCGTCACCGAGACCGCGGGGTTCTGGAACACCGCCGGTTTCAACGACGACACCCGGGCCTTTCTCTCGATCCCCGCCCGGCACGACCTGGCCCGGCGCATCGATGCGCGCTACGTGGCTTCGCTCGTCGCCGACCGGCGCATCGCCGAGGACGAGGCCCCACGCATCATGGAGGCGCTCGCCGTGGGCCTGGCCCGGGACACGTACCGGCTCGGCTGATCCTCGCTACCGTCCCCGGGACGCCTGCGACAACCCGTCCCGCATCACGGTGTACGCGATCTTGGGCTCGTATTCCGCATCGAAGATCAGGGCATCCCCCATCCCGTCGAAGAAGCCCGGCACCCAGGAATAGCGGTCGGTGAAGCCCCACAGCACGAACGCGGTGCACGCCGGCTGTTCGACGCAGGCATCGAGGGCATTCCGGTAGACGGTCGCCTGCTGGAGCAGTGCGGCCCCGGTGGCCGGGACCGGGATGCGCACGTCCATCTCCGTTATGTGCACCTCGAGGCCGAGCGCGGCGAACCTGGCCATGTTCCACGCCAGGTCGGCCTTGGGCACCGGGCTCGACGCCGACACGTGCATCTGCAGGCCCACCCCGTGGATGGGTACCCCCTTCTGCACGAGGTCACGGACGAGCGCGAAGACGGCGTCGCTCTTGGCTCCGCGACCCTCGGCCCCGTAATCGTTGTAGAAGAGCTTCGCGCCCGGATCGGCCTCGTGGGCCCAGCGGAAGGCCTTCTCGAGGTACTCGGGTCCCAGCTTCGTGTACCAGAACGTCCGGCGCATGGTGGCGTCGTTCTCGACCGCCTCGTTGACCACGTCCCAGGCGACGAGCTTGCCCTTGAAGTGCCCGGCAACGGTCATGATGTGCTCCCGGAGCATGGCTTCCACCTGCTCGTTCGACCAGTTGGCCGTCTGCATCCAGGACGGAATCGACTCGTGCCACACGAGCGTATGCCCCCGGACCGCCTGCCCGTTGGCTACCGCGAACTCGACGAGCTGGTCGGCGTCGGACCACGCGTAGGTCTGTGCGTTGGGGCGAAGCGGCCCCGGCTTCATGGCGTTTTCCGGCGCCACCATCGAGAACTCGCGGGCCAGGACGCGGGCATACCGGGGATCGGTCAGCTGGAGGTCGGTTCCGACCGCGGCCCCGATGTACAGGTTCATGCCCTCGGAGACGCCCCGCAGCGTCGTGTCGGGAGGCGCGAGGTCGTCCGGGCTTTCGTTCGTACTGGAGCAGCCCGCAGTTGCGACGAGAGCGATCAGGACGACGAGTATCTGGCTTCGGATCATCGGTGTTCAGGAGGGAGATAACGACGGCTCTCGGGTGGACCGAAAGCTCCCAGGTCGAGAGCACGCTCTTCCGGCGCACCCGTGACGACGACGACGCGCTGCAGCACGACCCCCGGATCGACCACCCAGATGCGCACCACGTGCTCGCCGGGCCGGTCCAGCCGGTGCGTGGTCACCGACGGATGCAGGTTGTCGGCGACGCGGCGGCGCCACGTCATTTCGTCGGATGTCTCGTGCAGGTTCACGAGGCGCGGCGCCGCGTCGTCGATCGAGATCGCGTACCGCAGCCCGCCGTGTCCCACGACGTCGAGCGAGGGGGAAAACAGCGCGTGCACGTCCACGTCACCGGCCTCGTGCACGTAGACCGAGTACTCGAGCCGGGGGCTCTTTCCGTCCAGCCCCGGTACTCCCGTCGTATCGTCCGGGGCGCTCGGCGGCACCGAGGGATCCACCAGCGGCGCCGCGTCCGGCGGGTACGGCGTCACGCCCGACACGGTGCGACCGAGGCCGGGCAGCGTAACCCAGCGGATGCCCTGCGCCTCGACCGCCCGGCTGTACCGCTCGGCCTCCACGACCACGACGCCTTCCGACTCGACGAACCCGCGGTACCGTGGACTGACCCGAGGCTCACGGCGATCCACGACCGCGACCACGGTCACCGACTGCCCGCCCGGACCGGACACCCGGATCGGGACCCGACTGCGGCCCTCAGGGGCGCGCTCGAAGTCTACCGACACCGTGAAGCGCGCGGTGGCTTCTACCGTGGCCGACGCGGGCCGGACCGTGAGCCAGTCCGAGCCGGTCTCGACCGTGACCGGGAACGGCTCCGAGCCGCGCCGGAACACCTCGAACCACCGGTCCTCGACGCCGAACGGCTCGAGCGGCGGCAACGCCGCCTCTGCCGGGTTCGAAGCGTGCGGCCAGGCCGCCTCACTGCCCTCGACCGATACCCCCATCGACGCCCCGGCGGGTACCGCGGGCCGCACGACCGTCGGCGGCACGTCGACGTCGGGCTGCTGCCAGGTCGTGTAGCCGATGCGGGTCTGCGACATCATGTGCTTCCACTTTCCGCCCGCGATGTCCTCGTGGTACTGCCGGGCCAGTTCCCGATCCCGCGCGAACAGCGAATCCACGCGGTCGGCCATGGTGGCGGCCTCGGCACGCCCCTGGGCTGCGTAGAGGCGGTTCAGCGCCGCGGCGTGGTAGAGCTCGTGCAGGTTTTCGAGCGCGAGCACCGGGTAGAGCACGAGCTGGAAGTACGCGTCACGGTACGCGGGTCCCAGCGAATCGCCTGCCCGACGCGCGTCCACCGAGAGCGTTCGCCAGTCCTCGAGGATGCGTTCGAACTCGCGGAAGCGCGTAAGCGAGTACGTGTCGGGATCGACGAGTTCGGGCTTGCGCCGGGCCGCGAAGCGCGAATAACGGTCGATCAGATCGGCGATTTCGACGGCGTGCTCCGATCCGAACTGCCGCGCGGCCCACTGCCGCCCGTACTCGCCCACCCGGTCGGCCGGCCAGGCCTCCGGATCCCAGGCGAAATCGAGGAAGAACTCGGTCGGAAACTCCATGGGCTTCAGGTCCCCGACGTTCACGATCCAGAGCTTTCGGGCGCCCCGCACGTAGGCGAGGTGCATCTGCTCCTGCACGCGCTGCAGCTGGTTCGTGTTGAGCCACTTGTAGTTGCGGGGATCGCCCACGTAGTCGAAGTGGTAGTAGACGCCGTATCCGCCCTTGCGCGGCGGCGCGCCCGGAGGCGGCAGCCGCCGGATGTTGCCCCAGTTGTCGTCGGCGAAAAGCAGGGTCACGTCGTCCGGCACCCGCATTCCCCTGTCGTAGTAGTCCTGGACCTCCTTGTAGAGCGCCCAGACCTGGGGCACGGTCGCCGGGTCGCGCCCGGTGACCTCCCCGATGATCTCCCGCTGCCGGGCCACGATGCGCTCGAGCAGCGCGATGGCCGTACCCTCGGTCATCGGCTCGTCGCCGTCCCCGCGCATTCCGACCGTCACGAGGCTCTCGTTGCCGCCCATGCGGCGGATGCCCTCGGCCCAGAAGGCCTCGAGGACGTCCGGGTTCTCCTCGTAATTCCACGGGCCTTCCCCGTAGCGCGCCCATTCGACGTGGGCCCGCATCATGGGCTCGTGGTGCGAGGTCCCCAGCACGATGCCCATCTCGTGCGCCAGGTCCGGCGACAGCGAATCGTCGTCGGCTATGGACTTGCCCCACATCGCCGGCCAGAGGTAGTTGCCCTTCAGGCGCAGCAGCAGTTCGAATACGCGCTCGTAGAACCGGTGGTTGAACCCGCCGAAGGTCTCGTTGACGAATCCGAGGAGCGCGGGATTCTCGTCGTTGAGGAAGATGCCGCGGTACTCGACCGCGGGTTCGCCCAGCGTGTGCACCGTCGGCGTCACCCACAACGCGTCGCGGCGCGGTACCGGGACGTCGGCCCACCACTCCCAGGCAGAGACGCCCGCCTGCTTCGACAGTTCGTACAGGCCGTAGATCGTGCCCCTTCGGTCGCTTCCGGCGATCACCACGGCCAAGCCGACCCCCGGAGCCGGATCGCGGACGACCGTCCAGGTAAACGTCTCGCGGCGACCCCGGAGGCGGGCGCCGTCGATGTGCCCGTCTGCCGCGAGGGCATCGACCGGCCGGCTGTGCCCGATGGTGCCGGCCACGATCACCACGGGGGCGCCGCCAGGCCAGGTGCCGCCCTCCGCGGCGAGCACTTCGGGCCGGACCCCCGTGACCCGTTCCAGGTCGGCCTGGACCCGGCGCACGGCTCGGTCGATTCCGGGCCCGTCACCCGCGTCGACCAGCAGCGGTGCCGCCGCTCCGTCCGCGAAGACCGCCGCGCACCCCTCGCACGGCGCGAACACGACGGGATCGAGCGGGACGGGGACCCGAGAACACGACAGTCCGAGAAGCGCGAGCGCAAGAACCAGGGTTCTCATGACGTCGCCGCGGCTTCCGGGTCCCAGCGGAACAGGCGTTCCCGAACCCCGGCCAGGTGATCCCGCATCCGCTGACGCGCCAGGCCCTCGTCCGAGGCCGAAATGGCCTCGAGGATAGCCTCGTGTTCGGCGAGGTCCTGCGCGCGCGAGCCGTAGATATCGAGGATCAGTCGCTGTTCGGCCTGGAACAGGGTGGTCAGCACGTCCAGGAGCTGGGCCATGACCGCATTGCCCGAGGCCGCGGAAATCTCCCGGTGGAACGCGAGATTGGTCCGGTTCAGTACCTCGTCGTCGTCGAGAGACCCGGCCGCCTCCTCGAGCAGCGTGCGCATCCTCGCGACGTGCTCGGGCCGCGCGTTCCGTGCCGCAAGACCGGCCGTCTCGACCTCGATCGACGCACGCGCATCGATCAGGTCGAGCAGGTGCTTGCGCGTGGCCGGCGCCGCGTACAGCGGATTGGGTACCACGACGACATCGGGGTGGCCCGTCACGTACACGCCCGATCCGTGGCGGATTTCGACGAGCCCGATCGATTCCAGTCGTTTCAGTGCCTCCCGCAGCGTCGGCGCGCCTACCCCGAAGCGACGCGCGAGGTCGGTAATCGAGGGCAGCCGAGAACCTCGGACAAACCGCCCGTCCCGGATGGCGTCCACGATCCGGCTCGACAGCTCGTCGGCCAGGCGGGGACGGCTCACGCGCGCGTGCGGAATCGGCATGAACGATTGTCGGTCGAGTGATAAAGTGATATTATGACTTCAAGCTAGGCGGAGCCTGCTCCCGAGTCAAGTTCGCCGCATTCCGCGCCCCAGGCTGGCGCATTGCGGCGCGCCCGGCGCCGCCGAAGTCCTGGCCATCGCCCACGATTCCGCTCTGCCCCGATGTCGTTCCGTGATCGTTCACTGAAGCCCCGTGACCGCGCTCTCGACCTGCTCGCCCGCATGACGCTGGAGGAAAAGGCGGCGCAGATGGTCGGCGTATGGCAGTTGAAGGCGCAGACGCTCGTGGATTCGGAGGGACGCTTCGATGCCGCGAAGGCCGAGACCGCGTTCGGTCACGGTCACGGTCTCGGGCAGGTCGGACGGCCGAGCGACGCGGGGCCCGGGCTCGGCCCCCGCGAACAGGCCGAGATGACCAACGCCGTACAGCGCTTCTTCCTCGAGCGCAGCCGATTGGGCATCCCGGTCGTCTTCCACGAGGAGTGCCTGCACGGGCAGGCGGCCCCGGGCGGAACGAGTTTCCCGCAGCCGATCGGTCTCGCGTCGTCGTTCGACCGCGACCTGGTCGAGCGGCTCTACGCGATGACGGCCCTCGAGGCCCGCGTGCGGGGCACCCACCAGGCGCTGACACCCGTGGTCGATGTCGCGCGCGATCCCCGATGGGGCCGCGTCGAGGAGACGTTCGGCGAAGACCCGTGGCTCGTGTCGGAGCTGGGCCTCGCCGCCGTGCGCGGATTCCAGGGCGACGGCACCTTCCGCACGAAGGACCGCCTGATGGCCACGCTGAAGCACTTCGCGGCCCACGGGCAGCCCGAGGGCGGCATGAACTGCGGCCCGGCCAACGTGTCGGAGCGCGAACTGCGCGACACGTTCCTGCTGCCCTTCCGCAAGGCCGTCGCGGCCGGAGTCGCCAGCCTGATGGCCTCCTACAACGAGATCGACGGCGTGCCTTCGCACGCCTCGACGTGGCTGCTGCGGGACGTGCTGCGGGGCGAATGGGGTTTCGACGGCTTCATCGTGTCGGACTACTACGCGATCTGGGAGCTGCACGACCGGCCGGCCACGCACGGTCACCGGGTGGCGTCCGACAAGCGCGAAGCGGCCGTGTTGGCCGTACGCGCCGGCGTGAACGTCGAATTGCCCGAACCCGACGCCTACGTACACCTCGTCGAGCTGGTGCGCGAAGGCACGCTCTCCGAAGCCGATCTCGACGACCTGGTGCTGCCGACCCTCGAGTGGAAGTTCCGCTTCGGGCTCTTCGACGACCCGTACGTCGATCCCGACCTGGCCGAGCGCACGGTCGGAAGCGACGCGCACCGCCGGCTCGCCCGCGAGGCGGCAGACCGGTCGATGGTCCTGCTCAGGAACGAGGGCGTGCTGCCGCTGCGACCGGTCGGAACGATCGCGGTCATCGGCCCCAACAGCGATCGCAGCCTGCTCGGCGGGTATTCCGGACGGCCTCCGGTGGATGTGACCGTGCTCCAGGGCATCCGTGAACGGGTCGGCGACTCGGCCCGGGTCGTTCATGCCCAGGGCTGCCGGATTACCGTCGGCGGTTCGTGGAACGAGGATGCCGTCGTGCTGCCCGATCCGGAGGAAGAGCGGCGGCTCATCGCCGAGGCCGTGGCCATCGCCCGGCAGGCCGACGTCATCGTGCTGGCCGTGGGCGGCAACGAGCAGACCTCCCGCGAGGCGTGGGCGCGTAACCACATGGGCGACCGGACCGATCTCGACCTCGTGGGCGCCCAGAACGACCTCGTCTCGGCACTCGCCGCGCTCGGCAAGCCGATCGTGGCCCTGCTCTTCAATGGCCGCCCGCTGGCGGCGAACCACCTCGTCGCGCACGCCGGCGCTCTCGTCGAGTGCTGGTACCTGGGCCAGGAGACCGGCCACGCGGTCGCCGGTCTGCTTTTCGGCGACGTGAATCCGTCCGGCAAGCTTCCGATTTCGTTTCCCCGTTCGGCCGGTCACCTGCCGGTCTTCTACAACCACAAGCCGTCGGCGCGGCGCGGATACCTCTTCGCTGACGCCACACCGCTGTTCGCGTTCGGGTTCGGCCTCAGCTATACGACGTTCGCCGTGGGTGCGCCGCGCCTTGCCGAGGCCACGATTCCGGTCGGCGGTTCGACGACGGTGAGCGTGGAGGTCACCAATACGGGCGTGCGCGAGGGCATCGAGGTCGTGCAATGCTACGTGCGCGACCAGGTCTCCAGCGTGACCCGGCCGGTGAAGGAACTGAAGGGCTTCGCGCCCGTGCGTCTCGCCCCCGGGGAGAAACGCACGGTGACCTTCACGATCGGTACCGAGGAACTGGCCTTCCACGCGGTCGACAAGCGATGGAAGGTCGAACCCGGCGCCTTCGACCTGATGATCGGAACGTCCTCTCGCGACGAGGACCTCCAGACCGTGGTACTGCTGGTCGCCTGACGTCCCGGCTCCCGCTGCCTCCACCCCAAGCCCCCATGCCCATGACCTCGGATGCCGTGAAGCTCTCCGTTCGCGAGAAGATCGGGTACGGCCTCGGCGACACCGCCGCCAACTTCATCTTCCAGACCATCCTGGTCTTCCAGCTCGCGTTCTATACCGACACGTTCGGCATCAGCGCGGCGGCGGCGGGCACGCTGTTCCTCGTGGTGCGCTTCTCGGACGCGATCACCGACCCGATCATGGGGCTCATCGCCGACCGGACGAACACCCGCTGGGGCAAATTCCGCCCCTACGTGCTTTTTTCGGCCATTCCGTTCGGCATCATGGGCTTCGTGACCTTCATGACGCCCGATTTCGGGCCGACGGGGAAGCTCATCTGGGCGTACGTGACCTACACGGTCCTGATGGCCGTCTACACGGTCAACAACCTTCCGTATTCGGCCCTGAGCGGGGTCATGACGAGCGACCCGGCCGAGCGCACGAGCCTGTCGTCGTACCGCTTCGTGTTCGCGATGCTGGCGGCGTTCATGATCCAGGTCTTCGCCCTCCCGATGGTGAACTATTTCGGGGGCGGAAACGATGCCACGGGCTACCAGGTCACGATGGGCATCTTCTCGGTCCTCGCGGTGCTTTTCTTCGTGATCACGTTCGTCTCCACGAAAGAGCGCGTGCTGCCCGATCCCGCGCAGAAGACCTCGATCCGGACCGACCTGGGCGACCTCACGAAGAACGGACCTTGGCTGGCCATGTTCTTCCTGACGCTCTTCACGTTCATCACGCTCGCGCTGCGCGGCGGCGTGATGTACTACTACTTCAGCTACTACCTCGACGCCACGCAGCTCGCCGCGTTCATGGCCGGGTTGCCGTCGGTGCTCGACGTCTTCGTCCGGCTGGCCGGCGGCGAACCGGTCGCGGTGCTGTTCTCGCTGTTCAACGGCTTCGGACTGACCTGCACGATCGTCGGCATCCTCTTCAGCAAGGCGCTCGCCGTACGGTTCGGCAAGCGGAACGTGTTCATCGGCGGCCTCGGTGGCACGATCGTCATCACGGCGCTTTTTGCCCTTATCCCGGCCACGGCGGTCGGCGCGGCGTTCCTGCTCGAAGGCGTGCGCCAGCTGGCGTACGGATTCACGATTCCGCTCCTCTGGGCGATGATGGCCGACGTGGCCGACTGGTCCGAGTGGAAAAACGACCGGCGAGCCACCGGCATCGTGTTCTCGGGCATCGTCTTCGCGCTCAAGGCGGGCCTCGGGTTCGGCGGCGCCATCGGCGGATGGATCCTTGCAGCGTACGGCTACGTGCCCAACGCCGTGCAGACCGCCGCGGCCCTCGACGGCATCCGCCTGTCGGCCAGCGTGTACCCGGCGATCACGTTCGCGATCGGCCTCCTGTTCCTCTTCTTCTACCGGATCGACCGGGACCTCGAGTACCGCATCGCCGACGAACTGTCGCGTCGCCGCCTGTCGCGTGCGACAGCGCCGGTCTGACCACCTCGCCGCCCTGCCCGGGGCCGCCCATCTCCAGCCTCCACGATCATGAACCACTCGTCCGTGCGCGCGGCCCTGGCCGCCCTCGCCCTGGCTCTCGGCGCCTGTTCGGCTCCCGAATCTCCCGTGGCCCCCGACGGCCTCAAGGAGGCCTTCGCCGGCCGATTTCTCGTCGGCGCCGCCATCAACGACTTCCAGGCGGCCGGCCGCGACTCGATGAGCGTGGCGATCGTGACCGCCGAATTCAACACGATCACCCCCGAGAACGTCCTGAAGTGGGAGGTCGTGCACCCGAAGCCCGATTCCTTCGCGTTCGATGCCGCCGACCGCTTCGTGGCCTTCGGCGAGGCTCACGGCATGTTCCTCGTCGGTCACACGCTCGTGTGGCACAGCCAGACGCCGCGCTGGGTATTCGAGCACGCCGACGGGTCGTCGCTGACGCGCGACGAGCTGCTCGCCCGGTTGGAAAACCACATATCGACCGTCGTGGGGCGATACAAGGGACGCATCAAGGGGTGGGACGTCGTCAACGAGGCCCTCAACGAGGACGGCACCCTGCGGGACACCCCGTACCGCCGCATCATCGGCGACGACTACCTGGTCAAGGCCTTCGAATTCGCGCGGGCGGCCGATCCGGACGCGCAGCTGTACTACAACGACTACTCGCTGGCCAACCCGGCCAAGCGCCGCGGCGCCATCGCGCTGGTCCAGGGCTTGCAGGCGGCCGGCGTGCGGGTGGACGGCATCGGCGAACAGGGGCACTACAACCTCGACTGGCCGTCGGTCGCGCAGTTCGATTCGACGGTGGTCGAACTCGCTTCACTCGGCATGCCCGTGCACGTGACCGAACTCGACATCACCGTGCTTCCGAACCCGAACCGGACGCAGGGTGCCGACATCGCCGAGACCGCCGAGGCTCGCGCAGCGCTCGATCCCTACGCCGCGGGACTGCCCGACTCGGTCCAGTCGCTGCTGGCTGCGCGTTACGAAGGTCTTTTCCGCGTCCTGGCGGCGCGAGCCGACCTCGTCGAGCGCGTCACGTTCTGGGGAGTGCACGACGGGGCGTCCTGGCTCAACGGCTGGCCGGTGCGCGGGCGTACGAACTACCCGCTGCTCTTCGACCGGACCGGGCTGCGCAAGCCCGCCTACGACGCCGTGCGGGTCGTAGCCTCCGAGACGGCACCCAAACCCTGAGCCGTCGAGTCGGCCGAAGCCGCCTCGTAGAGTCGGAGCGCGCCGGGATGGGCGGGCCTCGCCTGCAGGATCTGCTGAGCGGCGCGCATGGCGTCGCTCCGCCGACCCAGGCGGATGTAGGCTACGCCCAGGTCGTACAGCACGTCCGGATCGTCAGGCGCCAGCGTGCGGGCTTCTTCCAGCGGCTGCAGCGCTTCCTGGGCGCGGTTCATCCTCGTCAGGGTCTGGCCGGTCAGCCGCAGGGCGTCGACCGACGGCTCGCGCGCGCCGGCGGCCAGGAAGAACCGCAGGGCCTCGGGCAGTCGCCCCTGCCGGGACAGGACATGTCCCGCCATGAGCATCGGTGCACCCCGGTAAGGGTATTCCTGGACGAGTGCCAATGCGACCTGGAGGGCACGTGACAGGTCGCCCCGTTCTTCGTACAGCTGTCCGAGGCGTCCCATCGCCACATCCCAACCGAGCCGCCCGGCCATCACTTCCACGGCCAACGCATCCACCGCACCGGCCACGCGGAACGTGTCCTCCACGGTCGTCGGTCGGAACGGCCACGAATTCAGGATGCGTCGAACATGGAGCGACGCGGTCGTCGAGTCGAGCTCGGTGAGCAGCACCTCGCGACGCGCGGCAATCAGCGGAATCCGGCGCTCGGGTGTGCCCAGGAGACCGGTTTCGGCGAGCGCGCGGAAGAACGCGTCGGCCATGATGAACTGGCCGTCGACGTTCGGATGAACATGCTCGAGCAGCAACTCCGAGCCCAGCGTTCCGCCCGGGGCGATCGACCGGAGTGCGGATTCCGTTTCGACGACATGGGCGCCGCAGCGGGCCGCCACGTCACGGATCGCAGCGTTCATGGAGGCCGGAGCGCGGAACGGAAGCGCATCCAGTTCGATCGCGGCGCGGTATTCGGCCCGGGCCTCATCCGCCCGGCCCAGCCGGTGCAGCAACGTCGCCCGCTCGAACCGCGCGATAGCCGACGAAGTATCCACGGCTACCCAGCGATTCACGACGGGGAGTGCCGCGGCAAGGTCTCCGGATTGTGCCACCGCAGCCACTTCGGCCCGTGCGGCCGCCCAGGCCGTGGAATCCGTTCCTTCGGCGAGGACCGAGGCCAGGGGCGCCACGTCGCGTTCGTTGGAGAACAGCGTCCCGACGAATACGGGTATGCCCGCCTCCTGGTAGGCGCAGAGCACGGCGGACAGGTGCTCCCGGAATCGGTCCGCGGCCTGGGTCCGGACCCGAGAGCCGGGCGGCACGAGTCGATCCCGGGCCAGCTCTTCCATCAGCGTCGGGTCCTGGGAGCCGTTCCGGGCGTCGACGGGGCCGGCGAGCCGGGCCCATGCGGCCCGAACCAACTGCACGGTGCGCAGTCCGTCGAGCGCGAAGTACACTCTTCGCAGGACATCCAGGCCTCCGAACGACACGGACGAAGCCACCCCGAAGATTCCGTAGAACTCGTTGTGCCCCGCGTAGACCAGGACGGCATCGGGCTTCTGGGCCACGATCTCGGCCACCTGGTCGACCAGGACGGCCGAACTGACCGCGTCTACCGCCGTGTTCACGACTTCCACGTCCCGGGACGGGAAGGCCTGGCCGATGCGCTGGAGCAGGATCCGCGAGAACGTCGCTCCATGACGATACGGGAATCCGGCGGCGGTCGATTCGCCCTGCACGAAGATGCGAAGCGTCTCGTCCCGCTTTTCGGCACGGAACGCGTCGTGGGGCGGGCCGGGAACCGACCGGGTGCGCGCGAACCAGCGCTCGGCCACGTCCGGATTGGGAAGGAGAAAATCCTCGGCTCGGGGCGCCGGAACGAACAGCGGATATGCGTTCCCGAACCCCGCGACTCGAAGCCCGATCTCGAGGAGAACGAAAAAGACCACCGGGATGGCCGCCATGGCCATCACCATCCAACGCTTCTTCATGGCGTGCGAACCGATTCCATGAGCGATCGGAAGAGCGTCGTATCCACACTCACGGGGACGATCGACAACAGGCTGTCGGTCATGCGCTCCTCCGGGAGCAGTTGTTCGAGCACCGACCGGATATCCTCTCTCCTGTCCTCCAGCCTTGTGTACTCCAGGTCGCGCCGGAGCACCCGCAACACGTAGCAGCTTCCGTCCACCGAGCAACCGACGACCGTCCGGTCGAGGGGGGCCCTGCGCACGTAACCCAGCGCATCGGATCGCACGTCGGCGCCCGCGACCTCTTCGAATCCACGGATCGTCGCCGGATCCGCGCCCTGCTCGAGGATTGCCTTGACCGAGTCAGCGGCCCCGACCGAGGCGGTACGCACGATCCAGTAATCGGCGAGGGCGCGCTCGAGCTTGCGGTAGCCAAGTCGCTCGAATGCTTCGGCGACCTCGTCGTCCGTGGGCTGCACCCGCCGCGATGCACGCAGCGCGGCGCGCAGGCTCGAAGCAAGCCATGAGTCGGCGGCAAACCGCACGGATTCACGCACCAGTTCGGCGTCGTCGTACCCCGCTTTGACGCCCCGGCTCGCCAGGACCTCGTTTCGCAGCGCACGACCGACCGCCGCCATCGTTCGATCGCGGACCTCGTCGTACGGCAATTCGGGCAGCCATCGCAGGAAGTCGCCGGCGGTGAACTCGGCCCGGGTACCGTCGAGGTCGAGCGTCGCCAGCACGGTTTCCGGCTCCAGCCGATCGCGCAGCTCGTCGATTTCGCCTTCCGAGATCCGAACCCTCGCGCGTTGGGACGCCTCCGCCCCTGGATCCGTGCCCGACGGCCGCACGACCGCTGCGTTCATGGCCTCCACGAGCGCGCGCGCCCCCGCCTCGTCCACGCGGACGTCCAGGCTTTCCATCAACTCCCTCACGAAGCGGTCGCCCTCGAGCCGATTGCGACGGACTTTCTCGCGCCCCTCGATGCCCGCGCGGTGCATCATGAAATCGTACTCCGTCAGGAGCGGATTCGTGAGGCGATCCTCCACGCGAAGCACGTGCCAACCGTATCGGGATCGGACGGGTTCGGAATACGATCCCACCGGGAGCGCATAGGCCGCCTCGGCGACCGCGTCATCGAGGTCCCAGTAGGTCGCGTAGCCCAGGTACCCGGCCAGCGAATCGTCCGGCGCGGTGCCGTACAGGTCCCTCGCCAGGTCCATGAAATCGAAACCGGCGCGCAGCGCGTCGTATGCCGCGCGCGCCGCATCGCCGTCCCGGAAGAACAGGTGTCTCAGGGCCACCCGCTGTCGACTTCGCTCGTAGGCCTGCCGCACCTCGGCCTCGGTCAGCGGACCCATGGACCGTGCGAAGGCCTCCTCGAAGTACTTGGCCCCTACGGCCAACCGCCGGTTGCGGTCGACCAGCGACTCGAACTCGGCCGATCGATCGAGCCCGAGCTTCCGGGCCTCCGTCGCCAGGATCATGTCGCGGACCAGCCGATCCAGGTGGCGGTAGCGCTCTTCCGGAGTGTCGTTCCGGCCGGTCGCCATGATGTACTCCAGGAACGACTGGTTGAACCGCCCGACGGTCAAGTCACGACCGTCGACCGTGGCCAGCGCCCGCATCGTGAGCGCCTCTTCATCGGGACGGGATCGGTGCCAGACGATCACGGCGATCGTCGTCACGGCGAGGCCGAGAGCGATCCAGGCAGGGGTAGCGCGCGAAGACATCCGGTTCGGTGCGGTCGGGTCAGCGGTCCAACGCACGGGACGGCGATCGGTGTCCGGATCGGGCCGTCAACGAACGACCACGATCGGCACCGTCCGCGTTCCCATGGCCGAGACGAATCGGGCGAAATACACGCCGGGCGCCAGGTTGGCGGTATCCAGGGCCACGTCGTGGCTTCCGGGGCCGAAAAACGCCTCCGAACCGCCCGTCGGCGTCCTGCGCCCCAGCATGTCGTACAGTGCCAGTTCGCCCTGCATCCCCTGTTCCATGCGTACCCGAACGTTCACGGAACTGCCGGCCGGATTCGGCCACACTTCCAGCCCGGGTGACGAAACGCCCTCCGGCCCCGTCTCTCGTCCCGTGGACAGCGGCAACCCGCCCGGCGTCAGGTGCGCGGCGACCGCCCCGGCGAGGTAGGCGAGCGAACTCTGCCAGTTGATGGCGATTTCGTTCGAAGCGTAGCTGCAGACGCTGTCCACGTACGACTTGGCCGGCGCGTTCGGGGGATACGGATAGGAGCACCCGTCCTCCCGACCCGCGTTGGGCCCTCCGACCAGGAGCCCGGGAACCGGGCGGGCGATGCCGTCGCTTTCCGACGGGCGATGGTGGGGAAAGAGCGGAACCTTGTCCCCGTGATCGGTGACGAACGAGTACCCGGTCGCGTTGCGGCCGAGCAGGTAGTCCAGGTTGGCCACCGCGAAATCGAGGTAGCGGGCGTCCCGGGTCCAGCGATAGGCCGCGAGCGTCATGTAGGCCTGGTTGGCCACGTAGGAATTGCTGCCCCAGTAGAAGTCGTTCGTCGCGTTTCCGATGCCCACGCCGTACGGGTTGTTGCGGCGGCCCTCGACGAGTTGGTTGACGAGGCCGAGAAGGTGGCGGCGCAGTTCCGTGGTGTCGAGCACCGCTGCCGCCGCGTGACGGTGATGGGCGAAACTGACCGTGGCCACCGAGGCCACGTTCGGCCAACCGGGCACCGAGGCGTTGCCCGAGACCGACGGCGGATACATGTAGAGGAAGCTGTCGGCACGCGTCGTCAGGTACAACTCGGTGGCCGCCCAGCGGAATTCGTCCAGGAAACTCCCGTCTCCGTATTCGCCCGTGTTGATGTCCGGGTCGAAGGCTGCGTTCATGGCCGATTGCGAGTACCGGTCCCCGGGGTTCGCCTGCGCCCAGTTCCAGGCCCGGAACGACGCGTCCAGCAGCGAGTCGGCCAGCCCCGGAACGGTCGCCTCGAAGGGTCGGAATACGCGCGCGCCCAACGCGGCCACGGCCGCGAAGTCCAGCGCGGCCGGCGTCGACTTCTGCACGACCCACCGCTGGTCCGTCGCCGCGCTCGGCCGGACCATGGGCTCGAAATTGGCGGTCGTGAGCTTGTGGTACAGCCCCCCGTCCGCCGGATCCTGCATGGTCATCATCCAGCGAAGGTTCCAGAGCACCTCGTCGAGCAGGTCGGGAAGCGTATTGGAGCTCTCGGGAATGTTCGTCGCAAAGACGTCGAAATACGCGGGATAGTGCTCGTAGAGCTGCAGCAGTTGCCCGGTCGTGATCCCGGAGTTCACGACGTACTTGTTGTAGTCGCCCGCGTCGTACCACCCGCGGGGCGACGCAATGACCGTGCCCTCGGGCCGGGAGGCGGACGCCGCCGAAGCGTGCACCTTGACCGAGGTATCCGGGTGTCCGGCTGCGCGTGTCCACTGGCCGGCGTACTGCGCGGCAAGGCGGGTCGACGCCCGCTGGAAGTAGAATCCCTTGACCGCGGCGACGGCGACGCGCTGCAGCGGTTCGACCGCAATCTCGAACGCGTAGGAGGTTCCCAGCCCGTCGACCTCCATCACGTAACTGCCCGGCTCCTGGAGAGCCGAGAAGTCGGCCAGGCGCACGTTCTCCTGTGCCGACACCCACGTGCGCGCGACTGCCATAGTGCCCTCGTACACCGTGCGTACCCCGTCGGGGGTACGGATGCGGAAGGCATTCGTGGGCGCGTCGACGACGACCGCCTGCTTCACCGCCGTCGGGAAGAACCCGACCTGGTTCAACCGGATTGCCGTGGTCGTACCCTGCGCAGACGCGGCCGCGGGAATCGAACACAGCAGGATCAGGCACGCCAGCGTCCGCCGCACGGATGCTGCACCGATCGCCTCGGACTTCCGGAACATGGGTCGGTCTTCGTGTCGCATGGAACCCCCAGAAAAGGAAAAGGGGGTGGGAGCCGAGGCCCCCACCCCCTTCATCCATCCACCATCAACGCACCAACAACATCTTGCGCGACTGGACGAAGTTGCCCGACCGCAGCTGGTAGACGTACACGCCGCTCGTCAGCTTCGATGCGTCGAAACGCACCTCGTACGAGCCGGCCGTCTGATCGCTGTCAACCAGGGTCTCGACTTCCTGTCCCAGGATGTTGAAGATCTTCAGCGATACCCGCCCGGTGGCCTTCACGTCATAGCGGAAGGTCGTGACCGGGTTGAACGGGTTCGGGTAGTTCTGGTGCAGCGCGTAGTCGCTGGGCACCTCGGCCGATACCGCCTCGACACCCGTCGCATACGCATCCCCGATCCAGGTGTAGAACCAGTTCCGGGGCGACTGCCACGAATTGTCGTTGTTCTCCGGCGAGTAGGTAAGGATCGACTCGCGGTTGCGGCCGCCCGGAGCCGTGTCGTCGTCCATGAAGACGATGTCGAGCGGAACGCGGATGCCGCTCATCGGCACGAACTGGTCGAAATCGGCCTTCTTCATCGCCGACAGCAGGATCTTGCCCTCGGTGACCCAACCGCCGCCGCGCGGACCGAAGAAATACATGCCGTCGCCGTTCAGCGAGACCGGGCTCGTGAGCTGGTCGCTGCGCAGGTCCTGCTTGTACATGTAGAACTTGTAGTCCGGCTCGGCGCCGTTCTCGAAGCCCACGTGTTCGCCCATGCGACCGTCGTAGAGACCGATGTACAGCTCGGCACCGTCGTACATCCAGCGGTCGCTGGTTTCGTCGTCCGGAACCGGGTCGTAGACGTCATCGCTCACGACGAACGCGAAGTACAGCGCTTCGCTGTCCATCGCGAGGTACGCGTCGGCCGACAGGTCGGCCGCGTTGTTCGGCGGAATCGATCCGGCCGAATGCCCGAAGAGCGTTCCGACCTCGAGACGGATCGGCGTGATGCCGGCCCAGTCCCCGATCGCACCGTCGGCGGCAAAGCCGGTCGGCGTACCGAGGTGGATTGTCGCGATACCCTTGGCATTGTTCGGAACCGCCGACGGATGAATCGTCGCCGGACCCACGTTGCCGACGCGGTCTACCGCCACGATAGCGTAGTAGTACGTCAGCGAGTTGTTGCGCACCGGGTAGAAGATCGGGTGCACGGCGGCTTCCACGCCGCCTTCCACCTCGGCGATCAACGCGACACCCGCGGCCGTCACGTCCGTGATCGGCGTTTCGCTCGCATAGATCCGGTAGGTCTCATCTTCCTCGCCCGGCACGTCGATCCAGCTGATGATGTTCTGGAAATCGCCCTGCGAAACGGAAAGCCCGGTAACCGCCTCCGGAGCCGTATTGTCGGTTTCCTGGAAGCCGTAGCCCGTCATGCGGTCGAACAGGATCGAGCCGGTCGTAGTGTTGCCCTGGCCCGTGTACAGCACGAACTGCACCTGCGCGATGGCCGACTGGTCGAGTACGCCGTCCTGGGCGCATCCGCACCAGCTCGGGATCGTCATGTCCTTGAACGTGGCCGTGTAGCGGCGCCAGTTGCCCGACACGTCGGTGAGTACGTCGGTCCGTTCCGACGCCCAGAGTTCGCCGCCCGTCTCGTGTACGCGCAGACCGAACGTCATGCCGGTGCTCGACGGCGTCAGGACCTTGTAGAACACCGTGATGCCGGTCCGGGCATTCATGTCGCCGAAGGTGGCCGCTCCGCCTTCCGGCTGGAAGTAGAGATCGAGTTCACCGCCCCAGCCCTGGTCGCCGACGATCGAGTAGTCGACCTTCAGGGAGTTGTTGCCGAGGATCGCGTCGGTCGAGTTGGTAAGCGTGTACGTGCCCGCGTTCGACTGCTTGCTGTGGCTGGTGGGCATGCCCTCGAAGTCGGCCATGAGGTTGTAGCGCACGCCCGACACGTGGAAGTTGTCCCACACGATCGTCGTCGTGCGAACCGGGTCGCCGGCCACGACCTCAGACACGAACTCGAGCTGGAAGCCCGCGATCTTGTCGAGGTCCAGGGCGTTGTTTCCGGTCTGACCGCTCCAACCGGGGCGGTTGAAACCGGTCGTGCTGCAGCAGCCGGGGATGGGATCGAGCGGGGTCGTCACCATCGTCCAACCCGGAAGTGCCTGGTACATGTCGCGCGACTCGGCGTACCAGTCCTCGAACTGGCCCGCGGCCGTATTGTCCGACGCCTCGTTGATCTTGAACCGGAAACCGCTCGAGTGCGCGGCCGGGCTCAGGGTGTTGAACCACAGGTTGAGGTGGGTGAAGTCCGAGAAGTCGTAGTACGTCCCGGCATCCATCAACTCCTGCGGCAGGAAGTGCTGCAGCGCCGCCGAGCCGCCCCACGAGTTCGGGGTGTCGAGCGCCCAGTCCATCCACATCGCGTCCTGTCCCTCCTGGGGAACGCCACCGAAGCCAACGAACGAGTCGATTCCGAGGTAGTTCGGGTCGGCGTCGTCTTCCGGCGTCGTTCCGTAGGTTCCCCAGAAGCTCGTATCGGCTTCCACCGATTCGAAGCCGTGGATGAGGGGATAGTTCGGCGCGCCGCCGTGGGTCGACGGGCCTGTCTTGAAGAGCAGGTGCTGCGCCGATGCGCTCGACATCCCCAGCACCGCCAGGGTGACGAGGAAGAGCGCCTTCTTGTACCAGCCGTTCATGTGATCCTCCGATGGATGGTGGATTGGCTTTGGGGAGCGAGTCCCCGCGTTGATGGTATTCGCGCTTGAGCCCGAAGCTCAGAACGTGACGCGGAAGTCGAGCATCGATACGTTGCCGAGATCGACGAACGGGATGTACCCGTAGTCGGCCCCGACCCGCACTCCGCTCAGCGTCATGTCGACCCCCGCGCCGAAGGTCAGGTGGGAATACGTGTTGTCCAGCGGCATGTCCTTGTAACCGACCCGGAGATTCAGGGCCGCCGGCGAGACCGTGAAGCGCACTTCCGATCCCATGTCCATGTTGAGTCCGTTGTCGTTGGTCTGGTGCGCGTCGGCCAACAGCTCCCAGGCCACGAGGTCCGTCGTGACGAGCGGAAGGGCTAGGCCGAACTTGAACGACAGGGGCAGGTCCCATCCGTTGGTCTCGAGCGTGGCCGGAAGCGCGTCGTTCGAACCCGAGCTGGTTTCGTCGATGTCGACGAAGACCCGGGAGTTGACTCCGGACATCTCCATCAGGCCCCCGAAGTTCATGATCGAGGCCGCGATGCGCATGCCGTTGAAATAGTCGGTCAGCAGCACGAACCCGATGTCGAATGCGAACGTCGACGCATTCATGTCGTAGATGCGCTGTCCGACGTACTTGCCCGTGCCTCCGATGAAGAACCGGTCGGTCAGCGGCTGTGCGTAGGAGAGACCGATCATCAGGTCGGCCGCACCGAAGGTCTCCCCGGTGCCCTCGGGCAGTTCCACGGTGCGCACCTTCATGCGCCCGTAGTCCATCTGCGCGAGGCTGATGCCGATGACTCCCGAGCGCGTGGCCGGGATGACCATGCCGAAGGCATCGTAATTGATGCCGACCAGCCAGTCCGTATGGCTGAAGAACAGCGAACCTTTCTTCCCGTCGGTGCCCGCCCGGGCGGCGCCCGCCGGGTTCCACAGGAGCGCGTCGGCCCCCGTCGCGGTTGCGGTGTACGCATGGCCGAGGGCGCTGCCGCGCGCACCCGACCCGATCGTCAGGAACGTGGCGGCCGACGTCGCGACGCGACTCTGGGCGATGGCCGGAGCCGTAACCCCGGCGGTGAGCGCGAGCGTCGCGACGAGGGCGAGGGTTCGCAGGGAGGTCGTCATGGTTCGCTGCGGAACACGGCCCGTGGCCGCTACCGAAAAAGTGGCTGTCGTCTGGAGCGAGGGAGCATTCATCGTCGTGCGCCGGTCGATCACTTGATGATGGCGAACTTGTCGACGAATTCCCCGACGCCGGGGGCTTCGACGTGGTACAGGTAGATGCCGTAGGCGACATCCTGCCCATTCTCGGTCTTCAGATCCCACCACGCCGCGCCGTTCGACCCGGCCCCGTCATGGAGCAGGGTGCGCACGAGTTCGCCGCGCACCGTGAAGATCTTGATGGTGCACTGCTCGGGCAGGTTGATGAACTGCAACTGCCGCGGGCCGCGGCCCTGGATCTGCGTACGTGGCTCCCACGAGGCCGCCACGACGTACGGGTTCGGAACCACCGCGATGTTCTTCATCTCCTCCTTCGCCAGTTCCGTGTCCACGTAGCCCGAGCGCATCGTGAACTGGAAGTAGTCGTTGCGGGAGAACGGACGCGTCGGCATGATCCGGATCTTGTTGCCCGCGACCGGCATCACGCTCTCGCCGAATGCCGTGAACCGAACGATGTAGCGGAATCGGAACACGCCCAGTGCCGGATCGGCCACCACCAACCCGTCCTCGTGCCATTCGAAGGTTCCGTTCTGGTTGAGGTCGGCCGGGAAGATGGCGCAGGCCTTGTTCTGCGTCACGTTCCGACACCAGACCGGAAGCTGCTGGCTGCGGAGGTACCCCTGGTACCGGTTCGGCGGACTGGTGTAGATCGAGTCGGCGAACGTCAGCGTGTATTCGAACGGCGACGGCAGCGCGCGCTGCGACTCGTCGACTTCGATCGCGGCAAACCAGTTCGTAGTGTACCCGGGCACGTTGGCCGGAAGCGGCGAATAGACCTTCTGGCCCTCGGTGTTCGTCCCCTCCCAGCCGGTAAGCGCCCGGTTCACGCCGATCTCGTCAGGGTGGAGCGACACGATGAAGCCGTCGATCGCGGCGGTTTCGCTCACCAGGGGCTGCCTCTTGATGAGCACCTTGTTCTCGGTGACGTTGCGCAGCTCGAAACCGGTCGTCTCGTACAGGTCGCGGAGCGCCCTGGTCGTGTCGAAGAAAGAGACCCGGTACACGACGTCGGGGTTGATCTGCCCTTCGTTGACCACGTCCACTTCGATCGAGCCCGTCCCGATGCCCTCGGTCACCTGCGAGAGGTCCTCGTTCGTGTCGGCGTAGCGGAAACCGGCCGTGCGGGCGCGCGGCGTCACGATGGCGACGTTGGGCGTGAAACCACGCACGTTACCGGCGGCATCGACCGACACGTTGAACGAGTTTTCCTGCGGATCGACCGGCGCGGCGTCGGGATTGTTCGACGTCGGACCGGGGACGAAGCCGCGGTCGTACGCGACGAGCGCGTAGTAATACGTCTTGCCGTTGATGACGTCGCGATCCACGTAGCTGAACTCGAGGCCCGTATCGGTGCCGAGGTCGAACCACGCCGTGTTCTCGAGCACCGGCACGGTGCCCTTGATCCCGTTCCGGAGGTCCCACTGCGCGATCGGCTTGTTGTAGGTCGGCACGCCGTACGCGTTGGTCACGAGGCGCGCATCCGAGAGCAGCGGGTCGGTACCCTTGTACAGGCGATACCCTTCGAAGTCGAATTCCTGCGTGAAACGGTCGTACGAGGCCGTCGACAGCGTATCCCAGGACAGGATCACGAATCCGTCGCCCACGTCGGCCTTGAGGATCGGCGCGATCGGCGGCTGCGCGAAACGGTAGTCGGCGTTGTAGATGCGCTGGACGGTCTGGCGATTCTTGAAGAAGTCCTGCGAATCCTGACCGAAAAGCCAGGCCGTGGAGAAGAAGTCGGTCTTGTTGTTGCCGAGTTCGACCGGACCCGACGAGAAGTTCAGGAACGGCTCGACGTCGGCGACGAACTGGTTCGGCTCCTGCCCGAGCGCGAACTGCGAATCCCGGATTCGCGCCCACATCCACGTGTCGTCACGCAGGTTGTCGCCCGATTCGTAGTACGGACGCGAGCTGAGGTGGAATCCCGTCAGACCGATCTGGTCGCTCTCGTCGACGTCCAGTTCGTCGAAGTTGGGCTCACGGATGGTCGGAATACCGTCGGCCTCTCCGTTGTCCGGGCCCGGATACCCGAGATCGTACGGCCCGAGCCCGTCGCGTCCGAAGTCGTCGTTGACGAGTTCGCCCGGGTCGTACTGGCCGTTCCCGTTGGCATCGGCGAAGCCCACCCAGTCGAGATTCTCGTCGCCGGTCCACCATACGCCGCGCCGGAAGGCCGGCCGTTCTTCCAGCGGACCGTGGAACTCGAGGAATCGTACCATGTCGTAATTCGCCTGCACGTACGCCCGGATGGCGTCCTGACCCTCGATCCGGATGCCCGGCCCACCGAAACGCTGTTCGTCGGTGATGCCGTCCTCGTCGTTGTCGAGACCGTCCACGGCGTTGGCCGGCGATTCGAGGAACGCGAAACCGGTGTAACCGAGCGTATAGGTGCCACCCGACTGCCGCTGCCCGATGCCATCCTGGTCCCAGCCGTACGCGATGTCGAGCTGCGGGTTGAATGCCGCGTTTTCGTCGCCCTCCTCGTTACCGAGTCCGTAGTCGACGAACTGGGCGAAATAGAGACCGGTCTTCTCGGGTCCGCGCGGAAGGTTGACGATCTCGCCGTAGTTGCGGGCGCCCTTGTTCGTGATCCGGTAGATCAGGAACATGGTATCCTCGGCGAGGATGTTGGCCCACTGCAGGATGCGCACGTTCATCTGCAGGCCCATGCCGCCCATGGTCGAGTCGGCCGGGTCCGGGTAGAAGATGCCGAACTGGCTGAACGGGCGACCGGTACGCTCGTCGATGAGATAATTGTAGTCGAGGAAGTCGTCCATCACGTAGAACGACTCGAGGTCGGCCGAAAACACCCCCTTTCCGCCCATGCCGTTCCATGCACGGGGCCATCCGGAATCCTCCTCGTACAGCTTGTCCGGCCAGAATTCGGGCCACGAAGACGGGTCGTCGGACAGCGCCGGCGTCGGTTCACGCAGGTTGGTGATGGGATTGCGACGCAGTGGATTGTGGAATCCGGGCAGCGGCAGCCAGCCCCAGACCGTTCCGTACGGCCCGACGTACGTGCCCGCGTCCCGGTACTTCACGCTGACCGGGTTGATTATGGTGTCCGGCGTACCCGGTCTCCAGTAATCGTAGGGCGCCTGGGCCCACTTGGCGCGTTCGCCGTGTACGCGCCCCGAAACCAGGACCGCGATGCCGTCGATGTGGCGGCCGCCGATCGAGCGGGGCCAGATTCCGAACGGGTTGTCGTTCCAACGCGATACTTCGCCGTGGTTGCGGAAGTTCGTCTCGATCAGGTTTCCGTCGAGGACGCCTCGCGCGATACTTGTTTCTGCGCCGCGGTAGGTATCCGGGATCGTCGACCCCTCCTGCGCCCGGACCGCGCCGGCAGGAACGAGGAGAACGAAGAGCAGGATCGCCGCCCAGGGTGCGGACGCGGAGCGGGAGAGGCTCAGGGACTGCATGGAGAATCGCTCGATGTGGAGCGCCGCGGGTGCGGCGGGACGTGCGGTTACGCCCGAGGGCTGCTAGAAATCGTAGCGGACGCCGAGCGTCACGCGACGCGGGGCCGAAAACCAGCCCTGGTTGAAGAAGTACTCGTCGAGCGTGTTCACGCCGCCGACCTGCGTGCCGGCACGGCGGAACTGCTCCTCGGTGACCGACTCGTCGCCGCGACCGGTATCCGAGTAGACGCCGTAGTGAATCATCGCGTCGAACAGGTTGTCCACCTGGAGCAGCGCCGAAAGGCCCTTCAGGAACTGCGGACGATAGAAGAAGCGCAGGTCCGAGGTGAACGAGGCCGGCCGGTTGCCGTTGTTCTTGATATAGGACGTGATGAAGTTGCGGATCGTCGTGTACGGCGCGCCGGTCTGGTAGCGGTTGATCAGCGTCAGCGAAAGCGCCGCGCTGGGCGCATACGTGATCGAGTTGGTCAGCACGTGGCGGCGGTCCCAGTCGAGCCGGACGAGCGTAAGGATGTCTTCCTGGCCGCTCTGGAAGCGATCGAAGGCTTCGGTCGGATTCGATGCCGTTCCGTTGGCGAACTGGAGCGTGTAGTCGAGATCCCAGCTGACGCCGCCGACCGGGCGCTGGAAGAGCGACAGCGTGATGCCGCGCGAGGTGCCGACGTCCCGGTTTATGTAGCGCACGAAGAAGTTGGTCGTGAGCACGTCACGCCGGATCTCGACGCCCGTGAGGTTCCGGATGTCCTTCGAGAACAGGGTCAGTTCGAGGCCCATGGACTTCGTCAGTCCCTGCTGCAGGCCGATTTCGAAGTGCAGCGTACGCTCCGGATCGAGCGCCGGGTTGCCGAACTGGGTCTGCGACGAAGCCGGGTTGACCTCGTAGTGCGGATTCGTGAAGAGGATCGACAGCTGCGGCGTCTGGAAGAAGAGCCCGGCAGAGAACCGGATCACGCCTTCGGCCGAAATCGGGAACGCGATGCCCACGCGCGGGCTGAGCTGCCAGCGGATCGGGCCCTTCTCGCGGTTGTACAGCGAGTCGCCCGGCACATCGGGGTTGGGCACGTACAGCAGGTTCGCCTGCGTCCAGTCGAAGGGAATCTCGTAGTCCGGGTTGAAGAGGTCGAACCGCAGCCCCGCGTTCACGATCAGGTTGCGGAATTCCATCTTGTCCTGGAGATAGGCCGCGATCTCGTAGGGCCGGGTCTCGAGCGTGTCACGCCCGAAGATGTCGACCGACGGCATCGGCTGCCACTGCGTACGCGGACCGATCTCGATGCCGAACCCCCCGTTGTACAGGTGGTGGAGCCGTGCCAGCACGCCCGCCTTGACCTGGTGCACGCGATCGAGCTGGTTCGTGTAGTCGGCCAGGAACGTGTGGGTCTCGGTCATCTCGTTCCCGTACCACAGGTCGTTGCCCCCGACGTCGAAGGCGTTGGGACCCTCGAGATTGCGCAGCTGGGAGGAAACGAGACGGGTGTCCAGGATCCCGGTCGTCGAAAAATCCGACGGCAGGTCGAAGAGACGTGATCCGCCCTTGTCCCGGAGATACGAGTAGTTGATGTTCGAGAACGACGTCGCTCCGTGCGTCCACTTGAGGCCGAGAAGGTGGAACTGGCTGTTGAAGAAGTACTTGTTGACGCCGTCCGGCACGTACTTCGACTGCTGGCTGAACCCGCGCCCGTCGCCGTCCTGGAGGATCAGGTTGTACTCCAGCTTCACCATCGGGGTTAGCTTGTAGACCAGCGTGCCGTTGAAGGAAAGCCGCTCGTTGCGGCTCGGCGCGAAGGACTGGTCGCCGGTCGATGCGATGAACCAGGTGCTCGGATTGCCGGAGTTCAGGTTCATCGAGGAGTCCGTCGGCGCGAAGAGGCGGCGTCCGATCGTGTGCCCCTCCTCGTACCAGTACCGGCCCGTGAAGCGGAAGCCCAGCTTTTCCTTGAGGATGGGTCCGCCGAGCGAAAGCTGCGCGTCCTGTCGCCCAGGGAATCCGGCGGCCTCGGTGTACGAAACCATTTCCGACGTGAAGTCGGACGCGCGAAGGCCGATGCCCGGATCGGCGAGGCGCTTGACGAATTCGAGTTCCCGACCGCTGGCGATGGCGCCCAGCTCGGTCGACAGCGAGCCGGTCCACGCGTTGGGCACGTCCTTCGTGACGATGTTCACGACGCCCGACATCGCCTGGCCGTACTCGGCGTTGAAGACTCCCGAGATCACCTCGAGACCCGAGATCATGTTTTTCTCGACCTCGAACGCCGCCGAGTTCGAATACGGGTTGTTGATCGGAACGCCGTTGACGAGGTAGGAAACCTCTCCCTGGCGCCCGCCGCGGAAGTGCCCGTCGACGACGCCCGCCTGCAGGTTGATGATCTGCCCGATCGAGACGACCGGGAGGGTGGCGATCTCGGCTTCGTCCACGAACGAGGTCGTCGTCGTGCGGTCCATCTGGACGATCGGCCGCTCGGCCACCACCACGACCTCTTCGCCCTCGTACACCTCTTCGCGCATCGAGGCGTTCACCGTCGTGGTCTTGTCGACGATGACCTGGACATTCTCGGTCCGGACCTCGGCGAATCCCACGAACCGGAAGACGACGGTGTACGTCCCCGGCTTGATGTCGATGATCTGGTAGTGCCCGTCGATGTCGGTCACCGTGCCCTGGGAGGTGCCCTGGATGAACACCTGGACGCCCGGCAGCCCGTCGCGGGTGCCTTCGATGGTGACCTCGCCGGCGATCTTGCCCGTGGTTCCGGGCACCTCGGCGAGGGCCGGGGCGGAGATCAGACAGAGGAGGAGCGCGGCGATCGCGCGCGTGGACGGAACGAGCGGCCGGTACAGCATGGGCCCAGGGCTGAAGGTATGGTCCGAGGGACGGACGGAAGCCCTGTCATCCACCGCGATCCGGGTGCGAAGCGCTTCCGCCCGAACCCAAACATAAGGCGTCGACTCAATAATCGAAACATTTCAATTCTTTTATCGACTGTAGGGGATTTCCCGACGAAAACGTTTTCACAATCCGACCCCGTTTCGCGGGCAAACGGCCTCCAGGGCGCATTCCGGGCACTTTGGGCGTTTCGCGTCGCAGACCCGGCGGCCGTGCAGGATGATCGCGTGTCCGGCGAAGACCCACTCGTGTCGGGGAAACACCCCGACGAGGTCTCTCTCGATCTTCTCCGGGTCTTCCTCCCCGGTCAGGCCGAGCCGGTTGGAGAGCCTCCGGACGTGGGTGTCCACGACTACGCCCTCGGCTTTTCCGAACCACGTCCCGAGCACCACGTTGGCGGTCTTGCGGGCCACGCCGGGCAGCCGGACAAGGTCCTCCATCGTATCGGGCACCTTGCCGTCGTACTCCTCGAGCAGCATCCGCGCCGCCCCCAGCACGCTCTTCGTCTTGTTGCGGAAGAACCCGGTCGACTTGATTTCCTGCTCGAATTCGGCGTCGTCGGCGTCGGCGAAATCCCGGACGGTCCGGTACTTCCTGAACAGCGTCGTGGTGACGCGGTTGACGTTCACGTCGGTCGTCTGCGCCGACATGATCGTCGCGAACAGCAGTTCGTGGGCCGTCGCGTGCTCGAGTTCGCACGTGGCGTCCGGATACAGGTCATGGAGGATTTCCAGGATGCGTCCGGCGCGCCGGCGGCGCTCTTCCGGGGACTCGGCCTGCGTGCGGGGCATGGGCGTATTTTCCTTGCGATGGAACTGCAGCGCAAGATAGCCTCCCTTCCGACCGGCCCCGGCGTCTACCAGCACAAGGACGCGGAGGGCAAGGTGCTCTACGTCGGCAAGGCGAAGAACCTCAAGGCGCGGGTCTCGACCTATTTCCACGAGAACCGCCAGCGCGAGGGTCGACTGCGGGCCCTCATGGCGAAGGTCGTCGACGTCGAGGTCATCGTGACCGACACCGAGGCCGAGGCGCTGATCCTCGAGAACAACCTCATCAAGCAGCTGCGCCCGCGCTACAACGTCAACCTCAAGGACGACAAGAGCTACCCGTACATCGTCGTGCGCAACGAGCGATTCCCCCGGGTTTTCCCGACCCGGCGCGTGCGCAAGGACGGTTCCACGTATTTCGGGCCGTACGCCGACGTCAAGAGCATGCGGCTGATGCTCGACACGATCCGGTCGATCTTCCGCCTTCGCACGTGCTCACTCAACCTGGCGCCGGAGCCGATCGCGGCGGGGAAGTACCAGGTCTGCCTGCAGTACCATATCAAGAAGTGCGAGGGCCCGTGCGTCGGCCTCCAGGCCGAGGCCGACTACGCGGCGACGGTGAGGCAGGTCGAGCAGCTCCTCAACGGCAAGACGGGTACGCTCCTCCGGATGCTCAAGGACGAGATGCAGCGACTGGCCGGCGAGATGCGGTTCGAGGACGCCGCGCAGGTGCGGGACCGCGTGCTGGCGCTCGAGAAGTACGCGGAACGTCAGAAGGTCGTCAGCCTCGACGCCGTGGACCGCGACCTGTTCGCGCTCGCGGTCGACCGGCACGAGGGCATCGCAGCGGCCGCCCAGTTCCAGGTTCGCGACGGCCTCATCGTCGGACGGCGACAGCAGGTGCTCAACCGGATCGAGGACCTCGCCGACGAGGAACTCATGCAGCTCGTCGTCGAGCGGCACTACTCCGAGGCGACCTTCATCCCGGACGAGGTCTTCGTGGCCACCTCCCTCTCCGACCCGGAGACCGTGGCCGATTTCCTCCGCGCACAGAAGGGCCGCTCCGTGCCGGTACACCAACCGCAGCGGGGCGAGAAGGCCGCCCTCGTGCGCATGGTCGCCTCGAACGCCGAGCTGCTGCTCGAGGAATTCCGTCAGCAGCGCCAGAAGCAGGGCGAAAGCCGGATTCCGCACGCGGTGCGCACCCTCGAGAAGGAACTGCGGCTCCCCCGCCCGCCCCGCCGCATCGAGTGCTTCGATATCTCCCACCTGGGCGGAACGGGCGTCGTCGCGTCCTGCGTCGTTTTCGAGGACGGACGGGCGAGGCCTTCGGAGTACCGGTCGTTCAAGGTGCGAACGGTGGGCGGCGGCCGCTCGGACGACTTCGCGTCGATGCGCGAGGTCGTCGCACGGCGATACGCGCGGCTCGCCCCGGGCGCCGCCGGCGCAGGGGACGGCGACTCCTCTCTCGCGATGCCCGACCTCGTCGTCATCGACGGCGGCAAGGGCCAGCTGTCGTCGGCCGTCGAGGCATTGCAGGACATCGGCCTGTACGGAGCGTTTCCGGTGGTGGGCCTGGCCAAGCGGCTCGAGGAGGTCTACGTACCCGGCGACTCGGATCCGGTGCGCATTGCCAGGGCCTCCACCGCGCTACAGCTCCTGCAGCGCGCGCGCAACGAGGCCCACCGGTTTGCCGTCAAGCTGCAGCGCAAGCAACGCGGCAAGAAGGACCTCCGCACCGAACTCACCGACATCGAAGGGATCGGCGAGAAGACGGCGCAGAAGCTGATCGCCGCGTTCGGATCGGTCAAGGGCGTTCGCGGGGCCTCCGAGCACGAAGTTGCCGGGGTGGCCGGACCGAAAGCCGCGGCCCGCGTGGCGGCTCATTTCGCCTCGGCCGCGCAGGCGTCGTCACCCGGGGAGCCCTGAGCGCCCGGTTCAGAACAGCTCGCCCTGCCCGCCCGGACGCCGGAAGTGCCGCGTCTCGAGCGGCTCGAACGGCCGGTTGAGCCCCAGGCGCCGGATCTGCGTTCGGAAGAGCCGGCTGAAAACGGCAGCCCACGGGCCCTCGCCGCGCATCCGCGTTCCGAACCGCGGGTCGTTCAGTGCCCCGCCCCGCAGCGAGCGGAGCCGCCCGGTGACCCGCTCCACCCGGTCCGGGTAGTGCCGCTCGAGCCAGTCCAGGAAAATCGGTTCGACGGCTCCCGGGAGGCGCATCACGAGATACGAGGCGTGCAGCGCCCCGCGTTCGGCGGCCGCCCTCAGGATCGCCGGCATCTCCTCGTCGGTCAGCCCGGGCACCACCGGCGCCACGTTGACCCCCACCGGGACCCCGGCCGCGGCCAGTTCGGCCACCGCGTCGAGACGCCGCACGGGACGCGACGCCCGCGGCTCCATGCGTCCTGCCAGGTCCGCGTCGAGCGAGGTCACGCTCAGGGTCACGTGCACCAGCCGCAGCCGTGCCAATTCGGCGAGCAGATCGAGGTCCCGCGTCACCAGGTGGTTCTTGGTGATGATCGAGACGGGATTGCGGTACCGGAGGAAGACCTCCAGGCACCGGCGCGTCAGCCCCAGCCGGCGCTCGACCGGCTGATAGGGATCGGTGTTGCCCGACAGCGCCACGACCTGCGGCTGCCACGATTTCCGCTCGAAATGGTCCGCGAGCAGGTCCGGGGCGTTCTCCTTGACCAGGATGCGGGTCTCGAAGTCCAGCCCGGCCGAGAAACCCAGGAATTCATGGCTGGGGCGGGCGTAGCAGTAGGGGCAGCCATGCTCGCATCCCCTGTACGGGTTCAGCGAGAAGGTGAAGGGAACGTCCGGGCTGTCGTTCTTCGCAAGGATCGTGCGCGAGGCGTCCCGCAGGAACTGTGTCGGCACCGCACGGCGCTCGTCGTCGTCGTAGTCCTCGGCCCCCCGCTCGAGGTGGAGCCGTTCGAAACGGTTCGGCGGATTGATGGCGGCCGCGCGGCCGCGACGGGGTACGGAGTCCATGGGTCGGCGCTGCGCTGGTGCCGGTCCCGGCACGTGGGACCGGCTTCCGCCGGATGAACGTTCGAGCGCGCACATAGTGCCCACACATATGTGCGCGGACGTGCCGACCTGCAGCACGTCGCGCGCGACGCCTTCGTGCCCTACCTTCCGCCGTCCACCACCCGATCCGATGGAAGGGATCATTCCGAGCATTCCGGTCGCCGACATCAACCGCGCGGTCGAGTTCTACCAGCAGGTGCTCGGATTCGAGCTCGTGCGCATCACCGGCAAGGACGAGGTCACCCGCGCGTTTCTCCGGGCGGGCAACGTGCGCCTCATCCTGCGCTCGGTATCCCCCGAGGCTCCGGTCGACTACCGGCAGACCGGCCTGTCCGATCGCCTCATGCTGCACGTCCCCGTGCGCGACGCCGAGGCGTTCCACGAGCGGATTCGCGAGCGCGTCCACGTGGTGCGCGAGCCCGTTCCCAGGCTTTTCGGGCTGTTCGAGTTCACGATCGAGGATACCGAGGGCATCCTCCTGACGTTCAGCGAGCTGCCGACCTGACCGGCCGCGTAACGCGGTGGTCGGGTCGGGCACCGATCGACAGGCAATCGATCCATCCGAATCCTCGACCATGGCTCTCCCGACCGTCGGCGCTCCCGCGCCTCCCTTTTCCGGACCGATCCAGGACGGCAGCACCATTTCCCTCGATTCGCTGCGCGGAAAGCGTGTGGCGCTGTATTTCTACCCGCGGGACAACACGAGCGTCTGCACGAAGCAGGCGTGCGCGCTTCGGGACGGGTGGGACGCACTGACGGCGCAGAACATCACGGTGGTCGGCGTCTCCGACGACCCGGTCAAGAGCCATGCGCAGTTCGCCGGGAAGTTCGCGCTGCCTTTCCCGCTGCTCGCAGACACCGGGCATGCCGTACTCGAGGCGTACGGCATGTGGGTGGAGAAGTCGATGTACGGGAAGAAGTACATGGGCACGCAGCGTTCGACGTTCCTGATCGACGAAAACGGCACGCTGCGCGCGATCATCGAGAAGCCGGATACGGGAGACCACGCCGCCGAGATACTCCGCGTGTTCCGCTCGCTGGCCTGAGCGTCGGTTCGCGGGTTCCTCCGCGCGCCGGGCCTCGCCCCGGTGCGGCCGGAGTGCTCGTCGGGTTATCCCCCGTCTTATCCACATATACCCCGGAATGGGTGTGGACAAGGCGTGGATGCGCGTGGGTAAATATCGGTGCCGTCGTCCTTGCCCGACGGCCCCGCGCCGGGGTAGCATTTGGACCGGGCACCCGCTCCAGATCGCTTCATTCGGCTCGTTTTTCCATGTCGTCGGTAACGGCTTCGTTATGGGATCGATGCAAGGTCTCCCTTGCGGCCAGCATCCCTACCCAGCCCTATAACACCTGGCTGCGCCCCGTGGTGTGGATATCCTCGTCCGTCGAGGAGGATGTCCCGGTCGTGATCCTGGGAGTGCCCGACGAATTCCACAGGGCCTGGATCGAGAAGCACTATACCCATCGGGTCGAGACCGCCCTCGCAGACTGGACCGGCGTTCGCCCGGTGGTGCGGTTTGCGGTGTGCGATCCCGTGCCGAGCGGAGACGGCCAGTCGGTCGACCTGCCGATTCCGGTCCCGGTCGCGTCCGGCCACGACACCAGGCCGACGGGCTCGCGGGATGCCGCAGCTGCGCCCGTCCCGCAGCGCCCGGCCGGCCGCCGACGTCCCGACACCCTGAACCCGTCGTACACCTTCCAGGACTTCATCGAAGCCGACTGCAACCGGCTCGCGCGCAGCGCCGCGCTGGCGGTCGCCCAGCGCCCCGGTGCCACGAGCTTCAATCCCTTCCTGATCTACGGCAAGGTAGGGCTCGGCAAGACCCATCTCGCGCATGCCATCGGCAACCGGATCGCGGACGAACACCCGGACCTCCGCATCCTGTACCTGACGAGCGAGGCTTTCACGAATGCCTTCGTGCATGCCGTCCAGCAGAACATGCTCGCCGACTTCGCTCGCTCGTTCCGCGAGATCGACGTGCTGATCGTCGACGACATCCAGTTCCTCTCGGGCAAGGAAAAGACGCAGGAACAGTTCTTCCACCTGTTCAACGACCTGCACCAGGAAGGCGCCCAGATCGTGCTGTGCGCCGACCGGCCGCCGTCCGAGATCGCGGGCATCGAGGAGCGCCTGCTGAGCCGCTTCCGCTGGGGCCTCATCGCCGACGTGCAGCCGCCGGACTTCGAGACGCGAATCGCGATCCTGCAGCGTCGCGCGTCGCGGGTCGGAATGGACCTCCCGTACGACGTGGTCGAGTACCTGGCCGCGAACGTCACGGCGAACATCCGCAGCCTGGAGGGGGCGCTGAACAAGATCCTCGCTGCCTGGCGCATCGGGCTCGTCGAACTCTCGGTCGAGAAGATCCGCCCGCTCGTCGTCGACCTCGTCGAGGGCGACCAGCGCCGGTCGCTGTCGGCCGGGGAAATCCGGGACGCGGTCGCCGAGGCCTACGGCCTGTCGCCCGACGATCTTTCCTCCAAGAGCCGTAAGCGCCCGATCGTAGACGCGCGGCACGTGGCGATGCATTTCTGCAAGGTCCTCACGCCGCTGTCCCTGGAAGCCATAGGCAAGCGGTTCGGGAATCGGGATCACTCGACCGTGATCCATGCCTGCCGGGCCGTGCAGGCGCGCATCGATACGGACCCGCTTTTCGTCGACGAACTCGAGCGCATCGCGCGCCGACTCGCTCCCGGGACCTGACGCCCGCCAGGCCCGGCGTGGTCGATTCTTCCCGTCGACGGGTCGGATTTTCCGCTTCGGACCCCGCCGCAGACCGTCCGGAGTGATTTTTCGAGGGTTTGCGACGTGGGCACCGATCTTGATGCTGGATCGATCGCCAGAACATCGCGTCCCGCCACGCCGGTCCCGTAAGACCGCGACGCAGACGTTTCCGCCCGGCCCCGTAAGGCCGGGCGGTTGCTTTTTCGGGCACCCCGCTGCTTCAGGCTCACGGAACGCGAACCACGCTCCCGTCGGCCACGACGTGGATCTCGTCCCGCCGACGCGGGCGAACCACGTGGAGCCCGGTGAACGATCCGAACGCCGGAAGCACCGCGCCACCGGTGCCGGCGTGAAAGCACGGCAACACCACGCTCGCGCCGGCGCCCCGCAGACGCACCCCGGGATGCACGTGACCCGAGAGGACGAACGCGACCTCCCCGTCGGCATCCGCGGCATCGTGCACGAGCGCGAACGACCCGTCGCGAACCGGACCGTCCAGCACGGTCGCGCCCCAGCCGGGCGGCACGTCCCCGGCCCACGCATCGTGGTTTCCCCGGATCACGACCAGGTCGAGCCTCGCGTTGCGGTCGCGCCATGCATCGAGCCGTCGAGACAACGCGTCTGAGCGCCCCGCGGCGTCGTGAAAGAAATCGCCCAGCACGACGAGTCGGGTCGCCGCTGTCGTCGCGAGCACCCCGTCGAGTCGATCCAGGTCGTGTTCCGCCGTACCCACCGGGATCGGAATGGCGCGGGCGCGAAAGGAAGAGTCCTTCCCCAGGTGCAGGTCTGCCGCGAACACCGTGGAACGCTTCGGCCACCAGACCGCACGCTCCGGAAGCAGTACCAGGGACTCCCCGGCCCAGGACACGCGGGCGGCGCCCGCCGGAAGAGCGTCGCGTTCGGTCATGACCTCTGGAGGGCGATCGTGCGGTCTGCTTCCCGCTCGAGCAGTACCTGCATCTTCCGTATGCGGGCCGACAGCCTTTCGGAACTCACCCGGTTCTGGCTCAGCCGGTCCACGAGGATGGGAAAAGCGAGCGGGCTGAAACGCGGTGTGTCGACGATGACCAGGCGGGACGCCCGGATGCGGGCAAGCGTTTCTTCGAGCCGGCCGATTTCCAGCTGCCGCTCCCGGACTTCCCTGCGGGCCTGGACGAGCAGGAGATTCTGCGGATCGTGCCTTTCGAACACGTCGAACAGCAATCCGCTCGATGCCTGCACCTGGGACAGACCGCGCGGCCGACCCGGCCAGCCGGGGAACACGAGCCCCGATACGCGGGCGATCTCCCGGAACTGCCGGCGTGCGAGTTCGGTCCCGTTGACGCCCTCCTCGACGTCGGCCGCCAACCCCTCGGCATCGAAGAGACCCGCCGCCAGGCCCCCTTCGAGCGGGGCCGGTTCCGACGAGAGGAATTCGATGCCGTAGTCGTTGTACGACAGCGTGAACGAGATCGGCGTCAGGCGGGCGAGGCGCAGCGCCACCACCGAAGCCAGGCCCTCGTGCACGAGACGCCCCTCGAACGGGTAGAGGAACAGGTGGTATCCGTCTCGCGACACCGCCCGCTCGATGAGCAGTTCGTCCACGGTCGGAATCGTGCTCCATGCGGCCTGGATCTCGAACACCGGGGAGAGCGCCTCGACCTCCGCGGTGTCGGTCGGACCGCGACCAGCCGCATCCACCAATCTCCGCATGGCAGCCGAAAGCTCCGACGAGAGCGGAATCCGCCCGCCGCCCCATCGCGGAACGGTCGCCTTCGATGATCGGGACGGCCGCACGAACGCCTTCATTCCGTCGCTTCGCACATATTCGACGACCCGCCCTCCGAATTGGAACACGTCCCCACGGTCGAGCCGCGCGACGAAAGACTCCTCGACTGAACCCAGCCGGTGCCCGTTGAGGAAGTGCACCGTCATGGAGGCGTCCGACGCGATCGTTCCGATCGACATGCGGTGGCGACGGGCGATGTCGTTGGATGCGCAGACATAACGACCTTCGAACGGCGCGATCCTGCGGAACTGCTCGTACCCCTGCAGGGTCTCCCCTCCGGACCGGCAGAAGTCCAGGGCCCATCGCCACTCGTCGTCCGACAGGTCCCGGTAGGCCCACGCGTCCCGTATCTCGGCGAGCAGTGCCTCGGGCTCGAAGCCCGCGCCGATGGACACCGTGACGAGGTGCTGGACCAGGACGTCCAGGGGTTTCGGGAGGGGCCTCCTCGGCTCCACCCGGCGATCCGATGCCGCCTCCCGCGCCGCAGCGAATTCCACCAGTTCGAAGGCGTGGGTCGGAACGCAGGTCACCCGGCTCACGGCGCCGGGGCGATGCCCGCTCCGGCCGGCGCGCTGCAGGAGCCGGGCGATGCCCTTGGGGCTTCCGACCTGGAATACCCGGTCGACGGGACCGAAATCGACGCCGAGGTCGAGACTGCTCGTGCAGACGACGCAGCGGAGGCGCCCTTCCGCGAGCGCCGCTTCGACCCAGCGCCGGGTCGATCGGTCGAGCGATCCGTGGTGCACCGCGATGCGACCGGCCCATTCCGGACGCTCGTCGAGCAGGGCGCGGTACCAGATCTCCGCGTTCGACCGCGTATTCGTGAAAACGAGCGCCGTGCCGACGCCGTCGAGTTCCGCCGCGACGGCGCCGGCCATGCCCACGCCCACGTGTCCGGACCAGGGAAACCGCTCCACCGCGTCGGGCAGCAGGGCGTCGATGACCACCTCCTTGCGTTCGTCGCCGCTCACCAGCACACCCGCGGTCGACGCTGCCACACCGAGCAGGACCGAGAGCGCCTCGTCCTGGTTCGACAGCGTGGCCGAAAGGCCCCAGGTGCGCATTCGGGGTGACGAACCGCGAAGGCGGGCAAGCGCCAGTTCGGTCTGCGTGCCGCGTTTCGTGCCGAGCAACTCGTGCCACTCATCCACGACGACGAGACGCAGGGCGGCGAACTGGTCGCCGAGGTTCGCGAACGTGAGCAGCACCGACAGGCTCTCGGGGGTTGTCACGAGCACGTCCGGAAGCCGGTCCCGCTGCCGCGATCGCACGTCCGCGGCCGTGTCGGCGGTGCGCGTCTCGACCTTCCAATCGAGGCCTAGCGCGGCGACAGGCTCGCGCAGCGCCTCCACGGTATCGTTGACGAGGGCCCGCAGGGGCGTGACCCACAGCACGCGCACCCCCCGGCCGCCCGGATTACCCTCGTTCAGGGCTTCGGCGACGGCACCGACGAACGCCGCGTGCGTCTTTCCGTACCCGGTCGCCGCGTGCACCAGCCCGCTGCGTCCGGCCAGGTAGGCCACCCAGGCGTCCCGTTGGAAGCGGAACGGGGTCCACCCCTTCGCCCGGAACCAGCCCTCGACCGGCTCGAGCGCCCCGGACGCTATGTCGGCCGACGGCTGCACCCGGTCCAAACCCCCTTGGTCCCGGTATGGGTTCCGCCCTTCCCGGGGGCCACTTTCCGGGCGTTGTGCGGCAAGGGAATCCGTCCGCCCAAGATGCCGTGAACCCCGCGCGGAACCGCCGTTTTCCCGTTGGAATCGCAGGCTTTCCTATGTATAATCGAAGCGTCCCCGCAACCGGGCCAGCCGCCGCCGCATCCAGGCCGCGGCCTCCTCGCGGGCGAAGCCTCTCCCGCCTGCGCCGCACTCATGGGTCTCCTGAATTTCGCTTCGGACGTCGCGATCGATCTCGGCACCGCCAACACCCTGATCTACATCAAGGGCAGAGGCATCGTGCTCAACGAGCCGAGCATCGTGGCGCTGAACCGCGGTACCCGCAAGGTGCTGGCGGTGGGGCACGAGGCGCAGCAGATGCACGAGCGCACGCACCGGGACATCGAGACGATCCGCCCGCTCAAGGACGGGGTCATCGCCGACTTCGAGGTGGCCGAACAGCTCATCCGGCACCTCATCCGGAAGGTCCAGACGAGCTGGGTGACGGCCATCCGCCGCATGGTCGTCTGCGTACCGAGCGGCATCACGGAAGTCGAGAAACGCGCCGTGCGCGATTCGGCCGAGCATGCCGGTGCCCGCCAGGTCTACCTGATCGACGAGCCCATGGCCGCGGCGATCGGGATCGGCCTGAACGTCGCCGAGCCGGTCGGCAACATGATCGTGGACATCGGCGGCGGCACGACCGAGATCGCGGTCATCGCCCTCTCTGGCATCGTCATCGACGAGTCGATCCGCGTGGGCGGCGACGAGCTCGACAACGCGATCGTCCAGTACTTCAAGCGCAACCACAACCTCCTGATCGGCCAGCGCACGGCCGAGCGCATCAAGATGGAGGTCGGAAGCGCGGTCGAACTCGACCCCGAGCTCGAGTTGTCGGTCAAGGGACGCGATCTCGTCTCGGGTATTCCGAAGATCCGGACCATTTCGTCCGAGGACGTTCGCGAGGCGCTGCGCGAGTCGGTCGGCCAGATCGCGGCCGCGGTCATCCGGTGCCTGGAGCGTACGCCCCCCGAGCTCGGAAGCGACATCCTGGAGCGGGGCATCATGCTCACGGGCGGCGGCGCGCTGCTCAAGGGCCTCGACGCCCTCATCCGCGGCCGCGTCGATCTCCCGGTCTACGTCGCCGACGACCCGTTGACCGCCGTCGTTCGCGGCACGGGCAAGGTCCTCGAGGATATTCCGTCGTACGAGAAGGTGCTCTCGTAGGGAAACGTCCTACGTCTGCCTGCAGGGCCGCCCCCCCGGGTCGGCATATCCCGTACGCTACCTTGCTCCATCGTCATCGGAGTCAGGTCATGCGTACCCTTGCGACCCCCGCGGCTTTCCTGTTCGTCGTACTTCTTGCCGTCATCCAGGCCTGCGCTCCCGCCCAGGCTCCGATCCGCGGCAACCGCATCCGCTCGATCCCCGAGATGCAGGCCACGCACCATCACCGGCCCGTCACGCTCCGGGTAGGATGGGTTCCGTACACCGAGTGGACGGAATCGAATGCCGACGGCACCGCCAGCGTGGCCGACTCCGTGCGGTTCTCGGAAATGCCGGTCATCTTCGTTGCGTACCCCGATTCGGCCGACGGACTGTGGCTGGACCCGAGCATCGACGACGCGCTGCTCGGCCGGCTCGTCAAGCACAGCCTGATGACGCAACAACCGATCTCGCGGCCCTTCGACGAGTTCCTCGGCCGGGCCACGTGCAGCCCGTGTCATCCGGAGCGGGTTCCCCTGTCGACGAGGTAACAACCCCCGTTTCGAGCCTGATTCGGCGGCCTGTGGAAATTCACTTTCCACAGCTTATCAACAATCCCGTTTTTCGCGCAGAATCGCGGACCGACGGCTCGGATTGCGGATGTTCTCGGCTTGACTTCCCGCAAAGCGTTGTTTCTCAACGCTTTGCGAATGTTGCGAAATCGTCACGCCATCATTTCCTGCGAGCGGGCCGCTTTGGGGGCAGGTTTTCCACACTCCATCAACAAATGCGACCCGCGAAAATTCGCCGCGTTCGGAACCCTTCGTCGCACCCGTGAAATCAGCCCCGGATTGCCGGTTCAGCCGTCTCCGGAGGGCCCTGCCGACGGTCACGGCCCCTCAACGAAGCCCGTCTCTGCAGACCACCGCCAGTGATGGTCGGTGGTCAGGTGCACGCCCCCCCTCCAGGTATCGATGCCCGACAGCTCGATGCGGTCGGCCTCTCCGGCGAGGACCGATCGACCGGCTGTCGTGAGCCGAAGCCGCATCCGGTCGGCGGCATGCGGATCGAAGTCCTCCCCGCCGGTGGTTTCGATGAGCGGAGTGCGCTCCCCGCACATGCCGGCCAGCAACAGCCAGAACGACCAATCTCCCCGGAACACGGCCTCCTCCTCGTCGCTGGTTGCCCGGTACAGGTCGACCGCGGACGAAAGCCCGGCGGCGATGCGACGCAGCACGCTGCGCTCGGTCCGTCCGAGCCCGTCCCGCGCGCCGGGAAACATCTGGAACCACCGGTGCAGCGTCGCCGCGAGGTGGGGGTGCACGTTCTGGAAGCGCGCCTCGGCGATGGCCTGCGCGGCGAGAGGCTTCGGCGAGGTGAATGCCGCCCACGCGAGGGTCGCCCAGTGGATCTGCTCGCCCGTGACCGGGCGTCGCATGCCGAATGAAAGCTTCAGCGAGGTTGCCGCCGAGGACGTGATGAACGTATCGGCCTGGATCAGGCTGAGGTTTGCCCGGACGCCGGACAGGCGGTCCAGGATCTGCATGAGCTGCAACTGGTCGTACAGGTCATGCTCGAACCACAGCACCACCTCCCGGAAATTCGGCGCGGCGTCGAGCCGGGCGTCCCGTTCCTCGAACCAGCGGGTAACCTCGGCGAGATCGGCCCATCCCAGGCCGGCGATGTACTTCGCTCGCAGTCGGGCGAGCGCCGCCGCCCCGAGTCCCGACGGGACGGGCCCGTCATGCAGAACGTCGTTCCACGGCAGGAAGTGAGCCTCCACACCGGCGTCCTTGATGGCCTCGACGGCCGATGCGCCGTTGGTGATGATCAGCAGGTCGTCCACAGGGGGGCTCCAAGTGCGGTAGGGGGACCGGGATTTCCCGTCGTTTTCGTTCGTTCGTCCGTCGTATCCTGTTTCCGGCCGAACGTTCCGCACCCATGCGTATCCTGGCCGGCAGTACGCTACTCGTCGTCTCGTGGGCCCTCCTGGCGGCCTGCTCCGGGCCCCGCCCCTCGGCGGGAGGCCTCTTTCCGTTCGAATTGGAAGGCGTCGCCTACCAGATCCTCAGTACCGTGGGGCCGGACGGCGCCGGGGCCAATTACCTCGTCTGCCGAAGCGAGGGTCGCACCGTACTCCGGGCCCTGGACGGCGATCAGGACGGCGTGCTGGAGGCCGTGCTCACGGGCACGTTGACCCTCGAGGAAGCCAACCGCATCTACGCGTTCGGCATCTCGACCGCGCAGTCGGGCGGCCGAGTCAACCGGCTCGAGGCTCCGCGGCTCTTCACGCTCGAGGATCGCGGGCAGCGTCGGGAGATCCGGTCGGTCGTGGACGGTCCCGGCGCGCCGTACAACACCTTCTCGATCATCGACTCGGACGGTTCCCACCGCGCGGTCGCCACGGACGAGGGGGCCGACGGCACGATCGACCGACTGGTCGAGGGGGATCTGTCGCTGCCGTCCGTCCAGGCGGCCTATCGATCGATGCTCGACCAGGGGTTGCTGCTGGGCCGGATCGTGCGGGAGGGGAATGCGCTGGTCGTGCAGCCGCACGCGCCCTGAACCGGGCGAGTTCACGGTTCCGGCCCACGGAGGATGGCGGGCCCCCGCGCGGCATGCGGCACCGGATCGATACCACGGGACGCCTCCGAACCCGTGGGCGCCGGATCCGGGAACGCGGAGAGTCGGACCGTGGAGTCTCGAGAGACCCTACCCGGCCTGTCCGGTCGGAAGGCTTCGCTCCGCCACCGTTCCGGCCGGCGCGGCCGTGTCGTTCACCCCGCCTTCCACCGCTTTCACCATCCGGTCCCTTCCGCCCGCCATCGACGGGTGCCCCTCGTAGCCGCCGAGGATGCCGTTCAGCGGCCAGGCGTGGTGCAGCACCAGGCCGCGCCAGTTGCCCATGACCTGCAGCTTGCCGCGCACGATGAGCGAGGCCTGCGACAGCACGTGGTCGAGCGCCTCGAGCACCTTCGGGTAGACGAAACACTGGATGAAGCCGGTTTCGTCCTCCAGCGTCAGGAACAGCACCCCGTTCGCCGTGCCGGGCCGCTGGCGCATCATCGCGATGCCGGCGATCGTGACGACCGGGCCGTCGCGGCTCGGCGGGTCGGGCACGCCCGCGAACGCGCCGCGCCCGACGTGCGGTCCGGTGCCGCGTCCCCCCGAAACCGCCCTCCCGAGCCCCCAACACGTCGAAATCGGGCGGATCTCGTAGTCGTTCAGCGTGCGCCGCACCAGCGTCATCGGATGGACGCGCGCCGCGCCGTGGGTCTGGTAGTCCCACGCGAGCCGGTCCTCCTCGGTCAGCTTCGGCAGGTCGGGCACGTCGTCGGCGGTGAAGGCGGGAATCTCGAAGAGAATCGACGGCTTCGAACCGGGTCTCACGCGCCGCGCGAGCAGCCCGACCTCCCACAGCGCGCGGCGCGAGTCACCGGCCAGCGCGTCCAGCGCACCCGAGCGCGCGACGTTCTCGAAGAGGTCCACGTCGAGCGCCACCCGCTCCCAGAAATCCTGCACCGTGCGGAACGGCCCGTTCAGGCGCTCCCACGCGATCGCCTTCGCGTGCTCCTCCGACATCCCCTGGATCGCCGTGAGCGGTTTGCGGATGGCGAGCCTCGTGGCGATGCCCCGCCGACCTGCCGCTCCCGCGCCGCCCACCCGCTCCAGGTCGTACCGCACGCCCGAGCGGTTCACGTCGGGCAGCAGCACCGGGACGCCGAACCGGCGGCACTCCTCCTCGAGCGTCATCAGGTTGTACATGCCCGGTCGGTGCTGCAGGAACGCCGCGAGGAACGGCGCCGGGTGGTGCGTCTTCAGGTACGCCGACTGGTAGACCGTCTTGGCGAACGCCGCGGCGTGGCTGCGGCAGAACCCGTAGCCGACGAACTTGGCCACGTTCTCGAAGACGGCCGTCGCCGTGGCGTGGTCGATCCCGTGCGCGACCGCGCCCGAGACGAAGCGCGCCCGCATGCCCTCCATCTCCCCCGGATCGCGGAATTTCGACATGAGACGGCGGAATTCGTCGGCTTCCTCCAGCGACATGTGCGCGAAGTGGTGGGCCACCTCGAGCACCTGTTCCTGGAACACGATCACCCCGTACGTATCGCGCAGCACCGGCTCGAGCGAAGGGTGCGGATACTCCACCGGCTTCAGCCCCCGCCGTCGCTGCACGAACGGGTGCACCATGCCCGACTGCAGCGGCCCCGGGCGGAAGAGCGCGATCTCGTTGATGATGTCCACGAAATCCTCGGGCTGGTGCTGCGCGAGCAGGTGGAGTTGGCCCTGGGACTCGATCTGGAACACCCCGAGCGTCTTCGACGAGCGCATCAGGTTGTAGGTGGCCGGGTCGTCGAGGGGCAGCTCGTCGACGTCGGGCAATCCGCACGCGTGCCGCTCCCCGATCTCGACCGCCTCGGACAGGCACGCCAGCATCCGCAGCCCCAGCACGTCGAACTTGACGAGCCCGAGCGCCTCCACGTCGTCCTTGTCGAACTGCACCACGTTCACCCCGTTGGCCGACACCTGGACCGGGCTGAAATGCCAGAGCGGCTTGCGGGAAAGGATCATTCCGCCCGAATGGAGGCCGAGGTGGCGCGGCGCGCCCTGCAGGTCGGTCGCGCGCTCGAGCAGCACGCCGAGGAGCGGCGAGGGCCCGACGATACGCTCGAGCCGCACCCGGTATTCGGACAGGTCCTTGTTCGGGCTCCAGTGCGGCGGCGTCGCCTTGGACATCCGGTTCACGACCTCGGGGGGCCAGCCGAGGGCCTTGGCCGTGTCGCGCAGCGCCGAACGCGAGCGGTACGTGATGAGCGTCGCCGTCATCGCGGTCTGCTCGATGCCGAAACGCTCTTCCATCCACGCGATGATCTCCTCGCGCCGCTCCGAGTCGAAGTCCACGTCGATGTCGGGCGTACCGCGCCGGCCCGCGTGCAGGAAGCGCTCGAAGAGCAGCCGGTTCTCGATCGGGTCCACCCCGGTGATGCCGAGCAGGTACGCGACGATCGAGTTGGCCGCCGATCCGCGGCCGGCGCAGCGGATGCCCCGCCGCCGCGCCTCCTCCACGATCTCGTGCACGACGAGAAAGAACTCGTCGAGATCGAGCTGCGCGATCACCGCCAGTTCCTTCTTCAGCTGTTCCTGGGCGCGGCGGCGCAGTTCGTCGCGCGAGCGCGGCGCGTCGGGCCGCACCACGACGACCGCCCCGGCCGGGTCGGGCGCCCGCGTGCCGCGGCGGGCGGAAGGCGCGACCGCCCCGTACCTGCGCGCAAACCCCTCCCAGCACCGGCGGTGCAGGTACGTGCGCGGCGAATACGGGGGCGGAACCGATGCCGCCGGGGGCGTGATGTAGCCCGGAATCAGGTCGAGCGTGCATTCCTCGGCGACCTGGGCCGCCCGGTCGAACGCGGCCGGGCAGGGTACCAGGCGCCGCAGTTCCTCCTCGGTGCGCACGTGGGCTTCGGCGTTGCGCGGCCTGTCGGCGTGATCGTCGAATACCGTGATGCCGAGCCGGATGCACGTCATCAGGTCGTATCGTCGATAATCGACAGCTTGTGCGTACCTGATATCACCTGTAACGATAACCGGAACGTAGCAGCGCTCGGCTAGGCGCAGCAGGCGATCGATGCGCAGCCGGTCCCCGGGATGCGCGTGGTGCGCCAGCTCGATCGAGAGCCGGGGCCCGAACACCGCGTGCAACTGGTGCAGCCACCGCATCGCGGCGTCGGTCCGGCGCTCGTCCACCAGCCGCCAGAGACGGCCTTCCCGCGTCGCGGTGAGGCAGTGGAGGCCTTCCGCATGATCCATCAGCTCGGTGAAGGTCGCCGCCGGCGCCTCCCGGCTGCGCTGGTGCGCCTCGGTCAGCAGCCGGTTCAGGTTCGAGAAGCCTTCCTCCCCGGTCGCCAGGAGCACGAGCCGGTGTTCCTCGACCGTGACCTCCGCGCCGAAAACGGGCCGGATGCCGTGCGCGCGGCAGGCCCTCTGGAAGCGCACGACCCCGTACACCCCGTTCACGTCGGTCAGCGCGAGCGCTCCGACCCCGCGCGCGGCGGCCGCCTCGGCGAGCGCCTCGGGCGACGACGCGCCCGCCAGGAACGAGAACCACGAACGACAGTGGAGCTGGGCGAACATGGCCCGACGACGACGAAAATGCCCCGCTCGGCGTTTCCGGCAGGGCATGTGCGAAGTATATGCGGCCACCGGCTCCGGCGGCAATATGTGCGTTTGTGAATCCGTCGGGGCAGGGGGTGTGGGGCGTCGCGTCCGACGCCGGTGCCGCACCGGGTGTAACTTTTTGCCCGCGGGAAGGGTATTGCACCCACGAACCGATCACCCGCCCCGATGACCCGCACCCTGCTCGCCCTCTGCCTCGCCGCGCTGCTGCCCGCGGCCGTTTCGGCCCAGTCGCGCGTCCACGAAAAGGACCTCACCGGCACCTGGAAACTCGTCGTCGACCTCCAGGGCGAAGCGCAGAACGCCGACAACCCGATCGCGCGCATCGCGCTCAAGGCCGCGAACGGCCTCATGGAAGAGATCGACGTCCGCTTCGAATTCCAGCCGCAGCACCGGCTCAAGGTCGTGGCCAGGGCCTTCGGCGAAGACGCCGACGTCGAGTACACCGAGTGGAGCGTCAACGATCGCGGACAGCTGACCTTCGGCGACACGAAGAACGTCCAGGCGGAAGACTCGATCTGGATGTTCCACGACGGCCATCTCGTGCCCTACGAGATGCAGGACGGCCGCCTCGTGCGTTCCGACAACGTGCGCATCGAGCGGCTGTAGTCCCGACAGCGCCCGCCGAACCCCCGCGACGAGCGGCCCGATCAGCGCCCATCCGGACGCGGCGCCAGCACCCGCACCCAGTCGACGGCCATCTCCACCTGCCCGGCCTTGATCGCGTCGACGGTCGAGGCCGGCAGCCCGTTGTAGGGTGAGCGCACGCCGTTGGTCTTGAACGGGTAGGCCCCGCCCAGCGCGAAGTTCAGGATCAGGTACTTGGGTTCGTCGAAGCGCCACGGGCCGTAGTGCTCGACCATCTCCCGCGTAGCGCGGTACGCGAGCCGGTCGTCGACGAAGAACTCGAGGCCGTCCGCGGCCCACTCGACCGCGTACACGTGCCAGCCCGTCACGTCCTCGCCGGGAGGGAAATACTGCCGGTTCACGAGCGGTGTATCGCCCGAGTATCCCGGGCCGTGCAAGGCGACGGCCGTCCAGTCGCGCTCACCGACGTACTCCATGATGTCGATCTCCCCGGTGTCGGGCCATCGACCCGCGCCGAGCAGCCACCAGGCGGGCCAGACCCCTGCGTGGTCGGTCATGCGGATGCGCGCCTCGTAGCGGCCGTGCCCCCGCTCCACCTTTCCGCGCGAATCGATGCGACCCGACAGGAAGTCGGCGACCCGCCCGGTCGGCGTTTCGAATCCGGGGCGGAAGACCGGCCGCAGGATCAGCGCGCCATCCTCGGCGCCCGGACGCGGCTCGAACCCGATCGTCGCGGCCGAATCGACGTACGCCTGCTGCTCGTTGTTGACCCAGAAGCGCGGGCCTTCCACGTTCCACGAACCGCGGTCGAGCGCGGGACCGGAGAACTCGTCGCGGAAGAGGACCTCGCGGCCGCCCACGGTGTCGCGCACCGGACGGGAAGAGGCGCAGCCGGCGAGCAGGAGAACGACGACGAGCAATCGGGTGGTAGAGGCGGGCATGGCGGGAAGGAGGAGTTCCTCGTCCAATATCGAACCGGGGGAGGACCGGCACACGCAGGCGCACGCCCCGAACCCGTCGCGCACGCCTGTTGTCCGATAAATTCATAAGATGACCTGATCACCTCGCGCGCTGCGGCGTAGGTTTCCGACCGATCCAGCCACGTTGTGCCATGCTTCGACTCGTCCTTCTCGTCGCGATCCTCACCCTCGCCCGGCCCGCGGACGCCCAGCTCGCCCGCGGACACGCCAAATTCCTCGGCAACGTCTACTCGACCTCCCAGCTGCCGTCCTTCCAGACCTACTGGAACCAGGTGACGCCCGAGAACGCCGGAAAGTGGGGCAGCGTCGAGGCCCAGCGGGACGTCATGAACTGGACGACGCTCGACGCCGCCGTGCAGTTCGCGCAGCAGAACGGCTACCCGGTGCGCTTCCACGTGCTCGTCTGGGGCAACCAGCAACCGGGATGGATCGAATCGCTCGCGCCCGCCGAACAGCTCGCCGAGATCGAGGAGTGGTTCGCGGCGGTGGCAGCGCGCTACCCCAACCTCGACTTCGTGGAGGTCGTGAACGAGCCCCTGCACGACCCGCCCGACGGCCCCGGCGACGGCAACTACCTCGCGGCCCTGGGCGGAACCGGGACCACGGGGTGGGACTGGGTGCTGAGCGCCTTCCGACTGGCCCGCACGCATTTTCCGAATGCGAAGCTCATGATCAACGAGTACGGGATCCTGTCGAATCCGACCAAGGCGTCGCAGTATCTCGCCCTCGTCAACCTCCTCAGGACCGAGAACCTCATCGACGGCATCGGGGTGCAGGGCCACGCGTTCACGACGTTCGGCACGTCGGCCGCGACGATGACGACCGTGCTCAACCTGCTCGCGACGTCAGGTCTCCCGATCCAGGTCACCGAGCTCGAGGTGGACGGCGCGAATGGTCCGACGGCCCAGAAGAACGAGTACGAGCGCTTCTTCCCCACGCTCTGGGAGCATCCCGCCGTGCAGGGCATCACGCTCTGGGGCTGGCGCGACGGCATGTGGCGCAGCACGCAACAGGCGATGCTGGTCACGACGAGCGGAACCGAGAAGATCGCCCTGATCTGGCTGCGTTCGTACCTCAACGGCGTGCTGGCCGACGCCGAGGACCCGGGAGAACTGCCGTCCGCGCTGCGGATCGAGCCGGGTTATCCCAATCCGTTCAATCCCTCGATCACCCTGCCCTTCGAACTTCCGGCCGCGGCCCGGGCGGTCGTGCGCGTCTTCGACGGCTTGGGCCGAGGGGTCGACACGATCGACCACGGAATGCTCCCGGCGGGACGGCACGAGTTCCGCTGGGACGCCGGCGACCTTCCGACCGGCTCGTACCTCGTGGTTCTGGAAGCGGGAGGCGCCCGCGCGACCCGAACGGTGGCCCTGGTGCGGTAGCGGACCTTTGTGCGATGCGCGGCGTATTCCTTGGCTGAATCCATTGGCGCTCCTATCGTTGTGAGCGCTCCTAGAACGAAAGAGCGCCCTGCGGCGCCCATGGAATGGCCAAACAGGAACCGATCAAGCAGGAAGGGGTCGTCATCGAGGCGCTCGCCAACGCGCAATTCCGCGTCGAACTGACCAACGGCCACGTCGTGCTCGGCCTGCTCTCGGGCAAGATGCGCAAGTTCTTCATCCGCATCCTGCCCGGCGACCGAGTGGACGTCGAGATGTCGCCGTACGACCTCACCAAGGGGCGCATCGTTTACCGCTACAAGAACTGACCCCGGCCCCGTAGTGATGCCCCGGAAGCTGGCCCTCGTGACCGGAGCCTCCAGCGGCATCGGGGCCGCGACGGCCGAACGGCTCGCGCGGGAGGATTGGAGCGTGGTGCTGGTCGCCCGTTCTCGCGAGAAGCTGGACACTGTGGCCCGCCGCATCGGTGCGGCCGCCCACGTCGAATGCCTCGACGCCTCCGACGGAAACGCGGTGATCGCGATGGCCGCCCGGGTCCGCTCGACGCTCGGAATACCCGACCTGATCGTGAACGCCGCCGGCGCCGGCGCCTGGAAGCGCATCGAGGAAACCTCGCCCACCGAGGCGCGCGCCATGATGGGCGCGCCCTACTTCGCCGCCTTCCACGTTGTGCACGCCTTCATGCGCGACCTGCTCGCCCGCAATTCCGGTGTCATCGTGCACGTCGGCTCTCCCGGCGCCTGGGCTCCCTGGCCCTCCAGCGTGGGATACGCCGGCGCCCGCTGGGCCCTTCGCGGCCTGCACGAGGCCCTCTGCGCCGACCTCGCCGGAACCGGAGTGCACAGCTGCCACGTGCTCTTCGGCAAGGTCGAGAGCGCGTACTTCGACACCAACGAGAACACTTCCGCCCGTATGCCCGGCATCGTGCGGCTCGCCCGGACGATTACACCCGACGAGTGCGCCGAGGTCATCGTGCGCACGGCCCGGCGCCCCCGCCGCACGGTGGCGTATCCGCCGATGGCCCGCGTGTTGCTCGCCGCGCATACGGTCGCGCCGTGGTTCACGCGCTGGATGATGCGCACGAGCGGCTATCGACCCGTATCCTGACATTTCAAGCACAACAACCGATCACGACATGGCTCTCCAGGCCCCCGAAACCATCGACGTCGCCGGCGAAGGCACCCTTCGCGTTCATTTCCACACCAGCATGGGCGTCATCAGCGCGAAGCTCTACGAGAAGGAGGCTCCCCGCACGGTTGCCAACTTCGTCGGACTCGCGATGGGCACGGCCGCGTGGCAGGATCCGAAGACGCGGGCCGAAGTCACGAAGCCCTTCTACGACGGGCTCGTCTTCCACCGCGTGATCCCCGAGTTCATGATCCAGTTCGGCTGCCCGCTCGGAACCGGGACCGGCGGCCCGGGCTACCGCTTCCGCGACGAATTTGCCCCGGGCCTGCGCCACGACCGTCCGGGCCTGTTGTCGATGGCCAACGCCGGTCCGCACACGAACGGCTCGCAGTTCTTCATCACCGAGGTCCCGACGCCGTGGCTCGACGGCAAGCACGCGATCTTCGGCGAGGTCTACGAGGGCGTCGACCTGATCGCGAAGATCGCCCGCGCCGGCAATGGGCGGGTGTCGATGGAGAAAGTCGTCGTCGAGCGGGCCTGACCCGTCCGCGCCGTTTTCGCACACCTCACGCGCCGCGCTCGAGCGCGGCCGCTCCGCCATGATCGCCTTCTACGGAATGGGGCTCCTCGGGGCCAACTTCGTGCGCGCCCTGCGCTCGCGCGGGGAAGAACTCCACGTCTGGAACCGCACGCACGCCAAGGCGGCCGCCCTCGAGGAGGTCGGCGCGAAGGTCTTCACCGACCCGGCCGAAGCGGCGCGCGGCGCGACCCGGGTGCACGTGGTCCTGTCCGACGACGACGCGGTGGACGGCCTGCTCGAGCGAATCGCACCCGGCCTCACGCCGGGCGTCGTGATCGTCGACCACACCACGACCTCCGCCACGGGCGCGGTGCGACGCGCAGCTGCCTGGCGGGAGCGCGGATTCCGCTTCCTGCACGCCCCGGTCTTCATGGGCCCGGGCAACGCGCTGCGCGGAACCGGCGTCATGCTGGCCTCCGGCGACCGCGCCACCTTCGACGAGGTGGCCCCGGAGCTCGCGAAGATGACCGGACGCCTCGAATTCGTGGGTGACGACCCGGGCCGCGCGGCCGGGCTCAAGCTCATCGGCAACCTCGTGCTCCAGGCGCTGACGGGCGGAATGGCCGACGGATTCGCCCTCGCGAAGGCCCTCGGCATTCCGGCCGAGGACGCGGCCGGCCTGTTCTCGATCTTCAACCCGGCCAACACCGTCCCGTACCGCCTCGAGCGCATGCTCAGCCGCGACTTCTCGAACCCGTCGTGGGCGCTCTCCATGGCGCGCAAGGACTCGCGGCTGATGCTCGAGGAAGCTTCCCGGGGAGGCGAGCGCCTGCCCGTCATCGAGGCCCTCGCGGGCACGATGGACGAATGGATCGCGAAGGGCCATTCCGAAGACGACTGGACCGTGTTCGCGCGCGATGCGATGGGGCCGAAGCCGGGCGCCTGATGATCGTCGCCACGACCCAGCGCCTCGTGCTTCGGCACGCCGAGGCCGAAGACGCCGCGTTCATGTTCCGCCTGATGAACGACCCCGGGTGGCTCGCCAACATCGGCGATCGGGGCATCCGGACGGAGGAAGACGCGCGCGCCTACCTCATGCGCTACCGCGCCGGCTACGAGGTGAACGGCTGGGGCATGTACGTCGTGGCCGAGCGCGTATCCGGGACCGCCGTCGGCGTCTGCGGCCTGCTCAAGCGGCCGTGGATGGAGGACGTCGAGATTGGATTCGCCCTGCTGCCCGAGTACCGGGGGGTGGGGTATGCCTCTGAGGCGGCTCGGGCGACGTGCGATTTTGGGATCGCGGAATATGGCCTGACGCGCATCGCGGCGACGGTTCTCCCGACGAATGCGATCTCCCTGCGCGTGCTGGACAAGCTGGGCCTGCGGACGGTCGGGAACGTGACGTCTCCCGATACGGGCGTCGAGCTCCTGCACTACGGATGGGGCGCGTGACGACGCGTCGCTCTCGGCGACAGGTCGACCGGACGTGTCGCCAGATGTGCGTTTCGACGACAGGTCGCCGCCAGACCCGCCTCAGGACAAGCCGTACCACACCCCCCGTCCCGCGCCGTGGCGAACCAGGTGGCCTCGCTCGACGAGCGCCCGGAGCCTCGTAGGGGAGACCCCCCCCCCAGAAAGAGGGATTCGCCCCTTCCGATTGACCCTCGGGAAGACTACGCTCGAAGCCGGATCTTGGGTTATGCTTCTGCCTCACCAGTGAAAGTCAACGTAAGAGGCAGCCCGATGGCACAGCGACTTCCGGTCTTTCTTTGGACAACGATCCTGGTGCTTTGCACCGCGGTGCCTGCCTATGGCCAGCGCGTGATCTACGTGGACACCGACGCCGTCGGCGCGAACGACGGATCGTCCTGGGCGAATGCGTTCGTATTTCTGCGGGACGCGCTGGCGGTGGCGCATGACGGGGACGAGGTGTGGGTGGCCGAGGGGGTATACAGGCCGGACCAGGGAAGCGACATAATTATCGGTGACCGCGATGCCTATTTCGAGGTTGAGCCGGGCGTGGCACTTATGGGAGGGTTCAGCGGCGACGAAGTGAGTCCGGGGGAGCGACGGCCAGCGGAACGCGAAACCGTCATTTCAGGTGACTTGATGGGAAACGACCCGCTGGGCTCGTTTCCCGAACCGGAATCGCCCGCATACCTGGACAATTCGTTCAGGCTGCTGAATGTCCGGTCGCGCGCCAACCAGCCTGTGACCACTTTTGACGGATTGACAGTCCGTGGGGCGAACGGCTCATCGGGACTGTCTCGTCATGCGATTCGCGTCTGGTCTGGGCCGTGTGTACTGAGAGACGTTCGCATTATTGAGAATATGGGTACAGCCGGAAGTGGTGCATATCTCTCCGGAGGATGTCGGGTGGAGCACTCGGTGTTTGCCCGAAACAACACCGCGTATGACGCTGCCCTGACGGGCGGCGCCCTGGTCATGAGAGGGCCGGGGGTCATCTCAGGAAGTCATTTCGAGGACAACTATGGCAATGAAGGCGGAGGCCTCCGCGTGGGGCCCGACACCGTGATCGTTGCTCGATCGAGCTTTTTTCGAAACAGAGCCTGGGACGGCAGCGCGATTGCGATGACTCCGGGGGGATACACAGTCGCCATTTCATCACTTTTCATTTCGGGTTTTGCCAAATGCTCGGCGGGCGCGGTTCAGGTAGACGAGCATACATCGTTCGTGGCCATCAACAGCGTTTTTGCTTCAAATACGACCCCTGGAGATTGTAACGAGCTGGCGGGTGGAGGAGCTGTCCTTGTTTATAACGGGACTTTCGATGCCTTCAATTCCACGTTCGTCAATAATAGCGCACACACGGGCGACGTGCTGATCGCTCATGACGGAACCGGCGGGTTCTACAACTCGATCGTCGCTGGCAATGGCGGTGTTTCGGCGCCTTCAGACATCGAGCTTCATGCATCAAAATTTGAAGCCTCGTATGTGATGCACGATGAGCCGCTCGCTGTGGACATGGTCCTCTCCGGTCAGAACATCCAGGCTCAACCGATCTTTCGTGACCCACGTGGGGCGGACGGAATCCTTGGAACCCTGGATGACAACTTCCGACTCGTCTCTGGTTCGCCGGGAATTGACTCGGGCCGGAACGAGCTCGTCGCACCTGACTACGCCGACCTGGATGGCGATAATGACCGCGCGGAGCCCGTGCCCTTCGACCTTGACAATAATCCTCGATTCTCGGGCACCACCACATCACCCGCGCAAGTTGACATCGGTGCTTATGAGTACCCGACTGAATCGGCAAGCGATGAGTCCGATTCCCCATCCTCAATGGATTCAGCTTGCGACTTTGAAGTCTACCCCAACCCATTCACGTCACACCTTTCCATCCGGATGCAGAGCCTGAACAGGTCGAGGATAGCGGCCTACGATGTATTGGGACGCCGCCTTGGAGCCGTCCCAACGCGAACCGCTCCTGGATGGCCCGATACCCGCATCGAACTTGATACGAGTCAGTTCGCCCCCGGCACCTATCTCTTTCGCGTCGAGAATGCTCGGACTCATTGCACTGTTGTTGCTGTGCGCGTCCGGTAGAGACGCGACGCCTGTGCCTTCATGACCATACTTCAGCGAGGCAGTGACCATGCAAACCAAGACCAGAATAGTATTCCGGTCCGCGATGCTGTGCCTGACAATTCAGTTCTTGAACACGGCGGCAGGCCAACGTTCACCCGAGACCATTACCTACGAACTCTTCCTCACCGTTGAACCTACGGATGCAGCAATCAGAGTCACGTCGGACTATCCGGATGTGGGCGGCTCTCTTCCAGACGTTGTCGTATACGACGACGACGTAAAGAATGATTTCGACTGGGCAGCCGATACGAACTGTGGTCAAACTGCCACTGGGCGAAACATAGTCGACTTCGATTGTAACAAGCTCTACACGATCACATTTGCGGTTGTAGGCGGTGATGTGGAGTTTGAGTTCCAGTGGATGACGTGCCAGACAAACTATGGCTATCAGACTGCTACTCATGGGTTCTATTGCTTGTCAGACAATCCATCTGGCGAGAATAATCGCGCCGATCTCGAAATAGTATACACGTCCCAGGGCGCATTCAAGGTAAGACCGCTCGATATCTCCACACCAACCGGAAAGACCGAGTACATTACTGACTATTTCACGTCGCCAGTGGATTGGGTCTGGCCGCACGATCGAGTTGCGTATTGTGGAACAGATACTGATTGCCTCAAGGATGCATCTCGAGTCAACTACTTTATTTCACCCCAAGTAAGTGATTCGACCCATTACGTTCTCTCTGCATCCGAATTCCGTGTGCCGTCGACTGGAGACGGATATGCATATACCGAGACGTGGACATGGAACAACAAGACCATTGACTTTGCCTCGGGTGCCGAGCTCATTGTAAAGGGTGAGTTCAACGCAGACGGGTTGACACTCGGAACCCAATCGGGCTCCTGGGACGGAATCCGCTTCGACAGCGGCAGCAGTGGAACGATTGAATCGAGCGAGATCACAGGTGTCTCTTCCGCCTACGGCGCGATCCGCGTCTTCGGGACATCGGTTACGATCGACGACGTTGTCTTGAAGAACCCGAGCGCTGCAAACGGAATCTACGTCAGCGGCTCTGGCGCTTTCGCGGTAATTCACGACACCTCAATTGAAGGCAATGACAACGGTGTGACCTTTACGTCGTCTGCCGGTGGTCAAATGTGGCGCGACACGCTTGCCGTCAACCACGCTGCAGTAGCGGCCTACTACTACGCCAGCCCCTATCTTCGATCGTACCCGGATCACAGCGCTGGCTCGAATGAACTCGGCGGGAACGATAACGGAGTGATTGCCGGCAACAGTGCCACTGTATATGCGGGAAGCGACACTTATGCCGGAAGCAACCAGTTCTGCCCGTCGGCGGCGTACGAAGATGCTTGGGCGTTTTCGTCTGCAAGCATCGAGGCGCGCAGGAACTATTGGCCGGCCGGGTCCCCGGATGTATCGGGCACAGTCGACACGGCTAATGTGCTTGGCTCGTCATCGTGTGTCGGGATCGCTCGAAAAGGTAGTGGGACCCTCTCCCCTTTCGCTGCAATTCCCGACATCACGTTTGACGAGCGGCTGTCAATCGCCGTGGATGATATGCATCGGGCAGCGGCAGGGCCGGCCGTCGAGACTGGTGTGGCGCTCGCAGAGGTAGCCAAACGGTTGAAGGAGATTCGGGCGGATAGTCCTGGGCTCGAACCGGCTGATGCGGCCTTGGTCGCGCTCTTTGAACTTGCGCGGCTTCAGCGAAATCAAGACCAGCGTAAGTACTTCGAGGACCTTGCCTGGCAAAGTGGCCCGGACCAGGCTACGGCACTGGGAATCCTCATCCAAGCGTATCAGTTCTGGGGCGAGCAGAGTCGCGCCCGGGAGACCGCCCAGACGCTCGCGAAGCTGTACCCGGACCAGTGGCATGCCTTCTACGCCGGATTGAGCCTTTTCGACATGGCTCTCGCCTCGTCGGATTATGGCGCCGCGAACGAGGCGCTCCTATTGCTCGCCGCCCGCGACAAAATCGAGTCCGGTCGGCTGGCCGCGGCATGGTCTGAACTGACCCGCCGTTCGCAAGGGGCGTTCATGCGCCCTGCCGATCCGCGCACTCGCCTCGAGGCAGCCACCGGATCGAGCGAATCCATTATCGGAGTGGCTGCGGCTTATCCCAATCCGTTCAATCCGACCACGACGGTCACCTTCCGGCTCGACACCGGCGCCTCGACCAGCGTCCGCGTATTCGACTCGGTCGGCCGCCAAGTGGCGACGCTCGCCGATAGCTGGAGAGAACCTGGAATGCACGCGGCCGCATGGAACGCGGCCAGCCTTTCAACGGGTACTTACTTCGTCGTGATCCGCGCCGGTCGGTCAGCAACAGTGCTACCGCTCGTCCTCACGAAATGACGCCGAACGCGGCGTCGCCGCCGACGCGGGGAGTTCTTCGCCTGCCGGGTTCAACTTCGACTGCTGCCTGCACCGCACGATGCAGCAGGTCGGCCTCGCCTACCGGCATGTCCCTTCGCTCGCCCCTTGGCGCGCGATGGTCGATCTCGGCCTGACGACCTTCGCCGAGAAGGAAGAGCCCACGCGCAGCGATTCGCACGCCTGGAGCGCGAGCCCGAACTACTTCTTCATGTCGCCGGAATGCGGAATGCGGCCCGGATCGCCCGGCTTCGAAACCGTGCGCATCGAACCGGCGCTCGGGCCCCTCGAGTGGGCCTCGGGCGCGGTTCCGCACCCGCTCGGGGAGATTTCGGTGTCGCTCAGGCGGGTGGGGGTAACTCCGACCGATATTCTTCCCGCCGGTGAGCGACCTGCACGACCGGGACCGGCAGGATCGAATCGGTGACGGTGAAAACGACGCGGAAGACCCCGATTCGGATGCGGTAGGCCATCAGAGCAGGCCGTCGTCCTTCAGTTCCTTCAGGAACGACTCGAACGATACCGTCGGTTCGTCGCGTCGGGCCTCAATTGCCGATAGGTCTTCCGAATCCTCAGCAAGGAGGACCCGAACGGCCTCGTCCACGACATCCGAGACGGAGCGATCGGTCGAGGCCGCCTTCAGGCGGAGCGCCTCATGCAGCGACGGGTCGAAATAGGCCGTGGTTCGTTTGGGTTTCATGGCAGTCCTGATGCGCGGGTCGCTCGCTCACGTTACGTTAGCTTGCGAGTTCCAGCCAGGACCCGTGCCCCCATGATTCCCCCCGCCCTCGCCGGCATCCTGATCACCCTCGCGCTCGTCTTCTACTCGCTAGGCGTGTGGGCCGAGCGGCTCGCGCGCTACCTGAAGCCCTGGCACGTCGCGGCCTTCTGGACGGGGTTCGTATTCGACGTCTCGGGCACCTGGACGATGCATCTCATCGCGAGCCGTCCGTTCAACCTGCTCGATTCGCACACGCTGACCGGACAGGTCGCGCTTTGGCTCATGCTCGCGCACTCCGCGTGGGCGACCCGGGTGGCGCGCACCGGATCCGAAGCCCAGCGGATCGGTTTCCACCGCTACAGCCTCGTCGTGTGGCTGGTCTGGCTCGTTCCGTATATCGGCGGAATGATCCTCGGGATGTCCAACTGAGCCCGCGATGATCACCCGCGATTACATCCTGCGACAGATCCGGCAGCTCGTGCAGGCGCTCTCGCTCGTGCTCTTCCACCGGCGGGAGCGGGAATTCGACCTCGCGCAGATCGTGCTCGAAAACACGCTGGTGGACGCGCTGGGGGTTCCGCTCGAAAGCATGCTGGCGGTCGATCGCGAGGCCTTGCTGGCGCTCTGCTCACGGGACGGCGCCCTGCACGGTGAGTTGGCCGTCGCGATCGCTGACCTGCTCAGGCAGCACGATTCGGCCGAAGCCGACGAACGCGCCCGTTGGCTCTACCGCGCGGGGCTCGAGGTCGGCGCGGCGGTTCCGATGGACGTGGAGGAATTCCTCGGGTCGGACTGATGTTGCGCGCGGCCTGCGCAGAGCCGTCGACGCCTCGGCCCACGGCCGGAACAGCGCGGGGTGGGCACGGGCGCGGGCGCGGAATTGGAAAATCGGGCCGCTATTCGATGTATTTGCCCGGTTTTAGGGGTGAATATGTCGAAAAACGGCCGCTTTTCGACATATTTGGGCGGTTTTGGGGGCAAATACGTCGCTTTTGGGCCCATTATTCCATTTTCGCACCCGTAGCCGGCGATACTCCGCCCCGGGATCCCACGGCCACACCCGCGCGACGGCCGCCACGAACCCTCGCAAGGTTCAGCCCGCGCCCAGCACCCGCTCAAACGCCGCCACCGCGCGCGAAACGTCCCGCTCGGATGTGCGCCAGTTCGACACCGAGACGCGCATGACACGCCTTCCGCGCCACGTCGACCCGGTGAACATCGCTTCGCCGGTCGCGGCGACGGCGGCCATGACGGCGTCGGTGCGCGCGTCGTGGTCGGCTTCGGTCGCGCCGACGTTCGACGACGGAAAGCGCAGGAGGCCCTGGTTGAGCTGCGCCGGGGACACGATCTCGGCCCCGGGAAGCGCCCCGATGCCCGAAACGAGCGCCTCGGCGTGCCGGCAGCAACGGTCCACGAGGTCGGCGACGCCCTCACGCCCCAGTTCGAGCAGGGCTGCCCACGTGGCGAATCCGCGCGCGCGACGCGAAAACTCGGGGTTCCAGTCCATCGGGTCGCGCACGTCGTCCGAGTGGGTCAGGTAGTCCTGGCGGTAGGTCATCGCGCGCCGATGGGGGTCGGGGTGCGCGACGAACGCGTATCCGCAGTCGTAGGGCACGTTGAGCCACTTGTGGCCGTCCGTTGCCCATGAATCGGCCGCCGAGGCCCCCTGCATCAGGTGCCGAAAGGCCGGGCTGGCCGCCGCCCAGAGGCCGAACGCCCCGTCGACGTGCACCCAGGCCCCGGCCTCGTGGGCGATCGCGATCAACTCCTCGAACGGGTCGAAGGCGCCCGTATGGATATCACCGGCCTGCAGGATCACGATCGTGGGCCGATCGGGAGCCGAGGCCAGCGCCGCCCGCAGCACATCGGGCTCCAGGCGCGCGTCGGCGGCCGAGGGCAGACGCTCGATCGATCCGCTTCCCAGGCCCAACAGCCGCACCGCACGCGTGACGGACCCGTGCATCTCGCAGCTCGTGACGATACGGATGCGCGGAGCGCCGGACAGACCGTGCTCGACGACATCCCAGCCACGGCGCTCCAGCAGCGCGTGGCGAGCCGCCGCGAGGCACGTCGCATGCGCCATCTGACAGCCGGTGACGAGCGCGAACGAGGCGTCGCCCGGCAGGCCGAGCAGGTCCTTGAGCCAGGTGCCCGCGACTTCTTCGGCCATGGCGGCGGCCGGCGCCACGGCGTGCAGGCCGGGAGTCTGGTCCCAGACCGTCGTCATCCAGTCGGCGGCGACCGCCGAGGGCAGCGTTCCGCCGATCACCCAGCCGAAGAACCGGCCGCTCGGGCTGCCCGTGAGGCCCCCGTCGGCGGCGGCCACCAGGTCGTCCAGGATGCGCTCGGGCTCCAGCCCTCGATCCGGAAGCGTTCGGTCGAACCGGGCACGAAGCACTTCGGCCGACACGACGGGCGCGACAGGCGCCTCGTCGAGTCGGCCGAGGTACGTGAGAGCGTGGTACAGGGCCCTCTCGAGAAGGGCCGATTCGGGCGGAACGGACATGGCAGGCGCTTTGCGGGAGCCCAAAGGTAGCACCCACCGCAACCCGCCGTCGCAGGATCAACCCATGTGGCGCACTTCGATCGCTTCGCTGCGCCCGCCGCGCGATCCGATGCCCGAGAGCCGGTAGACGAACTTCAGCATGACGTACCGCCCGAGCGACACGACGCGATCCTCGGAGATCGAGTTCGAGTTGTTCGAGAAGTTGATGCCGGTGTTCTGGTTGAGCAGGTCGCGGCCGGTGAGCTGGATCTCGGCGCGCTGCGCCATCAGGTTACGCGAGATGGTGGCCTCGAGCAGCGCCACGTTGCGGCTGCTTCCGAACACGTCCTTGTCGTACATGCGGTAGTTCAGCGACGACGAGAACATCCACTCGCCGAGATAGACCGTGCCTTCGCCGAAGACCGTCGGGTTGACGTACTTCTGGTTCAGCCGCTCGTTGAGCGAGTAGTTGACGTTGTTGAACGAGAGGCGCGTGCCGCCGCGCACGTCGAACAGCTCCTTGTCGCGGTTCTCGAGGCGCATTTCGACCGTGTTGCGCAGGATGTTGGTGCGGTTCTCCTCGTCGTTGATGAACTCCACGCCCCGGCTGTACATGACCTGGTTCGACAGGTTCAGGCGGGCGCCGATCGGCCGAAGGAGCATGCCGTAATCGATGTTTCCGTTCAGGGAGTAGTCGTTTCCGGCGTTGATGGACGTCACCGACTGCCTGAGCTGGTCATCCACCGTGCGCGAGCGCGTGATCTTGTCGGTCGTGTACGAGAAGTTCAGGAAGGTGAACAGGTTCGTCATCGTGAACTGGTCGAACAGCATGAAGTGCGCGCCGACCGTGTGGCGGAATTCGGGCGTCAGCTCCGGGTTGCCCACGTAGACGTTGAGCGGATCGCTGTTGTCGGCGAACGGCTGCAGCTCGTTCATCGAGGGCTCGCGGGTGCTCGTATTGTAGCGAAGGTTGAGCGAGCGCCCCTGGCCGAACTCCCAGTTCAGGTCGGCCGACGGAAGGAGGTTGGTGTAGCCGTTCGAGATCTCGGTCGGAGCGTCGAGCAGGCGGCCGTCGAGCTGGGACCGCTGGAGCTGGACCCCGAGGCCGTACGAGATGACTTCGGCATTGCGGCGATACCGGGCACCGGCACGGTAGTAGGTATAGGTGCGGTCCAGGCCCGAAGACAGCAGGTCGTTCGGAACGGGAACGCCGCCGACGAGGTCGCTTACCGAACGGTCCTGGTCCTCGTTGACCGAGCGGCGTTCGACGTTGGCCTCGAGCAGGCGTCCGCCGCCGAGGGGTTCGGTCAGCGAGAGGCGCTGCGACTGGGTCAGCGTATTGCCCAGGTTGCGCTGTTCCTGCACGATTTCCTCGTAGGTGACCACGTCGCCCGGCTGGTAGAGGCCGGTGCGGGTGGATAGGTCGGCGTCGGTATCCGAGTCGTTCAGGTCGAAACGGACCTCACCCACGACCGCGCGGCCCTTCTCATTGAGCCGCTTGCGCCACGTCAGCTGCGCATCGCCCGACGACTGGTTGCCGTCGGTGGCGTAGAAGGTCTGGCTGGTATTCTGCGTCATCCCGGTCGCCGCCAGCGTGGTGCGGGACCCGGTATTCGTCAGATCGCTCTGGCTGATCGAGAATCCGCCCCGCAGCGTCACGTCGTGGCCGTCGGCAAAGGCGTAGCGACCGTTCAGGTTGAGTCGATGCGCCAGGTTGCCGCTGTTCTGGGCCGTGATGCCGTCGACGCGCGACGACAGGTTGGAGCCCAGCATCTGCTGCTGCAGGCTCGTGCGGTCCTGGTTGTTGTCGATGCTGTTCAGGAAGTAGCTGCCGCGGATGAAGGCCTTGCGCCCCCAGTCATGGCTCGAGTTGAGGCCGATCGCGAGGGTCTCGCTGAACCCGTCATTGATGTTCGTGCCGATCTGCGGCATGCCCGCGCCGCCGCGGCCACCCGCGAACCCGCTGCCGCCACCGCCGCCCATGAAGCCGATGAAGTCGCCGAACGAGAAGCCCTGGCGGTTCACGTTGTTGATGTTGGCGATGAGCGAGAACTGCGTGGACGAAGAAAACCGGTTCACCGTGCCCTGCACGTCGTATCGTCCCACCTCGCTCTCGGCGTCGGCGCCGCCGAACCCGGCGGTGACGTTGCCGAAGTGTCCGACCCGCGCACCGGGCTTCAGCTGCAGGTTGATCGTCTTGACCTCCTCCCCGTCGCGCACGCCGGTGAACTCGGCCATGTCGCTCTTCTTGTCGAATACCTGGACCTTGTCGACCGCTGCGGCGGGAAGGTTCTTGGTGGCGATCGTCGGGTCGTTTCCGAAGAAGTCCTTGCCGTCGACGAGGATCTTCGTGACCGTCTCGCCCTGGGCCTTGATCGAACCGTCATCGCCCACTTCGACGCCCGGGAGCTGTTTCAGCAGGTCCTCGACGACCGCATTGGGCCGAACGGCGAACGCGTTGGCGTTGAATTCGAGCGTGTCCTTCTTGACCACGAAGGGAATGTGGTCGCTGGAAACCACCAGCTCCCCGAGCTCCGAGACTTCCTCGTTCAGCGTGATCGCACCGACGTCGACCACTCCCGCGACCGTGAGGTCCCGGCGGATCGTCTGGAAACCGACGAAGGTCACCTGGAGGACGTACTCACCGGCCGGCACGCGGCGCAGCGTGAACGAGCCGTCGGCGGCCGAAACGTCGAACTTGGAAATCACCGAGTCGGGCTTGGTGAGCGCCACCACGGTGGCGCCGCGGATGCCGACACCGGCCGAATCGACGACCGTGCCGCGCACGTCGTAGCGCGTGGTCTGGGCCGAGGCGGCGGTCGTGCCCAGGAGGGCGATCAGGAGAATCAGTGGCAGTCTACGCATGGAGGAAATCCTCGAAATCGTTTGCAGTCGTCGGTGGATCAGTTGCCGCGGACCATGATGCGCATGCCCTCACGACCCGGACGTCCGCCGCCCATCTCCTTCATCTTCTCTTCGACGATCTTGTCGAACTCCTCGCGGGTGACCTTCTTGCCCTCGGTCGGCGCGACGAGCGTGCCTTCGGGCAGCGGGTCGAGGTTCACCTCGGTGGCCGTGTACGTCGTGCGTCCTTCGTCCACGGTCGCAACCAGGACCAGCCCGGGCAGGCCGGCGAACACGGCGGGACCGGCCGAAACGGGAATTTCGGGAGTGAACCACGCCTCGACGGTCGTCGTATCGCGCGTTCCGACCGCCTTCATGCAGGGATAGCCGAGGAACTCGGCCTTTTCGTCGGTCAGGCGCCACGCGATCGCCTCCTGGTCGCCTTCGACGAGGAACGTGCGGCCGAGGAAGTCCCGCTTGTCGACCACCGTGCCTTCGTCGAGGTTCGTGTACAGCTCGTTGTTGTCCCGCATGCCGCCCATGCGGAACATGCGCATGCCTCCGCCGCCCTCGAACGCGACGTCGCGCTGCGACTCCTCGCTGGCGGGCGCGTTCTTCATCAGGGAAGCCGCCTCGTTGAAGAAGAGCCTCTTGGTGGCCGTGCGCGAGTTCGGGATGCGGTCGCGCATCGCCTGCATCTCGGGCGGAAGCTGGATGTCGATCTTGATCGATTCGGTGTAGGTGACGTAGCCCTCCTGCGCCGAAGCGCCGATCGGAAGAGCCAGGAAAAGGACGGTCAGGAGGGCACGCATGGGAGGTCGTCGAATGGTCGATCGAAGGGTTTCAGACGTCGTAACGGGGGCGTCTACGGAATATTGCCGGGGCTGATCCGTGCCGCACACATTCAGCACAGTTTCGCGACCGGGGCATCACAGATCGGTTCGGCTTCCGGGGGCGGGCACGGTCGGCTTGGTCGCCCGACGAGGCCCCGAAGGGCCCGAATCGTGCGATCTGGGCCGGTTACGGGGCTCGCCGGGCGCGGTTGCGTGGAGTATGGAGCGGAATTGTGCCGATTGTGTGACAGGTTTTTTTCGCCGTGAGTATGTTCGGGAGAAGCCTCCGGAGACCCGTCATGCCGATTCGTCCGCGCACCCTCATCGCCGCCTGGTTGGCGGCCGCCACGATCCTCGTCTACGCGCCCTCCGCGCGCGCCCAGCAGACACCACCGGAAGAGCGCCTCGCGATGTACGAGCGGCACGTCGCCATGAAGGAGCAATCGGCCTTTGCGAACCTGCCCTGGCAGTTCCTCGGCCCGACGAACACCAGCGGACGCATGACCGACGTCGCCGTCGTCGCGCCCAAGGGCGAGAACTACACGATCTACGTGGCGGGCGCGTCCGGCGGCGTCTGGCGCACCGACAACGAGGGCACGACGTGGGAGCCGGTCTTCGAGCACGGCCCCTCGACCTCGATCGGAGACGTGACGATCGACCCGAACGACCCCAACACGATCTGGGTCGGAACGGGTGAAGCCAACATCTTCCGCAGCTCGATGGCCGGCGCGGGCGTGTTCAAGTCCACCGACCGCGGCGCGACCTGGACCTACAAGGGGCTGGCCGGAACGCACACCATCGGCCGCATCGTGATCAACCCGCACCACTCGAACGTGATCTACGTCGCGGCTTCGGGCCACGAGTGGACCGACAACGAGGAGCGCGGCCTCTACAAGTCCGAGGACGGCGGCGAGACCTGGACGAAGATCCTCTACGTCGACGAGCGCACGGGCGTCATCGACCTCGTCATGGACCCGACCGACCCGCACACCCTCTACGCCTCGACCTGGCAGCGCATCCGCCGCAAGTGGAACGACCCGCGCGTCGAGCCGGGCTACGGCAAGAGCGGCGTGTGGAAGTCCACGGACAACGGCGTGACCTGGACACAGATCAACGAGGGGCTCCCGGCTCCCGAGCACCGCGGGCGCATCGGTCTCGACGTGTCGCGCTCGAACCCGAACATCGTCTACGCCTTCGTGGACAACTACGAAACGGCCCGCATGCCCGACGACGAGGCGACCGACGCCTACGGACGCCCCGCCGGCCCGATCATCCGCGGCGCGACCGTCTTCCGCTCCGACGACGCCGGCGCGTCGTGGCGGCGCACGAGCGAATACTCCCGCGAGATGGAGACGCTCGCCGGGACCTACGGGTGGGTGTTCGGCCAGATCCGCGTCGATCCGAACCTGCCCGACCGCATCTACCTCATGGGCGTGCCGCTCAAGGTCTCGAACGACGCCGGCAAGACGTGGAAGACGCTGGACGGCATGCACGGCGACCACCACGGCCTCTGGATCGACCCCGACAACTCGAACTACCTCGTCAACGTGAACGACGGCGGCGTCGCGATCTCGTACGACGCGGGCGAGAACTGGCGCACGTTCTACGACAACCTTCCGCTCGTGCAGTTCTTCAACGTCTCGGTCGACATGGACGAGCCGTTCAATGCCTACGGCTCGGTGCAGGACCACGGCTCGCGGCGCGGCACGGTCGATCTCTCGCGCGGACGCCACCGCATCCCCGCCGTGGAATTCGAGAACGCGCCCGGCGGCGAAGGCAGCCGGCACGCGATCGACCCGACCGACCCCGACGTGGTGTACTCGGCCGGATTCTACGGAACGATCTCCCGCACGAACATCGTGACGAACGAGCGCACGGACATCATGCCGAAGCTCGATATCGAGGGCGCCCGCCTGCGCGGCCAGTGGCTCGCACCCTTCATCATCTCGCCGCACAACCCGCGGGTGCTCTACCACGGGATGAACTACCTCTTCCGCTCGATGGACCGTGGCGACAGGTGGGAGCGCATCAGCCCGGATCTCACATACAACGACCCCGCTCAGCTCGGCGACATCCCGTACCAGACGATCTTCACGATTGCGGAATCGCCCTTCCGCTTCGGCCGGTTATGGGTCGGAACCGACGACGGACGCGTCTGGCGCACGAACGACTCCGGCACGAACTGGACGGAACTGACCTCGAAATTCCCCAAGCGGAGGTGGATTTCGCGCATCGTGGCGTCGGCCCACGCCGAGGGGCGCGTATATCTCACGCAGAACGGCAAGCGGGACGACGACTTCACGCCGTACGTGTGGAGTTCGGAAGACGGCGGCGACACGTGGCGCTCCATCGCGGCCGGCGTGCCCTCGGGCCCCGTGAACGCGATCGCCGAGGACCCGAAGAACCCCGACGTGCTCTACCTCGCGACCGACCTGGGCGCATACGTCTCGTTCGACCGGGGCGCGACGTGGGACGTGCTGGCGGCGGACCTTCCGACCACGTTCGTCAGCGACCTCGCCGTGCAGCCGCGCGAGGACATCCTCGTGGCGTCGACGCACGGGCGCGGCATGTACGCGATCGACGTGCGCAACGTGCAGCGGGTCACCCCCGAGGTGCGCGCTGCGGATCTCCACGTTTTCCCCGTGGAGCCGGCCCGGCTGGGGCAGGGTTTCCGCAGTCCGGGCGTCGATGCCGTCGTCTGGTACTGGGTATCGGAGGCGCGCACGGTGACCGTCGACATCCTGGACGAGTCGGGCGCGACGGTGAAGACGCTGGAGGACACGGCCGAGCGCGGGCTCAACCGGGTCGTCTGGAACCTCACGAACTCGCAGGATCGCCGCGTCGACACGTACAAGTTCACCGTCGTGGTGAAGGCAAACGGGTTCGAGGGGCGGGAGACGGTGGTGGTGCGGTAGCCACTTGAAGCGTCGGCTGCAGAGCGCTTCAATGGGTCTGCAAATGCCTCCAGTCAGGAGAACATTTTGTGACTGCGAACTCCGCGGTCGGCCATGGCACTTCCTCTTCGCACGCGACATTCCTCGTCCCGCTCATGAACGAAAATGGTGCACTTTGCTTGACGGATGCGCTACTTCGACAAAATGACCGGAATTGTCTCTACAGTGCCCACGGTTCTAAGAACCGCAACATAAGTACCGGACGCATGCCCCGACGCATTCCATATTGCAGAATGTGTTCCGGCTTCGTGTCTGCCACTGGCCAGTACGGATATCTGGCGTCCCAGTGTGTCGAAAATACCCAACTCGAGTATCGTACTCTCCGGAACATCGAATGAGATCGTGGCCGAAGGATTAAATGGATTCGGGAACGCGCTTCTCAGCGCGACAGTTGCCGGAGCCAATTCGGTAGGACTGCCCAGAGTGTACCCCTTTGCTCCACCCCCGCACCCAACAATGCAGCGATCGACGAAGTGGGCATCCGTCGCGTCTATGTCAAGACTCTTGTGATTGGAAAAGAGCATGAACTCATGTCCGTCCCACCAGGTCATCGTGAAGTAAAACGTGGCAGCATTGATGCCAGTATACTGGAACGCCTCGTTTTCATCCCAGCGCTCATACCAGAAGTAATTGCAGTTAGCCCCACAAGCGACGGATCCATTCTCAGTTACGATGTTGACATTGGCGTAGAAGGTGGCGGAGTGGTGCCACTCGACAGCGGCCGGACCAGAAATAGTGGCGTCCAGGTACGTAGTATCACTCAGTACGCCGGCAGGACCGACGAAGGCCGTCACGCGACCTATCTCGCCAATCCACATCGCCCTGACGTCGGAATACGGCAGCGAGCCGACCGGGCGGCCGACCGGCGGCGATTCATCTGGTTCGTACCCATAGTATATGTCCGGACTTGACCAGTAGGGTGCACGGAGAGCATGCGGTACATACATCATGGATCCGAAAGATGGGTTCTCGGATGAGTCGAAGTACCCATGAACGTACTCCAACCCAATGGGGTTGTGGAAGGAGTTTGATGGATCGTAGTTTTTATCGACGTTGGCCTTCATCCACTCGACCGGATGTAGCGCTCCGGCGAGATGTCCGATTTCATGAGCCAGAGTTAGCGACGGGAAGGCGACCTTCGATATGACTGCATACGCCTCGGCCGAGGCGGCAAATATGGCTGCCGACGCCCCACGAGCGCTAGGACTTGGGTGGCTTGTTACGTAGACAACTACGTCTGCAGTGTGCGTGGCTCGAAGGCTGGCAACATTCGAAACAACTAGTCCATTCGCGAGATCCAGCGCGTCAGCTCTGCTGACATCGGGCTCTGCCGCGACGGTTACCAGCTGAGTTGTGACGTCCAAGCTGAACGGCAGATCAGAATTACCGAACGCATCAATAGCCATTGATTCCGCTGTGGCCGCTTCCGCGGCAATATTCGAGGCACCCGCACTCGAATACAGCACCAACACTTTGATCGTTAAACCAGTGCCTGTATACAGTACCTTACCGGCTGTGCTATCTCTCACCGCTGATCCGGCGAAAGGCTTCCATCCTGCCTCATGGTCTGGCGGCATCTTCTCGTCATCAATCGTGAACACATCAGTTGTCGAATTGCCCAAAGGCCTGAACTCGATCCTTGCGTCTTCAAAGATGAGAGATCCCGAAGCTCCTTCATCGCTTACAACGATGGACTGAAGCATATCTGATTCGCCAATTGTGCCGGTCCATCTAATACTACCGTCCGAGAGGGTCGCAATACCGCGCGTGGTCGCGAGTATCGAAGAGCCGCGGAAGCTTGGGAGATGGAAGAACTGGCGACGCAGGGTTTCCGAATATTGCGAGGATCCGAGAGTAGTTCGCCGACTGGCGTCTGCGATTCGTGTACTCAGGTTTCGACGTTCGATCTGTTCGGACGACAGGCTCGCAATTGACAGGGGACCAACGTCCAAAAGATGCCCTGAGCGTTGTGCCAGAACTTCAGACGTGTTCATTCCGAGCAAAATGATGGTACATATCGCGACGGTCTTCTTGTGGTTTGGGGTGTTCATTGCTTACCCGTAGGCTGCATTAGACAAAGGGACACTAGTAGCTCTTCGTACAGGAGCGCTTCCGTAGCACTGGCTGATCGCACTTGCCAGCCTACAATCCCGAACTCTGGCGAAATGAACGTATCCACATAATGTCCAAGTCCGCCCGAATCCACAACAGGTGGTGCATAAACCCGGTATGAAACAACACTATACACACCTGCCGGTGTGGTCAATGCCATACCGCTCCTTTGAACTCGTGTCTCGAGCGAGTCAACCACATTGTTCCCTAATTCGGAGTTCGAGAAGCCGATCAGATGGCCAACTTCGCCAGCTATTTTCGGATTAGGATATAGAAGTGTGGACAAACGAAGAGTATCGCCGGGCACGATGCGTCCCCCCTGGAAGTAGCCGACATTGGACGAGAAGTACAGTTCCCATTCGTCGGGATAGGCAGTGAAATCACCCCTCCAGACCTTCACACCGTACGCAACGATGCCGTCGGTACGCCCTGAGTCGGCGATCTCGGCAGATACCCGTCGATAACGCCGCGTGTCGTCGACATTCCCGAACTGATCCCGGCGCTCATATGTCCAAGCGTTTCCAGGGAAAAGCGGTACAAACTCGCCTGCGACCGGACCGTCCGTACATTCGTAGACGATAGGATCATCCACTGGGGGCATCGAATCGCAAGACGCAATCACGCCCATCGCGGCAACGAGTGCCGCTGCCATGGTTTTCCCGGAAAAGACTCGCTTGGTAACCGACCGGAGTGGCGGTTTAGAAGATGACATTGACTGGCTCTGCATGACGGAAACCACGCGCTTATTGTACGAGGCCGTAGGAGCCACCGCAATAGGCAATTCTGCCTGTTCTTTCAGGCAGAATTGCCCATCAGATTAGGCTGATTTGCCTATTGGCGCCCTCACATTTGGTTACACTCCAAGTAGGTGCCAACCCGGCATCCGAATCGCCCCTTCCGCACAGAATTCGCCGTGCCAAAGTGAGGAGCCGCCGATCGGCCTCGCGGGCCCATGCAATCAAAGGACAGATTGCGGGCCCTCAATACCATGGATCGGGAGCGCGCCTCGCCTGGGTTTCGCCACCTTGCTCAGCATCCTCCCGCCCGCCTGCGCGGCCAGTGGCTCGCGCCGTT
>JANJTM010000075.1 GCA_024711125.1 Rhodothermales bacterium
GCCGCCCCCTCCACCCCCGCCCGCGCGCGAAGAGCCGGCGCGACCGCCGGTCCAGGAGCCTGTACGAACCGAGCCTCCGCCGGTACAGGCGCCCCGCTCCACCCTCCGCTCGATCGACGCGTCGGCACCTTCGTCCGCTACCGTCGAGGACCGGCTCTCGTTCTCGGTGACCGCTCGCGTTGACGGCCAGGCGGCCTCGCCCACGGTCCGCTGGGTTTTCGGTGACGGTTCGACGGCCGAGGGCCGGTCCGTGACCCACGCCTATTCTTCGCCCGGGCGATTCGAGTGGTCGGTCGTCGTGTCCCTCGGTGAGCAGCAACTCACCGAAGACGGCGTCGTCGACGTGAAAGCCCGGCCGCAACCCCCCGCCGCGCGCGTGGAGCCGCCCGTCGTCACTCCACCGGTTACGCCACCCCAGGGAGCGGCGCAACTCGACGTGCTGGAGGTCGCCCAGGCCCCCATCCGGCCCAAGGCGGGAGAGGAAATCGTGTTCACCCCGGTGGTACGCGGAACGGCATATGCCTGCTCGTGGGAATTCGGGGACGGCGGCATGGCAGACGTGTGCGAAGCCCGCCACACGTACGCCGAGGCCGGACGATATACGTTCCGCCTGCGGGTTTCCTCCGGCGGCTCGACGGCGTCGTTCACGAAGGAGGTCAATGTCGAGACCAACCGCTGCACGGCGATCGATCGCCTCCACTCGGTCAACTTCTTCGTCAACTCGAGCGAACTCATTCCGGACATGCGCAACCTGCTGCGGGAGAACGTCGACCTCCTGATCGGATGCCCCGGGCAGGAAATCGCGATCGCGGGAGCGGCTACGCCGGACGAGCAGGACGCCGAACGGCTCGCCAACCAGCGTGCGCTGGCGGTGTACCAGTACTACCGGCTCATGGGCATTCCGTCGAACCGATTCGCCGCGGAGTTCGAGGTCAAGGTAGGCCGCGACGCCAACATCGAGACCTGGCAACAGCGCTACGCACGCACGACGCTTCGCTAGAAGCCGGAATCCAGCCGGACCGGCTCGTCGATCCGGGCCGGCGGACCCTCCAGCGCCCGGGCTACCAGTGCCCTGAGCGCGGGCACCGACGCCCGGGCCTCGGGAAATTCCTGGTCGAATCGCTCGAACGTACCGGCCTCGGATCGGCTCAACGCGAAGCGGAAGACATAGTCTCCCCGGGTGGCCAGCCAAGCATCGTTGCGTCCGAAGCGCACGTCGTTCCAGTGGATTCGGCCCTGCTCATCCGCCTCCAGGGCCTCCCACCCTTTCGAGAACCACGCCAGCCGGGCCACGGCCCGGTCCCTCTCGTGGCCTTCGAGCAGGTATGACCGCTTGGGGACGGGGATGAAACGGTCTGTCGGCCTCCCATCCAGCAGGCCCTGAAGCCCCACCCAGAGCGTGTCGCGGGCTTCGGCCACCCCCATCCAGAGAATGGAATTCAGGGGGGTCGGGTTCGTCATGATGTGCTCGGCCCGGATGCCCCGCGCGTCGAGCGCCGCGCGAAAGTCCCTTTCGACCCATGCCTTGGCGACAAGCGTCCAGGCGAGATACGTGCCCGACAGGGCGAGGCCTACGGCATTCGCGCGGCCGCGCGCCACCCCCTTGCGTCCACGGAGCACCGACAGGAGCGCGCCGACCGCGAGGGGTGCGGTATACAGCGGATCGATGATGAAGATCGAGTCGAACGAAACCGGGTAGTCAGAGAACGGCCAGAATACCTGCGTACCGTACACGGTGAAGCTGTCGAGCGCCAGGTGCGTGAACAGGGCAAGGAACGCCAGCAGCGACCAGCCGCCCGTCGTGGCGCCGCGGGTCCGGTGCAGCCGAGCCAGCAGGGAACCGACGACCGGGGCCATGACCACCGAGAAGACGATGCTGTGCGAAAACCCGCGGTGCACGGCGATTTCCGAGACCGGATCCAGGAACGGATAGAGCAGCACGTCCAGGTCGGGGAGCGTACCGAGGACCGCTCCCCACGCCGGAGCGACGTTTCCGACCCGGCGCCCGAGAGCGGCCTCTCCTACGGCGGCACCGAGCGCGATCTGGGTGAGTGAGTCCATGGCAGTAAGGATTCGGTGCCGGGTCCCGGGAATCTACCCTACACGGATCCTGCCATTCCCCGCTTGCCGACCGATTGAAGGACCGGTATCTACGTGGCGGTCATCCGGACTCCGTCATGCTTCGACTTCCTTCCCTCGCAGGCGTTACGGCCTGCGCCCTCCTGTGGTCCGCGTCCTGCACCGGGGGGACGCCGGGCTCCTCCGCTCCGGAGGCCGAACCGAGGCCGTCCCCGGAACCAGGCATCGTCCGCCTCGACCCCTCGACCGCCGACAGTCTCGCCGTCCGCGTCCTGACCGTCGCGTACGGTGAGGGCACCTACGAGATCGCGATTCCCGGCGAGGTGTTGCCCGCCCCGGAGAACTTCGCGATCGTGTCGGCGCCCACGGGAGGACGCATCGCAGCCATCGCGGCGCACGAGGGCGAGTACGTGCGGCGCGGCCAGATCGTGCTGCAGCTCGAGAGCGCCGAATTCGCCGACATGGCGGCGTCGTATCTCGAGGCACGCGCAGACGTGGCCTTCTACCGCAGCCAGGCAGAGCGCGCCGCCTCCCTCGTGGAGCAGCAGGTCAGCCCCGAATCGGCCCTCGAGAAGGCGCAGGCCGAACTGTCCCGCGCCGAGGCCCGGGTCAGCGCCGCGTACGCGCGGTTGCGCGCCCTCGATGTCACCGACGAGCAGATCGAGGCCTGGCAGACCACGACGCGTGAACGCCCGCTCCTGCCCGTATACGCGCCCATTTCCGGCTTCATCGACCGGCACGAAGTGGATCTGGGCACGTCGGTCAACGCATACCAGGAAATGCTGTCCATCGTTGACCCCTCGCGTGTGCTCGTGCGCGGCTTCCTCTCTCCGGACGACGCAACCGCCGCCCGCCCGGGCACCCCGGTCACGATCGAACAGCGGGTAGGCTCGGCCCGCTCCACCGCCGCCCGCATCACGACGGTACAGCCCGCGCTCGACGAGGCCAACCGGTCCCTCGTCGTGAACATCCTCACTCCGGCGACCGAGGGCTGGCCCGTACCTGGCCAGGCCGTTCGCCTCCGCATAGAAGCACGCGCCGAACAGGGATCCATCCGGATTCCGACCGATGCGCTGGTGTACGACGCCGACCGTCCGAGCGTCTTCGTGGAATCGGAGCCGGGATCCTGGATGCTGCGGGCGATCGAGATCGGGCGCATGACCGAGAGCGAGGTCTTCGTGTTGTCGGGCCTGGCGGCCGGCGATCGCGTGGCGACGAGCCAGGTGTTCGCGCTCAAGGCCCTGCTCCGCGTCGCCGAGTACGGGGAGGAGTAGGTCCATGCTGCACCGGATCATCGACTTCTCCACCCGGCAGCGGTTCGTCGCGCTGTCCCTGGTGCTGCTGATGGCGGCGGGCGGCGTCGCCTCGCTCTTCCAGCTTCCGATAAACTCGCTGCCCGATGTCACGCCGGTCCAGGTGCTCGTCATCACGAAAGCCGGCCGCTACTCGCCTTACGACGTCGAGCGGCTCGTGAGTTTCCCGATCGAGACGGCCATGAACGGACTTCCCGAAGTCTCGGAAGTCCGTTCGATATCGCAGTTCGGCCTGTCTGCCGTGACCGTCGAATTCGAGGAATCGACCGACATCTATTTCGCACGCCAGCTCGTCGGGGCGCGGGTTCAGGCCGTGGCGGGCGATCTGCCCGAAGGCGTGGACGTTCCCCAGCTGGGTCCGATCTCGACGGCGCTGGGCGAGATCTACCAGTACGTCGTGCACTCCGAGACCCACAGCCTCGACGAACTGCGCGAGATCCAGGACTGGCTGGTCGGTCCACAGCTCAAGACCGTGCGGGGCGTGACCGAAATCACCGCGTTCGGCGGCCATGTGCGGCAGTACGAGGTGGTCGTGACTCCCGGCAAACTGCGTGCGCTCGGCATCGGTCTCCGCGACGTCATCGACGCGATCGCCGCGAACAACTCGGTTTCGGGCGGAAACTACCTCGAACACAACCGCGAGCAATACATCATCCGCGGCTTCGGCCTCATCGCGGGGGCGTCGGACATCGAGCAAATCGTCGTCGCCCAGGTGGGTTCGAGGCCGGTGTTCGTTCGGGACGTCGGAGAGGTTCGCGCGGGACGGCAGTTGCGCCAGGGAGCCGTGACCAAGGACGGTCACGGCGAGGTCGTGACGGGTATCGTCATGATGCTGCGGGGCGGCAACGGCCGCCAGGTGATCCAGGACGTCGAGGCGCGCATCGAGGAGATCAACCGGGGGCTCCCGGAAGGCGTTTCCATCCGCAAGTTCTACGACCAGTCGGATCTCGTCGACCGGACCACGTCGACCATCGAGACCAACCTGCTCGAGGGCGGGTTTTTCGTCATTGCCGTACTTCTGCTGATGCTCGGCGAGATCGCGGGCGCGCTCATCGTTGCCTCGGTCATCCCGTTTTCGATGCTGTTCGCCTTCATCGGCATGCGCGAGTTCGGCCTCGCGGCCAACCTGATGAGCCTCGGCGCCATCGACTTCGGCATGGTCGTCGATGGATCGGTGGTGATGGTCGAGAACATGGTGCACCGCCTGCACGAGTCGCACGGGAAGCGCAGTCCGGTGGACGTCATTCGGGAATCGGCCCACGAGGTCGCGCGCCCCATCTTCTTCGGCGTGCTGATCATCCTCATGGTCTACGTGCCCATCGCGACCTTCAGCGGCACGGAGGGCATCCTTTTCCGCCCGATGGCCATCACGGTGGCGACTGCCGTGTTCGGTTCGCTGCTTCTCGCCCTCGTCTACGTGCCGGCGCTCGCGACGATCGTGTTCCGACGCGGCATCCGCATGCGGCGAAACTACCTGATGGAGTGGATGCAGCCGCGGTATCGGGGCTTCCTGCAGAACAACCTGGACCGGACCGGGCGCACGGCACTCATCGCGGTCGGCCTCTTCGTCGCTTCCCTCGCTGTCGTTCCGTTCCTGGGTACCGAATTCCTGCCCGAACTGGACGAGGGCTCGATCCTCGTCGAACAGGTGCGCATGCCCAGCGTGACGCTTGACGAGTCGGTGGAGAACGCCGACCGGTTCGCGGCGCAGGTCATGGCGAAGATCCCGGAGGTGCAGTCGGTAGTGCCGAAAACCGGCCGCTCCGACCTCGCCAACGACTGGATGGGCGTACACCAGACGGACGTCTGGGTGATCCTCAAACCGAGGGAACACTGGCGCCCCGGCATCGAAAAGCCGGATCTGATCGAGGAGATGCGTCCGCTGCTGACCCACGAACCGGGCCTAGTGTACAATTTCACGCAGCCCATCGCGATGCGGGTCGATGAACTCACGAGCGGCGTGAAGTCTGACCTCGCGGTCAAGATCTTCGGCGAGGACCTCGAGACGCTGGAGGCGATCGGAAACCGTATTGCGGCCGTACTTCCGGACCTGCCCGGTACCGACAACTTCTTCGTCGAGCGAACGACCGGACAGCCGTATCTCAACGTCACGATCGACCGGGACGCCGTCGCGTCGTTCGGACTGAACGTCGAGGACGTGCAACAGGTCATCGAGGCCGGCATCGGCGGCCTGCCGGTCAGCGAGGTGTTCGAAGGGCAGCGAAGGTTCGACATCGTCGTCCGCTATCCGGAGGACGTGCGGGACCGGCTCGGGGTCATCGGCGACGTGCCCGTGCACCTCCCGAACGGGGATTTCATTCCGCTCAGCCGGGTAGCCGACATCCGTGCCGAAGAAGGCCCGCGGGAAATCGCCCGCGAAAACGGGTGGAGACGCGTGGTCGTGGGCATCAACCTGCGCGACATCGACATCGGTTCGTACGTCGCCGCGCTCCAGGCCTCGATCGACGAACGGGTGGACATCCCGCCGGGCAACTTCATCGCCTACGGAGGCTCGTTCGAAGACCAGCAGCGAGCGATGACCCATCTCATGATCGTAGTGCCCCTGGCGCTCTTCATCATTCTCGGACTGCTGTACCTGATGTTCGGCGAGATGCGGTACGCCTGGATGATCTTCCTGAACCTGCCGTTCGCGCTGTCGGGCGGCATTTTCCTCCTGTTCGTGAGGGGTCTCTACCTGTCGGTGTCGGCGTCGATCGGGTTCGTCGCACTGTTCGGCGTCGCGGTGCTGAACGGTGTCGTGCTGGTCGCGCACCTGAACGGATTGCGGTCGCAGGGGCGCCCGCTGCGGGAGGCGGTCATCGACGGAAGCGTGGACCGGCTGCGCCCGGTACTGATGACGGCGCTCGTGGCCAGCCTCGGTTTCGTGCCGATGGCGTTCAACGTCGGCCCGGGCAGCGAAGTGCAGCGGCCGCTCGCGACCGTCGTGATCGGCGGGCTCATCACGGCGACCGTCCTGACGCTGCGGGTGCTTCCGACGATCTACTACTGGTTCGAGAAACGCCGCGAATCCCGTCGGCAGGAGGTGGCGCCATGACCCGGCCCGTGCGATTCGCCCCCGTGGCAGCCGCGTTGGCGGCGGTGGCCTGTTTCGCGGTTCCGCCAAGCGCCCATGCGCAATTCCAGGACATCGACCTGCGCGGAGCCGTGGACGTGGCCCTGGCCACGCGGCCCGAGATGCTGGCCGCCGGAGCGCGCATAGACGCCGCACGGGCTCGCCGATGGACCGACCTGGGCGTGCCGGGACCCTCCGTTTCGTATGCCCGCGAAGGCATCGGCTCTGACCCCGGGTTCACGGAGCAGCGCGTGGTCCTGTCGCAGGAGATCCCCATGCCGCTGGGCGTGTCGGCGCGGTCGAGGGCCCTCGCGGCGGGCGTGGAGGCCGCCGTCATAGAGCGGGAGCTGCTGGCGGCGCAGATCACCGAGGCGGTCAAGACGGCGTACCTCGACGTACTGCACTCGCGGGCCACCCTGGCGCTCCGGGGACGGGCCGTCGAACTGTCGGCTGCGCTCCTGCGCGCCGTGCGCACGCGCATCGAGGCCGGCGAGGCGGCCGAACTGGACCTTCTCAAGGCCCAGCTGCAGGACGCCGAGGCCCGAGACCTGCTGGATCTGGCCGAACGCGCGTACCATTTCGCCCGGTACGGGCTCTTCCGATCGATGGGGCTTCCGCCGGACGACCAGCGGTACTCCGTCGTATTCGTCGACTCCCTGTCGTTCGTGGACGTTCCGGTGGACCAGGAGTCCGTGCTTGCCGATCTCGGGAAACAACCGGAAGTACGTCTCGCCGACGCGCACGCCCGAGTCCTCGGACACGAGGCCCGGGCCGCGAGGTTTGCCTCGTGGCCGAGCCTTTTCGTGTCGTTGTGGCCCCAGGACTTTGGAGAGGGATACCGGGACCGGGCTTTCGAGGCGGGCCTCCGCGTGCCGATCACGGACTGGCTCGGAGGAGGAGCGGGCGCGAAGCGCGCCGACGCCGAGCGCCGGGCGGGCGAGCAGGAACGGGAATCGGTCCTGCTGGAACTGAAGAAGGACGTCGAGCAGCGGTGGCACAGCTACGACATCAGCCGCCGGACCATCCAGCGGTACCAGCAGTCGCTGCGCGGAAAAGCCGACGACCTCGTGCGCCTCACCCGCGAAGGCTACCTGCTCGGTGAGTTCGACCTCCTCGCCCTGCTCGACGCCCAGCGCACGTTCGTGGCCAGCGAGGTGCGCTACCTCGACGCGCTTCGCGCCTACCACCTGGACCTGATCCGTCTCGAGCGGTACGCGGGTCGGGAACTGGAGCGCTTCGAATGAGACCTGCCGGGCTCATCGGCGACGTACGGCCTGGAACAGCACCGTAACGTGGGGATCGAAAGCGTCTGCCGGGCTGGCGAGATTGATGCGCAGGGGAAGGCGGACGACGTTCCGCACGAAGATGCCGACCTCGTGCCGCCACCCGACCGGATCTCCCCATGCCCGGCCGTGCCCGGTGAACACACCCCACCGCTCCGGCCGCTCGGCGAGTCCGAGCCATTCGCCGGCTGCCGGGCCGAAATCGTGCTGCAGGAATACGGCCAGCCACCGTTTGGAGAGCGGCATGCGCCCCCGGGGCACGCGGAACCCGGCCCCGGGCGCGAGCACACCCACGGCCATGTCGAGAAATCCCTGGCGCTGCGCGGGGATGCCGTCGGTACCCAGGCCAGCGAACAGGTCGACCCGCAGCGTCGCAGGCTCGGCCCTGCGTCGCTGGAGGGTGGGTACCCGAAGGGCAAGCGCCCCGCTCCACCGCACGTAGTCGAAGTCGGATCCCCGCCAACCGGATTGCGCCAGCTCCATCCGCGATCCCGCGTAGAAGCCCCCCCTCGTCCCGGGGAGCGCGGCATCGCCCCGGGACACCTCGAACGCCACCGAGGTCAGTCCGCCCTCCTCGACGGGCGGGTTCTCCCGCTGCCGGTTCCGGAACAGGAATCCCTCGTGGCCCGATCGTTTGACCGCGGAACGGTGCCGCTCGGCCGACGCGATCACATCGAACCGCAGCGGCTGGTCGGGAAATGCCCACCCGATGCTTCCGTAGGCCCGGGTCCGATCGAAGTAGTCGTAGTAATCGTCCCATCCTGCCCAGGTCGCGAGTCCGAGCTGCAGGCGGTCGCGCGCGACGACTTCGCCCGTAACCGCCGTGAACCGGTCGGCGCCGGCAGCGAGGCGGAGCCCGGTCTCCGGGGCCCGCACCAACGCGACGGCCCAGGGCCAACCACCCCGGGCCTCCGCGTATCCCGCCGCGGGCCGCAGCGTCCAGGAGCGCGACAGGGGCACCTCCGGGCGCAATCCCACCTGCCAACCGTCCACGCGGTTGAACCAGGCCCACGGACGCACCCAGGTGACGGGTCTGCGGTCGGGATCCGCGACCGGCCGCTCGGTCACGGGAACGGACAGGTACTGCCGCAGCAAGCCCTCCGCGCGGAATACCACGGGCAACGGCGGCGCCGCGGAGACCCTGCCGAGCGAAGCGATCTCCTCCTCGGTGAGCGGAACCATGCCCGGATTCCAGTCGAACAGCCACGCCTGCCGGTCGACGTCCGGCGCATCGATTCGTCCGGGCGGCTCCGCGAAGAGCGTATCGGGCACCGGGATGCGGGTCGCGTGCAGGCTCAGCCCGGAAACCTGTCGAAACCGTGCGGTCGGATACGAAGCGCCCGGCGCGCCGAAGGTCACACCCCCCTCGGCGCGAAACGCGACCGGCTGCATGCCGCCTCCCATCCGCGTGAACGTCTGCGAGAACTGGACCCACCGCTCGATGACGGGAGGGGGACCCCTGCGGTCGGCGGCGGGGCGCGCCGCGATTTCCAGCACGTCGAAGGTCGAATCCTCGACCGCCATCATGCCCACCAGGCCCGTCTCCGTCGCCGATGTCGGGCGAAAGGCCACGTCGAACACCGGTCGCCCGTCCCGCGACCGCACGGCCACGAGACGAAGATCGTAGCGATCTGTCGATTCCGGGTGCAGCGGCCCGACGAATACGGTGCCGTCGAGCGGCACGTCGTCGTCGTACAGGTTCGGGATCGCCAGCGGACCTGCAAACCGGAAGACCTCCCGACGGGCCGGTCGCGTCCTCCGGGCCCTGACGATCTCCCGGGGGCCGTCGCCCGCCTTCCACCAGACGGCCGATATCGATTCCTCGAGGCGCACGGGCTCCAGCTCGCGCAGCAGGGTGAACCTCGTATAGCCCTCGGCATACGCCGTCCGCACGGTATCCCGCCACGCCTGCTTCGCCGCCAACGCCTTGCGTACGATGTCGTAGGCCGGATCCTCGCCCGAAACCACGATTTCGCCGAGATCGACCGCTTCCGGTTCGAGCGCGATGTCGAGGGTTCCCGACGGAAATCGCCCGAGCCGCAGCGTGCGCGACCGGTAGCCGATGAATCGGGCGGTGAGCACGACCGGCAGGCGCGGGATCGCCAGCGAGAATCGGCCGTCGGCGTTCGTCACCGCGCCCATCGAGAGCGAATCGACCTGTACGGTGGCCCCGGGCAGGGCCAGGCCCGTCGAGGCGTCAACGACGCGACCCGACAGGAGCCCCTGGCCGCTGGCGGGCATCGCCAGGAACGCCAGCGCCGCCAGGAGGCGCCACCGGCAGACGGTACGCGGAATGCGGAGTGCCATGAAACGACGGGGGCGCGACCGATCGGCGCGCCCCCGCGAAACTACCACCGCAAGCGGAGATTCCGCCCTACCACCAGATCGCGTACAGCGCAGCCGTGATCCCGAGGATTCCGAACGCGAGCACCGCGAACACCGGGTCGGTCGTGCGCCACGTCGAATCGATCGTGATCGCCTTCGCGTCGTCCTTGCCCTTGTTCTCCCACCACGAGATCGCGACGATGAGCACGATCGAGGCGAGGAACGCGACGCCCATGCGGTCGATGAAGGGCAGGCCCGGCAGGGCGTACTTCATCAGGAGCGAGAGCGGAATCGACAGCACGGCCGACGTGAGTGCGGCATTGGCCGTCGATTTCTTCCAGAACAGGCCCATCATGAAGATCGCCAGCACACCCGGACTCACCATGCCCGTGTATTCCTGGATGTACTGGAAGACCTGGTCGAGGCTCGAGAGCTGCGGGGCGAGCGCGACGGCGATCAGCATGCAGACGATGGCGACCGTCCGGCCGATCCGGACCAGTTGCTTCTCGCTCGCGTCCGTCCGGAAGTAGTGACGGTAGATGTCCATCGTGAAGATGGTCGCCGTCGAGTTCATCATCGACGCCAGCGACGAGACGATGGCCGCGATGAGCGCGGCGAACGTGAGACCCTTGAAGCCGGGGCCCACGTATTCGCGCAACAGGTACGGGTATGCTTCATCGCCCTTGGATATCGGCGCCTCCAGCGCATAGGCCACGATGCCCGGGATGACCACGATGAGCGGAAGGAGGAGCTTCAGGTAGCCCGCGAAAGCCACGCCGCGCTGGGCTTCGCGCAGGTCCTTGGCCGCGAGGGCGCGCTGGATGATGTACTGGTTGCAGCCCCAGTAGAAAAGGTTCGCGATCCACATGCCGCCCAGTAGGACCGAGAGGCCCGGCAGGAGGTCGTAGGCGTCCTTCGTCATGCCCGCGTCGTCGGTGTACATCAGCTCGCCCTTGAAGAGCACCATGTTGAACCGGTCGCCGGCCTCGGTCAGCAGCTTGCCGAAGCCCGAGAAGGCGCCGGCCCCGCCGGAATAGGCGTCGAGGGCGAGGTAGGTCGTCATGAGCCCGCCGCCCACGAGGAAGATCACCTGCACGACGTCGGTCCAGGCCACCGCCTTCAGCCCGCCGTACACCGAGTAGATGCCGGCAAACAGCGCCAGGCCGATCACGCCCGTCCAGAGCGGCACACCCATGATGCCCTTCATCGCCAGGGCGCCCAGGTAGAGCACCGAGGTGAGGTTCACGAACACGTAGACCAGCAGCCAGAACACCGCGAGCAACGTGCGCACGCGGCTGTCGTAGCGCACCTCGAGGAACTGCGGCATCGTGAAGATGCCCTTCTTCAGGTAGATCGGAAGGAAGAAGTATGCGACGATGAGCAGCGTGACCGCCGCCATCCACTCGTAGGTCGCGATCGCGAGGCCGAGCCGGAATCCGGAGCCCGACATCCCGATGAACTGCTCGGCCGAGATGTTCGACGCGATGAGCGACGCGCCGATGGCCCACCAGGGTAGGGACTTCGACGCGAGGAAGTAATCCTCGGTGTTCTTTTCGTGGCCCTTCTTCTCGCGGGAGACCCAGAGACCGATGAAGATGATGAGGCCGACGTACCCGAAGAAGACCAGGTAGTCGATGGTTTCGAAGCCCATGGCGGTGCGGATTGAAACGTTTCCGGCCGCATGGTCGCGCGTGCGCGGCGCATTGTCAACGGCAATCGCCGACCCGCCCGTCATTCCGCCGGGGTCGCGGCACCGGGATGCGGAATTGGCGCGGTCTGCGGCGGGCGATTCCCTACAGGCGTGAGGGGGCTGGTCCGCCAATCCGACGGGGACCCCCTCCGACCGCATCGGGCAGGCCATTTCGGTACCCTTGGTCCCGTCGCGACGACCCCTTGCCACGCGGCGCACGCACACTCCCGACATGAACAATCGGCGCAGTTTCCTGAAGATCGGGGCCCTGGGCCTCGGCGGCCTCGCGGTCGCTCCCACCCTGATGCGCAGGCGGGCCGACGCGTCGGCCACGTTTCCCGTGCAGCCGGGCGATTCCGTCACGATGACGCCGACGTACTGCGAGATCTGCTTCTGGCAGTGCGCGGGCTGGACCTTCACGAAGAACGGCAGGCCCTGGAAGATCGTCGGCAACCCGGACGACCGCCATTCGAACGGCCGGTTCTGTACGCGCGGAACGGGCGGAATGGGCGCGTACACCGACCCCGACCGCCTTCGCACGCCGCTTCTCCGGGTGGAAGGACCCGACGGCCAGCATTTCCGCGAAGCCACGTGGGAAGAGGCCTTCGACTACATCGCCGAAAAGCTGAACCACGTCCGGTCCACGTACGGCGGCGAATCGCTCGCCATGTTCAGCCACGGCAACGGTGCCACCCACTTCAAGACGCTGACCAAGGCGTTCGGCTCGGCCAACATCACGGCACCCTCCTACGCCCAGTGCCGCGGGCCCCGCGACGATGCGTTCCTCCTCACGTTCGGCGAGACCGTCGGATCGCCCGAGCGTACCGACATCGAGAATTCGCGGTGCCTGGTCCTGATCGGTTCGCACATCGGGGAGAACCTGCACAACGGGCAGGTCCAGGAGATGGCCACCGCGATCGAACGCGGGGCCGAGATCATCGTGGTCGATCCGCGCTTCTCGGTGGCGGCGTCCAAGGCGAAACACTGGCTTCCGATCAAACCGTCGACGGACCTGGCCCTCCTGCTCGCCTGGATCCACGTGATCGTCGAGGAAGGGCTCTACGACCGCGAGTACGTGGACCGCTACACGACCGGTTTCGACCAATTGAAAGCCGCCGTGGCGTCGAATACGCCGGAGTGGGCCTATCCGATCACGACGCTGCACCCGGACGTCATCCGCGAGACCGCCCGCACGATGGCGCGGAACGCCCCGGCGACCCTCGTGCATCCCGGACGCCACGTGACGTGGTACGGCGACGACACCCAGCGTAGCCGGGCCGTCGCGATCCTGAACGCGCTCCTGGGCAGTTGGGGAAGGAAGGGCGGTTTCTACTTCCCGAGCGAGGTCGCATTCGAGGACGAGCCGCACCCGCCCTACCCGAAACCGCGCTGGACGTGGGCCGACCTGGCGCCCGACGCGTACCCGTTCGCGTCTTCGTCGATCGCTTCGCTGATCCGGGACGCGACCGCCGATCCGTCGATGGCGCCCGACAAGCCGATCAAGGCCTGGCTGGTCTACGGGTCCAACCTGATCTACGCGCTGCCCGAACCCGAGAAGACCATCCAGGCGATCCAGAACCTGGACCTGCTCGTCGCGGTCGACATCCAGCCCGCGGAAATCTGCGGATGGGCCGACGTGGTGCTTCCCGAGTGTACCTACCTCGAGCGCTACGACGACATCCGCACCTCGCCGGGTCGCGTGCGGCAGATCGCGCTGCGGGCACCGGCCTTCGAACCCTCGTTCGATACGAAGCCGGCCGCCTGGATGGTCAAGCAGCTCGCGCCGCGCCTGGGGCTGGAGGCCTGGTTCCCCTGGAACGACATGGAAGAGTGGTTGGACCGGCGCCTCGCCCAGGTCGGCTCTTCGCTGGAGGAAATGCGGCGGATCGGCGTGAAGACGCTGGACGGCGAGGGTCCTCTCTACCTGGCCGAAGGCGAAGCGATGGAGTTCAACACGCCCAGCGGCAGGATCGAACTGGCGTCGGAGCAACTCGCGGCCGCCGGATTCGACGCGGTGCCGCGGTACACCCCGCACGACGAACCACCCCCGGGCTACTATCGCCTGTTGTCGGGTCGCTCACCGGCCCACACCTTCGCCCGCACGATCAACAACCCGCTGCTGAACGAGATCCAGTCGGAGAACGACCTCTGGGTCAACACGGTGACCGCAGAGGATTGGGGTCTGAAGAACGGGCAGGAAGTGCGCCTCAGGAACTCGGCGGGACGCATTTCGACGTTCCCGATCCGCGTCCGCGTGACCGAGCGCATCCGTCCGGACAGCCTGTACATGGTGCACGGCTTCGGCCATACCGAGAAGCTCCTGACGAAGGCCTTCGGCCGGGGAGCCGACGACAACGAGCTGATCGAGAACGTGAAGATCGACCCCCTGATGGGCGCGACGGCCCGACGCAATACGTTCGTCACGTTCGAGATCGAAGAAACCGGCGTGGAGGCAGTCTGACGCGATGAAAACCCGCCGCTACGCGATAGTCATCGACACGCTGCGCTGCATCGGATGCGCCGACTGCGTGGTCGCCTGCAAGACCGAAAACGAGGTGCCCGAAGGCTACTGCCGGGACTGGATCACCGAAGCGACGACCGGGACGTTTCCGGAACTGCATACCGAGTACCGGTCGGAGCGCTGCAACCACTGCTCGAATCCGCCCTGCGTGCATGCCTGCCCCACCGGCGCCAGCTTCGTGGCCGACGGATCGAACGTCACGCTGGTCGACCCGGAACTCTGCACCGGCTGCAAGTCCTGCATCGCCGCCTGTCCCTACGACGCACGGTTCGTACTTCCGGAAGGCTACGTATCGAAGTGCACGTTCTGCATGCACCGCGTGGAGGTGGGGCTCGATCCGGCCTGTGTTTCGGCCTGCCCGACGCGCTGCATGGCATTCGGCGACTGCAACGACCCCGATTCGGAAGTGAGCCGACTCCTGCGCACCCGCACGTGGAAAGTCATCGCGCCCGAAGCCGGCACCGAACCGAACGTCTACTACCTGACCTGAGCGAGACCCACGAGGGTGCGCGGCGCCGCGAACGGCCGCCGCCTGCGCCACGCGAGAACCACCATGGAAGAATTCGTCATCACGCAGAAAGCCAACCCGCACATCGACCCCGGTCTCGCGATCTGGGGCTGGGAAGTGCCGGTCTACCTGTTCCTGGGGGGCCTGGCCGCCGGGCTGCTGCTGCTCGGTGCCGTGAGCGTGCTGCGCGCAGAAACCGACCGGCCCGCCGCGCAGCGCCTTCTCGGCCTCGTGACTCCCATCCTGGGCATCGGCATGGGCGCCTTGTTCCTCGACCTGGAACACAAGCTCCATGTCTGGCGCTTCTACACCGCCTTCCAGGTGACCGCTCCGATGTCCTGGGGCTCGTGGATCCTCCTCTTCGCGGTCCCGGTGAACCTGCTGCTCGCACTGGGAACCGCCGGCAACGCCTTCGGACCGGGCTTCCGGGCCTTCGCCGACCGACTTCCCGCCCTCGCTCCACTCGAAGCGTGGGCCATCGCACGCCGACGCCCGCTAGCCTGGCTGTCGGTCGCGATCGCGGTGGCGGTGGGCATCTACACCGGCATCCTGCTCAGCGCCTACGGAGCCCGTCCCTTCTGGAACAGCGCCATCCTGGGGCCGCTCTTCCTCACGTCGGGCGTTTCGGCTGCAGCCGCCGCCCTGCAGCTCGCGGCCCGCACTCACGGCGAACGCCTTCCCTTCGAACGGCTCGACGTAGGGCTCCTGGTCATCGAACTGCTCCTGATGGGGCTGCTGGTCGTCACGCTCGTCTCCGGCCCCCTGCAGGCACAGCGGGCCGCCGATCTCGTGCTGGGCGGTCCGATGACCGTGTATTTCTGGGTGTTCGTCGTCGGCCTCGGCGTGCTGCTTCCGCTCTCGCTCGAGACCTTCCAGCTTCGCGGTTACCGGCTTCCGGTATTCGTGGCGCCGGCCTTCGTGCTCATGGGGTCGCTGGTGTTCCGCTTCTTCATCGTGGAGGCGGGCCAGGTCACCACCTGGATCGCGTATTGATTCCATGCCGTCCAAACCCTATTTCAACCCCTACCTGGCCGGAATCGGCCTTGGCCTGGTCCTGCTGGCCGCCTTCCTCATCTCGGGCCGCGGCCTCGGCGCGTCAGGCGCCATCATGCGCACGGTCGTCCAGGCCGAGAAAGCCGTGGCGCCCGGCCACGTGGACGCCAATCCGTACCTGTCGGCCTACGGCGGCGGTGACCGCAATCCCTGGGACGAGTGGCTGGTACTCGAGACCCTCGGAGTGCTCGTGGGAGGACTCCTTTCGGGCGCATTCGGAAAGCGTATCCGCCGCGAGATCAACCACGGCCCACGCATCACCCCGCGGCAGCGGCTCGGCTACGCCCTCGTCGGCGGCGCGCTCTTCGGCTACGGCGCCCGCCTTGCCCGCGGGTGCACCAGCGGCGTCGCCCTGACCGGCGGAGCGACGCTGGCCGTCGGAAGCTGGGCCACGATGCTCGCCATCTTCGCCGGTGCGTACGGCCTCGCGTACTTCATGCGCCGCCTCTGGATCTGAACTCCGAAACCCGGTTCCCACGATGTTTCCGCTCGTCGACACCCTCGGATTCGGCACGCCGACCGACTACGTGCTCGCCTTCCTTCTCGGCATCGGGTTCGGCTTCTTCCTGGAGAGCGCCGGATTCGGCAACGCGAACAAGCTCGCGATGCAGTTCTACTTCCGTGACCTGTCGGTCTTCAAGGTCATGTTCACGGCCATCGTGACCGCCATGACGGGCCTCGTCGTGCTCTCGTCGGCGGGCCTGCTCGACAGTTCGCTCCTGTATCTGAATCCGACGTTCCTGTGGCCCGGCATCGTGGGCGGACTCATCATGGGAGCCGGCTTCATCATCGGGGGATATTGCCCGGGCACGGCGCTGGTCGGCGTCGTCACCGGCAAGATCGACGCGATGATGTCGGTCGTGGGCGGCATGCTGGGCATGGCGCTTTTCTCGGAGACCTACGGCATCCCGGCGATCGCACGGTTCTACGCGCTCGAAACCGAGGGTCTGACCGGGACCATCACGCTCCCCGAGTGGCTCGGCGTTCGTCCGGGACTCGTGGCCGCGGCCGTGCTCGCGGTCGCCGTCGCCGGCTTCTGGGGCTCGGAATGGGCCGAATCGTACCACGCGCGAAAGACCGCCCAGGCCTGAAATGAAGACGACCCTGCTCGCAATCGCCGCACTGGCCGGCCTGGTCCTCGTACTGTGTCCTTGTCCGGAGCCCGCGCAGCCGACGCCCCACGAGGCCGGACCGAGGGATCTCGTCGCGCCCGCCACGCTCGTCGATTGGCTCGTTTCGGGCGATCGGCACGTGCACCTCGTGGACGTGCGGCCCGTCGCCGCGTTTCTCCGGGCCGGCATCCGTACCGCAGAATCGATGCCCGCCGATTCGATCGATGCCGCGCTGCTTCGGGCCATCCCGGTCTCGCATCCCGTCGTCGTTTACGGGGATTCGGCGGAGGATGCCCGGTCGGCGTTTTCGCGCATCAAGGCGATCCACGACCGGACCTATCTTCTCTCGGGCGGATACGCGGCCTGGCGTGACGAGGTGCTCACCGCGGGCGCTCCTCCCGACACTCCCGACGAAGACGCATGGAGCGCGTACCTGACCCGCGTTGCGCTGGTGAAGTACCTGCGGGGCGAATCCGACGACGCGCCGGCACCGGCGCGCCGTACGGTGCAGCCGACCGCCCGACCGCGCATCAAGGTCGCCAACGAGGGCTGCTGACCCTCCTCGCGGTTCTGGCCCTCGCCGGCTGCCTTCCCGAGCGCCGGCAATCCTCCATCGTCCCGGTCGCCGACGAACGCTGCCTCGATTGCCACGCCGACGAGGCCGGGTTCTCTCCTTTCCACCGGCCCGAGAGCATCGGGTGTGTTTCGTGTCACGGGGGCGATGCCCGGGCCGCGGGCGCCGGCGCCGCCCATGCCGGGATGCGGGCCATCCCGGGCAACCTCGCCGACGCGGCGGTGTCGTGCGGAACCGCCGGGTGCCATCCCGACCAGGTGGCCCGCGTTGCGACCTCGATGATGGCCACCGCGCGCGGCATCGTCGCGGTCGATCGCTGGGTTTTCGGGGAGCGGGATACGCCGGACCCGGATGCTTACGAAGCGCCCGCCGGTCGGGCGCCCGACCCGCACGAGGTGCCCGGCTCCATGTCGACCCTGGGCGACTCCCCGGCAGACTCCCACCTGCGCGCGCTGTGCGCCTCGTGCCACCTGGGCACGCCCAAGACGACCACGGGTCCCCTTCAGCCGCTGTCGCGCGGCGGGGGATGCCTTGCGTGCCACCTGGTCCACGACGAGGGTGCTACCCACGCGCGCCTGACCGTCGACGTGCCCTCGGCCCGCTGTTTCGGATGCCATGCTCGGTCCGGCCGCATCAGCACCAACTACTCGGGATGGCATGAGACCGTGCTGGGCTACGAAGGCCTCGACCCCCGGGATTCGACCTTCACCATCCTCGCCGACGGGCGAGTATTCGAGCGGATGCCCCCCGACGTGCACCACGAGGCGGGCATGGAGTGCATCGATTGCCACACCTCGCGCGAGGTCATGGGCGACGGTATCGTGTACGGACACCAGGAAGAAGCGATCGAGACCACGTGTACCGGCTGTCACTCGTCCGCCCGCCCCGCAACGCTCGCGTGGGACGAACTTGGCGAAGAGGACCGCCGCATCGTGGCGCTGCGCTCGGGCAAGGCCGAAGCGGCGCGCCGATTCGTCGCGAGCGACCGTTCGGGCCGTGCGCTCATCAACGTATTCCTGGACGAGGAGGGGCGGCGTGTGCTCGAAGGCAAGCTCGACGGGAGGCGCCGGATGCCGACCGCTCCGGCCGATGCCTGCGCGCGCCCGGGTCACGAGCGCCTCTCCTGCCAGTCCTGCCATTCCGCGTGGAACCCGCAGTGCCTGGGCTGCCACACCCAGCGCACCGGCGACGGGGAATGGGTGGAACTGCTGTCGGATTTCCGTTCGGACCCGCCGGTACTGGGCGTGCGCGAAACCCCGCCTGCCCAACAGGACCCCGCGCCGCCACAGGCGTCGCGCATCGAACCGTTCGCTCCCGGCATGATCATGACGCTCAACCCCGCGCCCTCGCACGGCGACCCTTCGTCAGCGGTCGGAACGGGATCCTTCCACCGGCTGTTCGCGCCCAGCGTCCCGCATACTACCGCGGCCGTCGGGCGTACGTGCGAATCCTGTCATCTCGACCCGCTGGCGCTGGGAGTCGGGCGCGGAACGATCACGCTCGGCCCGGACCTGCGCTGGAGGTTCAACCCCGAATACGCCGCCCTTCGCGACGGTCTTCCGGCCGACGCCTGGACGCCGTTCCTGCGGGATGCGACCCGACCGAACGCCACGCGGACCGACGCCCGTCCGTTCACGCCGGCCGAGCAGGAAGCGATCCTTCGGGTCGGGGCCTGCCTTTCGTGCCATCCCGGGAACGACCCCCGCTGGCGGAGCCTGTACGACGATTTCGACGCGGCCCTGCGTGCGACGTCGGCCGCCTGCCGCGTGCCGGTCGGTCGGCCCTGATCTCTGGACCGGCGGCCGGGACGGCGCGTGGAATCCGCGGGAAGAGTAACCGCGACGGCAGGACTGCGTGTAACGGGAAGCGGGCGACGTCGCCCCAACCTTCGAACCCCGACTGCCATGACCCCCGAAGAACGTGATCGGGTCCTGGACGGCGCCGTCGCCGCCTGGGAAGCCGATTTCGAGCATTACTCCCTGGCCGCCGTCGCCGATGCCTCGGGCATCGACGCCGGGACCATACGCGCGGCGATCGGCGACGAACTGGACGTGCAGGCCGCCTGGTACGCGCGGGCCGTCGAACGGGTCGGCGAGGCCGCGCGTGCGCTCGAACAGGACACGCCGACCCCGTCGGAAGACCGCATCGGCGCTCGTCTCTACATGCTGTTCGACGTCTTCGACGAACACCGCGAGTTTGCTCATGCCACGTATTCGAAGCGGGCGGCCTGCTGGGGATCGACCTTCCGCGAGGCCGTGGCCCGCGAGGTGGCGGCCGTGCTCGACGCGCCGGATGTGCCCGGCGTGAACCGGGCCATCGGGTCCTCGGCCCCCGTGAGGGCTGCTGTCGTGGAAGCGTGCGTGCATACGATCGGTCTCTGGATTGACGACGAATCCCCCTCGCGCGAGCGGGCCACCGCCTTGGTGGACCGCCTGGTGAGCTTCGCCGGCACGCTGGCGACCGATCGCACGCTCGAGAAAGGCATCGACCTCGTGCGCTACGCGGCCGGGGCCGGGTACCTGCCCTTCGTCGGGGACCTGTTCTCCAAGAAGGGCGGCGACGCATGAGCGACCACCGCACCGGGGAAGCACCCGCGGCCGAGCCAGAGAGCTTTCCATCGTCACGTCTCGCGAGAGGCGCCGTCGTGGCGAAGGCCGGGCTCCAGGTCGGGGCCAACTATGCGAAGTACCTCGCGCGCCGCGCGGCCCGCTCCGAAGACGCCGGCGAGCTGAAACGCCGCCTGCACGACGAGAACGCCAACGACCTCTTCGCGCAGCTCGTCAAACTGCGCGGAACCGCGCTCAAGCTCGCCCAGGGCATGAGCCTCGACCCGGGGCTGCTGCCCGAGGAGTTCGCAGGCGTCATGGCGCAGGCGCAGTACCGGGTTCCGCCCATGAACCGGGCGTTGGTGCGACGCCTCGTGCGGCAGCAGCTGGGTGCCGATCCCGAGGCCGTTTTCGCGTCTTTCGAACCGGAAGCCGCCGCCGCGGCGTCGATCGGACAGGTGCACCGCGCGGTCCTTAAGGACGGGCGCGAGGTGGCCGTGAAGATCCAGTACCCGAACGTGCGCCAGACCATCGAGTCGGACCTGTCGATGGCGCGCGCGCTCGCCTCCCGCATCGCGCCCGCACTGCTCGAATCGGGCCGCGTCGAACCCTTCATCGAGGAAGTGCGCACCATGATGCGCCGCGAGACCGATTACCGGGAGGAGGGCGCAACCATCGAGGTGTTCCATCTCCAGTACGGCAGCGGCCACGTCGTCACCCCGCGGTGGATCCCCGAGCTGTCCACGGAGTCGGTCCTGGTCATGACCTGGCTCGACGGGGTGCACCTGGACGCCTTCCTGGCCGGCGGGCCGTCCCGCGAGTCGCGCGACCGGTATGGGCAACTCTTCTGGGACTTCGTCAACGAGCAGGTGGCGTCGAACACCTGCACCGTGCACGCCGACGTGCACCCCGGCAATTTCCTCTTCCGGGAGGACGGCCGCCTCGGGGTCATCGATTTCGGGTGCATCAAGACCTTTCCGCAGTACTTCCGGGACGCGTTCCTGCGGATCTGGGATGCGCACGTGCACGGACGCGGGGAACGCCTCGAAGACCTCTACGAGGAGGTCGAGATCTTCCAGGCCGACCAGACCCCGGAACTTCGCGCACGGCTGCGGGGCTTTTTCGGACGATTCGCGCATGCTATCCTCGCTCCGTACCGGGCGGGGCTGGACGGCGGCGCGGGCGCGTTCGACTTCGGAGACCCCGCGTTCCGGGAGTCCCTCCTTCCGCTTTTCCAGGAAGCCTCCCAGTTCAACGCGGCCGTCGGCTCGCCTCATTTCGTGTTCGTGAACCGCATCCTCTTCGGCCTGTTCAGCGTGCTCAGCCGCCTCGGCGCGCGGGTGGATACGCGTGCGAGCGTCGCCGGGATGGAGGCCGCGGTGGCCGAGATCGAAACCCGACTCGGCCGGAGTTCCTGACATGGTCAAGCAATCGGCCGTGAACGACGGCGTCGCGCTCGCCATGGGCTGGCTGCTGCGCATGTCGCCCAACATGCCGCCCCGCGTGGCCGCCGGCATCGCGTACAAGCTGTTCAACACGCCGGTCGGAGCCCGCACCGAACGCCTCAAGCACCAGCAGCTGCGCGACAGCCGCGCCGTGCTCGCCCGGGCCGAGGCGCTCGACCTGTCATGGAAGAAGAGCGTCGTGCGGGTCTACCACTGGAAAGGCGCTCCGGCAGAGCCGGGTCGCGCGGTCCCCCGGGCCCGGAGGAGGGTGCTGCTGACCCACGGATGGACGATGGGCGCCCGGTACATGACGGCCTTCGTCGATCCGCTCCTCGCCGCCGGCTTCGACGTCGCCGCGATCGATTTTCCCGGGCACGGGGCCTCGACCGATACGAAGGCGGCCGCTCCGGAGGCCGTGCGCTCGATCCGGCTCGCCGAGGACGCGCTCGGAGGGTTCTACGCCATGGTCGGCCACTCCTTCGGGGGCTCGATGATGACGCTCGCCGCCGAGGGCAAGCCGCCGCTGCCGGGTGAAATGGAGGTGGATCGCCTGGTATTCCTGGCAGCGGGCGATCGGCTCACCGACATCCTGGGCCGGTTCGCCGACGACCTGAAACTGGGTGAGGCCACGCGCGCCCGGGTGATCCGCAAGATCGAGAAGGCGAGCGGAAGGTCGGTCGCTTCGGTGTCGAACAGCGCGATCCTGCGGGACCTCGGCATTCCGTCCCTCGTCGTGCACGACCCGACGGACCGCGTGGTGCCGTTCGCCGACGCCGAGCGCATCGCGGCGCAGCCCCGGGTCGAACTCTACCGCGCCGACGGGCTCGGCCACTTCCGCATTCTCGGGTCGAAAAAGGTCATCGACCGGGTCGTGGCGTTCCTCTCGGCGTGAGCTCCCGCGCGGGTCAGGCGCCCCCGCGCGCCACTGCCAGCGCCCGCGTCGTGACCCAGTACTTCGTCAGGAGGTTCGTGCGCTCCCAGTCGGCGATGCGCCCGCGCACGAGATCGGCCAGGTAGCGCTCGGTCACGCGCGCGAAGTGCGCCTCGTGCCCCTCCCGGTATTCGGTCGGAATGACCACTTCGACACCGCCGGCGGCCGGCCTTGTCGTGAGGCCCGGCCACCGCTGCGCCAGTCCGGCCAGCGCCTCGTCGACCGCGGCGCCCAGGGCCGCCGCGTCGGCGCCGGGCGCGGGCTCGACGTACAGCGTCGGCACGAAACCCTGCTCCGCGTCCTGACGGATCACGAGGTGGGCGCCCGACAGGCGCATGCGGCTGAAGTGCGTATCCCCACCGCCCGGGTTCTCGAAGCCCCAACGCACGGCGATTCGGGCATGGACGCCGCGCACGCGGAAGGTGAACTCCCCATTGGCCGCGACATGCAGCACCGAGTCGGGGCCCACACTCGGCGCGAGAAACGCAGGGTATGCGGGCACGTGGGTGATGCGGGTGAATTGTGCCGGAGTGAGATCGGTGTCCCACGTTCGGGCCGACAGCACGTCCATGCCGTTCGTGGAATCGGCGTAATCGATCGCCTCGTCCGGGAAGGCCTGCCACAGCACGAGATCCACCAGGTGGGTCGTGACGTCGGTGATGGCATCCCCCTGCTGCGAAGCGTCCAGGAACCACGCCGGTCGCACGAGCGGACTTCCGGCGACGGTTTTCGCCAGGAAATGCACGCTCGCCTTCTCGATCGCGGGCTCCGCGGGCGTGCCCTGTTCGAGCGTTCCGAAGAGATCGGCGCGGCGCGCCAGTTCCCGCTGGAGGATCGACGTGATCTCCCAGCGTTCGGTCATGATGTCGTTCACGACGACTCCCGAGCGGTCGGCCGCTTCGAGCGTGGCCCGCAGCGTCTCGAAATCCTCCGGCCGCACGATCATCGGCTTGTCGGCGTAGACGTGGAGCCCGGCGTCGACCGCCCGGCGCACGAGTTCGAGCTTGCGCGCGTTGTTGCCGGCCGTCACCACCACGTTGCCCGCCCGTTCCGACAGCAGGCGATCCATCCAGTCGTCGCCGCGGTACACGACCGACCGCCACCGCGTGGGAAGGTCGGCCCGGCCGTTGAATCCCTCGATCATGGCCAGGTGACGGTCCAGTTCGGGTCCGTCGGGTCCATAGACATGCACCACCGGATCGACCTGCGGATAGGATTCCTTCTGCACGAGGCCGGCATGAAAGTGCCCCGGGGCCGCCGTGACCAGGCGCACCTCGCCCGGGGCGCCCGTGAACCGTGCGGGCGCCGGAGCCTCGCTCCGGCAGCCGGCGAGCAGCAGGAGGACGGTCACGAGTCGTTTCATCGCAGGAATTCGAGGCCGCGCACGACCTCCTTCGTATACGGATAGCGCTGCGGGCGCGAGCGCATCGCGTTCGCCTCGTCGTCGTCCAGGAATCGCTCGGCGACGGGGTCCCAGCGCAGCGTCCGGGGCAGCTTCATCGCGATGTGGGCGACGAGGCACGCGCTGCAGGAGCGGTGCGCGACCTCGGCAGGGGCCGCGGTGACCGCCCGCGTACGGATGCACTCGATCCAGTTGGCGTGCTGCTCCGGGCTCGCGTACAGGCGCACGTCGCCGGGTCCCAGGATGCTGTCGAGGATGCGCGCATCGCTGGCCTGCAGCGACGGCGCCGAGGTTCCCGACACCGGGTCGCTGGCGGTCACCTGGGCCGCGCCGCGCGTCACGAAGATCCATCCGCCCTCGCCCTCGAACCGCACCCCGTTCGGGAATTCGCCCGACACGAGCATCGTGACCCCGTTCGCGTACTTCGCCTCGACATGGAACGGCCCGTGCACGTTCCAGAGCCCCTCGGTCGGGAATTCGGCCGTCGCGCGTACCTCGATCGGCCCCGTGAACTCCGTTCCCATGCCCCAATGCGCGGTATCGATGTGGTGCGCGCCCCAGCCGGTGATCATGCCGGCCGAGAACTGCTCGCAGCGCAGCCATCCGCCCCGTCCGTAGCCCTCCACCGGGTGCACGCGGTCCTCGGTGTACGGCACGACGGGCGTCGAACCGAGCCACAGGTCGTAATCGAAATGGGGCGGAACGGGTTGCGGAGTCGCCTTTCCGCCCGCGGGATCCCCCGGAAGACCCACCCGCACCGTGTGGAGCGCCCCGATGCGCCCGCTGCGGACGAGCTCGCAGGCCCTGCGGAACTGGGGCCACGGATCGTCGCTGCGCTGCTGGCTTCCGATCTGGAACACGGTGCCCATGCGGTGGCAGACGTCCGACAGGATGCGCCCCTCCTCGATGGTGACCGACATCGGCTTCTGCATGTAGATGTCCTTGCCCGCGAGCGCCGCCTCGACGGCCGGCAGGAAATGGCCGTGGTCAGGCGTGGAGATCACCACCGCGTCGATGTCGTCCCGCCGCACGACGTCGCGGTAGTCGTGGATCATGCGCACGTCGACCGTTCGCCCGCCTCCACGCCCGCCCGCGTAGAAACGCTCCACGAACTCCTTCCCCTCGGCCATGCGCCGGTCGTCCACGTCGCACACGGTCGTGACCCGGACGCCGGCATGCTTCAGCACCTCGGGCAGGTCGTGGTCGCGGGCGATGCGCCCCGTTCCGATCTGCGCGATCTGGATCGTATCGCTCGGCGCCGGTCGTGCGAAAACGGTGGACGGAACGATGCTGGGCGCCAGGACGGCGCCGGCGGCCGCCGCGGCGCCACGGCGGATGGCCTGCCTTCGGTTCATCATCATCGGTCTCCGTTGACGACCCATCGCAGTCCCCCGAGCACGTGGCGCAGGAAGACCGGGTCCTGGTAGTGCTCGATGCGGTGACCGAGCGAGGTGTAGAACTGCCGCCCCCCGTCGAACGCCTGGTACCAGGCGATCGGGTAGCGGTCGGCGAAGAGCGTACCGGGCATGGGCTCGCGGTCGCCGTCCTCGACCGTGACGAGGTCGGCCGCGAGCAGCACCCGGATGGCCGGATTCAGTTCGTCGAGGAAGTAGCACTCGTCGTCGGCGATCGCCCAACGGCGCGGGAGGAAGGCCGTGGCGGGGTGCCCCGCGTCGACCACCTCGGCCGTGAAATCCTGCCGGGGCGCGTGGCGCACGAAGTTTCCGCCCAGGAGCGCCGAAAACCAGGGCCAATCGCGTTCGCTCCCGCTGGCCGAGTGGATGCCCACGATTCCGCCCCCGCCCCGTACGTACGCCTGCAGCGCCTCACGTTGGGCGTCCGTGTCGAACGTCTCGTTGTTCGTGTTGGAGAAGACGATCGCGTCGAACCGGGCCAGGTTCTCCGGCGTGAAGACCGCCGGGTCGTCGGACGCCTCGATCTCGAACCCGTTCGCGCCGGCCAGCCCGCGCATCGCGGCGATGCTGTACGGGATGTTGTCGTGTACGTAGCCCTTCCCGTTCTTCGTGTACACGAGTACACGCCGCCCCTCGAGCCCCGCGGGTCGCAGCGTCACCGAGGGGGGTTCGGCCCAGTCGGCCCAGAGCGTCTCGGCCTCCTCGGCCGACATCGGCCCGTCGAACGTGACGATGCGGTAGCGGAGGGTTTCCGGGCGGCCCGGGACGATCACCCAGTCGGTCTCCTGCGCCGGGTTGAAGTTGACGAAGATGTTCTCGACGCCGTCGTGTTCGCCGGTCGGCCAGACGCGCAGCCGTTCGGGATGGTCGTGGTTGGTCGGTGCGGCAAGAAGGAGGAAGCCGGACGATCTTTCGTTGGCGCCGGTCTCGCCCTGGACCATCAGCCATCGGGCCCGGGTGGTGTTGGCCGACGACTTGTCGTGCCCTTCCGAGGTCAGCAGTGTGGAGTTCGCGTCGCCCCACTCGGCGCGCCCGCGAAGCCCGATGCCCTGGTAGCGATACGCGAGAATGCGCAGGGCCGAATCGCTCGCCGCCGCGATCGTCGAGGTGAAGTCCACGACATTCAGCGGCCTTTGCGCTCCCGTTCTCCACGCACGCACGTCCCAGCGTTCGCGCAGCGCCACCTTCTCTTCCCCCGAGGTGAAATCGACGTGGTCGAGCGATGCCGTGAACCCCGCGACCACGGGTCCGGCGATGCGGGAGAGCACGGCGACCGGCCGCACCGTCCCCTGTCCGCTGCCCAGGTTCCAGAAATCGACCGTCCGCCCCTCGAACACGGTCTGCGTCCACGGATTCCACAACCCCATGTGGTGCAGGTGGTCACCGGGACGGGTGCGCGTCAGCTCCTCGCCCGAGGGGCTGCGCAGGGGGTGGATGTAGCCTCCGCGGGCAAAGAGCGGGTTCGAGCCTTCCGGTGCCGGGTCGATGGCGTGGCGGTAGGCCAGCACCTCGGTCCCATCGGCGACCAGGCGTGTGGCACCCCCGTCGCTGGCCGCGGCCATGCGCATGTTCGCGGCGCCGGCAGCGCCTTGGCCCGTCGCGACTGCATCGCGCCCCTCCCGCGCTCGCACCTCGAACGCCCGCACGGCGCCCACCGGGGTCGTACCGTCCAGCACGAAGGCGAGCCGCGGCGGGTCGCCCGCGAGCACCTGGGCCGGAACGCAGCGTTCCGCGCCGCCGGTCACCTCGACGAGGGCGAGCTCCCGGGCGGCGCCCGGTAGACCTTCCAGCGACACCAGGACGGGGGTATCCACGCGATCGTGCCCCCCGGCCTCCACCGAGATCACGGCCAGAACCCGTTCCTGGGCCGACGCCGGCGCGACCAGCAGAAATGCGAGCAGGAAGACGAAACGAGAGAATGACATGGCGGTGCGATCGGGCCTCCACAGAATATGCGAAACCGGGTACCGGCTCAAGTGCGGTCGGGAGGTGCGATCGGGCCACCGCTCGCGACGGCGGACCCCCCACGATTCCGCCCCTCGCAGGAGGGCAAAGTGTAATTCCGCCCCCATATTCCACTTCCGGGGCCGTTTTTCGCGCGCTGAGGTGGAATTCCGCCCCCATATTCCACTTCCGAGGGCGTTTTTCGCGCGCTGAGGTGGAATTCCGCCCCCATATTCCACTTCCGAGGGCGTTAGCGTTCCCTCTCAGGCCACCTTCCGCACGAATCGCCGCGCAATATCCGATTGCGAGCGCTGGGCGGTCGCACACCCGGGGGTGGGTCGTGTCGATACCATCCCCTGCCGATCGTTCCGCACTGGAGTCGACGAGGGCCGTAGGCCGGACCACACGCGGTGCACGGGATCGCACGGGCGATGCGGCAGGCCTGTCGCATTCGAATGACGGCCGACCCGATCCGTCCCGGCCGGTTTCCGTGTCTACAAGATGCCGTCTGCTTCTTGCCACCTGGCTCTCGCCGGCACCGAACGCGCCGGACGCGCCGTGCGCACCCAGAAGCCGGCCGTGGTACGATGAATCCCGCAGCTCCTTGATGCGGAAGCGGGGTTCCTACCGCGCCGCCACCTCCAGCTTCAGCGCGAATTCCGCCCCGCCCTCGATGAGCAGGGCGTGTCCGCGTCGGTGCGCGAGGTCATCGTCCGACACGAAATCCACGTCGATCAGCTGCTCGGCCGTGTACCCCGTGCGCAGGAAATTGACCTCGGCGAGGGCGCGGCTCCACCCGTCGATCCAGGTCAGCAGCTTCTCGCGCTGCCGCTCGGTGCCCGAGAAATGCACGAGCAGGTCCAGGTCGCTCGCCGGACCGGCGCTGCCCTTGCAGACGCTGCCGGTAACGTACATGGCCTTGACACCCAGCCGCGACGCGGGCACCGTCTCGGCGATGCGCTCGGCCATCAGGCGCCGCCAGCGGGCGTGATCGTCCGACGTGAGATCCACCTCGAAAGGCTTCAGCCGCTGCTCCCCGTGCCCCGGAGACGCGGAAGACAGCAGCGCCACGGCCACGTCCACGTCTGCGTTCAGCAGCAGGCGCACGACCTGCCCTCCCGTCACGCGGCGCACGTCGATGACGCGCACGACGTCCTTCAGGTGCTCGTACTCGGGCAGCAGTTCGGTCAGGATCGATTCCGATTGCTCGAAAAACTCGCGGTTGAACAGCGCGCCGCGGTCGTCGGGGTAGATCGGCAGGTAGCGGATGTCGGCTTCGACGAGATCCAGGAAGAAGTGCGTTCCGAAACTCGGCTCGGGCGTGTAGTTGCCGCGCCGCCAGGCCAGTTCGATGAGCGCCGCCGTGTTGTTGATGTCGCCGTATCCGACCGACACGCCGAGCTTGATGTCGCCGCGACTGCCCCAGCGGCCCGGCCCGATCAGCGCGAAATGCCGCCTGGGCAGCATGTGGTTGAGCCGTCCGACCGCGCGCGCGACATCCTTGAGGTCGGCCAGCGTCTGCAGGTTCGCGTACCCTTCCGGATCGACGTAGACCAGGTGCGTCAGGTCGGGTACGCGCCCGTTCGACACGTAGCGGTTCGCGAGGAACAGCGTACGTTCGGGCGGAAGCTGCCTCGGGATCGGAGCCGGCTCGGCCGCCAGCGACGAGCTGAGCGCGCGGCACTGCAGCAGGTAGAGGTCCTTGCCGTCGCTCGCGAACTCGATGTCGACCGGGTACCCGAGCGTCTGCTCGAGAAACTGCAGCAGGGCGGCGATCTGCCCCACTACCTCCCCGTCCTCGATCAGACCCGCGAACGTGACGGCCACCTCGTCCTCGCCGAAGTCGGGCTCGAGACCCACCGGCCGGCGCACGTAGCCGCCCGAGGTCATCGACACGATCGAACGCACGGCCGGATAGCGGTAGCCTGCCTCGGCCAGCAGCTCGTGGATCGAGACCGTCTGGAACCGGTTTTCCTCGAGGTTGATGACGTCGGCCTTCTGCGGCGAGTAGCGGATGATCTCGTCGTGGCTGACGTTCACCCGCAGTCCGGGCTGCCCGGGCGCGATCAGCACGGGGTAGTCGTCTCCGAGCCGGTCCACGGCCCGCGTGCCCAGCCCCGGTACGATGCGGATCAGCCCGTCCTCCCGCCGTATGCGGGGCGACCAGCGGAACTCGTTGCGCGAGAAGGCCACGCCGGCATAGGCCGGCAGGTAGTAGCGGCCCATCTGCACGCCCACCACCTGCTGGATCATGACCCCCATCTCCTCGTGCACGTCGAGCAGGCCGCGCTCGGCGCGGTACTCGATGGGGTCGGGCCCGAAGATCGAAGAGTAGACCTCGGCGATCGCGTCGAGAAGGGCCGACAGCCGCTCCTGCCGCGTGCCCCGGTTCGCGAGGAAGAGGCTCTTGTACTTGCCCGAAAACGCCGCGCCGACCTGGTCCTCGAGCAGGCTCGACGAGCGCACGATGAGCGGAAAGTCCCCCAGGTCGTCGAGGGCCGCCATCACCCCGTTCACGAGCTCGGTCGGAAAGCGGGAGTTCTTGAAGATGGTCACCAGGTGCGGGTAGTCGGCCCGCACGCGCTCGATGTCGAGGTACTTCTGGGAGTGGACGTCCTCGAGGTTGTTGTGGCGCAGGAATTCCAGTACGCCATCGCTCGTGACGTACCACGTCTTGGGCGTCTTGATGCGGGCCAGCTCGGGCCGGTCGGCCCCGAGGGTACGCAGCATCGTGCTGGCCAGGAACAGGCCCGAGCTCTTTCCGCCCAGCTTGCCCCGACTTCGCGACGTGTGCACCACGCGCCGCATGAGATCGGCGAAGTCGGCCACGCTGACCCGGTCCTTGAGAAGGCCCAGGAACGCCAGGTTCTCGCTGAAAACGCGGCGAAGCAGCGAGGCCCCGAGGCCACGCCTGAGGGACTGCGACAATGCCGCCTCGTCGAAATCGGCCCCGGCGAACTGCTGCAGCGACGTCGCGATCTCGTGCACGCCGTACTGCGCGAGATCGAGGATCTCGATGAGGTCGGCCGCGCGGTCCTCCTCGACCCACGTCGCGATCAGTCGGCAGATCTCCTCGCCGTCGAACTGCTCGGCCGCGATGCGGAAAGCCGCCTCGGTGTGCGACGCGACATCGTACGGGATGTGGCGGGGCAGCGGACGGTTCTGGTCCACGTCCTGCCCCGCCACGGACACGTCGCCGACGAACGCCTTCAGCAGGTCGATCGCCTCGTCCACCCCCCGCCAGCAGAGGTGGTTGATCATCTTGCGCGTGATCGTCGCGAGGAGTGCCGCGTCCTGGCCGCGGATCTCCTCGAGGCGGCGACGCCACGCGGCGTCACCCGTCGGGGGCGCCGCCGTTACAGCCATCCGCGGTCCCGGCAGGCCCGGGCGACGCGGTCCACCGCGATGACGTAGGCGGCGTCACGCATCGGGAGGCCACGCTTCTTCGACAGCGTGGCGACGGCGTGGAAGGCCGACGTCATCTTCTGGTCGAGCTTCGTCAGCACCTCCTCCTTCTCCCAGTAGTAGTTCGTGTTCGACTGCACCTGCTCGAAGTACGAGCACGTGACCCCGCCCGCGTTCGCGAGGAAGTCGGGCACCACGAAAATGCCGCGCTCGTCGATCACCTTCGAGGCACCGTTGGTCGTCGGACCGTTCGCGCCCTCCACGATCACCTTGACGCGCGGCTTGATGCGGCCCACGTTCTCGTCGTTGATCTGGTTTTCGAGCGCGCACGGCATCAGGACGTCCACGTCCTGCTCGATCCAGACGTCGCCCGGCAGCACTTCCATGCCGAGTGCGGCCGCCTTCTCCTTGTCGATCTCGCCGAACCGGTCGGCGATCGAGATCAGTTCCTCGAAGGTCAGCCCGCTCTCGCGGCGGAAGCAGTAGGCCGTGTGCTCGGTGTGGTTCCAGGAGGAGACGGTCGTGACCTTTCCGCCCATCTGGGTGTAGAGCTGGATCGCGTACTGCGCGACGTTGCCGAATCCCTGAACGCTGGCCTTCGTGTTCGCGATGTCGACGCCGAGCAGTTTCAGCGCCTCGCGCAGCGTGTAGATCACGCCGTACCCGGTCGCCTCGGTGCGTCCGAGCGAACCGCCCATACCCACCGGCTTGCCGGTGATGAAGCCCGGTTGCCGTGAGCCCGTGATCGTTTCGAATTCGTCGAGCATCCACAGCATGTGCTGCGGGCTCGTCATCACGTCGGGGGCCGGCACGTCATTGTCCGGGCCCATGTTGCGGGCCAACTGCCGGATCCAGCCGCGGCAGATGCCCTCCTGCTCCCGCTGGCTCAGGTGGTGCGGGTCGCAGATCATGCCGCCCTTTCCGCCGCCGAGCGGGATATCGACCACGGCGCACTTCCACGTCATCCACATGGCGAGCGCGCGCACCGTGTCGACCGTTTCCTGCGGGTGGAAGCGGATGCCGCCCTTCGAGGGGCCCCGCGCGTCGTTGTGCTGCACGCGGAAACCGCGGAAGACCTTCACCGTCCCGTCGTCCATGCGCACCGGGATCGAGATCGAGTATTCGCGCATCGGGTAACGCAGGAGTTCGCGCGTTCCCTCGTCGAGGCCGAGAATATCCGCGGCGCGGTCGAACTGGCGCTGCGCGGTGACGAACGGGTTGTAGGCTTGGTCAGACATGACGGTTGAAATCGGGTGGCCCCGGGAGCGGAGCGCCGCGCGATGACCGAGCGCACAGCAGGCCCCAACGGCGACGGCCGGACCGCGAAGGTCGAGCCAGGGGTTCGCCGTCCCCGGGAGGCGTATGATACTGGAAGCGCTTTCGACGCGCACCCGTCAAATCGTGAAACCCGCTGTAAGGTTCGCCCTCACCGCGTTGTCGGGGGCGTCCTCCCGAACTCGCGCTGGGCCGCCAGCGCGAGGAACATGAAGTGCGAGGCGCCGCCGCCCATGACGTACTCCACCTGCTGCCAGAGGTAAGGCCACTCCTTCAATTCGGGAAAATCCGGGCGGATGAGCGCGGTGCCCGACACCACGCCGCCCGGGATGTACGACCAGTCGGCCCGGTTCAGGCCGTACCCCACGGTCGCCGAACGCGACCCGACGCCCGAGACGAACGACGACGTGTTGGAGCCGGGGTGAACGCCGAGCATGAAATTCAGCGCATTGAGCAGGTATTCCGCCGAGACCGATTCCGGGAAGGCCCGTCGCAGAAACGCCTGGCGCACACCGAACTCCTGGATGCCCCAGCCCGCACCCCAGATGTGCGGTCGGTAGGGTACGCCATAGGGCGATTCTCGCTGCGCCTCGACGATCCGCGCCTGCTCGGCCGCCACCGCCGACCGCAGCGCCGCTTCGAAGTCGGGAGCATCGAGGAGCTTGATCGCCCGTCCGATCGCCCAGGCGGTCGACCCGGCACGCGACAGCACGTGCTCCCGCAACGAGAGCAGGGCGTCCCGGTATGCGGGCTTGCCCGTCGTCAGCAACAGCTCGGTCGCGGCAAGCACCCTTCCGTCCGAAGCTCCCTCGCGGGGCATCGACCAGAGCGCTTCGGCAGCCGCAACCGCCTCTGCGGCCAGCGCATCGTCGTAGCCGCGCAGCACCCGCCCGGCGATGGCTAGCGCCGCGATGCCCTTGTACTCGTGGCCCGCGTTCGTCTCGGTGAAGACCCACCGGTCGTCGGGCACCCCCGAATGCGTCGCCGTGCGCTCCCCGGGCGCCAACGACGGGTCGTATCGCAGGTTGTCCGTGGAATTGGCCACGTCTCCGAGCAACACGTACTGCGGAAGGGTCGGAACGATGACCCCGCGGTAGAGGCGACCCAGCGCGCGGTAGCCGCCCAGCACCGTCAGCACGCCGTGCTCGACCTGCTGCAGGAGGTCCGGGCGCCCGTCCGGACGGTGGATGCGGACGAGGCGGGCCTCCTGGTCGATGGACGTATCGTCATGCCGCACATCGAACTCCTCGTACGTAGCCGCCAGGACCCATACCTCGTCGGCCTGCGACTCGATGCGCAGGTCGTCGTCGCCGGCGTCGTGCCACCCCCCGACGTCGAGGTGGTCCAGGCTCGTCCCCGACCCGATGTCGACCAAAAGGTCCGGGCCCTGCACGTACCCGTCGAAGTGGTTCGAATCGGCGGGCGCGAGCCGCGCGTCGTCTGCGTGGCAGAGGCCGTGCCACACCCGGTACTGCTCCTCCACCCGCACGTGGCACATCTGCACCGGGAGGAAGTATTCGAGGGTGGGCTGCCAGACGTCGCGATCGAACACCCGCTCGTCGATGCGGAAGGGTCCGGACCGCTGCGACCGGAACTCCACTTCGTAAAGCCCCGCCTCGGTCACGGCCGAGAAGTCCAACACGCGATAGCCGTACCGCAGGAAGCCCCCCCACCGCGAGGCTTCGGCCTCCAGGACCGTCGCCCGTGACCCGTCGGCGCCGAGGCGCACCAGGCGAGCCGTACCCGTCCCTTCATCGCGCGCATCGAGTTCGAAGATCGCCCGCTTGGATTGCGCCGGGTGGTATCCGACCTGGGAGACCTGGACGACGGGCGGCGACATCCAGCCCTCGATCGAGTGCGGACGCAGGATCCACTCGATCGCGCCGGTCGTCGCCCCGGCAGGCACCGGCGAGCGCACGACGAACCACCCGTTGTTGTGCTGTACCCGACCGTCGTAGAGCGACAGGTCACCGGTGAGGCTTTCGATCGTCAGCCGCAGTGCGTCGTCCTCGGCCGCGACGGTGAGCACCGGACCATCGGCGAACGGAACCGGCTCGGCGAACGGCATGGGATCGGGCACTCCAAGCGCCGCGCCCGCCACCGGGCCGTTCGGCTGGCGCGGAAAGTGACCCGCGGACCCGCCGAGCATCCAGGTCTTTCCGAAGAACGCGCCCGGAAAGAGTTCGAGGTTGAACCCGATCCGGCCGACCCATTCGGCCGGAATCGGAGCATCCAGGTCCACCGTTACCCGTACGGCTTCCCCTTCTGCCCGGGTCGTCACCCGGTACGAGAACGCAAGGTCCGGGTAGCGTATCGGGTTGAAGCCCGTGCGGTTCTTCGACGGATCCGGATAGGCGAGCGTGGCCGTGATGCTTCCGGCCTCGAAATCCACGCTCCGGTCGGTCTGCGCGGGGATCGGCGACCACTGGCCGGGCGTCGTCTCGAGGCGGAGGTCGCCGTTCGTGGCCGTACGCACGCCGTGCTGGATCAGGCTGACTCCGCCCTGGTGCCCGTCCGGATAGATGTCCTGGAACGCCATTACGTCCACCGACCCGGTCGAGAAATACTCCCGGTCGCCCAGCGTGAAGCGTGCCGATTGGGCATGAACCAACGTGGGCGACAACAGGCAGCAAAACAGGAAGAATCGGCAGATCTTCATGGTGGGGCACGCGGATTCGGTCCGTGGCCAAGTTGCGGCTCCGCATCCGGCCTGCAAAGCGAATTCTTGATTCCGAGCCGTATTCCCGGTAGGATGGGTCTGCCTGCCGCTCTCCTTCGCGACCCCACACGCACCGCCCTCATGAACCGTCTCCACCTGCGCCTCGACTGGGTACTTGCGGCCTTCTTCGCCGTGATGAACGTGTCCGGCATCGACCCCGTCGATCCCCCCGCCGCGCCCTGCCGGGGTGGCGTACTGTACGGAACCGTCTGGGGTATCACGACCGATTCGCGTTCCGGAGCCGGAACGGCCGTATATGCCCTTCGAACCGACCGTACGGCCATCCTCGGATCAGACCGCGCCGACGCGTCTGGGCGATACCGGATCTGCGGTCTTCCCCTCCACACGCGGTTCGACCTCGTGGCCGTGCCGACGGATGCCTCGGCCGGCGTGTACATCGAGACCATCACCCTTTCGCTGGCCGGAGGCCAGCAGAGAAACGTGTATCCGACACGCGCCCTGCAGCGCCTGCCGGACCTGATCCTGCGGCAGGGTCCCACGATCGCCACGACCCGACCGGCTACGGAGGGCCGCGCGCCCGCCCTCCCGGAACGGGAAACCGTGGTCGGCTCGCAGATACGGCGCATCAGCGAAGCCGAAGCGCTCGCCCGGGCGGCCGCGCAGGTACCGGCCGTCGCGGCCGCACCGGTTTCCGCGCCCCCGGTAGTCGCGCCCGCTCCGACCGTGGATTTCCTCGGGAACCGCGTCGAAACGCCGGACGGGTCGCTGCGGGTCGTCTCGGGTGACGGTCTGCTGATGTACTTCTCGGGCGACGAACCCAGGTACATGCAACTGCGCGTGAGCGGGACCGACGGCCATGGCTGCTATTTCGAGTTCGACTGGGGCATCGACGACCAGGAACTGTTCGCCGAGCCGGACGGCTGGGTGCTCGCGTCGCCCGCGTGGGGGCATATCCGTATGCAGCGTTCGGGCGAGGACCGCGTCTCGCTCGACCTCGCCGAGGTCTACACGCCCGTGTGCCGCACCCGCTCTGCCGACGGCACGCCGCTGACCTGGCAGCGCGGCCACGACGGCTGGCGCCGAACTATCCGGTAGCTACACCGGACAGGTTTCTGTATACTCGACGGACCCGGGCAGACGGAAGTCCCCGGTCCCGCATGCGGTCGTGCAGCCCCGTCGTCGACACATCGCTACCCGATGATCGTGCTGGCTCCCGTACACGTTCTCGTGGATCCGGCATCGCGGGAGCGATTTTCGGCCGTGCCCGGGTACCGTCCATGCGAGCGGGTGCCCCCTGCATCCGACCTCGAGCCGTTCGTGTGCGATCCGCGCGTCATGCCCGGGTCCGTCCCCGCCGATCGGTCATACCCGTGGATCGTCCTGGTGCGCGGGAACGACGCCGCGCAGACCCTGGACTGGCTCGAGCGGGGGGCCGACGAAGTATTCGTGGACAAGGACGAGCCCGATATCGCCCGCCACCTCGCACCGGTGATCCGGTCGGCGGCCGTGCGCCGGGCCGCACAGCGGCGCACCAGGGCGTCGGAACGGTCCTACCGGGCGATGGTCGAGAGTGCGCTGGACGTGTTGACGCTCATCGATGACCTCGGCACCATCCTGTACGAGAGTCCTTCGATCCTGCCGATGCTCGGACATGATCCGGCGGCGCTCGTCGGACGCAATGCGCTCGAATTCGTTCACCCCGGCGATCGCGCGCGCATTCTGAAACTGCTCGGCGAGGGGCGGTCGATCGCCCGCTTTGAAGCGACGGCCGAATACCGGTTCCTCCACGCGGACGGGACGTGGAGGTCCGTCGAGAGCCGCGCCGTGAACCGTCTCGGCGAGCCGGGTATCGACGCGATCGTGGTCGTCACGCGTGACGTCCACGATCGCAGGGCGACGGAACAGCGACTCCGCGACAGCGAGATTCGCTTCCGCACGCTCTTCGAACAATCGCCGGAAGCCGTCTTCGTGGAGTCCCACGACGGACGGGTACTCGACGCGAATCCCCAAGCCTGCCGTCTGCACGATGCAGACAGGGAATGGCTGGTCGGAAGGTCGGTGCTCGAACTGGTTCCTGAACGTTTCGTGGGCACCGTGGCCGGCGAATTTCCTCGGGTCGTCGATGGGACCCTCGCTCGGGGCGAGGGATGGAGCCTGACGAGGACCGGGAAAGAAGTGCCGGTCGAATTCTCGGTTGGCCATATCGAGTGGAGCGGTGAACCGGCGCTGCTTCTCCATGTGCGAGATATCAGCCGGCGGCGTGCCACGGAGTCCCTGCTCCGCTTGCTCGGATCGCATCAGCAGGGGCGCATCGAGGCGGAACGTGCGCGCATGGCCCGCGAGGTGCACGACGTGCTCGGCCAATCGCTCACCGCCCTGAAGTTCGACGCGGCGCGCATCGCGCAGTCGGCGGAACGGGCCGTAGCCTCGGACCTGGAGGTCCTTTCCTCGGAACTCGACCGTACGCTGTCGATCGTCCGTCGCATCGCCGCCGACCTGCGACCCGGCATCCTCGACGACCTGGGCCTGACGGCGGCCGTGGAGTGGCTTGCTCGACGGTTTGGCGAACGAACCGGGCTTCCGTGCGTCGTCGCCGGCACGGTCGAAGGCGTACCGCTCGATCCGGACCGGTCCATAGCCCTGTTCCGCGTGGTCCAGGAGCTGTTGACCAATGTGGCCCGGCATGCCGACGCGAAGACGGTCGCGATCGTGCTGTCGAGCGACGCCGACACGCTTCGCATTCGCGTGGAGGACGACGGACGGGGTTTCGACCATGGCGCACCGGCCTCCAACGCCCACCTGGGGCTTCTCGGCATGCGGGAACGCCTGGGGCCCTGGGGAGGCACCCTCGCGTACGAACGAGTCGAACCCAGCGGGACCCGCGCCCTCATAACCCTGCCCCTGTAGAGTAACGAAATGCCGATCCGTGTCCTCGTTGCCGACGACCACGCCATCGTGCGGCGGGGCATCGTCCAGATCCTGACGCAGCACCCCGGTATCGAGGTCGTCGGTGAAGCCCAGGACGGCGCCGAGATGCTGAACCTCGCGCGGGAGAAGACGGCCGACATCGCCATTCTCGACCTGAACATGCCGGGACCCGGCGGCCTTGCCGTGCTCTCCCAGCTCAGGGCGGAGCATCCGTCGCTGGCCGTGCTCGTTCTGTCCATACACGACGAGGAACAGTACGGGACGCGGGTCATCCGGAGCGGGGCGGCAGGGTACCTGGCCAAGAACGCGGCCCCCGAGAACCTGGTGGACGCCGTGCGCCGCGTGGCTGCCGGCCACCGCTACATCAGCGCCGACCTGGCCGAGGCGATGCTCAGGCAGCTCGAATCGAACGAGCAGGACCCGCACGTCACCCTGTCTGACCGCGAATTCCAGGTCTTCCACGAGCTGGCCATCGGGCGGACCGTTTCGGAGATCGCCGATACGCTCTCGCTCAGCGTCAAGACGGTGTCGACCTATCGATCCCGGGTTCTCGAGAAGCTGGGGCTGCGGACCAACGCCGATCTGGCCCGATATGCGGTCGCCAAGGGTCTCGTCGGCACGGTGTAGGACTTGGCTTACACGAATCTCGGAGCGGTCCGACGTCCGGTTTGGGCGGCGTCCTAGGTGAGTTCACCTTACGTCGGTGTAGGTTTTTCCCCGACGTTGTTGCGGTCGGTGCCGGGCAGCATCGGCGCGCCGCACGCAGAAACGAGTGCAACCAACCGACCAATCCTATGCGTACCAGCATCACCTCCATTGCCCGCATGACATTGGGCCTGGCCTTCGTCGTCCTGGCGGCTGCCTGTGACTCGGGCGGGACCTCGGCCGGTACGGACGACCTGCGGGTATCGGGGGTCGTCACCGACGACACCGCGTCCAAATCAGGCTCCGTGGCCGCGAAATCCGGCGGATCGGCCGGGGAGGTCGAAGACGCCGCCGTGACCGGTAGCGAAGTGGATGATAACGGAACCGTCAGACCCACAGGCGACGAGACCCGGACCAACGAGCGCGGCGAGTACCTCCTGGAGTCCTCCGCGTCGACCGACTTCATGATCGTTACGGCTACCCGCGGGGACTTCGCGTCGCGCGTCCTCGTGGATACCCGGGTGCAAGGAACGGTCAGGGCGGCGTCCATGACGGACGAAACCTCTGCCGAGGCCGACGTCTTCGTCGAATCGCGCCGCCAGGGAGAGGCGACGGTCACCGCGGCCGACGTCGCCGCGTACGTGACATCCGAGGTGGCGACGGAACTCCGTTCCGGCACCGAGACGGCCGCTCGCGTGGCGGTGGCCATCGGGAGCGCCGAACGGGCTCGACGAACCTACGCGTCCGAGAACGGCTCCGTCGACGACGAAAAGACCCGCCGGGAGGAAGAGGAAGCGTACCGTGAATACCAGGCCTCGATGTCAGGCCACGCGTCGGCCTCGGCCGCGTCTGCGGCCCGGGCCCGACTCGAAAGCCGTGTCGCCGCCTCGCTTTCTGTAGGAGGAACCCACGTCCGCGTGAGGGCCGAGGCCGACGAGACCGCCCGGGCTGCCCTGGTTGCATTCACGGCCAACCTGGAGGCCCGCGTCCGGTTCGCGCTCCGCAGACAGGCCGAACTGAACGCGGCCGCGTCGGCGAGCGCTGCGGTGGAAGCGGCACTGCGCGCGGAATCGCAGGCCCGCGCCGACGCCGCAGCCGCGGCGGGAGCACGGCTCCGGGCCGCCATCCGCGTCGGTGAAGGCGATGCCGCGCTGGCTCAGGCCTGGGCCGAATTCCGCTCCGATATCCGTGGGATCGTCGCGGCCCAGCTGGGGATCCCGACCACGACCGTTTCGGCCGCCGTAACGGCCCTTGCCACCGTGGACGCCGCCCTGGAGATCGCACTCCAGGGTTCCACGACGGTCGACGCCATCGTCGACGCGAAGGCGGAATATTACTCGCAGGCCGAAAGCCGGCTGAAGACGGCACTGGGCGCGACGGCCCAGGCCGATCTCGGCGCGAGCATCCTCGCCGTCGTGGAAGCCCGGTAGGCGAAGCGGGCGTGATCGCGGGCGGGGGGCGGGGCGCCGCCCCCGGCCCCCCCCTCCCTGGTTAACCCCCACAAGCTCGGCATGGCCCCCCCCCCACCACCACCGAACCGCCGGGTGGCGCCGTG
>JANJTM010000080.1 GCA_024711125.1 Rhodothermales bacterium
ATGGGCATCAAGGGCCGCGTCGCGTTCGAGGCGCCGGCGGCGAAAATCCTGATCACGGCGCACCGCGAACTCGAGAAGATCGTGCTCTCGAAGTGGCAGCGGCACCACAAGGATCACCTGGGCGATTTCTACGGCATGCTGCTGCACGAAGGCCAGTATTTCGATCCGGTCATGCGCGACCTCGAGGCGCTGATGGATTCGTCGCAGTCGGTCGTGACCGGGACGACCCGCGTGCGGCTCTTCAAGGGCTCCGTCGCGGTGCTCGGTTGCGAGTCGCCCTTCTCGATGTTCGACACCTCGGTCGCGACGTACGGCGAGACGAATACGCTCTGGGACGGCCGGGACGCGCGCGGATTCGCCCGCATCGCGGCCGTGCACGCCCTGCTCGCCGACCGCGCCCGCTCAAAGGGGGACTCGGCATGAGCGCGCCCCTGCGCGTCGCCATCCTGCACGGGGCCGGGTATACCGGGGCGGAACTCGCGAAACTGCTGCTCGCGCATTCGACCTGCCGGCTGACCGCGGTCACGAGCCGCTCGTACGCGGGGCGTCCACTCTGGAACGCCCACGAATCGCTCCGGGGATCGACCGATCTCCTGTTCACGGACCCGTCGGAATTCGACGTGTCGACCGTCGACGCGGTGTTCGTCGCGGCGGAGCACGGCCAGGGAGCCGTGGTTGCTGCCGCGCTCGAGGCGGCCGGCTGGTCGGGGTACCTCGTGGACCTGTCGGCCGATTTCCGCCTGCAGGACCCGCTGGCCTACCAGTCCCGGTACGGACAGACCCACCCGGCGCCCGAGCTCCTGCCCTCGTTCGTCTACGGACTGGCCGAGGTCAAGGGCCCCTATCCGGCAGGGACACGGCTGATCGCAAACCCGGGGTGTTTTGCCACCGGACTCGCCCTGTCGCTGCACCCGGTTTCCCGCGGCCTGAGCCCCGTGGACGCCGCGGTGACCGCGTTCACCGGGGCGTCGGGATCGGGCGTCAAGCCCTCGGCCACCACGCATTTCGCCACGCGCGACGGCAACGTGCGCGCCTACCGCGTACTCCAGCACCAGCACCTGCCCGAGGTGCTGCAGGTGCTCGCGCCCGGCTCCCGGGTCGATTTCGTGCCCGTTTCCGGCCCGTGGACGCGCGGAATCTGGGGCACGGCGCACGTCCGGCTCGAACACGGCACGACCCTCGACACCGTCACGCACTGGTTCGAGTCGGCCTATGCGGGCCGCCGCTTGGTGCGTCTCACGCCCGGCGCGCTTCCCGAACTGCGCTGGAGCGTCAACACGCCGTTCTGCGACCTCGGGTGGATCGTGCAGGACGACCGCCTCGTGGTCGGATTCGCGCTCGACAACCTGCTCAAGGGCGCGGCCTCGCAGGCCGTGCAGAACCTCAACCTCCTGCGCGGTCGGCCCGAGACCGAGGGGCTGCTGCCCTGACGCGCGGTCACCGGACGACGCGCTGCCGCATCCGCGCGATCGCCGCCAGCGCCCCGCGAAGCAAGTAACCCGCGAAGCCGGCACCCTTTCCGCCCCCCGAAAGAACGCCCATGGATACCCGCACCACGATCGAAATCGAAGACCGGTACCAGCTGACGACCTACAAGAAGCTTCCGATCGCCGTCGACCGCGGCGAGGGAGCCTGGGTGTGGGACGCCGACGGCCGCAGGTACCTGGACTACTACGGTGGGCATTGCGTCGCCCTGCTCGGGCATTCGCACCCGGGCGTGACGCGCGCGATCCAGCGGCAGGCCGGCGAGATGCTCTTCTACTCGAACTACGTGTACAGCCCGGTGCGCGCACGCGCCGCCGAACGGCTGTCGCGCCTCGCTCCGGAAGGGCTCGGAACCGTGTTTTTCTGCAATTCGGGCACCGAGGCGAACGAGACGGCGCTCAAGCTCGCGCGCAAGGCGACGGGCAAGCCGGTCGTCCTCTCGATGCGCGGGGGGTTCCACGGCCGCACGCTCGGCAGTCTCGCCGTGACGTGGGGTGACGGGTACCGGGGCGCGTACGTCGACGCGCTCGGGCCGACCGAATTCGTTCCGTTCGGCGATGCCGAAGCGGCGGTCTCGGTGCTGGCGTCCCGCAACGACATCGCGGCGGTCATCCTGGAGCCGATCCAGTCGATGGCGGGCGTCTACGAGGCGCCCCCGGCCTATTTCGCGGCCCTGCGCGCGGCGTGCGACCGCTCGGGGGCCCTGCTGATCTACGACGAGGTGCAGACGGGCGTCGGGCGCACGGGCACGTTTTCGATTTCGGAATCGCTCGGCGTCAAACCCGACCTGATTTCGCTGGCGAAGAGCCTCGGCAACGGGGTACCGGTCGGTGCGGTACTCGTCTCGGACGCGATCGCGGCCGGTGTGAAAACGGGCGACCAGGGCACGACGTTCGGGGGCGGAATGCTCGCGATGGCGGCCGTCGAGGCCGTGTTGACCGCGCTCGAGGAGGAGGGGCTCATGGCGCGTGCGCTCGAACTCGAGGCGGCCGTGCGCGAACGCGTGGGCGGGATGGTTCGCGGCGTGCGCGGACGCGGCGCGCTGCTTGGGCTCGAACTCGACCGCCCGGCCGGTCCCGTGCTGGATGCCCTGTTCGCCGAAGGCGTGATCGCGGGCAGCGCCGCCGACAAAGCGGTCGTGCGCATCATGCCTCCGCTCGTCTCGGAGCCCGAGACCGTCGACGTGTTCGCCGAAGCGCTTCGCAAGGCGCTGGCGGTGTAGATTGCGGGGCGCGGGCAGCGCCCGTTCGACCGTTCCCCACCTTCCCATGCGACACCTGATCGACTGGCACCTGCTCCCCGACGAGGTCTGGGAGGGGCGCATCGAAGCGGCCCTGCGCGCCGCGTCCGGTCCCCGGATGCATCCCGTGGCCGCCGGACGGGCCATCGCGCTCGTCTTCTTCAACTCCTCGCTGCGCACCCGCACCTCGATGGAGGTGGCGGCCGTGCGCCTCGGGGCCCACGCGACCCCCGTCACGCCGGGCCAAGGCACCTGGGGCTTCGCGTGGCAGGACGGGGTCGTGATGGGCGGAAGCGAGGCCGAGCACATCCACGAGGCCGTGGGCGTGCTCTCGCGCTACTACGACGCGATCGGCGTGCGGCTCTTCGCGTCGCTGACCGACCGCGAGGCCGACCGCGACGAGACGAAGCTGCACCGCTTCGTACGGGCGGCCGACGTGCCCGTTGTCAACCTGGAATCGGCCTTCTGGCACCCGTGCCAGGCACTCGCCGATGCGGCCACGATTACGGAGCGCTTCGGCGGCAACCCGGCCGGCAAGAAGTTCGTGCTGACGTGGGCGCACCATCCGAAGGCGCTTCCGCAGGCCGTTCCGAATTCGGCCCTGCTCGCGGCGGCCCGGTTAGGCATGCAGGTCACGATCGCCCGCCCCGAAGGGTACCAGCTCGATCCGTCGGTGATGGCCCATGCGCACGCCTATGCCGCCGCGCGCGGCACGACGATCGAGGAAACCGACGACCAGGCCGCGGCCTGCGACGGCGCCGACATCGTCTACGCCAAGTCGTGGGCCGGGGCGCTGGCCTACGAAGTGCCCGACGCCGAGGACGCGCTGCGCAAGTCGCTCGTGCATTGGCGGGTGACGCCCGACCGTATGGCCTCGACGCGCGAGGGCGCGTTCATGCACTGCCTGCCCGTGCGGCGCAACGTGGTGGTCGACGATGCGGTGCTCGATTCGCCCGCCGCGATCCACCTGCGCCAGGCCGAATACCGCTTGTATGCCCAGCAGGCCATCCTGACATGGATGTGGGACCTGCCCGACGCCGGCCGATGACCGCGCCCGTCGTCGTCAAGATCGGGGGCGGGCTGCTCGACCTGCCCGATCGCGCGCCGTTCTGGGACGGCGTACGCACGCTCATGGCACGGGGGCCGGTCGTGCTCGTGCACGGCGGCGGTCCCCAGGCGACGGCGCTGGCCCGGCGACTGGGCCACGAGCCGCGCATCGTGCAGGGCCGCCGCGTCACGACCGACACCGATCTCGCGATCCTGCAGTGGACGGCGCGGGGCGAACTGTCTACGCAGCTCGTGCGCGAGGCCTTCGCGCGGGGCGTACGGGCCGTGGGACTCTCGGGCGTGGACGGCGGGCTGCTGCGCGTCGTGCGCCGTCCGCCCTGGACGGTTGACGGCGAAGCGGTCGATTTCGGATGGGTGGGGGACGTGCAGGGAGTCGACCGGACGCTGCTCGACACGTTGCTCCTGGCCGGATTCCTTCCGGTCGTCTCACCGCTGGGCGTGGATGCCGCCGGAAACGCCTACAACGTGAACGCCGACACGGTAGCGCGCTACGTGGCCGCGGCGATCGGGGCGTCGGATCTCCTGCTCGTCACCGAGACCGGGAGCCTGCGGCGCGGCACGGACGCCTCCGCGCCGCCCGTCGCGCACTGCGACGCCGCGCTGTTCGAGGCCGGCCTGGCCGGAGGATGGATCGGGGGCGGAATGCGCGTCAAGATCCAGGTAGCGCTCGACGCCGCCCGGGCGGGTATCGCGTCGGTTTGGGTGGTCGGCTACGACGATCTCGTGGAACGCACGCGGGCCACCCGCGTCACTGCCTGATTCTCCGTCGCCGCGCGCCATGCCCCGCCTTCCGCACCCCGAACTGCGCCGCCCGCGGGTCACCGCGCTGCTCGAAGCCCTCGTGCGGTTCCCTTCGCTGAGCGGCGAGGAAGCCGACGTCGCGGGCTGGCTGGCGCGTTTCCTGCGCGAGGAAGGCCAGGAAGTCGGTCGCGTCGACGACAACGTGCATTTCTCGATCGGAAGCGGCCATCCGACCCTGCTGCTCGCGTCGCACCTCGACGTCGTGCCGGCCTCGGAAGGGCATCCGCACCCGCCGTTCACGCCGACCGTCGAGGGCGGTCGCATGTACGGGCGGGGAACGGTCGACGCCAAGGGCAGCGTGGCGGCCATGGCAACCGCCCTGCTCGAACTGGCGGACGAGGGTTGGGCGCCCCGCAAGGGTCGCGTGATCGCCGCCTTCACGGCCTGCGAGGAGCGCGGATGGCCCTACAACGGGCTGCAGGCGCTCCGTCCGCACCTCGAGCCGATCGACGCGGCGCTCGTGGGCGAGCCGACGTCGCTGCGGCCGGTGACCGCGCAGAAGGGCCTGCTGATCCTGCGCGTCGAGTCGTCCGGCCGTGCGGCGCACGCCGCGCGCGCGGCCCAGGGCGAAAACGCGATCCTCAAGGCCGCGCGCGACCTCGTGCGGCTCGAGGGGCACCGGCTGGACCGCGTGCACCCGCTGCTCGGCGAAACCACCGCGACCGTGACGACGATCGAGGGCGGAACGGCCCGCAACATGGTGCCCGACCGGTGCGCGTTCCACCTGGACGTGCGCACGACGCCCGCGTATACGCACGGCGAGCTGGTGCGGCACTTCGAGGAACTGTTCGAGAGCGCCGTGCACGTGCACAGCGACCGGCTCGTGCCCGTCGAGACCGCTGCCGACGAACGCGTCGTGCGCGCGTGCCGCGCGGCGACCGGGATCGGGGAAACGATCGGCTCGCCGACGCTCAGCGACTGGATCTTCCTGAAGGACCGGCCGGTCGTCAAGATCGGGCCGGGCGACAGCGAACTTTCGCACACGCCCGGCGAATCGATGCCGCTCGACGAGCTCGAGCGGGGCGTCGCCGTCTACCGCCGCATCATCGAGGAGTATTTCGCACCATGAGCGCTTCGCAGGGGCCGATTTGGGACAAGGGCAAGCGCGCCGCGGACTGGGTCACGCGCTTCACGGTGGGCGACGACCCGCGGTGGGACACCCTGCTGCTTCCCTACGACTGCATCGCGTCCGAGGCCCACGCGTGGGGGCTCGCCGAGATCGGCGTCCTGACGCGCGAGGAGCACGCCGCGGTCGCGGCCGAGCTGACCCGCATCCGGGAGGCGCACGCGCGCGGCGAGGTCGTCGTCACGACGGCCGACGAGGACTGCCACACGGTGATCGAGCGCCTGCTCACCGAGGCACTCGGCGAAACCGGCCGCAAGATCCACGCAGGCCGCTCGCGCAACGACCAGGTCCTGGTGGCGATTCGGCTTTTCCTCCGGGACCGCCTGGTCGCAGTCGGGAAGAAGGCCACCCGGCTCGGCGAATTGTTGTGCGCGCTCGCCAACGACGGAGAGGACGTCGTCATGCCGGGCTACACGCACATGCAGCGCGCCATGCCGTCCACCGTGGCGTTGTGGGCGCTCGGGTACGCGGAACTGTTGGCCGGCGACGTCACGACGGTCGGCGAAGCGGCCGTCCGCATCGACAAGAGTCCGCTCGGAAGCGCGGCCGGCTACGGGGTGCCGTACCTCGATCTTCCCCGCGAGGAAGTGGCCCGGCGACTCGGATTCCGCGACGTGCAGTGGCACGCGACGGCCGTGCAGCTTTCGCGCGGCAAGTTCGAGGCCCAGGTCGTGCACGCGCTCGTCCAGGTCGCGTCGACGATCAACCGGCTGGCGTCGGATCTCGTGCTGTTCTCCACGGCCGAGTTCGGGTTCGTGCACCTTCCCGAGGAGTACACGACCGGAAGCTCGATCATGCCGCAGAAGCGCAATCCCGACGTGCTCGAACTGGCGCGCGCCGTTCTCCACCGCCTGGCGGCCGAGTGGCAGGTGCTGGTCACGACGCCTGCGAACCTCATGTCGGGCTACCACCGCGACCTGCAGCCGACCAAGGCTGCCGTCATGGGATCGGTGCTGCTCGCCGAGGACCTCGTCGATGCCATGGTCGCCATGCTGGGCGGCATCGAATTCGACGAGGCGCGGCTGCGCGCCGCAACGAGCGCCGAACTGTACGCGACGGCGGCGGCGTTACGGCGCGTGGCAGGCGGCGAGCCGTTCCGGGACGCCTACCGGGCCGCAGCAAGCGATCCGAAGGCCTGGACAGCCGAAGCGAAGCGCCCCGTGCACGAAACGTACCGCACGCCGGGCGCGCCGGGACGCACCGATCCCGGGGCCGTGCTGACGCGCCTGAAGCGGGCCGCGGCCTGGACGGTTCCGCCCCCGGAACCCGAGCCGCCGCGAAAACGGTAGCCGGCCGTTTCGTCGTCAGACCCGGAACAGGTAGCTGAGCTTCAGGAAGAAGCCGTCGTCGAGCCGGTCGAAGGACCGGAACCGGAACGAATCCTGCTCCCGTACGGTCGACCCGTAGCCCAGGAAGAGCACCGTGCCGGGGGTCGGGCGGTAGGAGAGCAGCCAGTCGAAGCGCAGCCGGTTCGAGCGCATGGCGCTGGTCCGGTGGAACGTGCCCGTTTCCGGATCGCGGATGAGGATCGGGTCGTCGGTGCGCGAGTTGTCGCGCAGCGCATCGACGAAATTCGCGTCGTACTGCGCGACGAGGCGCAGGAAGAGCGCGCGCGTCGCCTGGTACTCGAGCTTGAGCCGCGGGACGCGTCGAAGGCCCACGTTCGACTTGTCGTCGAAGCGGATGTACTGCTGGTGCTGGTAGGTGAACGCGACGCGCACCTGGTCGGTCGGCTGCCAGTTGGCTGTCAGGTTCGTCATGAAGATGTCGGCCGGCGCCCACTCGAAGAAGTTCTCGTCGCGGCCGTAGATCAGGAAGACATTGCCCGAGAACGTCTTCCATCGGGGCGTCGTGATCGAGAAGTCGATGTCCTTGTTGGTGAACCGGTCGGTGCCGACGTAACGCACCGTGTCCACGGGCACCCCATTCTCGTGCAGCTCGACCCAGTAATCCTCGTACAGCTCGGGCGGGTACTTGAACGACTCGTAGAGCAGCTGCCCGCCCACCTGCCAGCCTCCGCGCAGGTTCGAGTTGAAATTCAGGTGCCACTTTGCGTCGTTGGGCTCGGTCCCGCGCGTGAAGCGGTCGTAGTCCCAGGTGCCGTCGAGGTTCATCGACAGGGTTATCGACTCGAAGCGGGCCCCTTCCTCGCCGTAGAACGTGCGGCGCGGCTGGATCAGCGCGTGTACGATGCCGGCGCGCGTGATGAACCCGCTGCGCGCCCGGAACTTGCCGTGGATGCCCGAAACCAGGGCGCGGATGCCGTATTCCCGGCCGGATGCCGAGAAATCGAGGTCCCAGAGCGGGGCGGAATACGTGTCCCCTCCGTCATTCGTGAACGAGCCGGCCGCCTGCCACTCGAGGGAATAGATCTTTCCGAAGACCAGGCGACCGTCGAGCGAGGCGACGCGGTTCCAGGTCGATCCCGCGTCGAGGTCGGTGTAGGTCAGGCCGAGGGTATTCTGTCCGCTGAGGTCACGCCGCACCCGCAGCACGTTGAACGTGCGCAGGGAGGCGTCGCCGAGGTCCGAAAAGCCGCACTGCAGGCCGGCGCAGTCCACGGCCGAGAGGAGCCCGACCGTGTGGTTTCCGATCTTGCCCGAGAGCTTCGCGGCGCCCACCGGGTTCGCGATGCGGCGGGTATAGATGAGCTGGCCGGGAGTCGAGAAGTTTTCGCTTCCGTCCAGGAAGAAGGGCCGCTTCTCGGGTACGAAGACCGCGTTGCGGGGATCGTACTGGATCTGGGCCACGTCGGCCTCGACCTGCGAGAAGTCGGGGTTGACGGTGGCGTTCAGCACGAGGTTGTTCGTGACGCCCCAGCGCACGTTGCCGCCGAATTCGGGGCTTCCGCCCGAGTACGTCCATCCTTCGCCGGGCGCCGCGCCGGGCCGCCCGGGCACGGACGAGGTCAGTTCGGGATTCAGGTCGAGCACGATGCCGCGACGGAGATCGGTGAGGCCTTCCAACCGTCCGCCCTGGGCGAGGAACGAGTTGTTGGCCTGCGATACCGGGGTCCAGGTGCTCTGCCATCCCGAGTGCTGTTCCTTTCGCAGCACGTTGAAGCCCCAGTCCTGGGTGGTCGAGGACTGGTACCGCAGGGATTTGAAGGGTACGGTGACCTCGACCTCGAAGCCGAAATCGGTCAGCCGACCTTTCGACTGGTACACGTAGTCCGGGTTGTAGTCGATGGCGTACGCCACGCCCGTCGAGCCGCCTCCGCCGAACCCGCCCGTCGCGCGCGGCGCGTCCTTCAGGATGCCGTCGGCCTGGGCGCCCAGCGGATTGACCCCGATCACCACCGCCTCTCGCTGGGCGTCGAACGGATCGAGCAGGATGAGCACGTAGTCGTCGTTCGCGATCTTGTCCCGGTCGGCGAGCGTCGCGCGTACCTCGCCGTGGGTTTCGAAGGCGCGGATGCCGAAGTGGATCGCCGTCGGGCCGTACCAGGCGTACACGTGGGTCGAATCGACGGCCGGCCGTCCGTCCACCGGGACGTATACCGAGAAGCCCGTGAGGAAGGCGGCCTGGCGCCAGACGTCTTCGTCGAGCACGCCGTCGACGAGGATTTCGGCCGGGACGCGCGGAATGCGCACCGAAGACGGCGCCGGATCGCCGGACCCGGGGTTCGCGGAATGGGCACGGGCGGGCAGGGCGGCGAGCGTGCCGAGCAGGACGGCCAGGCAGGCGGAACGGTGCATGCGGGAGCTCCGGGTAAAGACTCCCGAGAATACGGCGCCGGATCGTTTTCGTCAGCAACCGCCCTGCTGCCCTGGAACGCCGGTCGGGCCGATCAGCACTTGGACCGGGTCTCGATCCAGCGCACGGCCTCCTGCATGAGCCGGGGATTGCTCGGCAGCTTGAGCTTGGCCCGCACGCGACGGCGGTACGACTCCACCGTCTTGACCGACAGGTTGAGCCGCTCGGCGATCTCGCGGGTGCCCATGCCTTCGCCGGTCATCTCGAACACGTCCAGTTCGCGGCTCGACAGCACCTCGAGCGGGCTCTGCCCGTCGTCCTTGTGCTGCATGAGATCCCGGAGCAGTTGATCCTGGATGGGTCGCGACACGAAGATGCCCCCCTCGACGACCCGGCGGATGGCCGAGACGACCACGTCGAGCGGCTCGCTCTTTCCGACGAATCCGCGCGCGCCCTCGCGAAGGGCGCGCCCGGCGCAGTTGGCGTTCTCGTACTGCGAGATGACCAGGACCCTCGTTTCGGGGTGCAGCTCGTGCAGCTTGCGCACGAGGTCGAAACCGCTGGAGTCCGGCAGGCTCAGGTCGAGCGTCACCAGGTCGATGCGGCGCTTGGACAGCAGGTCGAGCACCTCGTCGGTGCCGCCCGTTTCCCCGACCACGCGCAGGCCCGGTTCGGATTCGAGGGCGCAGACCAGGCCCTTCCGCGTGATCGGATGATCGTCGACGATGAACAGGTCAGCCACGGTCGGAAGGGGGCGTTTGGGAAGAGGATAGGCGCCGGCGCGTGCCCGGATGGGCGCAGCCGACGAAGGAGAAGGACCGAAACCGGCGGTTCCGATTCTGACAGTCGTTCCCCGGGACCTCGGTAAGAAGGCAACCCGACGTCGTGTGGGTGAGCCTTCCCGTACTCCGGCGGGGAATCCCCTACACGCGTGGGCGCCGCGGGGCGGGCGGTTTCCCGGGATCTCCGCACCGAGCCGGTCCGGGGCGGCCGTGCCGGGGCCGCAGGGTTCGTACATTGCCGCATCCGCTGACCATCCGCACGAACGCATGAAGTTCTTCATCGACACGGCAGACCTCGACGAGATCCGCTCGGCGAACGCCATGGGCCTGCTCGACGGCGTGACCACCAACCCGTCCCTGATGAAGAAGGCCGGGGGCTCGGATTTCCACAGGCACATCGTCAGGATCTGCGAAATCGTGGACGGCCCGGTGTCGGCCGAGGTCGTCGCCACGGACTACTCGGGCATGCTCGCCGAAGGCCGCACGCTCGCCGCCCTGCACCCGAACGTGGTCGTGAAGGTGCCCCTGATCGCCGACGGGATCCGGGCCATCCGGACCTTTACCGACGAGGGCATCCGCACGAACTGCACGCTGTGTTTCTCGGCCACCCAGGCCCTGATCGCGGCCAAGGCCGGCGCGACCTACATCAGCCCGTTCGTCGGGCGCCTCGATGACGTGGCGGCCGTCGGCATGGAACTCATCGAGCAGATCGTCCAGATCTACACGAATTACGGGTTCGAGACCGAAGTCCTGGTGGCCTCGGTGCGCAACCCGCTGCACGTCGTCGACGCGGCGCTCGCCGGCGCCGACGTGGCCACGATTCCCTATTCGGTGCTCATGCAGCTCATGAAGCACCCGCTGACCGATCTCGGCCTGGAGCGCTTCCTGGCCGACTGGGCGGCGTACCAGGCCGCCGCGGCCAAGGGCTGATCCCGGATCCATGACGCATCGGGAGAGCGGGTCCTACTTCGTGGCTCTCGGCGGAACCGAGGAGATCGGGGCCTCCTGCCATTTCCTCCATATCGACGGCACGGGCATCCTGCTGGATGCCGGCGCCGATCCGGAGCAGGAGGGGGCCGACAGTCTTCCGGACCTTGACCTGGTGCGGTCCCGTGTCGACCGGTGGGTGGACCACGTGGTGGTTTCGCACGGTCACCACGACCACATCGGGTCGCTGCCCGTGGCGATCAAGGCGTTTCCGCACGTGCTCGTGCACATGACGCGCCCGACGCGCGATCTCTGCGAGGTCCTGCTGCCCGCGTCGGCCAAGCTGCAGCGCAAGCGCCTGATGGAGGGCTCCTCGACCGCGCCGCCGCTGTTCGACGTGGAGGAATTGGGGGCTTTTTCCTACCTCTACCTGGTGCACGAACTCGAGCGGCGGTTCGACCTGACCGGCGTTCGCGGAAGGGTCCCGATCGAGGGGCGGCTGTACGACGCCGGCCACGTGCTGGGGTCGGCCGGGCTGCACCTCACGGTCGAAACGACGCGCGGCGACCGCACGCTCTTCTTCACGGGAGACACGGGCGCGCGCGCCCAGGCCATCATCCCCGGGGCCCGCTACCCCGAGGGACCGATCGATACGCTCGTGATGGAAGCCACGCTGGGCGCCGATCCCGAGGCCGAGCTCGCGACCCGGAGGCAGGAGGAAATACGCTTCGGCCAGGCGCTCCGACAGGTGCTGGGGGCCGGCGGATCGGTGCTGGTGCCCGTCTTCGCCCTCGGTCGCGGGCAGGAAATCCTCGCCTTGGTGGATCGCTTCAAGCGGAACGGAACCATCGAACCCGACGTGCCGGTGTTCACGGCCGGGCTGATGCGGGCCCTTTCCGACGTGTACGACCGGTCGCGGTTCTACTCCCCCCGCATCGACGAGGCGTTCCAGTGCGGCTCGGTGCCGCAGGAGCGCCTTCCGCGCAACCCGGCTACCGTCGTGTCGGCCCTCGACCGCCCCGGGATCTACGTGGTCGGAAGCGGCATGATGTTCGAACGCACGATGTCGAACCGTATCGCCCAGGAGATGGTCGAGCACGACAAGCACGCCGTGCTGCTCGTCGGCTTCGCGCGTCATGACTCCCCCGCGCACCGTCTGTTCGACGCGGCCCTGCAGCGCGACGGCGCGGGGGACGGCGCCACGGTCGAGCCGCAGATCACGCTCGAGCCCTTGCGGGGGCCCCAGGCCGTGCGGTGCCGGGTGGACCGCTTCCGGTTCAGCGGACACAGCCACCGTCGCGACCTGCTCGGGCTGGTCGACCGCCTGCAGCCGAAACGCGTGATCCTGGTACACGGCGAGACGCGGGCCCGCGAGTGGATGGCCGACAACATCCGCTTCTTTCACCCGGAAATCGACGTCTTTTCGCCGGCGCAGGGCGAAACGGTCCGGCTCTGGGATTGACCGCGCCGCGCTTCGGACGTACCCTGCCGGGGTACGGATCGGAGGCCGGCCATGGCGGTGAACGCGCAGCAGACGAAGGATTTCGAGGCCGCCGTGCGGCCCCATCTCGCGGGAGAACTGCACCTCGACGTGATGACGCGCGGCCTGTACGCGACCGACGCGTCGATGTACGAGGTGATGCCCGTCGCGGTCGTGGTACCCCGGAGCGCCGACGACGTGCAGTTGGTGCTGGAAGCGGCGCGCCGCGTTCGCATCCCCGTTCTCGCGCGGGGCGGCGGCTCGTCGCTCGCCGGGCAGACCGTCAACGAGGCGGTCGTCGTCGACTTCTCGAAGTACCTCGACCGCGTGATCGCGTTCGACGCCGAGGCGGGAACGGTGCGCGTCGAGCCGGGAATCACGCACGAGCGGCTGTCGAACGTGATCGCGGCCTACGGCTGGATGACCGGCCCCGATCCCGCGAGCGGAAGCCGTGCGACCCTGGGCGGCATGCTCGCCAACAATGCAACGGGCACGCACTCCATCCTGTACGGCAACACGATCCGCCACATCGAGAGCGTACGCGCGCTGCTGCACGACGGAACGCGCGTGGAGTGGGGGGCGATGGGGCCCGACGCCAGGCGGCTCGCGGCGTTTTCTTCCTCGACCGACGGACGCCTCGTCGCGGCACTGGACGCGCTCGCCCGCCGGGAAGGCGCCACGATCGGGCGCACGATGCCGCCCCACTGGCGGCGCAACAACGGGTACCGCGTCGAGGAACTGCTGGGCGAGGAGCCCAACTACGCCCGGCTGCTGTGCGGAAGCGAAGGCACGCTGGCCGTGGTCACCGACCTGACGATGAACCTCGTGCGCAGACCGAAGCGCACGGTGGTCGGCGTGGTGCACTTCGCCACGCGCACCGACTCGCTCGAGAGCGTGACGGCGATCCTCGAGACCGACCCGTCGGCGGTCGAACTCTTCGACGGGGCGGCGATCCGCCAGTCGAGGGAGTCGGCAGGCTTCGCCCACCGGATGACCTTCGTCGACGGCTATCCCGGCGCGGTGCTCCTGACCGAGTACTACGTGGACAGCCCGGCGCACGGGACCGAGCGGCTCGATGCCCTGCAGCGCGCGATGGACCGTTTCGGCCGATGCACCGGGATCATCCGGCTGGAGGATCCGAAGGACATCGCGAACGCCTGGGGGGTGCGCAAGGAGGGTCTCGGGCTCATCATGTCGGTCCGTGGCCACCTGAAGCCGCTTCCGTTCATCGAGGACGCGTCGGTGCCGGTCGAGAACCTCGCGGCCTACATCGACGACCTCGAGCGGGTCTTCGCCGACAACGGCACCGAGGCGGTCATGTATGCGCACGCCTCGGCGGGATGCCTGCACGTACGTCCGCTCATCGATACGCGTACCCACGACGGCCAGGCGCGCATGGTGGCGATCGCCCGGGGGTCGGCCGACCTCGTACGGCGCTACGGCGGCTGGGTGTCGTCGGAACACGGGGACGGCATTGCCCGGTCCTGGCTGAACCCGGGTTTCCTGGGTCCGGAACTCTACGGGATCTGTCGCGAGGTCAAGCGCCTGTTCGACCCCGAGGGCCGACTGAATCCAGGCCGGGTCATCGACGCCCCGCCCATGACCGAGCACCATCGGACCGGACCCGACTACCGTCCGATCGTCGTGCACACGGAGTTCGATTTCTCGGTCGAGGGCGGATTCGAGGCCGCCGTGGACCTCTGTAACGGCAACGGGGCGTGCAGGCGGCTCGAAGGGGGGACCATGTGTCCCTCGTTCATGGCCACGAGGGACGAGAAGGACTCGACGCGCGGACGCGCGAACGCGCTGCGGCTGGCCCTGGCGGGCCGTCTCGAGGGGCAGGGGCTGACGGACGAGGGGGTGAAGGAGGTGCTGGACCTGTGCGTGCAGTGCAAGGCCTGCAAGACCGAGTGCCCGTCGGCGGTGGACATGGCGAAGCTCAAGACCGAGTGGCTCGCCCAGTACTGGCGCATGCACGACATGCCGCTGCGCACCCGGATCTTCGCCGATCTGCCGGTCGCCGCGCGGCTCCTGTCCGGAGCGCCGGCCCGGCTCGTCAACTTCGGTATGGGCCTGGCCCCGGTGCGCTGGTTCCTGGACCGCTTCCTGGGCATCTCGAAGCGCAGGGCCCTTCCGCCCTTTTCCCCGAGGCCGTATGCCCCCGGCGCATCCCTGCTGGCCGGAGCGATGCCGACCGGGGGAGACGGCCAGGCGGTCGAGGCGCCCGAACTCGTCGTGGCTTCGGCCCCCAACGGTCCGGTCGTGCTCTACGTGGACACGTTCAACAACCACCAGCACCCGGAGGTCGCGCGCGCGGCCGAGCGCTTCCTTCGGGCGGCCGGATGGCACGTGATCCCGGTGGCGAACGCCTGCTGCGGTCGGACGTGGCTCTCGAAGGGCGACATCAAGCGCGCGAAACAGGAGGCCGAGCGCACGGTGGAGATCCTGGCACCCTATGCCGAGGCCGGCCTGGCGATCGTCGGGCTCGAGCCCTCGTGCGTACTGACGCTGGGCGACGAGTTCCGCTCGATGCGCCCCGGGGATCGCCGTGTCGACGCCATCGCGCGCGCTTCCATGACCTTCGAACAGTTCATCCAGCGGGAGGCGCCGCTCGGGAGGCTCGGTCGGTTACGGTGGAAGCCGGAGGCCGCCCGGGTGCTCGTGCACGGCCATTGCCACCAGAAGGCGCTGACGGGGACCGCTCCGTCGATCGCGTGCCTGTCGGTCGTACCGGGCTTCCGCGTGGAGATGATCGACGCGGCCTGTTGCGGGATGGCCGGGTCGTTCGGGTACGAGAAGGAGCACGTCGACGTGTCGCTCGCGATGGCCGAGGACCGACTGGCGCCCGCGATCCGGAAAGCCGGGGAGGACGCGCTGCTCGCCGCCGCCGGGTCGTCCTGCCGCGCGCAGATCCACGACGTCACCGGGCGCACGGCCCGGCATCCGGCCGAAATCCTGTGCGCCGCGCTGGACGGGTGATGTCCGGCCGCGTCAGTCGAAATGGGCGTTGAGCAGCGGAAGCAGCTTCGCTTTCGCGTTTCCGGCCCAGTTCAGGAGGCCGATCTGTACGCCGTTGAGGCGGCGGGCGTAGTTGAAGATGCCGATCGAGAGTCCGTTCAGGGTGCCTTCGTTGCGGTTGTAGGCGGCGATCGAGAGGCCCGTCAACTGGCCGTCTTCCTCGATCTTGACGTAGGCCGGCGCGATGAGGATGCCGTTCACGTCGACGCCACCCGCCGCCACGGCCGAGATCGCGACCCCGCGGATCTCGGGCGCCCCTACTCCGATGCCGCCGAGGAACAGTCCACGCAGCGCCACGCCCGCGCCCACGCCCACGCCGCCGACGGCAATGCCCGTCATGACTCCGCCGGCCCCGACGCCGAGCCCGCCGATGTGCAGACCCGTAACGTCCCGCCCGGCCCCGGCGCCGAGCCCTCCGATCGAGATCCCGGTGAGATCCTGGCCTGCGCCGACGCCGAGCCCACCGACGGCGATGCCGGTCACGTCGCGCCCCGCACCCGCGCCGAGTCCTCCGACGAGCACGCCCACGGCGTCACGTCCGGCTCCGGCGCCCAGGCCTCCGGTCATGATTCCCACGAGGTCCCGTCCCGCGCCCACCCCCAGGCCTCCCGTGCCGATACCTTTGAAATCACGCCCGGCACCCGCGCCGAGCCCACCGAATCCCAGGCCGCGGAGGTCGCGGTACGCACCCGCGCCCAGCCATCCCCACCCGATGCCGTCGAGGTCGCGGGCGGCCGTGGCCGGCAGTCCGAGCGCGATGCCCTGGACGTCGCCGCCGAAGTCGCCGTCCTTCTCGTAGGGCGTCCAGATCGTCACGTTGATGCCGCGCACGCGCTCCAGGTCGCGGTCGCGGTAGTTCAGGCGGATTCCGTCCACCCGCGGCGCATCGCCGATCGCGAACACGCGGGTCTGGGCTGCCGCGGGCAGGACGGCGAGGAGCGAACAGAGGATCAGGGCAGCGGAACGGCGCATGGCTGGAACTCTCGCGAGGGGACCGTGGACGATCCTCCTGCTGACGGTTCCGGAAGGCGGAAGTTGCGCCCTGCACTCCCGAACCGCCGTTTTTCGTGCCTCAGGGCAGGATCAGCACGGTCAGGCGAATGGGGCCGTGGGCCCCGAGCACCAGGGTGCGCTCGATGTCGGCCGTGCGGCTCGGTCCGGTGACGAGCGAGACGAACGAGGGCACGGGGCGGCCTGCGGAGGCGACCTGCCAGGCATCCGGAAGGTCGGGTACGAGCTGCGACTCGCGAGCCACGACGACGTGGTGCGGGGCCAGTACGGTGCCCGCGCGCCCGCCGTCGGCCGCGGTCACCAGGATCGAGCCGGTCTGGGCGACGAGGGCGCGGCAGGTCGTGATGCCGGCGTCGCAGTCGGCCATCTCCCGGGCCGGGGCGCCCGCCGACACGCGCCGGGCCCGAAGGTCGGCGCTCACGGCGGCCACCGTCGGTTCGTCCTGCAGGTACACGGCGTTCCAGCCTTCCTCGTGCGCCATGCGCGCGATCACACCGGCCGCCTCCTCTTCGTCCACCACCCGGTAGCAGCGCCCGCGCAGGGCTTCCATGCGCTGCGTGAAGATCGCGGGCCATTCCGACGGATCGGCCGGCACGGGTGGAAGCGCCGCGCGGGCATCCGGCGGCAGCCGCTCGACGTCCGCGTGAACCCCCCGTTCGGTCGGCACGGCGAGCGCGGCCCGTACGCCGGCCAGGATCGATGCGCGCGCGTCGCTCATCCGGTGCCTCCGGACCGGCGGGAGTCCCCGAGGAAGCCCGGCCCCCGGGGGGCCTCGAGCGTGCGCGTCGCCCGCCACCGGGCGAACGGGTCGCCGTCGAGACCGGCCAGGAACCGCGTGGCGCGCAGCACGAACCGTCCCGTGCGCCCGACCGCCCGGAAGAGGCGCGGGTGGCGGGTGAGCCAGGCGAATCCGCGAAAGCCGGCACGAAGCCCCGGGTCCGGCGCCGCCTGGGCGGCCAGGGCCCGGACGCGCAGCAGGTGCCGGTGCAGGTCGATGCGGACGGGGCAGGTTTCCGTGCAGGCGCCGCACAGCGTCGAGGCGTGGGCCAGGTGGGCGAACGTCTCGACGCCTCGGAACGTGGGCGTGATCACCGAACCGATCGGCCCCTGGTACGTGGTGCCGTAGGCATGCCCTCCGATCACCTGGAAAACCGGGCAGACGTTCAGGCACGCGCCGCAGCGGATGCAGCGCAACGCGTCCCGCATCACGGGATCGCCCAGGAGCCGGGAGCGGCCGTTGTCGATCAGCACGACGACGAAGCGGCGCGGACCGTCCGGGTCGCCTGTCTCGCGGGGGCCTCCGTAGAGCGAGTTGTAGCAGGTGAGCGCCTGCCCGGTACCGGCCGTGGCGAGCATGGGTTGCAGGATCGCGAGGTCCGCGAGCCGGGGAATCACCTTTTCGATGCCCATCAGCGCGACGTGCACGCGCGGAAGGGCGCACACGAGCCGCGCATTGCCCTCGTTCTCGGTGATGGCGATATGCCCGGTTTCGGCGACGCCGAAGTTGGCACCGGAGATGCCCACGTCGGCGGCGAGGTAGGCCTCCCGGAGTACGCGGCGTGCGATCAGGGTCAGTTCGGCGGGATCGTCGGTGTCGAGCAGGCCCACGCCGGGGATACCGCGCTCGAACGTCTCACGCACTTCGTCCCGGCGAAGGTGCATGCTGGGCATCACGAAGTGGAACGGGGGCTCGTGCCGCAGCTGCTGGATGTATTCGCCCAGGTCGGTTTCCAGCGTGTCGAATCCGCCGGCCTCCAGCGCGTCGTTGAGGCCGATCTCCTCGCTGGTCATCGTCTTCGACTTGACCACCCGCTTCGCGTTCTCCTCCCGCAGGATGCGCAGCACGTGCGCCCGCGCCTCGACGTCGTCGCGGGCCCAGCAGACCTCGGCGCCTCGTTCCAGGAGACGCTCTTCGAACGATTCGAGCAGCTCCGGCAGGCGCTCGATGGCTTCCCACTTGATCGCCGCCGCAGCGCGCGTACCGGCTTCCCACGAAATCCAGGCCTGCTGCGCTGCGGTGCGCCGCTCCCGGTAGCCCATGAGACCGTCGCGCAGGAAACCGGCCCGCTCCGTGTCGAGCGCCGAGCGGTGCGCGTCGGTCCGGAACCATGTGCCGGGTGCGTCCACGGGCGATCAGGCGTGGGCCAGCGCCGTCGACGTCGGGCGGCGCCAGTCGAAGAGTCCGTACGCGGCCACCACCACGAAGCACACCAGCGGAACGACGTACGACACCGGCGCCGAGTACGCGTCGACCAGCGCACCCTGCACCAGCGGTAGCAGCGCGCCTCCGAGAATGGCCATCACGAGTCCGGCGCCGCCGATCTTGGTATCGTCGCCGAGCCCGCGCAACGCGATTCCGTAGATGGTCGGAAACATCAGGGACATGCAGGCCGAGATCCCGACCAGGGCCCAGAGGCCCAACGGGCCCGGGGCGAGGGCCACGACCGCCGAGAGTACCACGGCGAGCACCGCCAGCCACGTGAGTAGCATTGCCGGGCGGAAAACGCGCATCAGCGCCGTGCAGACGAATCGGGCCACGAGGAACGTGATCAGCGAGTACTGCAACCAGGTGCCCGATTCGGCCTCCGTCAGGCCCATCGCGGCGCCGCCGTAATGGATCGTGAACGTCCAGACGCAGATCTGGGCGGCGACGTAGAAGAACTGCGCGACGACGCCGAACGCGTAGTGCCGATTGCGCAGCAGGCGTCGGACGGTCGGAAGGAAATCGATCCGCGGCCCGGCGTCGGACGCGCGCGGCATGCGAACGACCGCGATGGCGATCCAGAGCACGACCAGCGTCAGCGCCATGCCGACGTAGGGGCCCATGACCGCCAGGAGTTCGCCGGACTGCACGGCCCGCAGGGTTTCCGGGTCCATCGCGGCGCGTTCGGCGTCGGTGGCCGGGTTCAGCCCGGTCAGGATGAACGTGGATGCCAGCCAGACCCCGAGGTTCGAGCCCACCGGGTTGAAGGCCTGTGCCAGGTTGAGCCGCAGCGTACCGGTCTGCTCGGGGCCCAGCGCGATGATGAAGGGGTTGGCGCTGGTTTCGAGAATGGACAGCCCGCCCGCGAGCACGAAGAGCGCCGTCAGGAAGTGCCCGTATACCATGGTCCGGCTGGCCGGGAGGAAGAGGAGTGCGCCGGCGATGAAGAGCCCGAGCCCGAGCAGCACGCCCGTCTTGTACGACCAGCGCTTGATGACGATCGCCGCGGGAATCGCCAGGCAGAAATACGCCCCGTAGAACGAGAACTGCACGAGCGTTCCCTGCGCCGTGCTCATCGAAAAGACCCGGCTGAACACCTTGACCAGCGGGTCTGTCATGTTGTTCGCAACGCCCCACGCCGCGAAGCATACGGTCAGCAGCACGAAAGGGAGCAGCACGGCTCGGGGGACCACGGGCGGACGTTCCATCGGGGGGGCGCGTTTTTCGAGGGGACCAGGCGGCGGCGGGCGGTCACGGCTTGCGCAGGAGGCTCCGCTGGAGTAAGTATACTCCGGCCGCGCGAACCGCCAAACGGGCGGGGACGCGGGCTTCAGCACGGATTCGGGTCCTCCCGCGTCCGTCGGAACCCACGACAATGGACCTCCTGCTGAAGGACAAGGTGGCGATGGTGACGGGCGGCGCTTCGGGCATCGGGGAGGCCGTGACCCGAGCGTTTGCCGCGGAAGGCGCCGTGGCGGTGATTGCCGGCCGCAAGCCGGCGCAGGCGGCCCCGATCCTGGAAGATCTTCGGGCCCGGGGTCTGCGCGCCGGGTTCGTCCAGGTCGAGCTGACCGACGAGGACCAGGTGCGCGCGGCGGTCGCAGAGACGGTGGGAGCCTGGGGTCGCATCGACATCCTGGTCAACAATGCCGGCTTCAACGACGGGGCCGGTCTCGAGAACGGGACCGCCGACTTCCGCCTCTCGCTGGAACGCAACCTGGTCCAGGTCTTCGCCATCACGCACCACGCGCTCCCGTACCTGAAGGCGTCACGCGGAACGATCGTGAACATCGGTTCCAAGGTGGCCGACACCGGCCAGGGCGGCACCAGCGGATATGCCGCGTCGAAGGGCGGAATGAACGCCCTGACGCGGGAGTGGGCCCTCGAACTGGCTCCGTCGGGCGTCCGGGTGAACGCGGTGATCCCGTCGGAGACCTGGACTCCTCTGTACGGGGCGTGGCTCGAACGTACGACGCCCGACCCGGTCGCGGCGCTGGAGCGTATCGGGCGGCACATTCCGCTCGGAAGGCGTTTGACCACCAGCGAGGAGATCGCGGCGACGGTGGTATTCCTCGCCAGCGGGCGCTCGTCCCACACGACGGGGCAGATCGTGGTCGTGGACGGCGGCTACCTCCACCTCGACCGCATGTGCACGGCCGACTGACGACGCCCGATACATGGAACGTTTTTTCGATCTCAGCGGCAAGCAGGCCGTCGTCACGGGCGCGGGAAGCGGCATCGGGGCCGCCATCGCGCGCCGCTTCGCCCGGGCCGGCGCCCGCGTGGCGATCTGGGAATTCAACGTCGAGGCGGGGGAGGCGGTGGCGTCGGAGATCCGCCGCGCCGGCGGAGAGGCCGTCTCCGTGCGTCTCGACGTGGCCGATGCCGCAGCCGTGGAGGCTGCCGCGGCCGGACTCTGGTCCGCCGCGGGCCGTATCGACATCCTCGTGAACAACGCGGGCGTGTCGAGCGTCGGCTCGGTCGAAAACACTCCGCCCGAAGAGCTGGACCGGCTCCACCGGGTCAATGTCGCCGGCGTGGCGAACGGGCTGCGCGCCGTCGCCCCCCGCATGGCGAGGGCCGGGGGCGGAGCGATCCTCAACCTCGCGTCCATCGCCTCCCTGGTCGGGGTCAAGGACCGGTTCGCCTACTCGGCGAGCAAGGGGGCGATCGCCGCGATGACCTTCTCGGTGGCGATCGACTACGCCTCGGCCGGGGTGCGCTGCAACGCGGTCGCCCCGGCGCGCATCCACACGCCGTTCGTGGACGGATTCCTCGCCAAGCACTACCCCGGCCGCGAGCAAGAGACGTTCGCGAAACTCAGCGCGTACCAGCCGGTCGGACGCATGGGCACCCCGGACGAGGTGGCCGCGCTCGCGCACTACCTGTGCAGCGACGAGGCCTCCTTCGTCACCGGGACGATCGTGCCCATCGACGGCGGCGTGTGCTCGATGCCCGGGTACGCACCGTGAACCCCCGAACCCAGGGCCCGATCGCGGGCCGCAGACCGCCTGTTGCCGCATGAAACTCGTCCGCGTGGGCCCGCCGGGCCGGGAGCGCCCGGGCCTCGAACTGGACGGCGGCCGCCGGGTCGACGTGTCGTCGGTCGTGGCCGACTATACCCCCGAGACGCTCGGACCGGAGCTCCTGGAGCGCCTCGCGGCGCTGGATGCCTCGCAACTGCCCGAATTCGGGGTCGGGGCGCGGTACGGGCCGCCGATCTCGCGCCCGGGCAAGATCATCTGCGTGGGCCTGAACTACGCCGCGCACGCCGCCGAGAGCGGCGCGACGCCGCCTTCCGAGCCCGTGCTCTTCTTCAAGGCCACCACCGCCCTCACGGGCCCCAACGACGGCATCGTGATCCCGCGGGGCTCCACGGCGACCGACTGGGAGGTGGAACTGGCGGTCGTGATCGGCCGCCGCGCGACCTACGTGGACGAAAACCGGGCGATGGACCACGTGCTGGGCTACTGTCTGCACAACGACTGGTCGGAACGCGACTGGCAGCTGAAGCGCGGCGGACAATGGGTCAAGGGCAAGAGTTTCGACACGTTCGCGCCGCTCGGGCCGTGGATCGCGACGCGCGACGAGGTGCCCGACCCGCACGCGCTGCGCCTCTGGCTCGACCGGAACGGCCGCAGGCTGCAGGATTCGAACACCTCCGACCTCATCTTCGGCATTCCGCACCTGGTGTCCTACATCTCGCAGTGCATGACGCTCGAACCGGGGGACGTCATCTCGACGGGCACGCCGGCAGGCGTGGGCCTGGGGCTCAAGCCGCCGACGTACCTCGAGGCCGGCGACGTGGTCACGCTCGGCGTGGACGGGCTGGGCACGCAGCGGCAGGAGGCCCGCGCCGCGTCATGAAGCTCGACGTGCTGCAGATCCACCCGGACGACAACGTGGGCGTTGCCGTGCGCCCGCTGCGGGCCGGCACGCGCGTCGCGTGCGGCGGCACGGCATTCGACCTGGCCCAGGACGTCCGGCTGGGGGCCAAGCTCGCGCTCAGGCCGCTCCGTGCGGGCGAGTGCGTGGTCAAGTACGGCGAGCCGATCGGCACGCTGACGGCCGACGTTCCGCTCGGCGGATACGTGCATACGCACAACCTCGAGAGCGACTACCTGCGCACCTGGGCCCGGGGCGAGCTGCTCCCGGCGCCCGCGCCGCCGACCGCCGGCGCACGCCGACCTGCCTACCGGCCCCCGCGATGACCGACCTAACCGGATATCCGAGATCCGACGGCCGCAAGGGCATCCGCAACGTCGTCGCGGTGGCCTACCTCGTCGAGTGCGCACACCACGTGGCGCGCGAGATCACCGTGCCGTTCGGCGACCGGGCCGTGCACCTCGTGGGCTTCCCGGGGTGTTATCCCAACGCCTACGCGCATCGCATCCTGGAGGCGGTCTGCACCCACCCCAACGTCGGCGCGGTGCTGCTCGTCTCGCTCGGGTGCGAGAGTTTTGCCCGGGGGCGCCTCGCCCAGGCGATCGCCGCGAGCGGACGCCCCGTAGAGACCCTCGTGATCCAGGAGCGGGGCGGAACGCGTGCGACGGTCGCCGAGGGCCGGTCCTGGGTCGCCTCGGTGCTGCCCGCGCTGGAATCGGCCGAGCGGGTCCCGATGGGCATCGACGAACTGGTCGTGGGCACGATCTGCGGCGGCTCCGACGCCACGAGCGGCCTCACGGCGAATCCCGCGATCGGCCTGGCATTCGACCGGCTCGCGGCCGAGGGCGCGGCCTGCATCTTCGAGGAGACCGGCGAACTGATCGGCTGCGAGGCCATGCTGGCCCGCCGCAGCGTGACGCGCGAGCTGGCGGCCGAGGTCGTCGCCTGCGTCGAGAAGGCGCGCCGGTGGTACGACGCCATGGGCCACGGCTCGTTCGCGAGCGGAAACGCCGAGGGCGAGCTGACCACGCAGGAGGAGAAATCGCTCGGCGCCTACGCCAAGAGCGGTTCGGGCCCCCTGCACGGCCTGATCAAGCCGGGCGACGTGCCGCCCCGGGGCGGACTCTACCTGCTCGACGTCGTGCCCGACGGCGAGGTGAAGTGGGGATTTCCGAACATCGTCGACAACGCCGAGATCGGCGAACTCATCGCGTGCGGAAGCCACGTGATCCTGTTCGCCACGGGGCGCGGGTCGGTGGTCGGAAGCGCGATTTCGCCGGTCGTCAAGGTCTGCGGAAACCCCGAGACCTACGCGCGGCTCGCCGACGACATGGACGTGAACGCCGGGGCCGTGCTGTCGGGTACGGTCGACCTGGCGGCGGTGGGCGAGCAGATCCACCGCCTCACGCTCGAGGTGGCCGCCGGCGCGAAGACGCGCAGCGAGGACCTCGGCCACCGGGAGTTCATCCTGACCTACAAGTCCTTCGAACCCATCGGGCCGGCCTGCCTGCCCGTCCGCTGATCCCGTGCCGCGCGTCCACCTCTTCGTGCCATGCTACGTCGACCAGTTCGCGCCCGGAGTGGCGCGGGCGACCGTGCGCGTGCTGGAGCGCGCCGGGTGCGAGGTCGTGGTACCCCGCGCCCAGACCTGTTGCGGGCAGCCGGCCTTCAACGCAGGCTACCACGCCGAGGCGGCCTCGACGGCACGGGTCTGGCGGGCGGCGTTCGAGGCGGCCCAGACCGTCGTGGTCCCGAGCGGAAGTTGCGCCGCGATGGTCCGGTGTTTCCACCCGGAACTGGAGGCGGTCGGGGGGGCGGCAGGTCCCGGTCCGGACACGTTCGAACTGGCCGAGTACCTCGTGGACCGGCTCGGCGTCGAGGACGTGGGCGCCTCGTGGGACGGGGACGTGACGTGGCACGACGGGTGCCACGGCCTCCGGGAGCTCGGCATCGAGGCCGCTCCGCGCAGGCTGCTCGCCCACGTGCGGGGCCTGCGGCTCGTCGAAATGGAGGAGCGCGCGTCGTGCTGCGGGTTCGGCGGGCTCTTTTCGGTCAAGAACCCCGGGATCTCGACCGCGATGGCCGACGTCAAGCGCGAGTCGGCGCTGCGCACGAGCGCCCGCACGGTCGCGACCGGCGACGTTTCGTGCCTGCTGCACCTGCGCGGCCGCTCCCGGTTCGTCCGGGACGGCTTGCGCTACGTGCATCTCGCCGAGATCCTGGCCGGGTCCGGCTGAGCGGCTGGCTCAGGCCGACGCCGCCTCGAGCACCCGCCGATACTCCGTCTCGCTCCACGGCCGCGGGTTCGAACCGTTGGAGCCGTTCGTCACGGCGAGCTTCGAGAGATCGGCGAACGAATCCGGCGCGATGCCCAGCGTGCGGAACGGAGGAATGCCGCAGCGCACCGCAAGACCGTCGAGGCGGTCGAGGAACGCCGCGGCGCCCCCGGGCTCCGAGCCGGCGGTCCGGCCCGAAACCGCCGATTCGAGGCGGGACAGGGGCCCGGCAGCCACCTCGCCGTGCTCGCGCAATACCGGCACCAGCAGCATGGCGTTCACGAGCCCGTGCGCGTGGTCGAACCGGCCGCCGATCGATTCGCTGAGGCAGTGCACCGCGCCCACGTCGGCGTTTCCGAACGCCATTCCGGCGAGGGTGGACGCGAGCATGACCTGGGCACGCGCCTCCGCATCGCCGGCGGGGTCGGCCACGGCGCGTTCGAGCCAGGTGCAGAGGAGCGCGACGGCCTTCTCGGCGAGCGCGTCCGACGCGGGGTTCGAGCAGTTGGCGAGGACGGCCTCGACCGCGTGGGTCATCGCGTCCATGCCGGTCGCCGCGATGAGCGGGGGAGGCGCGGAAGCGAGCACGTCCGCGTCCACGATCGCCCACGCGGGGAACATGCCGTCGCCCTTGACCGAGATCTTGCGTCCTTCTTCGGGCACGGTCAGCACCGAGACCCACGTCACCTCGGATCCCGTTCCGCACGTCGTCGGGATCGCGACGAGGGGTGCCGACGGGCTTTCGGAGCGGTTGCGCCCCTCGTAGTCGCGGCAGCTTCCGGAGTTGGTGAGCAGCAGCGCGACGCCCTTCGCGGCGTCGATCGCGCTGCCCCCGCCGACCGCCACGACGGACGCGCAGCCGGCTTCGCGGGCCTCCCGGGCGAGGCAATCCACCGTGCCGACCCTCGGGTTCGGCTCGACGCCGTCGAGCACCAGGGCGTCGCGACCGGCCCCGGAGAGCAGGGCGAGCACCCGGTCCACCCACCCGGCGCCGCGGACGCCGGGATCGGAGACCACGGCCATCCGGCCCGCCGGGAGCGTCCCGGCGATCCCGGTAAGCTGTTCCAGCGATCCCGGGGCTATGTGGGTACGGGTCGGAAGTCGGAATGCCATCGCCGGCCCGCTTCGTCAGTTGCCGCCGACGGGCCGCGTGGCCGGGCCGCTGCCCAGCTTCTCGAGGGCCTCGGCGTCGGCCCAATGGTCCATGGCGGCCTGGACGATCGGGTCGATGGGATTGAAGATGGGGAACCAGATCTCGCTGCGGTACAGCCGCTGACCGACGCGGGCCTTCATGACGGTGCGTAGCGTGGGATCGATCCGCTCGGCATCGCTGCGGGCGAACACGCCGGAGGAATCATTCCCGGCGGCGTCGGCGAGCGTGAGCTTCTCCTTCGCGGCGTACTCCCAGAAGCCCCGCATGAAGTCGTCGTCGATGCGGAACCTCTCCACGAACTCCTGCCTGCGCCCCTCGGTCCACGTCGCGCGCATGGCGTCCTCGTTGTCGAGGAACCACTGACGGGCGTAGAGCACGTCCAGTCCGCGGGCCACGACGGTGCGCATCAGGCGCGAATTCATGGGCGCCGTCGAATCGGGCGCAACCACGATGTCGGGCATCACGCCGCCCCCGCCGAAGACCGTGCGGCCGTGCAGCGTGCTGAACCGCAGCGAATCGGGCACATCCTCGAGGTACTCGGCCGTGCGGTACGTGGCGTCGTTGAGATCGTCGAATTTCGACGCGTAGTACTCCTCCATATCCCCGTTCTCGTAGGGCGTCTGGATGAGCCGGCCCGAGGGCATGTAGTACCGGGATACCGTCAGCTGGATGATCGAGCCGTCGCGCAGCTGGTAGGGCCGCTGGACGAGCCCCTTGCCGAACGTCCGACGGCCCAGGACGAGCGCGCGGTCATGATCCTGGACCGCGCCCGAGATGATTTCGCTGCCCGAGGCGGTGTTCTCGTTGACCAGCACGATGACGGGGCCGGTCTCGAAGGAGCCTCCGGCCGTGGTCCGGTCGGTCTCTTCCTCGTTCGCGTTACGGCTGCGGGTGTACACCACCGTTCCGCCTCCGGCGAGCAGTTCGTCGGCGACCTGCACGGCGGTCTGCTTGATACCCCCGGGGTTGTCCCGCAGGTCGAGTACCAGGCGCTGCATGCCCTGCCCCTTCAGCCGGTTCAGGTGTTCCATGAACTCCTGGTGGGTCGTCATGGCGAAACGCCCGATGCGGATATACCCCGTGACGTCGTCGATCATGTAGGAGCCGTCGATCGAAAAGAGCGGAATGCGTCCGCGCGTGATCACGACGTCCATCGCGGTGCGATTGCCGCGCCGAAGGATGGACAGGGTGACCGGGGTTCCGACCGGACCCCGGATGAGGTCCTGGATGCCGGTCGAGATCAGCCCGATCACGCTCGAGTCGTTGACGGCGAGGATGCGGTCGCCCGGCATGAGGCCTACCGCCTCGCTCGGACCGTCCGGGATGATGGAGGTCACGCGCGCCGTGTCGTCAGGGGGCGATTCGAACCAGATGCCGATGCCGCCGAACGAGCCCTGGTAGCCCTCCTGGACCCGCGGCACGAGGTCCTTGTTGATGTACGACGAGTGCGGATCCAACTCCTTGAGCATCGCCTCGATCGCCTTGGTCACGAGCCGTTCCGAGGGTACGTCCTCGACGTACGACTTGTCGATCAGGACATAGGCGTCCTCGAGTTTGCGCAACTGCTCCAGCGAGTCGGGTCCGCGCAGGAGGTGCCCGAAACGGGCGCCGGCCAGGATTCCGACCGCGAAGAGCAGGATGGCGGGGAGGACGTAACGCGTGAGCTTCGAGGACATGGGTAGTCGCGGGGAGGTAGACCCCTTCATTCGCCCTCGGGCGCGATTTGTTTCTCGCCCGTCGAGGGTCACGGCTCTCGAGCCCCGTGCGCTGTAACCTGCCGGAGATCCCGTTCGTCCTTGCAGGGAGGCCCAGGAACCGACCCCCGTGACACTCGCCGATTTCGAACAGATCCTGCTGCGGGACCGCGACCGGGTCTTCGGTTATGCCGTCCGGATGATGGGCGACCGCGAGGAAGCGGCCGACCTCGTCCAGGACGCCATGCTGAAGCTCTGGTCGCACCGCGAGGCGGTGTCGGCCGAGGGTGCGACGGGCTGGCTGATCCGGGTGACGAGGAACGCGTGCCTCGACGCCTTGCGCCGACGTTCGTTCGAGAACGGCCTGTTCGTGCGGGAGGACCTCGCCCCCGATCCCGAGGGCGACGACCCCGAGCCCGACCGGGTGCTCTCGATCCTGGAATTGCGGGCGTGCCTGGATCGCCTGGTGGCACGGCTTCGCGAACCGTACCGCAGCATCCTGATCCTCCGTGAGGTCGAGGACTACCGCTACGACGAGATCGCGGCGGCGCTGGACCTCCCGCTGACGACCGTGAAAGTGTACCTGCACCGTGCCCGGCACATGCTGAAGGCGTCCATCGCGCCCGAGGCCGTGCGCGAGCACGTATGACGAGACGACCATGACCGATCCGTATCCACAGGAGCCCGACGGGCCGCATTTCCCCGGGGACGCCCCCGATCGGCTCGATGCGCTGCTCGACCGGGAACTCAAGGGCCTCGCTCGCGAGACCTTTCCGACCGACCGGTTGTCGTTCGTGCTCACGACGGCCCGTCGCGACGCCCGCCGCGACGCGTGGAGCCGGTTCGTGGCCTGGCTGCGCGCAATGCCTGCCGCGGATCTGCGGCCGGCATTCGCGATGGCGGCGCTGACGGTGATCACCGTCACGGCGGCCCTGTGGGGTCATCCGGGGCGGAATCGTCCGCCGGTCGACCCTGCCGTCGCCGAAGCGCTAGACCAGGTACGCTGGACGCTCGGATTCCTCTCCGGCGTGTCCGAGCGCACCGGCGCCTCGGTGCGGGACGACATACTCGCCCCGCACGTCGTGCAGCCCCTCCAGGACGCTGCGACCCTCGTCTTTCAAGAACCCGCCACCCTGAACTGAGAACCGCCATGTTCCGTGTACTCCTTCTTTCGGCCGTCCTCGTCGCGGCCGCGCTTCCGGCCTCGGCCCGGCAACGCCCCGAGGGCGATCCCGGCTACGTCGATCCGACGCGCATCGAGGAACTCGTCCGCTCCGAGGCGACCCTCGAGGTCAATCTCAGCGGCTCCCTGCTGCGCATGGTCGCCGAAGCCGCCCGCGAAGACGACCGGGGCCTGTACGACCTCCTCTCCAAGATCCGCGGCCTGTACGTTCGAGGCTATACCCTCACGGGAGACGACGCGGCCGCGATCTCGGCCCGCTTCAACGATGTCGCCCGGTCGCTTTCCGCATCAGGCTGGGAGCGGGTCGTGCGCGTGCGCGAGGGCGACGAGACGGTCCACGTGCTCGTCAAGGCCCTCGACGACCGAATCCAGGGACTCGCCGTGCTGGTGTCGTCACCCGGCGAGAACGAGACGGTGTTCGTGAACATCGTCGGAGAGATCCGACCCGAAGAGATCGGGCGCATCGGGCGGCGCTTCCGCATCGAAGCCATCGACAACCTGTGAGGCATCCCAACGCCGCCCTGTCCACCCCGTCCCGCCCGAACGCCATGCGCCGTGTCCTGTCCGTACTCCTGATCGTCCCGATCCTCTCGGGGTGTCTCGTTTCCCGGGAAATTTCGCACCTTCGTCGGGATGCGGAGCGGGCGCTCGGCACGCCGCTCGAGCGGGAGTTCGTCATCACCCTCGGCCCGCGCACGTTCCGGGCGGTCGGATGGGTGGCGCGGCGCGTGCCCGACCCCTGGCTGCAGATGGCCGGCGACATGGCGGGCGAGATCGAACGGGTGAAGGTCGGAGTCTTTCGGGCCGAGGAGCGGCCCGACTCGGTGCGGCTGGGACCGTCGACGATGCCCCGCCTGGCGTCGTCCGGGTGGGACGTGCTGGCCCGGACCCGATCCGGGGACGCCGCCACGTGGGTCATGACCCGGGAGCGGCACGGGAGCGTGCGCGACCTCCTCGTGCTCACATTCGACGGCAGCGAACTCGTCGTGGTGCGCTTCGAGGGCTGGCTCGACGCGATCGTGGAGCGCGCGCTCGCAGACCGGGGGTTCCTCGGGGAGATGACCGGCGAGTCGCTCCGGATTCCGGGCTGACGGGGCGTCCACGAAGAAACACGCAGGGCCGATTCTCGTACTGTCGGCGCGGCATGGCGAGCGTTTCGGGGGGTACCCGGGGGCGCGGCGTGCCACACCGAAACGAATACCATCTGCCCATGCGAAGCAAGGGACTGCTGATCGTGCTCCTCGTCATCGTGCTCGGCTCGTTCGCCGGGTGCGCGGGGTGCGGAACCTACAACGGCCTCGTGGCCGCCGACGAATCGGTCGACCAGGCCTGGGCCGACGTCGAGACCCAATACCAGCGCCGCAGCGACCTCATTCCGAACCTCGTGTCGACCGTCCAGGGGGCGGCCAATTTCGAGCGCGAGACGTTGGAGGCCGTCACCTCGGCCCGGGCGCGGGCGACCGGTATCACGCTCACGGCCGACGATCTCGGCGATCCGGCGAAGATGCAGGCGTACATGGAAGCCCAGGCCGCCCTGGGGGGCGCACTTGGCCGTTTGCTGGCCGTATCGGAGAATTACCCCGAACTGCGGGCTACCGAGTCCTTCAGCCAGCTCCAGGCGCAGCTCGAGGGCACGGAGAACCGCATCAATACGGCACGACGCGACTACAACGAGGCGGTTCGGGGTTACAATACGCAGGTCAGGCGATTCCCCGCGTCGATCATCGCCTCGATGACCGGTTTCGAGCGCCGCACCCCGTTCGAGGCCGATCCGGGAGCGGAAAAGGCTCCAGTCGTCGAATTCAACTGACCGCCACGCCCGGGGTCGGGCGTGTCCGCCCGGCCCCGGATGCCATCATGACCGGATCGATCGCCCGTGGGACCCGCCTTGCAGCGCGTTCCGGACTCGTTCTTGCCGCCTTTCTCTTCGCGGCCCTGCCCGCTGACGGACAGCGGGTGCAGGTGATTCCGCCGTCCGGCCTGTGGGTGACCGATCGGGCGGACCTGTTGTCGGATTCGGAGGAGCGCCTTCTTTCGGCGCGACTGGCGAGTTTCGCCGATTCCACGTCGACGCAGGTCCTCATCGTGACCCTGCCGTCGCTCGAAGGAGCCGAGCCCGTGGAGTACGCGGTGGAGCTGGGCCGGGCGTGGGGCGTCGGCCAGGAGGGGCGGGACAACGGGGTCGTGATCCTGGTCTCGAGGGACGACCGGCAGCTCTTCATCGCGCCGGGATACGGTCTCGAGGGCAGCCTCACCGACGCGGCGGCCAGTACGATCGTGCGCCGGATCATGCTGCCGAGATTCCGCGAGGGGGCGTTCTACCAGGGACTGTCGGACGGCGTCGATGCCGTCATGCTGACCGTGAAGGGCGAGTTCGAGGCCATCGAACCGGAGTCGTCGGGCGGTGGCGGGCCGAACCTTCTCTTCCTTTTCGTGATCGCCGTGATCCTGTTCATCGTGATCACCGAGGCGCGCTCATCGGGCAAGGGCCCGGGCTCGCCGAAGCGACGCCGCCATGCGTCCGGCCCCGTCATCCTGTGGGGCGGAGGTTTCGGTGGAGGCGGCGGCGGCTCGTTCGGGGGATTCGGCGGCGGCGGGTTCGGTGGTGGAGGCGGATTCGGTGGTTTTTCCGGCGGCGGCGGCTCCTTCGGGGGCGGCGGTGCCGGGGGCGGTTGGTAGCAGTACCGCGTGCCATGAGCCGGATCGAAGCCCTCCTCGCGTTTCTCTCCGACGATCCCGACGATCCGTTCACGCGGTTCGCGCTCGCCACCGAATACCGCAAGGCGGGACGACTGGGAGAAGCGATCGCGACATTCGAGGAACTGCGGGATCGGGATCCTTCCTACGTCGGAACGTACTTCCACCTCGGCAAGGCCTACGCGGCATCCGGCCGGAAGGACAGGGCCGCCGCCACGTATCGCGATGGAATCGTGGAGGCGGCCCGTCAGCGGGACGGCCACGCCCGATCGGAACTGCAGGCCGCGCTGCTCGAACTGGAGGATCCCGATCATGGCTCATGAACCCAGCCGCCGCTCCTTCCCTGTCTGCTCGTTCCTTCTTGTCGCGGGACTTTCCGTCGCCGTGCTTGGGACCGCGCCCGCGGTGGCCCAGGACGTGCGCTCGCATGTCGTGCGGCCGGGCGAAACTCTTTACCGTATCGCTGCGACGTACGGGATCACGGTTCCGGAACTGAAGCGGATCAACGGCCTGACCTCCAATACCATCCGGGCCGGCCAGCGCCTGGTCGTCTCGGAAGCGGCTCCGGTCGTCGCACCGCCCCGCGCGACCCTGACTCCGCCGCCCGCGGTGACCGAGCCGCCACCGCCGTCCGTCGCTGCCGCGGAGCCCGATCGAGCGGTAGACCCCGGGGCTGCCGGTGTCGCCCCCGCCGTGTCCCGGGCAGCCGAACGCCCGACCATGCGTCCCGGCCCCTCGGGCACGCTCATCGAGGTCGCTTACCGGTACGGGGTGCCGCTCGATTCACTGCGGAGGCTCAACCCGGATCTCCCCGTGACGTTCGATGAGGAGGACGAGCTCGTGCTTCCGGCCTCCATGGCCGTTCGCACGTACCGGGTGCGCCGCGGGGATACGCTCTTCCGCATCGCGACGGCCCACGGAACGTCGGTGGCGGCCCTTCGCGCGGCGAACGGGCTGGAACGGGACCAGGTCAACGTGGGCCAGGTGCTTCGCGTGCCGGGAGGGGCGGCTTCCGTGCCCTCCGCGGCCACGGCGCGGCTCGAGGACGGGCTTCCACCCGTCATCGATCGGGGACAGGCTTCGGTCTACCCCGGTCGGTTCGCGGGGCGGCTCACGTCGGCCGGCGTTCCGTACGATCCCGGGCGCTTCACGGTGGCGCACGGCTCGATTCCGATCGGTACGGTCATTCTCGTCACCAACACCGCAAACGGGCGTTCGGCGCTGGCCGAGGTGAACGATCGCCTCCCTTCCTTGGGTGACCGCATCCTGGAGGTGTCGGCTTCCGTAGCACGGGAAATCGGACTCGCGGAACGCCCCGTGACCGTCCGCATCATCGACCCTGCCCCCGAACCCCGGTGAGTATCGGCGACACGCTGAACGACACGCGCCTCGCGGCCTACGTCAAGGCGACACGGTCCCGCACGTACTCCTTTCTCGCGGCGCTTCCGCTTTTCGTCGCGTACGAGGTTCTCATCCGGGTCGTGAACGAGCCGGGAGCCGGCGCGGTACGTGTCGGCGCCGACGTCTGGATCAAGCAGGCGCTGGCCTGGGTCGGAGCCGACCGCATGTTCTGGGTCGGCCTGGTCGTTCTCGCGGTCGGCGCTCTCGCGGTCTGGACCGAGCGCCGTCGGCGGTGGCCCATGCGACCGGCCTGGTTCGTGGGCATGCTCGCCGAGAGCGTCGTGTATGCCGTCGTGGTGGCGTTGCTGGTGTCGAATCTCGTCGCCGGGATCTTCCATGGGCTGCATGTCCTGCCCGCCATGGCGTCGGCTCCGGACGGGTTCGGCGTTCCGACGATGCTCGCGCTCTCGCTTGGAGCCGGACTCTACGAGGAACTCGTCTTCCGCGTATTGCTGGTCACCGGGATGGCGTGGGTGCTCGAGCGTACCGGCGTGCGGCACGGCAAGGCGTACCTCGTCGCGGCACTGGTCGGTGCCCTGCTATTCAGCGCGGTGCACTACATCGGGGTGTACGGCGACCCGTTCACCTGGGTATCCTTCACCTTCCGGTTCCTCTTCGGACTCGCCCTGAACGGCCTTTACCTGGCCCGCGGCTTCGGAATCGCCGCCTGGACCCACGCGCTGTACGACGTTTTCGTCGTGACGGGAGCCTTGGGCTGATCCTGCCCGCAACCCGGACGCCCCAGCGCGGTTCATGATCGAGGACGCCCACCTGTCATCGTGACAGTTTGCACGGGTTTTGCATCGGACCCCGGGCCAATCAACCCTGACGGGTAGACCACCCGACCTCCATGAACAACGCTCTTCGGACGACGGCCCTCATGGCCGCCCTCATCGTGCTCTTCGCCCTCGTCGGTCGTGCGATCGGCGGCGACGGCGGCATGATCGTGGCTTTCCTGTTCGCCGTGGCCCTGAATTTCGGCTCCTACTGGTTCAGCGACCGCATCGTACTCAAGATGTATCGTGCCCGGGAGATCGGGCGCGCGGATGCCCCCGAACTGTATGACATGGTGGACCGACTCCGGCAGAACGCCGAGCTGCCCATGCCCCGGCTCTATGTCATCCCGTCGGACCAGCCCAACGCCTTTGCCACCGGCCGGAACCCGGAACACTCGGCGGTTGCCGTCACGAACGGCATAACCCGCCTGCTCGATCGGACCGAGTTGGAAGGGGTGATCGCGCACGAACTCGCACACATCAAGAACCGCGACATCCTGACCTCGTCCATCGCCGCGACCGTGGCGGCGGCCATCACGATGATCGCGCGGTTCGGGTTCTTCTTCGGCTCGGATCGCGACCGCGGCGGCGCCGTCGCACAGATCGCCATGCTGATCCTTGCCCCCATCGCGGCCATGCTGATCCAGATGGCCATCTCCCGGGCGCGCGAGTTCGCGGCGGACCGGGACGGGGCCGCGATCTGCGGCAACCCCCTCGCCCTGGCGAACGCCCTGGCCCGCCTTGAGCGGGGTGCCGAGCGGTCGCCGATGGACTCGGCGAATCCTGCCACGGCGCACATGTTCATCGTGAATCCGTTCGCGGGCGGTCTGTCGGGCCTGCGCAGCCTGTTCTCGACCCATCCTCCGACCGAAGCGCGCATCGAGCGTCTGCGCGCGCTCGCTTCCGGTCGCTGATCCCATGGACGCCGACTACTACGGCACGATAGCCCTCACATTCATCGGATTCGTCGCGCTCGCCGCCGCGCTGCTCGTGCCGATCTACCGGTTCCTCAAGCGCCAGGACGAGGAGAACGAGCGCTGGTCGAACCGGGGAAAGAACTGAGCCCGGCTTCGCGGTCATCCGCCTGAACTGTCGGCCTGCGCCCGCTGCGTGCCCACGCGCACCAGCGGGCGCAGTCGTTCCAGGGTTTTCTCCCCGATGCCGCGCACCAGCAACAGGTCGTCCACGTACCGGAACGGACCGTTTGCCGTACGGTGTTCGAGGATTCGGCCCGCCATCGCGGGACCGATTCGGGGCAGCGTCATCAGGTCGCGAGCCGACGCCGTGTTCAGGTCGATCGGTCCGGGAACGCGCCGGGCCGGACGGGTGGTGTCGGCCGCCGGCTCGGGGGCGGGCACGACGTTCGTTGAATCGGCCGCGGCGGGTATGGGGGTCGGCCGTGGGCCCGACCGTGCCCGGAACGCGGCTTCGGCCGCGGCGAGCGTTGCCGGGTCGGACGGTACGGGACGCTCGGCGAGACGCCGACCGGTCATGCCGGCGAAGAGCAGGAAGGCGAAGATCGCAACCGCCCGGAATTCGGTAGGGGTCATGCCCACGGCCTGCTGCAGGCGGAATAGGCCGCGCACGGCCAGGGGTTTCCATTCGATGTGACGCATGACGCACCGGTTTTCTTTCCTTGACACGGGGGGAGGCTCCGCATAACCTCCGGTCGGCTCCATGCCCGAGATTTTCCCGCCATGACGACCGAGCGCACCGCCATCCTGAGAACCGACGCCGTGGTGCTTCGGACCGTCGATTATGGCGAGACGAGCCGGATCGTGACCCTTTTCACGCGCGACCTCGGCAAGATGGGGGTCATGGCGCGCGGCGCCCGCTCGGCTCGCAGCCGGTTCGGCTCCACCCTCGAACCGCTTTCCTACATCCAGGCGGTGGTCCACGTGCGGCCGGCCCGGGAGTTGCAGACGTTGTCCGAGGCGTCCCACCTGCGCATCTTCCCCCGGCTGACGACCTCGCTCGACCGGTTTGCGCCCGCCGTGCGCGCCGTCGAGCTCACCGGCGCCCTGATGCAGGCGGAACAGGCGATGCCCTCTGCGCTGGACCTGCTGGTGGAAGCGCTCGAATCACTCGACGCGCCGGGGGAACGCGGCGTGAACGCCTGGCCCTGGTTCGCGCTCGGACTGGCCCATCTTCTCGGGTTCTCGCCCTCGCTCGACCGGGCGGCCGTGGAATCGGTCGAGGAACAGGGGTGGCTGGCGCTCGCGACCGGCTCCGTGTCGGCCGAACGGGCCCCCGGGGACGCCGTCCGCGCCTCGCGAGCGGCCTTGCGAGCGTTCACCGTCTGTGCGCGCGCCCCGCTTGATACCGTGGCTCGCATGCGGGTCGAGCCCGCGGTGCGGCACGAACTCGAGCGGCTGGTGGACGCCTTCCTGCGGTACCATGTCGAGGACGCGTTTCCCGAACGTGCGTCCAGGGTGTTCGCGAGGCTCGGAACGTGACGTCGGGAGGTTGCGCGACGCCGGCCCGGCGCCTACATTCATATATTCGACATATGAACCAGGCGCCCATGTCCCGGCGACTCACCGAAAAACAGCAGCAGTTCCTCGAGTTCCTCCGCGGATACGCACGCCGGACGGGCGGATGGCCGACCTATCGGGAACTCATCGACCAGTTCGGCTACCGGTCGCCCAACAGCGTCACGCAGAATCTCGAGGCCCTCTACCGCAAGGGTCTGCTCGTGCGGGACGATGGCGGCTACCGGTTCGTCGAGGACAGCGGCGGCGCGCCGCGCGGCATTCCGATCCGGGGCATCATCTCGGCAGGTCGGCTGCAGGAGGCCGTGGAGGAGCAGCTCGGCACGATCACCCTCGAGATGCTCTTTCCGAACCTCGAGCGCATCTTCGCCATCCGGGTGTCGGGTACCTCCATGATCGGCGCCGACATCCACGACGGCGATTACGTGCTGCTCATGGACGACGACATCCCGAACGGGGGCATCGGGGCGGTGCTGTACAACGGGGAGACTTCGCTGAAGAAGGTCTACTACGACGAGGGAGGGCTCCGGCTCGAGCCGGCCAACTCGGAATACTCCGACATCCTCATCCGTCCGGACGTGTTCGAGGAGGTGCGTGTACTCGGCCGGTACGTCGGGCACGTCAACCGCGGCGGGATCTTCCGCCGGACGACGGGCCGGGCCTGAGGCCGGGGCGTGGTCCCCGGGGGATCTTTGCCGGTGCCCGGCGGTGCAAAGCCCCTCACATCATCGACGCGGCTCCGCATGAAGACTCCGAGTTGGCGCAAGGGGCTCCTGGGCAAGGGCGGGTACTGGCAGAACGGGTACTGGTACGACCTCCACGTGGAGCGTCGCATGCCTCTCGTCATGCCGATGCTCGACGAAATGCTCGCGGCACTGCCGCCGCTCGGCGAGGACGTCTCGGTGTGCGACCTGGCGTGCGGAACCGGCAACGCCGGCTTTTCCGTGCTGTCGGCCTATCCGTCGGTGCGCATGACGCTCATCGACCAGGATGCCGACCTGCTGGCGCTCGCCAGCGCGAAGCTGGCCGAGATCCGCGAGGGCTCGACGCTCCTGCAGGCCACGATCCGTGCCGACGGGGAGGCCATTCCCGGCGGCCCGTATGACGTCGTCGTGGCCTCGCTGGCGTGCCAGGACATCGTCGGGGACGTGCAGGGGCCCGAGGCCGAGACCCGCTACGAACTGCTGTTCCAGGGCATCTTCGAGGCCTTGAACCCGGGCGGCCACATCATCGTGGCCGACTACGTGGGCGGAATCGGCCTCTACCGCCAGCTCAAGGCCATGGAGCGGGCGGGTTTCATCGACGTGGATTGCGCCTGGCGGCAGAACGACTTCTTCGTCTGCGGCGGACGCTCTCCGGAGTGAGGCCAAACCCCCGGACCGACGGCGCCATGCGAGGCCACTGCCTGCTCGTGATGCTGCTCGTCGCCCTCGCGGGCGCGGTTCCGGCGTCGGCGCGGCAGCCCAAGGCGTTCGAGGCCCACCGGGCGACCGTCGGACGCGTGGAGCCGGGAACGGGGGAGGCGGTACAGCTCGAGGCGCTCCTGCGCGCCGGCGTGAACACCGTGCTCGTGCCTTCCGACGCCGCCGCCGACGCGACCGCTCCGCTCGCCGCGCGCGTACAGGCCCTCGGGCTCACGCTGCTCGTGGGCGGCCGGTCCGATTCGTCGGACGCCTGGACCGTGCGCCTGCCGGAAGAGGAGCCGTTCTCGATCTCCACGACGCGCATCGCCTCGTGGCCTGAATCCCTCGAAGCCCTGGCCCAACTCTACGCGGATCGTGCCCGATCGGCCGACCGCCCCGGGTCGGCGCCGCTGGCACTGGCCGGAGGGGCGCCCGAGGACGAGGCCTGGTACCTGCTCCCGGGTCCGATCGAGGTCACGGGACCTCCGCGGGCCGGCGCGGCGGCGGCCGCCGCCGCGTTCCGCGAACGGCACCCGTCGGTGGCGGCGGGAATCCACGAGACGCTGCAGGCCGATCCGCTGGTCTTCCACCGGGTCGTGGGCCTTCCGGGCCGGTCCGAGGACCGCGTGCTCGTCGCGATGGGGGCAAAGGGGCGGTTCCGCGTCAACGTCGCGGCGCTCTTCGAGAACGACACGGTGCTGCGCGACGCGGTGACCGGTCGCATCACCCTCGTCTCGTTCGGACAGGTCACCGTGACGCCGGACGCATCCGGGCTGGTCCTGCTCGAGGTGGCCCGGTAGGCGCCCGGCCCGTCAGGGGGTCCGGTTTCCGACCCGCAGCACCCGGTCGTCGGGGTCGATCTCCCACGCCAGGCCCTCGGGAATCCGGACTTCCACCGGTCCCTTCGACAGGTCGATGCGCTCGACCGCGTCCCCGACCCGGAGGTCGATCGGCATGGGGAAGGGCAGGTCGCCCGGCACGTTCCATCGCAGGGTGAGCCGGTCGCCCTCCAGCCGCGTCTCCAGTTCGGGCAGTTCCGGCTGACGCAGGTAGACCTCGAAGAACCAGTCCAGCTCCCGGCCCGAGTGCTGCTCGGCGAGCGCCAGGAAGTCGTCCGTCGTTCCGAACCGGGTCTGCCGCCCGTCGGTCACCGTCTCCATCGCCGGGTCGGGGTAGGCCTGCCGGCGAAGCACGGTGAAGAACGTCTCGTCGCCCAGCAGGTAGCGCAGCGAGTGCAGGATCCAGCTGCCCTTGGCGTAGATGTCGTGCCCGTTGTAGATCTCGTCGCCCGACAGCGAGCCGCGGGGCGCGACGGCCTTCTGGTTGCCGATGCCCCGCCGCTGCGACCGCATGTGCTCGAGATACCGCCCGGGTCCCCCCAGGTGCTCCGAATAGAGCGGCTGCATGTAGCTTCCGAACCCCTCGTGCAGCCACATGTCGGCCCAGTCGACGTTCGTGAGCAGGTTGCCCCACCATTCGTGCGCCGCCTCGTGCTGGTGCAGCGCGTCGAACCCCCAGTCAGTCCCCCGCGTCATCGATTCGTTGCGGAAGTTGGCCCCGTACGCGATGATCGACTGGTGCTCCATGCCGAGGTGCGGGGTTTGCACGACGCCGTACTTGTCGGCGCGGAAGGGATAGGGCCCCACCACCGTCTCGAACCAGCGCATCTGGTCGACGATCTCGGGCAGCAGACGCCGCCCGTCGGCCTCGTTCTCGGGCAGCACCCAGAAGTGCACGGGCACGGTGTCGCCCGCGACCGACACCCAAGACGAGTCGAGCCGCACGTAGGGCGCGATGTTCAGCGCCACGTTGTACGTGTTGATGGAGGTGGAGACGTGCCAGTTCCAGGTGGTCCAGCCGGGGGCTGCCGGCTCCTCGCTCACGAACCGGCCGTTGGAAGCGGCCACGAGCCCTTCCGGCACCGTGATATGGATCCCCATGGAGTCGGGCTCGTCGGAAACGTGGTCCTTCACCGGCCACCAGATGTCGGCGCCCTCGCCCTGGCAGGAGGTCGCGATCCATGGTGCGCCCGACGGAGTGCGGGCCCACTGGATGCCGCCCTGCCACGGCGGACGCGGCGCGACGCGCGGGCGTCCGCCGTACGCCACCGTGAGATCCACCGTCGAGCCTGGCTGCTGCGTAACGGGTAGTTTGATCCAAAGCCGTCCGCCCCGGCGTTCGTGGGCGAGGGTGTGCGCGCCGAGCGTGATGCCGTGTACGGCGAGCGTCGGCACGAGGTCGAGCACGAACCAGTCGATCGGGGAATGCACCCCCGCCACGACGCGCACCGTTCCGTCGACCGTCGAGTCGGCAGGATTCACGCGCACGGCGAGGTCGTAGTACGACACGTCATAGGCGGCCTGCTCGGGCATCAGGGTGCCGCCGGTGTCGTAGGGGTCGTGGTCCTGGCGGGCGCTGGCGGGATCGTGGGTGCATCCGGCGAGCACGGAAACGGCGAAAGCGAGGGCGGCGATCCGGTTCATGGTGTCGGAGAAATGGGGTGCCGAGGCGTCGGGCTGAAAGTAGGGAGATCGGCGACGGGCCGCACCACGGTCAGCACCCGGACCGTGCTCCGGCGCGCGGCTGCTCGGCCAATGGGCGCCACGGACAAACCGCAGTTACTATTGACTTCGTAGATGGGAGGGAGTACTTTTGGTACGAATGCGCTAGTAGAACAGCCATGCCCGAACAAGCGACCGGACCCACCTCCCTCGGTGACACCGAACTCGAGATCATGCACGTGGTCTGGGAGATCCACCCGTGTACCGTCGCGCAGGTCCACGCCCGCATCGCGGCCGAACGCGAGGTGGCCTACACGACCATCATGACGGTGATGGGCAACCTCGCGCGCAAGGGCTACCTGTCGTTCACGAAACGCGGCAAGAAGTACATCTACCGCGCCGAACGCAGCGCCCGGGAGGTGCGCACCGGCCTGGTGCGCGGCCTGTTGCAGCGGGCATTCGACGATTCGCCGCTCGCGCTCGCCCTGAACCTCGTGCGCGAAGAGTCCCTGTCGCCGGCCGAACTGGCCGAACTGAAGGAGGCGATCCGTCGCCTCGAAACCGGGGAGGGACGTCATGACTGACCTGCTCGCCGAGCTGTTTGCCGACTTGGGCCGCCTGGCCTGGGACCCGTTCTGGATGCCGATCACGGCCTGGACCCTGCTGGCAGCCATCGCTCTCGCGGTCATCGCCTTTGTGCCCGCCCGAGAGGTCTTCCTTCGGCGCGACTTGCACTTCGCGCTCCTGTTGGCGCTGCCGGCGGGCCTCGTGGCGTCGAAAGTCCTGGGCGGAATCCCTGGCGCGAACCTGCTGCGTACCTGGTGGCAGGGTCCGGCGCTCGTGGCCCCCGTTACTCCGCCCGAAATGACGGTGAGCCCGGTGTTCGAGCAGGACCCCGCGGGAATCGTTTCGATCGGCGCGCCGGTCCTCGAGCCGTCGATCGATCCGGCCATCTGGATCGGGCTCGGAACCCTTCTCGCGGCCCTCGTGGCTTGTGTGGCCCTTGTCCTCCTTCTCGTGGCCGTCGTGCGCCTGCGCCGACTGCTCTCCGGGGCCACGCCCGACGGGGAGCTGCGACTCGCCAATGGCCGTGAGGTGAGGATTCTGCGTTGCGACCGAGTGCAGGTCCCGTTCTCGTGCGGGGTATTCCGCCCGATGATCGTACTCCCTGACGGGCCGCTGCCCGACCGGGACGTCATCGTCGCCCATGAGGCGGCCCACCACGAGCATCGAGACGTGGCACGGCTGTGGTCGGCAGGGCTCGTCCACGCGGCGTTCGCCTTCCATCCGCTCGTGCACCTCCTGTCTTCGAGGCTAACCTGGCTGATGGAGGCCGCCTGCGACCGGGCCACGCTCGAACGCACGGGTCTGCCGGCCTCGCGCTACAGCGAGGTGCTGCTGCGCGCGGTGCCGCAATCGGCGCCGAGGGCGCTCCGGGTGGCGCTTCCGATGGGTCGCAGCGTCAAGGAACTGCGCTCGCGCATCGTGGCCCTGGGGCATGCGACGAACCCGGCCCGCCGCGGGCCGGTGGTCTCGATAGGTTCGATGGGGGTCTTCGCGGCCTCGATGCTCCTGGTCGCGGCCGCGGGGATCGCGGCGACCGAGGCGCCGGCGCTGGCGACTTCTCGCGTGACGGCGTCGGTCGGCGGCGGGGAGGCTGACCTCGTGGCGGTGACGGTGCTGGCCGACGGCCGCTTCCTGCTCGACGGGGAGGAGACCTCCCTCGGCATCGTGCAGGCCCGACTGCAGGCCGCGGATCCGTCTCGCCTGGTGCTTTCGCTGGACGTGACGGCCGACGCCGATGCGGGGGACTATTTCGACATGTTGTCCGTGGCGCGCATCTCGGGGGTTCGATGGTCGCTGGGCGCGGACGGAACGGTTATGCCCCTGGTCCTGGATCCCGATGATCGGGACGCAGGCTCGGCACAGGACTTCGGCAACGCACCGATAGTCGCTGCCGACTCGACGCGGCTGTTTCTCGACATGGACGCCGAGGGCGCCCTGCGTGTAGACGGCAGGCCGACGAGCGAGAGCGAGTTGGTGGAACGGTTGGGTGCCGCCGACACGCGGACAGCGCGCGTATCGTTCCGGGTCGACCCGAGTGCGCCGAGCGCCGTCCTGAAGCGGGTGCTCCAGGTACTTCACGGAACCGGGGCGGCCGTCGTTATGCCGGAAGGGAGCATCCTTCGAATCCAGACCCCCGGGCCAACGGCGGCGACGGGAGAAGGTCGAATCACGGGAAGAGTGACGGACGGGAAAACGGGTGGGTCGGTTCGCGGGGCCCTGGTCTATGTGAACGAGCTGCATGCCGCTGTATCCACCCACGCAGACGGCAGCTATTCATTCAGCGGGATTCCGCCCGGAACGTACACGGTCCGGCTCGACCACGAGGGATCGCTCTACAACGAGCAGGAAGTCAAGATATCGGGTGATGCGTCAGTTCGTGTCGACTTTCGCACGGAGGGCACACGGGTGTTTCTCGAGGTGTCCGGTGAAGGAGTGTTGTCGATCGGCGGAATCGGGGTCTCCATGAATGACCTCCCGACCGTCCTGCGGGCTCAGGCCGACGGGGATGCCATTGCGCTCGTGGTATTCTTCAAGGCGCGCCTTGGACGGGCCGAGGACATGGCCATGCGCTCAGCCATCGAGTCGGCCGTCGGACGGGCGAGCCGGAATCGGTACGCCCTTCGCTGGACGTACGCCTACGACGCGCTTCCGCGCGACCCGATCGAGATTCGCCAAGGCACCGTACGCGGTCGAGTCACGCGCGCCGACAATGGCGAACCCCTTCTCGGCGCCTCGATCTTCGTGGCGGGCACCCGCATTGGAAGCATGAGCGGTCCGAACGGCGAGTACGTCATCCAGGGCGTCCCGGCCGGTAGGCAGGAGGTCGTGGCAAGCTATCTCGGGTTCGTCCCGACGGCCCAGCGCGACGTGAATGTCCCGGATGACGGCACCGTGGTGCTGAACTTCGCGCTGAACCCGCAGACGTATCCGGCGGGCGAGGTGACGGTGACCCCGCCGCCACCCGTGATCGAATTGCCGCCGCCAGCCCTGATTCTTCCGCCGGACCCGGACCTTCTGCCGCCGCAACCAGCCCGCGTGCCGCAGCCCGGCGTGCCCGTGAACCGCCCCGGAGAGCCGGAGACCTTCGTCATCGTCGAGCAAATGCCCGAGCTGATCGGCGGGCTCGACGAACTTCGCGGGCGGGTCGTCTATCCCGATCTCGCGCGTCGCGCCGGGATCGAGGGGAGGGTGATCGTGCAGTTCGTGGTGGATACGGACGGAAAGGTCGTCGATCCTGTGATCGTCCGCGGAATCGGGTCCGGCTGCGACGAGGAAGCCCTGCGCGTCGTGCGTACGGCGACCTTCGAGCCGGGTATGCAGCGCGGCGTGCCGGTGCGCGTCAAGATGTCGCTGCCGATCGTATTCGATCTTGACGGCGAGAATGCCCCGCCCCCGCCGCCCCGAGAGCCGGGAGTATCCGAGCCCGGACGACCGGCGAATCCGCCCGGAGAACCGATCATTCGTGACTTTGCGGGAAATACCACCGAGGTTTTCGTCATCGTCGAACAGATGCCCGAACTGATCGGTGGACTCGACGGGCTCCAGGCGAGCATGGTCTATCCCGAAATCGCCGCCAAGGCCGGCGTCCAGGGCCGCGAGATCGTGCAGTTCATCGTCATGCCGGACGGCTCCGTCTTCGGCGCCAGGGTCGTGCGAGGCATCGGGGCGGGTTGCGACGAAGAGGCCCTGCGCGTCGTGCACACCGCGCGCTTCAATCCCGGAAGGCAGCGGGACGTGGCCGTGCCGGTGAGGATGTCGCTTCCGATTACGTTCAAACTGGATCAGGACTCCGAGACATTTCAGGTGGTAATCGAGATCCGCGAGGACGGTACTCTGCTGGT
>JANJTM010000003.1 GCA_024711125.1 Rhodothermales bacterium
TGCCACGCGCACAAGTACGACCCCATCCCGATGGAGGAGTACTACGGGCTCTTCGCCTTCTTCAACTCGATAAACGAGTTCGGAAACATCCCGTATTCGGGCGAGGCGGCGCCCGTCGTGATCCTGACCGACTCGACGACCGACGTACGGCTGGCGGAATTGCGCGGCTCCATTGCACGACTGGAAGGCGAACTGGCGGGGGCGGCCGACGCGTCATTCCCGGGTTGGCTGCGCTCGGCGGGGGAGGGCGCCGCGTCGCGGCTGCCCGTGGCGCCGGCGTCGACGCGGCCCGCACGGCGCGAAGACCCCGCCCCGACGGGTCTCGTCGGCCACTATCCGCTCGAGGGCTTCGTCGAGACCAAGGACCGCCTCGACCTGCCCGACCTCGTCAAACCGAAGGAGCCCGGCTACTTCTGGGGCGACCGTGACCAACTGCCCGAGCTCATCGACGGCGTGGCCGGGAAGGGGATGCGGCTGAAGGGCGACGGCTGGCTCGACATGGGCGGCAAGCGGTTCGTTTTCGAGCGGAACGAGCCGTTCACGCTCTCGCTCTGGGTGCGCCTCGCGAGCGATTCGACCCACGGGCCGCTCATGGGCAAGTCCGGCGGGCTCTTCAACGGCAAGCGCGGCTACCTCGTGATCCTGAACGAGGACGGCACGCTCTCGGCGAGCCTCAACCACGTATTCCCGGACAACTCGATCGAGATCCGCACGACCGATCGCCTCCCGGCGGGCGCCTGGCGCCACGTCACGCTGACCTACGACGGCTCGTCCCGGGCGGACGGGATCCGCCTGTTCCTCGACGGCCACGAGATGGCCTCGCGCGCGGTCGTCGACAACCTGCGGCAGTCGATCCGTTTCTCGATCGACCCGGCGACCGGCGACACGAGCAACTGGGGCGGTTCGGGCAACCTCGCGATCGGTTTCGAGGGCGGAAACCTGCCGACCCTCGACCGGGCCGACGTGGACGAATTCCGCGTGTTCGACCGGCGGCTGTCGTCGCTCGAGGTCGCGTGGGAGGCGGGCCGACGCGATACGCTGGCGCGTCTCGTGGCGACGCCGACGCGCACGCCGGACCAGGAGGCGGCCCTGCGCGAGTATCATGCCGAACGGGTCGACGAGGCCTCGGCGCGCCTGCGTGCCGAACTGCGGCGGCTGCGGGGCGAGGAGAACTCGATCCTGACCGGCCGCCCGAGCGTCATGGTGCTGCGGGAGCTTCCCGAGCCCCGGCCGACGTTCGTGCTCGCTCGCGGCGCGTACGACCAGCCGACGACCCCGGTCGGGCCCACGACGCCCGGCGTGGTGCTTCCCTTCCCCGAGGAGTACCCGAAGAACCGGCTCGGGCTCGCCCGGTGGCTCTTCGACGAGCGCAATCCGCTCACGGCCCGGGTCGCCGCCAACCGCTTGTGGCAGATGGTGTTCGGGCGTGGGCTCGTCGCGACGGCCGACAACTTCGGCTTCCAGGGCGCCGTTCCGAGCCACCTCGAACTGCTCGACCACCTCGCCTTGGCCTATCGCGGGGGCGGGTGGGACACGAAGGCGTTCCTCCGGATGCTCGTCACGTCGGCCACCTATCGGCAGTCGAGCATTGCCGGCCCGGACCTGCTGGAACGCGATCCCTACAACGTGCTCCTCGCCCGCGGACCCTCGGCGCGCCTGTCGGCCGAGCAGATCCGCGACGGCGCGCTGGCGGCGAGCGGCCTCCTGGTGCGCGAGATCGGAGGTCCTCCGGTCAAGCCCTACCAGCCCGCGGGGCTCTGGGAGGAACTCGCGACCCGAAACGCGACGGTCTACGTGCAGGACCACGGCGAGAAGCTGTATCGCCGAAGCCTCTACACGATCTGGAAACGCACGACCCCGCCGCCCTCCATGATTTCGTTCGACGCCGCCGAGCGCAACCTGTGCGTGGTGGATCGGCAGCGCACGAACACGCCGCTGCAGGCCCTCGTGCTCATGAACGACGTGCAGTACGTCGAGGCCTCGCGATTCCTCGCCGAGCGCGTGCTGCGCCCGTCGGGCGGCAACGGGGCGGTCGAGTCGGCCTTCCGCCTGCTCACCGGGCGTCGTCCGCGCGCCGAGGAACTGGCCGTCCTCGAGGAGCTCCGGGCGGAACAGGAACGCCGGTTCGCGGCGGCGCCCCGCGACGCCGCGGCGCTGCTGGCCGTCGGCGAGAAGCCGCGGGACGCGTCGCTGCCCGCCCCGCAGGTCGCCGCGATGGCTGTGGTCGCCTCCACGATCATGAACATGGACGCCTTCGTGACCAAGCGCTGATATGTGCGATTTCGACGACATCAAGTACCTCTCGACCCGCCGGCACTTCCTGTCGCGGGCCAGCCTCGGGATCGGAACGGCCGCACTGGCCTCTCTGATGGCCCCGGCCGCTGCCACGGCAAGGCTGGTTGATGGTCTCGGGCGCGCCGCAGGCGTTGACGGCTCGGCCGGAGCCGGTGCGGCCGGCCTCGGCGATCCCGCCCTGCAGGTCCTGCACCACGCCCCGCGCGCCAAGCGCATCATCTACCTTTTCCAGTCGGGCGGGCCTTCGCAGCTCGACCTGTTCGACTACAAGCCGCTCCTGCGGCAGATGAACGGCGAGCAGCTGCCCGACTCGGTGCGCCAGGGGCAGCGATTGACGGGCATGTCGGCGAACCAGAAATCGCTTCCGCTCGCCGGGTCGGCGTTCAACTTCGAGCGCCACGGCCGCAGCGGGCGCTGGATCAGCGAATTGATGCCCCACACGGCCGGCGTCGTGGACGACCTCTGTTTCATCCATTCGATGCACACCGAGGCGATCAACCACGACCCCGCGATCACGTTTTTCCAGACGGGCACCCAGCAGACCGGGCGCCCTTCGATCGGCTCGTGGATCTCGTACGGGCTCGGAAGCGACAACGAGAACCTGCCGGCCTTCACGGTACTGCTCTCCCGGTCTAACAACTACGACCAGCCGCTCTACTCGCGGCTCTGGGGCTCGGGCTTCCTGCCGTCGCAGCACCAGGGGGTGCAGTTCCGCTCAGGCGCCGACCCGGTCCTGTACCTGAACGATCCCGCGGGCCTCGGCCGCATGGATCGGCGGCGCATGCTGGACGCCCTGAAGGAACTCCACCGAGCGGAACACGCCCGCGTCATGGACCCCGAGATCGACGCCCGCGTCGCCCAGTACGAAATGGCGTACCGGATGCAGACGTCGGTCCCGGCCACGATGGACCTTTCGGACGAGCCCGAGTCGACCTTCGCGCTTTACGGCGAGAAGGCGCGGACGCCCGGCACGTTCGCCGCCAACTGCCTGCTGGCGCGGCGCCTCGCCGAGCGGGGCGTGCGGTTCATCCAGCTGTACCACCAGGGCTGGGACCAGCACGGAAACCTTCCGACCGAGATCAGGAAGCTCGCCGGCGACACCGACCAGCCGAGCGCCGCGCTCGTGCAGGACCTGAAACAGCGAGGCCTGCTGGAGGACACGCTCGTCATCTGGGGCGGCGAGTTTGGCCGCACGAACTACTCGCAGGGCAAGCTGACGGCCGACAACTACGGGCGCGACCACCACCCGCGGTGTTTCACGGTGTGGATGGCGGGCGCGGGCACGGCGGCGGGCACGGCATACGGCCAAACCGACGAGTTCGGCTACAACGTGGCCCGCGACGGGGTGCACGTGCACGATTTCCAGGCGACGCTCCTGCACCTCTTGGGCATCGACCACGAGCGGTTCACGTTCCTGGCGCAGGGGCGCAGGTTCAGGCTGACCGACGTGAAGGGGAAGGTGGTGCGGCCGCTGCTGGCGTAAACACGGCGGCTGGGACGGAAGGGGCGAACGATGCGGCGGTAGGATCCGGCACGGTTACGGGCCTCGCGCCACGGCGCCGTTTGCACGGATCGATCGAACGTTTGCACGTTCCTGCCGCGCGATTGTCCGCGGGCAGGGGCCGGGATATCATCGGCCCGCCTCGAGCGACGGCGCGCTGACGGATCGGCCCACCGGGCGGAAGACCGCCGCGCGTGGCGCATTCGAGGCCCTTCCGCTCCGTCCCCGACGGACCCCGCCCCC
>JANJTM010000004.1 GCA_024711125.1 Rhodothermales bacterium
GCGTAGAGCCGCGAGAAGTCGTAGGCCTGCAACAGCATGTAGCTGAACTCGGTGAAGCTGATGCCGGTCTCCATGCGCGTCTTCACGGAGTCCTTCTGCATCATCCAGTTCACCGTGAAATGCTTGCCGGTGTCGCGCAGGAACTCGATCAGGCCGAGCGAGCCGAGCCAGTCGAGGTTGTTCACGATGCGGGCCGGGTTGCCCTTGGCCTCGAAGTCCAGGAACCGCTCGAGCTGCGCTCGGATGCCCGCCAGGTTGCGCGACACCTGGGCCGCGTCCAGCAGCTGCCGCTCCTGCGTCTTTCCGCTGGGGTCGCCGATGAGCCCCGTGCCTCCGCCCACGATCGCGATCGGGGCGTGCCCGAACCGCTGCAGCCGCGCGAGGGCCATGATCGGAAGCAGCGAGCCCACGTGCAGCGAATCGGCGGTCGGATCGAACCCGACGTAGGCCGTGACCCGTCCGGCGGCCAGCGCGGCCGCGAGATCCGGGGTCACGTCGTAGATCATCCCGCGCCATGCGAGATCGTCGAGCAGGTTCTGGGCTTCGGACATGCGGAACAACGCTTCGGATAGACGCCGTACACCCGCTTCGTCCGCGACCTGTTCCGACCCGCGATTCTTCCCGGCCCGTCAGCGGTACCGTTCCAGGGTGAACTTCTCGCCGAGGTAGCGTCGTCGCACCTCTTCGTCCGACGCGAGGGCCTCGGCCGTGCCCTGCTTGAGGATGTTGCCCTCGTACAGCAGGTAGGCACGGTCGGTGATCGCCAGGGTCTCGTGCACGTTGTGGTCGGTGATCAGGACCCCGATGCCCCGGGAGCTGAGGCCGGCGACGATCGCCTGGATGTCCTCGACCGCGATCGGGTCCACGCCCGCGAACGGTTCGTCGAGCAGGAAGAACCGGGGACGGGTCGCGAGCGCGCGGGCGATCTCGGTTCGGCGGCGCTCGCCGCCCGACAGCGTGTAGCCTTTCGAACGGCGCACCTTCTCGAGGCCGAACTCCGAAACGAGCTCGTCCCGGCGGGCCTCCCGATCGGCCTTCGTCATCGGCTGGTATTCCAGCACGGCCTCCAGGTTGGCCTCGACGGTGAGGTGCGAGAAGATCGACGCCTCCTGCGAGAGGTAGCCGATACCCAACCGGGCGCGCTGGTACATCGCGAGCCGGGTCATCTCCCGGTCGTCGAGGAACACCCGGCCCGCGTCGGGCCGGACGAGCCCGACGATCATGTGGAACGTGGTCGTCTTGCCCGCGCCGTTGGGTCCCAGCAGCCCGACGATCTCGCCCTGGCGCACGTCCAGACTCACCGAGTGCACCACGGTGCGCTTGCGGTACCGCTTCTCGAGGTTCTCGGCGCGCAGCACCGCCGTCGTGGCCGACGTTCCGGAAGCTTCGGGCATCATGGACGGTCCGGTCGGGGATCGGGCGGAAGATCGGGCTTTTTTCCGCCGCACGCGTCGTCTCCGGGCTCGCACGGCGGTTCGGCGCACGCCGGTCCCCCGAATCGGCAGATGCGGGAAGCAAGGCGCAGCCGGAACGGGGCCGCGTCGGGCCGACGTCCGGGCTCCCAGGCGAGGCCCTCGAGGTCGACTTCCGCGGTCACCAGGTGGGCCGGGTACCACGTGCCCTCCACGCCGTCGTACACGCCGAGGTCCGACAGCCGGTCCCCGTCGAGCCGGAAGCGGATGCTGTCGGCCGAAACGCGCATCGCGCCGCCTTCGCGCTCCTCGTCGGCTTCCAGCCAGTACACGGCCTCGGAACGCCCGGAAACGTGCACCGAGCGCAACGAATCGTCCCGGAAGAGGCCCGTAAGCCGATCTCCGCGCAACTGCTGGAGACGTCCGGTCGTCGAGTCCATCCGGGCGACGAACGCGTTCGGCCACACGCGCAGCGTATCCATGGACTCGCCCCGCCCGACCACCACCAGCGTATCCCCGTGGACCTGGGTCGATCGGAACCACGCCACCGGGCGGCCGAGCAGCCGGCTCGTCGCGGGCCCGCCGGTCGAATCCGGCCCCGCGAAGCGCTCGAACGCGACCGAGTCGGCGACCGCCGCGAACTCGGTGCGCCAGAGCCGCACGGAATCGGCCGCCGCGTAGCGCTCCACGGAATCGGCCCGGGCCGAGTGCAGCCGGCCCGCGGCGAGGAATAGCGTGTCGGCCGAGGTCGAGTCGACCCGGATGGTGGCCAGGAGCACGTCGCCTTCGACCCTCGAGGTCCCGGCTTCGTCGTCGTCCCAGGCGCGGTCTCCGAGGATCCAGTGCAGCCCGTCGGTCGTCGTGCGCCGGAATACGACATCGCCCCGGGCGAACGAGCGTCGATTCTCCCGGTGGTAGTCCACCGAATCGGCCGCCACGTCGAGGCTGTCGCCCGTGAGCCGCACGTCCCCCGCGAAAGCGGCCCGCTTTTCCTCGGTCCAGTACGAACCCGTGCGGCTGGTAAGCACCGAGGCCGAGTCCACGAGCGTGACCCCGGCGCGAAAATCGGCCCGTTTCGCGCGCGCGTCGTAATCGCCTTCCGGGGCCGTGACGACGACCTCGCCGTCCCCGAGCCGCACCGAGCCCGTGGCCCTTCCGATCTTCGTATTTCGGTCGTACAGCACGCGGTCGGCCGTCAGCGTGTCGCTCTCGTCGATCACCCGCACCCGATCGAAGAAATGGAGCAGGCCTCCGCCCCTGTCGACGAGCCGCTCGGCCCGCACGGTGGTCGAGCCCTCGCGCAACCTCGGACGCAGCATTTCCCGAATTTCCTGCCCGTCCACCACGCGCACGATCAGCGAATCCGCTTCGAAAGAAACGATGCGCACGGTCGTGCTGTCCCGGCCCTGGGCCCGGGCCGATCCGGCGAGCACGAGCGAGATCGCCATCACGAACAGGATGGACCCGAGGCGCGTCATTCGTCGGTCACCGTCACGCTTCCCGTCACCGTGGCGAGGCGAACGTCCTCCAGGTCCTCCCTGGCGGTGAGGCCGTACCCTTCGAGGTGGCCGTCCACGAGCGTGACGCGGGCGAACCCCGGTGTGAGCACCCGCCGCGCCGACTCCAGCCACTCCAGGTGCTCCGATTCGAGCACGCGCCCGTTCGCCGACCGCACGACGACGCGGCCCCGGGCCTCCATGCGGCGCGCGTCCTCGAACCACGTCATGCGGTCGGCCTCGAACCACGCGGTCGTGTCCCGTTCGCCGTCGTAGAGCACGCCGGCCACCCGGCCGGCACCGTCGAGGACCATGTACGTCGAATCCTTGCGTTCGTAATAGGCCAGGTGTTCGGCGCGCAGTCGGAATCGTGGACGGCCGTCTTCGGACACGAGCATGTCCATGTCCCAGGATTCGTGCGCCGGCCCTTCGGCCGCCTGCACTTCGGCCAGGTCGACCGGCGCGGCCGAGCGCCGCGAGCAACCGAACGCCGCCAGCGCGGCCAGGAGCAGGACGGCGGCGCGACCCATCAGACCTCCAGGACCGATCCCGGCCCGACCACGCCCCACGCCGTCGAGACGGCCGCCCCGCAGCCGGCCAGCAGCGCGGCGAACCCGTCGAGGACCGCCTCCAGCCTCGCCGGATCGAACCCGGCCGGGGCGTAGACGAGGGCCGCGACACGCCGCGTACCGTCGTCGGTTTTCGTCGCGAGGCAGTCCTTGACCGGGTTCACGATCGGCTCCCCGGCTTCGTCGTCCGCGGCCGGCAGCCGGCATCCCACCACCAGGTCCTCGAGTTCGATCACCTGGCCCGCGGCGTTGAAGACATAGGCTTCGCCCGCGACCCCGCGGCGCACCGTGAAACGCTTCGCACGGGCCTTGTCGAGGTCCCAGAGGGAGATGGGCAGCAGCGATTCGAGGCTGACGAGGTTGCAGACGTCCACGACCCCGTTGATGCGCGGAAAGGTGCCCTCGACCGCCGCCCGCACGAGGTACTCGCTGGCGGGTTTGCCGCGCCCGGTCGGTTTGTAGCGGCCGTGCCGCAGCATGTCCCGCGCCGCGGCGCGTACGGCTTCGTCGGAAGCGGACGCGTCGGCCGCTCTCCTGCCGAGGGCGAGGTCGAGCCGCTCCCGGAAACCGGGGGGGTAGACCCACGGCTCGACTCCCTCGGCGCGGACGACTCCGACCGAGAGCGGCAATTCCCGACTGCAACCTGCCTGGATCATGGTTCGGGCCGTCCCTTCTCCGGCGTGCGAAGCCGGGACCGTATATTCGCCACCCCGTCGTGTAACGTTCCCCGCGTGGACCCAAAACCGGCCGAGGTCCCCGAAAAGCGGCGTTTCCGCTGCGTATGTAGCGTCGAACGCACCCGGAACGGGCTTCTTTAGTCCCCGGGTCCGGCGCCGATACTACGAGCCACGGAACGCGTACACAACCAGTACCCCACTTCGGCCATGCATGTCACCACGATGAGTTTCGCAGTCGAACCCTGGACCCAGCAGACGGTGATCGTCCGCGTCGGCAAGGCGCTCGATTTCCGCAACGCCGCCGATTTCAAGGCCGCGTGCCAGGACCAGGTCCGCGCCGGAGTCCGGAACTTCGTGCTCGATTTCTCCGAAACCGGCATCCTCGACTCCACGGGCCTCGGATCGATCTTCTCGCTCTACCGGCAGGTGTCCCCGATGGAAGGCCAGGTCGTCTTCGCGGCGGTCTCCCGCCCGGTGCAGGTCGTCGTGCAGCTGACGCGCACCTACAAGGTGTTCCGCCAGTTCCCGACGGTCGAAGCGGCGCGCGAAGCGCTGCGCTGAACACGCCGCCACCCCGCCTCCGGTACGACGATGGTCGCCACCCGCCATCGGTTCACCGACCTCGCCCGGATAACGGACGACGCGCATGACCTTTTCGCCCAGTGGGCCGAGGAGGGAGCGTTTTCGCCGTTGTTCGACGAGGACAAGGTGCTGCTGATGCGACTCGCCGTGCACGAGTGGCTGGCGAACCTCGTCCAGCACGCGGACTTCGGGGATCGGAAACCGGAGATCCTGCTCGACGTCTACCCCAACGGCAAGCGGGTACGGTGCGTCATCGAGGACAACTCAAGGGGCTTCGATCTCGACCTGCACATGGAAAGGCGCCGGCAGGCGCTCGATCCGTTTCCGGACCGCGGCATGGGGCTCCTGATGCTCCAGGCCGCCACCGAGTACCTCGACTACCGACGCGGAGACAACGGCCGTCACCGTCTCGAATTCTCCGTCGCCGCCGACCAGGACCCATGGCTGACCATTCCATTCTGATCGTCGAAGACGAGCATACGCTGCGTCGCCTTCTCGAGTACCGCCTCGGGAAGCACTACCGCGTGCGCACGGCCGCCAACGGCGAAGAAGCCCTGGAGCGGGTCGCCGAGGAGATGCCGGACCTGATCGTCTCGGACATCATGATGCCGCGCATGGACGGGTTCGCCCTCCAGGCCGCGCTCCAGGAGCGCAAGGAGACACGCGCCATCCCGTTCATCTTTCTTACCGCGAAGGCCGACGAGCAGAGTCGCCAGCGCGGACGGCGCACCGGCGTCGACGACTACATCACGAAACCGTTCGACATCGAACAGCTGCTCACCCGGATCGGTCGCCTCCTGGAGCGAACCAAGCTCTTCCAGAGCCAGCTGGACGCCCGCATCGGGCAGGACTTCTCCCAGCGGCTGATGCCCAAGCGCCTTCCCGACGTGGCCGGTTGGAAGTCGCACTTCCACAACGCCCCGAAGGAAGCCGGCGGCGGCGACCTCTTCGACTGGAACGAACCCGAGAAGGGTACCTTCTTCATCACGATCGGCGACGTGATGGGAAAGGGCCTCCAGGCCAAGTTCTACGCCTTCAGTTTCCTCGGCTACCTGCGGTCCACCCTGCACACCATGCTGCGCGACACGCGGTCGCCGGCCACCCTGCTGCGGCGCGTGAACCAGGTGCTCATGGACGATCCGCCGATGGAGGAGACGTTCGCGTCGCTTCTCCTGCTGCGGTGGGAGCCGGCCCGCAATCTCGTCACCTACGCCAACGCCGGCCACTGCCGACCGGTCGTCGTGTCGGCTTCGGAGTCCCGGATCGCGCCGCACAGCGACCTGATCCTCGGTCTCGACCGCAACGCCGAGTTCGAGGATGCCGAGATCGAACTCAAGCCGGGCACGGCCCTGGTCGCCTACACCGACGGTCTGCTGGAGCAGGAAATGGCCGAGGGACACCAACTGGGTGAGGCCGGGCTCTCGGAGTCGGTGAGCCGTTCGTTCGGAAAGTCGGAGCCGGTTCGCCACCTCCTCGAGGGCGTGCTCTCCCGGAGCCGGCGCAGCGAATTCGCCGACGACATCCTCGTCTTCTGGCTGGAGCGCGAGGCTGCGGCAGCCGTCGCGACGACGACCCCGCAGCGCCAGGCGCCCCGTTGGTTCTCCCCCTTCGCGGAATCGGCCGAACGCCGCTGAGGTCAGGTCGCCCGCTCCGGGACACCGTTCGACGGCCGCTCGGGTCCGGTCGCGCGCCCGCGCCTTGAAGGGAAGGTCTCCGATCCGTTGATTGCGTCATGGGCCGTCACGCCCGAACCGCTTTCCGGACGCCATGACGCCTCCTTCTTCCTTCCGTCGCCTTGGCGAGGCGCTGCTCGTCGTCCTCGTCCTCGCGGCGCCGGTCGCGTGCCGGGAATTCGCCGTCGATGCGGCTCCGGAAGTGGACGAGCCCGTGCCGGGGGACGTCGCCGCCGAACTCGGCGTTCCCTTCCGCCTCGGCCTCGGGGAACTGGGTCGCCTGGAGGAACTGGACCTGGGGGTTCGCCTGCTCGAGATCACCGAGGATTCGCGCTGCCCACTCGGCACCGATTGCCCCACGGCCGGCCAGGTCGGGGCCACGTTCCGCGTGGAACGGGACGGGTTCGCCCCGGTCGTGTTCCAGTTGTGGGTACCGGGCCTGGTGAACGAGCCGTGGCTGCGCGGCGACGTATTCCAGTCGGAAAGCGAGCGCTTCCGCCTGCTGTGGGTCGCTCCGTATCCGGAACCGGGCATCGAGGTGCCCGACGACAGCCTGAGCGCCCTGCTGCGGGTGGACCACGGGATCTGACACCGTTTCACGGGTTCTTCCCTGCGGAACCGTGCCGGTTCGGGCACCGTCGACCGGATGCGACGTTGGAAACGGGCTATATACCCAGCCCCTGCCGCACCTCATGTCCAGCCAGCGCACCCTCGCGATCCTCAAGCCCGACTGCGTCGAGAAGAACCTCGTCGGCGAAGCCATCCGCCGCATCCAGGACGCCGGATTCTCGGTTCGTGCCCTCAAGATGGTCAAACTGACGAAGACGGAGGCCGAGGGCTTCTACGCGGTGCACCGCGGTCGTCCCTTCTTCGGCGAACTCGTCGAGTTCATGTCCAGCGGCCCGTGCGTGCCCATGGTCCTCGAGAAGGAGAATGCCGTCGCCGATTTCCGTACCCTGATCGGAGCCACGGATCCGGCCGAGGCCGCTCCCGGCACCATCCGTCGCGACCTGGCCGAGTCCAAGGGCCGCAACATCGTGCACGGTTCCGACTCCCTGGAGAACGGTCGCCTGGAGGCGAACTACTTCTTCCCCGAGCACGAGATCGTAGCCAATTCCTGAAATGGAACGTCCCGCCGCCGCCCGTCTCCTCGTCGCCCTGGCCGTCTTCACCCTCCCCCTGGGTGGCTGCCGGGCCCAGACCGAGGAGGCGGCGTCGGGACCCGGCGTACGCACCGGGGCCGACCGCCTGGTGGACTCCGGATACGGGATCCTGCGGGGTCGTCGCGTGGGGCTCATCGCCAACCACACGTCGACCTCGGGCGGAACGCACCTCGCGGATCTTCTGCACGCGGCGCCGGACGTACGGCTCGTCGCCCTGTTCGGGCCCGAACACGGCATCCGGGGCGACCAGGACGCGGGACGAACCGTCGGAGACACGACCGACGCCGCGACCGGACTTCCGGTCTACAGCCTGTACGGCGAGCGGCGAAGCCCGCCGTCGGCGGTGCTCGATTCGATCGACGTGCTGGTGTTCGACATCCAGGACGTCGGCGCCCGGTTCTACACGTACATCAGCACGATGGGACGGTCGATGGAGGCGGCTGCCGCCGCCGGCGTCGAGTTCGTGGTGCTCGACCGCCCCAACCCGGTCGGAGGGGCCCGGGTGGACGGCTATGTGCTCGAGCCCGGTTTCGAGTCGTTCGTCGGCATCTTCCCGATCCCGGTGCAGCACGGCATGACCGTGGGCGAACTCGCGTCGATGGCCGTCGGCGAGCGTTGGCTTCCGGGACTGGACTCCCTGCGGCTCACGGTGGTCAAGACCGAAGGCTGGACGCGGGATACGCTGTGGCCCGCCACGGGGCTCGCGTGGGTACCCACGAGCCCGAACATCCCCGACTTCGAAACCGCCCTGCTCTACCCCGGAATGTGCTTCTTCGAGGGGCTCACGGCCAGCGAGGGACGCGGAACCGACCATCCGTTCGCGATGGTCGGGGCGCCCTGGCTCGACGCCGGAGCGGCCGTGGCCCGGCTGTCGGCCGATCCGCCGGCGGGCGTCCGCTTCGAGGCCGTGCGGTACACGCCACGCAGCCTGCCGGGGAGGGCCACCTCACCCCGCTACCAGGACCAGGACATCCCGGGAATCCGCATTCACGTCGTGGATCCCGCCGTCGTCCGACCGATGGACGTGGGCCTGCGGGTGCTCGAGGCGTTCTTCGCCGATCCCGACCGTCCGCCCGACCTCGTGCGCTCGGCCGGCCTCGCCCGGCTCGCCGGCACGCGGCGACTGGAAGCGGCACTGCTCGAGGGACGCGGCGCGTCGGCCGTGCTCGCCGATTGGGCAGACGAAACCGCCCGCTTCGACAGCCTGCGTTCCTCCTACCTGCTCTACTGAACCCGGGGATGCCGCCCTATCCTTCGGCGGTCGCTTCGGCAGACGCGGAAGGACGCCACAGGATGGCGTAGATGATCTCAAGGTATCCCGCGAGCAGCAGGAGCGGCGCCACGTACAGCGACAGGAATCCGTCCACCTCGTTCTCGATGCGCATCACCGCATACCCGGCGATCACGAGCGCCAGACCGATGAAAAGCAGCACGTAATTGCGCCGCTCGAACACCATGCGGCGGGCGGAACGACGGGAGGTCTGGAGGCGTGCCTTGGCCATCGGACTCGGGATCGGATCGGCCGAATCCAATCCTGCACGGCGGTGGTTGTTCCGTGCCCCGCGACCGTAGATTCCGCCCGCCCACCCAGATCGGCCCGCCCTCCCGCCCACCCTGCCGTGCCCCTGCCCGCGCTCATACGATCCCTGGTGTACGGCGTCGGCGTCGTGCTGGTCCAGTGGCTCCTGCTCGGCAGACTCCGGCTGTGGGGCGCATACCCCGACGCCGTGCTGCTGTTCGTCGCGTGGCTGGGCCTCCGCTACGGTCGCCGCGCCGGATCGGTCGCGGGCTTCGTCTGCGGATTCGCGATCGACGTGGTCTACGACACCTGGGGGCTGCACATGCTCGTCAAGACCGCCGTGGGCTTCATGATCGGCCTCTTCCCGTCGAGCGAGCGGGAAGGAACGCTTCTTCTCCCCCGCCAGGCCCTGGTCGGCGGCCTGCTGCTGGCCCTGGTGCACAACGGCCTGCTGGTCCTGCTGCTCTCGCTGCAGACCGGGGTGCGCGACTCGTTCCTCGTCTTCGGCCTGTGGATCGGCTCGGCCTTCTACACGGCGGTCCTGGCCACGGCCTATACGATCGCACGCGGACGCTGAACCCCTCGCCCCCGGCTGCCACCGGGGCGGGCAGGGTCACCGCATGGCCTCGGCCGCACGCACGACGTCGGCCATCATGCCGCCGGCCGTGACGTCCGGTCCCGCGCCCGCACCCTGCACGATCATCGGGCGCGTCGGATAGCGATCGGTCGTGAACAGCACCATGTTGTCGGTGCCGCCGAGCCGCGCGAACGCGTGGTCCGCGTCGAACGACGCGACACCGACCCGCAGGCGGTCCGGTTCGCCCGTGGCCACGAACTGCAGTCGTCCGCCGGCCGCCCGACGGGCCCACTCCTCGTCATGCGCCTCGAGTCCGGCCAGGAACGCCTCCACCTCCACGTCGCGCAGCGCGGGCGGAACGAGCGACTCGACCTCCATGTCGGTCCGTTCGAACGACCACCCCGCCTCGCGGGCCAGGGTGAGCAGTTTGCGGGCCACGTCTTCCCCGCCCAGGTCATCCCGCGGATCGGGTTCGGTAAATCCGAGCCGTCGCGCTTCCCGCACGGCCTCGGAGAACCGACTCCCCCCGGCCAGCCTGTTGAACACGTAGGCCAGGGTTCCGGACAGCACGCCTTCGATGCGCCGGATCCGGTCGCCCGACCGTACGAGATCCCCCAGCACGCCGATGATCGGAAGCGCGGCTCCGACCGTCGTCTCGTAGAGGAACGGGACGCCGCGCCGCGCGGCCGTTCGCTGCAACCGGTCGTAGTACGCCTGTTCCATCGTGTTGGCCCGCTTGTTGGGAGTCACCACGGCGACGCCGCGTTCCAGCAGGCCGGCGTACCTGCGCGCGACTTCGGCCGAGGCCGTGGCGTCGATGAACACGAGGCGCTCGAGATGCGCGTCCACCGCCTTCTCGACCAACGTGTCGAGATCGCACGGCTCGGCGCGGTCGAGCAGCGACGCCCGCGCGTCGTCGGGCAGCCCCTCGGGATCCCACGCCGCGACCCCCGTGCGGGCAAGACCGACGAGGCGAAGCTCGAGGTTCCTCTTCTCGAGGAGCGTTTCGCGCGTTCGGGACAGGAGTTCGAGGAACGTGGCGCCCACCACGCCCGTGCCCACGAGCACGAGGTGCGCCCGGGCGTGCGAGCGGGCAAACGCGTCGTGCAACGACCGGACCGCGCGGCGCGCGTCGGCGCCCGACACGACCGCCGAAATGTTGGTTTCCGCGGCTCCCTGCGCAATCGCCAGCACGTTGATGTTGGCGTATCCGAGCGTCGAGAACATGCGCCCGGCGATGCCCGGCTGCATGCGCATGCGGTCTCCGACGAGCGACACCACCGCGCAATCCTCCACCGCGCGGATCTCGGTGACGAGCCCCGTTTCGCGTTCCCGGCGGAACGCCCGCTCGAGCGAATCCAGGGCGCGCCGCGCGTCGAGCGCCCGCACGCCGATACAGATACTCTGTTCGCTGGAAGCCTGCGAGATCACCAGCACGTTGACCGCGGCGTCGGCGAGGGCCGAAAATGCGCGGGAGGCGATGCCCGGAACGCCGATCATGCCCGTGCCCTCGATCATCAGGAGCGAGACGTCCTGGACCGACGTGATGGCCTTGACCCGAAGCTCCGAGGTCCCGGCCTCGGGCCGAATGACGGTGCCCGGCGCCTCGGGACGCATCGTGTTGCGGATCCAGACCGGGATGCCCCGGCGCTGGAGCGGGGCCATCGTGCGTGGATGCAACACCTTGGCGCCGAAATACGCCATCTCGGCCGCCTCCCGGTAGCTCAGTTCGGGGAGCGTGAAGGCGGTGCGCACCAGGCGCGGATCGGCCGAGAGCACCCCGTCGACGTCGGTCCAGATGATGACCTCGTCGGCATCGACCGCGCCGGCGACGATCGTGGCCGAATAATCGCTGCCCGACCGGCCGAGGGTCGTCTGCACACCCTGCTCGTTCGAACCGATGAAGCCGGTCACGATCGCGACGGCGTTCGCCGGAACGCCCTCCATCGCGGCGCGCGTCGCGCTCGCCGTCGCGTCGAAATCCACGAGCGCCTCGGCAAACGTCGAGTCCGTCCGGATGAACCGCCGCGCATCGAGGGCGACCGCGTCCATGCCCTCGGCGCGGAAGGCGGCCGCAACGATGGGCGCCGACGCGCGTTCGCCAAGGCCCGAGACCGCCGCACGGGCCCGCTCCGTGGCCTCCCGAAGCAGGTACATGCCGTCCAACAGCTCCGCCAGCTCCCGCCAGATCGCGTCGACCTCGTCCTCGACGACCCGGCGTCCGGTCATCGGTACGAGCGCCTCGATGGCGTCGAGATGACGCCTTCGCAGGGTATCCACGGCGTCGATATGCCCGCCGCGCCGGCTGACGGCCTCATCCACCGCCGCCAGCAGCCGATCGGTCACGCCGGAGAACGCCGATACCACGACGATGCGCCGGTCGTGTCGGACGTCGCCGCGCACCAGGTCCACGATCGAGCGGATGCGTTCGGGAGTTCCGACCGACGTTCCGCCGAACTTGTGTACGATGCACGACATGGCGATGGGCGCTGGGTGGCGGTGCTGCGGGAACGCGAGAACGCACCGCGACCGTTCGCGTTCTTGCGCCGCGGGTTTCTGCACGCGGTTTTCGCGGGAGGCACGCGCCTTCGGCCGGAACCCGGATTGTGCGGTTTCGTGCAACGAGTCTGCCGCCGGTTGATGCGCCCCCCGCGGGCATCGTATTTTGGCGGGACGGGGCTATAGCTCAGTTGGTAGAGCGCTTGAATGGCATTCAAGAGGTCAGGAGTTCGAATCTCCTTAGCTCCACTTCAGATGTCGATTCGGGGGCTGTTCAGAGCGATCTGAACGGCCCCTTCTCGTTGGTGCCGGGCAGATCGCATGTACAATCTTTGTACAAGCACTCCGATGGCATCGATCCGAAAGCGGGGCGACAGGTTCTACCTCCTGTTCTTCGACGCGTCCCGCACCCCGAAGCAGAAGACCGTTCCCCTCGGCAGGATGTCCAGCAGGGCCGCTGAGCGCCTTCGTTCACGCCGGGAAGACGAGTACGCCGCCGGCCGATACGATCCCTGGGCGGCTCGCAGCGACCTCTCCGTGGCCGAGGCGGTAGCGGCGTTCAAGAAGAGCCGGCGGAAGAAGTCTCCGTCCACACGGGCGATCTACGAGTCGATCCTGACCCGGCTGGCTGAGGCCGTCGGCCCGCATCGGCTGATCGCCAGCGTCGGCGCTTCGGACGTAACTGCCTTCCTGGACGGCACCGAGGCCAGTGACGTCAGCAAGAAGACGTACCTGGCCCACCTGTCCGCGTTCTGGGCCTTCTGCACCGCCGAGGGATGCTGCGACGGAAACGTGTGCGATGCAGTGCCGATCGAACGCGTACCCACCGTCTTCCCTCGCTACTACAGCGAGGCGGACATCGACCGGCTCGTCGCCGCGATTGAGGCGTCGGCTACGAACGACCGGATACGGCGCGGGGACCCGCGGTGGCTGATTCCCGTGATTCGGTTTGCTGTCGAGACCGGGCTGCGACGGGGCGAGCTCGTGAACCTCCGGTGGGAAGACATCATGTTCGACACGTCCCGGATGCTTGTGCGGAATCGCGACGGGTTCAAGACGAAGAGCGGGTCGGACCGCTCCGTGCCCCTTTCGACGACCGCCGTGCGCATCCTCGACGGGCTCCCGCGGACGCACGAACTCGTCTTCGTCACCTCATCGGGACGGCCGATCTACCCGAACTACCTGGCCCGGCTGTTCCGGAAGTACGCGTCGGACCTCGGGCTCCAGGACACCTCCATCCATGCGCTGCGGCACACGGCGTGCTCCAGGCTGGCCAACCGAGGTGTGCCGGTGGAGGTGATCCGCAGGTTCGCTGGGCACTCCTCGATCATGGTGACGATGAAGTACATGCACCTGGCGGAGGATGGGAGTTCGCGGTGGTTCTCATGATGCGACGAAGTTCGAGAGGCCACTATCATCCTCCAAATCTGGAGTGTCGCTCCGGAACAGGAGTTCCCAACCAGTGGGCTTGCACGCAGGGTAGGGGCGGGTCGGGATCATCGATCTGAACCGAGAGCGAATGGACGGTCTGTGCACCGATCGGATCTGACAGATCCCGAAGCGAGTTGGAATCTCCTCCGGTTCGTGCTCCCACGGGCGACCCTTGCGCTTATTCACTACGTGGTCGATGTTTCTAGATCTGTTCGCGCGTGTTCATGCCCCACGGATCACAAATACCAGCCATCCGGCTCGCGGAGGAACCTCTGCCCGTCCAGCCACACGATGGTTTGGTGTATTCCACGAGTCCGCGGGTCGGCCTGGGCGCTGATGGATCGTCGAGGTGGTACGTAAAGGACCGAGCTCCTGGAACAGTCTTCGCCGAACTGGCCGCCTACCAACTCGGGCGGCTGCTGGATCTTCCGACGCCAGCCTTCGGTGTCTGGGTAAACCCGCTCACGGACGAAAGCTGGTTTGGCTGCCTGGAGGCCAACCTGCGCGTCGGAGTTCCCTCACTCGTCGAGGCAGGATCGATCAGTCGTGAATCGGTTCTCGAATGCACTGTCTTCGACTGCTGGATCGCGAATGTCGATCGGAACGAAGGCGGATTCGTGGTCGATCGCACAGCGGCCGACGGTCTTCGACTTCTGGCGATCGACTTCGAGAAGTCAAAGGTCCTAAACACTCCAAACCGATTCGCGATACCTGGGATCGACGCCCGCGACTTCTGGCCGAAAGAGAACCTTGGGCGCATCTGTCGCGGCCAACCAGTTCCCGATCAGGTGTGCGGACGAATTGCAGCAGTCTCCGAGGCCGACGTCCGATCGGCGCTCAAGGAGGCTCACCGGTCAATGGGGCATCCTTCCGCCATCGATTGGATCCAAACCTCAGCCGATCTTCTGATCGATCGCGCCGCCAGAATTCGGGACATCACGCGAGAGGCCTGGAATGCCTGAGCGCAGTTGGGTAATACCGATCCTGGCGAGGCCTCAGGCTGAACGTGATGAGCGCGTGCACGTAGCGGTCTTGTGGGGCCGGGGCCAGAAGGTGCATCTGGAGTATTTGCCAGGCCTGCCACGCCTTCAGAGCCTTGCTTCAGCACAACAGCGCCTGGCGTTCGAGGCCGTTCTTGAGGTCGCACAGATGGAACTGGTTCGAGGCACGCCTCTCTCCGATATCCTCTCGATTCTATCGCCTCAGATGACGGCGGGCCAGCAGTCCAGTTTGTACGGCGAACCCTCGGAGGACTTGCAGAGAGCCCTCATTCGAGGCTTCCTTGAGAGCCCACGTCGAGGCCGGGCGCCGGCGTCGGCGTCGATGGGGAAACCGCAGGGGCGAGGCTTCGGGCAGCGTTTGGATGAGTACATCCGCCCGCTTGCTCCGACATTTGCAGTGGACCTCAGGCGTGATGTACCGCCCTCGAAGCTGTATCCACTTGCCAAGAGCATCCTCGGCCGACAAGCTCACGTGCCTATTCCGAGGACCGTGCGCAGGGGAAACAAGGACCTCTTGATGGCCGGGATCATCCTCAAGTCCGCTGAGCCGACACCTTCCTTGGAGCGAAGTGCGATCCGATTCGGGGAGCTGTTCTGGGAGCTACGGGAGAATCGGAATCGGATCACTGAGCTCTCCGGTCAGCAAATCCGCACGGTGGGGCTGCTTCTAAATGGAGGAAAGTCAAACTCCGAGTCGCTGTCTGAAGGTTTCGCATCATATGTGTCACATCTATGGGCACCCGACGTGGATGTGCTTGTGGATGGCCGCGGAGTAGACGTGGTCGCCGGTGCGTTGAAACCGTCCTTCGATTGGCTGGCCGGTGGCTTCCTAGTCTGAGTGGCCCGGATCACGTCTTGGACGAGACGTGAGCATCCGCATCCTCCCTGCCTGGAGATCCGCCGATGCGAGGCTCTCCCCACTCGTGTCATCGATCCCCGGGAGCCTGCTGTCCAGACTCTTGATCGAGCGTCACTCAGCCATCTCGGACCTTGCGTTCCGGGAAGAATGCCACCGGCGCCTCGTCAGCCTCAGGCTCCGACCAGCCCGGTAGCTCGATGCGCCGGTACTCCAGATTCGTCTTCATATAGACGCGACATCCGTCCCCCTCGGCCACGTCGATAATGTCTTCCACCCAACGTCTTGGCGGCACCCACTTCGGAGTCCTTGCCGACTTTGACGCCCCGCCGATCACGATCCAGTCGAAGAGGGCGAGCGAGTCGAACTTCAGCGGCTCGATCAGTGGCTCCACGGATAGCCAGGTCACGGTCGCGCTTCCGGCTTTACGAACCTTCTCGAAGGCTTTCGTCGCGCGGAGGATGTCGGCTTGCCGGTTCACCGTCGTCCCCACCCACGCATTCGACGGCCAGTCCTGCTCCGCCAAGCGCTGGGGGAATTTGGTCAGCAGGAGGTAGTTCCATTGGTTCTGGGTACGGATGACGTCTAGTACACGGTCGATCCACTCCTGCGGTACCCACCTTCCGAAGAGGTCCGCCATCGAGCATGTGAATACGTTCTTGTGCCGAATGTCCGATGCCGCCTCCATGGGCACATCCGTCGCTGCGGGGGCGCCGAGGCGACCTGGGAGCAGCACGGGCTCGAACTTCTGAGGGAAGTAGTGATTGGCGATGTCACGGGCGTAGCAGAACTCACAGCCATGACGGCATCCAGTAACCGGATTCCACGACCACTGGGCCCACTCGATCGATGTGCCGATCTGACGGTTGAGCTTCGTCCCTGAGGTCGTCTGGGTGAGCGCATGGACCCTCTCTGGAACGCTCATCGCCTCCCACGCCGCAAGGCCGATATACTCATCGTGATCGGTCTCCGATTCCGGCTGCCGGCGGGCTTCCCGGAACGCCTGTACGGCGGAGTGCTTCGCAGCCGGGGCGATTCCCTTCTTCAGCGACGTCAGCAGCGTCTCGGCCGTATCGACGTCACCGCTCCGCTGCAGGCTGATCACCGTCCCCACAACATCCAGGAGCGTATCGACGGATCGTCCCGACAGACCTATCGCCCGGCCCACCTTGTCTCGGACCTGACCAGGGTCAGGAACCGCTTCCTGACCTTTCGAACGCCCCCCCTGCTGCATCCGCTCCACCGCACGTTTCGACTCAATGTCCCACAGCCTGCGGGCTTCCATCCCACGCTGCCAGTAGGTCTTCTCGCGTTGGCGGTTGGCATGCAGAAGGACCTCGATGTCCTCAGCCTCGCTCTCGGGGCGGAGCACGGTCGGCACCTCCGTTAGCCCAGCTGCATGAGCTGCCTTCATTCGCCGGTG